>QCFH01000008.1 GCA_003278345.1 Prochlorococcus sp. AG-363-C02 | reverse complement strand
TTAAACTAGTTTCGCCTAGTAAAATTTAATCTTACTAAACTCACGATGTTATTTACTTCAAGGTATAAGCTAGAATCAAAACTCTCTGAGATTATAGAGGGTAGGTATTTTAGTTATGGTAAATCACGCGTATCTGGAAGCAATAATTTATCCTATTTTATGCATGGAAGAAGCACTTGCATGCCTGGCAGAAAAGATATATTTGTTATAAGTTCTGCTAATAAACCTAGAGAGATAACAGAGAGGAATATGATAAGAATGAGTAGAGCATATAAACGGGAAAAATATAATTATTCATATGAATATAAAGGCCATAACTATATATTTAACAACGTAGATGATTTTACATATGACCAATTCGAGCCTTACAGTGATGAATCATTAAATATTGCTGTAATAGCTTCATACAAGCAAGTATATGGAAACTTAAAACCAATGGAAAGTGAAATACCAAAAGAACTAGAAAGAAGACTAAGGAATGGGGATATTCCCATACGGGAATTTATTAGAGGCCTTGCAAAATCAGACTTTTATTTAGACAATTTTGTAAATCAAGTTAGCCAAAAAGCATCAATCAAACTACGGTTTATGCATATATTGGGTAGGCCAATTTTTGACGATGAAGAACTAATAAAAAATATAAATATAATATTCAAAGAAGGTATCTATGCTCATATTGACTACTTAATAGATTCCACAGAATATACCAAACAGTTCGGAGAAAATATAGTCCCATTTCAACGGTGTTGGAACTCTCCATATGGTATGAAGACATCAAGCTTTGTTAAAACAGCCTCTTACAGAAAAGGTTTTGCTTCCAGTGATAACGTAATTAAAAAGTAGAGCTTTTATTGCATGACCATAAAAAGGCCTTCTTCAAACAAAAATCCAGGTAATCAGTCTTCTAAAACTCCATCGGGAAAAGAAATTCCTATGGCAATGTCAATGATGGTTGATTCAATGGTCAGAATGATACAAAACGGCAACGATAATCAACCAGATCTAGATTCTAAAGAAACTTAGTGGCCACCATCAATGGATATTGAGTCTTTCCTCAAAAAAAGTGAGGGTAATTGGATTTCAATGAGAAGTGGCCATTCTCTTGCCTTCAAGCAATTCGAAGAAGTCGTAAGCAATTTAAGCATTAAAATCCTTAGCAATGAAGAATCAAGGGTTATAAGTTTTCTTAATAAGAGTAAATTCAAAAACAAGAAAGTTATTTTTCCATTCGAAATAAAGTGGCAAGGCCATTCAAATTGGCATGAAGACAATCGCGATAAAGAGATGTCTGGCTCTAGTTTATTAATTCCTATAGCTTACTCATTACATACAGGAATTTTTTTAAGAAGTATAGGCTATGCAGAAGAAATTGAAGCAATTTCAAATTTTAATTTTTTATCAGATGGAACAATACTTTTATCAACAGAATATAACCAAACTATTGCAGAAGAAAGAATCTGGTTTATTAATGATGATGTAAGATGTCGCTCATCAGTAATTAGATCAATAGATACAAAGGCTATTTTACAAACATCATTTGCGTCTGAAATACGTAATATTAATGCCAAAAAGTAAATAATGAATTATCTATATGATCAATCTCAAAAACGTTTCTTAAAGACACTTTGTGGTAAATTTAGTAATGCAAAGCAATCAGAGAAAGAACCATCTCTATATTCAAATATAAATATATACTTTAGGTTATTACCTTGGGAGATTTTTGAAGGAATCTCAATTTATACTGAACAAAGTTACAATCACTCTCCGTGGTCTCCTTACAGACAGGCAGTACTAAGATTGTCAGCAGAAAAAGATTTATTTGTTTTATATAATTATAAAATAGTTAACCAAGATAGAATAGCCGGTGCAGGTTTTAACCTTGAATTTTTGAAGATGATAACCCTAGATAAGCTTCATATTAGAGAAAATTGTGAGCTTATTTTTAAAGAAAAACTAAAAGGTTACTATGATGGATGCTTAAAAGAGTGTAAAAAATGCATAGTAAAGATGAATGGCAAAGATACATACCTTATTAGTCAAATTAGACTTAGCGAAGAAAAATTATCAAGTAAAGATGAGGGGTTTGACATTAAAACAAACAAAAAGGTTTGGGGATCAATGAATGGATTTCTAGAATTTGATCGTATTCAATAAATATTAAAGGTAAGCTCTATTATAAAACTAAGATAATAAATATTTATTGATTATAAAATTTAGTTTTAATCTTGCAAATGCATTAGATTCATCTATATCATTTAGAAATTTTATTTGACTCAAGGATATTCTATTATTTTCTATTAGTCTTTCTATTGCAAATAAAGCTGTATATCTTGAAAACCAATATTTATTTTTCTTATAGTCTAACCAATTAACAATATTTTCAAAAAAGAAATTTAGATCAATATATATAGATGAAAAAATTGCTTGTGGCTTAAATTTCATATTATCAGGCCAAGATTTATCTAAGCAATAATCTATCATTTCTAATGCTTTTGCTGTATCTTGTTTTTCATATATATCTAAATATCTAAACAAGATAATTAGGAAATAAAGAGCTCCATAATCTTTCTTAAATTTATTCCAATAAAGATTAAGTTTACTAAATAATATTTTAGAATTAATTTCTTTTAATTTACTTAAGGCAAAATAAGACTTATTAAAATCTGGATTAAATAATTCTTCAATAAAAAATTCATAATTACTTTCTGTAGTTAAATTTTTATCTAAATTCATATTATTAGGTTCATCAATAACTATTGAATCAAGTGAATCAATAATACTAATCTTTTTTAATTTATTATAATTGCTTGGAAGTAAAGAGATTACCGCTTGTATTCTAAAAAAAGGAGATATTGGGGTTTTAAGAACTCTAGGAATTAATTTATATGCCTTAGCATCTATAATATCCTGAACAGCACATATACGTTGATTTTGATTAAGTGAATCTAATAAATCAGATAAGAGTTCAATATTTTCAAGTTTGCCCGTAATATTTGAAATTGCGACAATGGCAGCACACTTAATACTTAGGGGTAAATCTTTCTGTGAAAAGATTTCTTTTATTTTTGATAATTCTGAAAATGCTCGCATCTTGCCAAGACTCTTAATTAAAGCCCTTTTGTTTTGATTAGGTTTATCTAATAAATTACCAATCAAATGATGAATTTTTAATTCTTTACAACCTAAATCGGCTAGAGCCAAAGCTGAGTTCTCAACAATATAGGGATCACTGCTATTTAAACTTTCTCCGATATAAGGAATTGCCTTTTTACATTGCATCTTTCCTAAAACCTCTATTGCCTTTCTCTTTCCTATAAGTACAGCCTGTTTTGAAGATTTACTCTTTACCAATTCTAATAATGCCAGCTCTGTTTCAGGAGAAGGATATTTAGATAAGTGAAAAACTGCTTTATAGTAGTCACTAGAAAGGCTTAAATTTTCTAAAGAGGTCTTGAGAATTCTCAATGCATCATTTTTACTCAACTGAGGAAGAGTGTCAAAATTACCTGATTCCATTCACTAAACAATTATTTACCAACTATAAATATATGATTAAAGTCAACATTTTTAATAAATCAACCTCATAAAACAATTGGAAGAAGAATTAGACTTAAATAATTTCAACGAAAATGCATCTCTTAATGAAGAAGAAGCATCTACTTTAGCTGCAGAATTAAAAAGCAATCATCTAAAGAAAGATATCTCTAAGATAGATAAGTATCTTATAAAAAAAATCATTGCTGGTCTTTCTGACAATAGAGGTAAATTAAGAAGAACCTTCTCAGAAACCCTTGGTTTGATAGGGGAAGAAGCACTGCCCTTCTTAAGCAAAGTGTTACTAAATAGTCAAAGTGTAACCGCAAGAAGAGCTGCTGCAAAAACATTAAAACTTGTTGGCCATCCCTCAGCATTACCAGATCTTCTACAAGCTCTACTTAATGACAAAGATCCTGTTGTTCAAGGTTCATCTGTAGCGGCTATGTCTGTATTTGGAGAAGAGGCTATTGAGCATTTTATAAAAGTTCTAGAGAATCCAACCACCACTGAAATGCAATGTGGACTTGTCAGTTGGGGACTTGCTTTTATAGGCGCCAAGGGGGGGGGAAGCCCTTAAAAAAGCTTCATTGTCTATCAATAAAAAAGTTCGTGCATCTTCTATTGCCGCTTTAGGAGAGCAAATTCAATCATTTTCAGATAAAGAAGCAAAAGAAATTCTTGCTAATGCATTAAACGATAAATCAGTTGAGGTTCAAATTGAAGCTATAAAATTAATAGGATTGCTAAATGAACAAAATTGGAATCTTGATTTATTAGCCTCTAAATTAGAACATATAAATCCAGAAATAAGGAAGCAATCAGCTTTATCACTTATGAAGCTAAATGCAATGAATCATATAGATCAGTTGAAATTAACACTATCAAAGGAGAAAGATATTGAACTGAAGAAAGTTATAAATCTAAGTATAGATAGAATTAATCAATGGCATTCAAAGAATAAGTCTGAAAATTAAACTCTTAAAGCCTCTTTAGCATTATCTCTTATAAAATCATCTATTTGATCATCTTGAGATAATTCCAATAAAAATGATTGAAGTGAAACATGGTTAATTTCAACCAATGCTGTTATAGCAGCCTTTGCTTTCAAAATATTTATGTCTTTACATAATTGCTTTAAAAGTGGTAATGATTTCTCCCCTATTTGTCTTAACAAAGAAATAGCTAATAAAATCATTTCAGGTGAATCTTCTTCGAGAGCTGATTTAATTAAGCTATTCAACTCCTCGTGATAATGATTTAAATCATAATTAAAACATACTATAGTCAATATTTTCAAGCAACTAATCTTTAAAATTTCATTATTAGAAGAGCAATATAAATTGATTATCTTATTCACTATATCTACACCAAAATAAGCAATTCCTTTTACAGATTTTCTCCTAAGGTTAATATTTTTACTATCTAAATTTTTAATTAACCGCTGGATTGACTGTTCGGGCCAGAACCGAGCCATTTTTTCATATGCTTGATTATTTATATTAGGATTAGGGTGGTCTAAATCATCAAACAAATCATCCAAGCTAATATTTTGATCATCATATATCATTCGTATTTGATATTAATTTAATCAAATAATTACTAAGCCAAAGAGTTTATCAAATAATCAAGTAAGCTTTTAAACTCTGATGCTGCTTGCTGACCCATATCACTTGGAATATCCAAATTATCACGAATATACGAAAATGATTCAATATATGCGATTGTTGGCAATTGTTGTGCACGAATGACCTCACGCATTCCAGCAATTCCCCATTCATCCAATGGACCTGTTCCACCAGTAACCAAGCAATAATTGATCAACCTTAAATAATGGTGAATATCCCTAGCACACTTGTCCTTGTTTGCTTGCTCCAAGGACTGTTTTCCATACACATATTCCAAAGCTTCAGATGTAAATCTATCAATATGCACAGCAAGTTTTTCGGCAGCTTCTAAACGCGCATTAGCTCGATCAAAAGATCCTTTTACAGACTCTATATCGCTAATTGTAGGAAAGCGTCCAGAGGCATCTGCGGAAGAAATAACTGTAGTAACTGCTGATTTCATTTTTTTTTAAAATGATAAAGGGGAAATTACCATAATGAGTCAACTCAAAGCATTGATTACTCGATCAAAATAAGAGGCTGCTTCAGAAGCTATGTCTTGACACTGGGCACCTGAGCCCGAATTAATACCTTCAAACATTTTTCTTCCTGTATTTGTTTCAGTCATTATCGCAACTGTTGCTATCTTCATAATTTCAATTGCACGAATTGCATTAGCCAAAGGAACTCCCAAAGCAAGATAGGTCTCTTTCAAACCGTTTATACACCTATCATCTAATACAGAAGGGTCACCAGCAAGCAATGCATAACTTACATATCTCAAAATAATCTCGCCATCTCTTAAGCAAGCCGCCATTCTCCTAGTCGGATAACAGTGCCCCCCAGGTTGAGTCAGTCCAGTATTTTCACATACCATTCCTGATATGGCATCAGCAGCTATACAAGAAACATTTTGGGTAATTGCAAGGGTTGCATCTATTCGCTTATTTGCATCTGCTACATATTTTCGAAGCGCAGTCAAATCTGCAGTTCCTATAGGCGCGCCTTTTGAATCAGCACTTACAACAGCTCGTGAGAATGCATCAAGCATCTGAATATCTTAAGGCCAGAAAATTAATGTAAATTAAGTGCCTTCTACTGGTATTCAAAAGCACCAACTACCAACCTAACCCTAATGAGTCTCAGACTGATGTAAGGGGAGTACTCTGAAATGCTTCGTAACTGAAGAAATCTTTTTTTCTGCTAATAAACTTCATATATATGAAAGAAAAGTAATTATAAAAAGTTTTTGAATTTTTAAGCTACCCTTTCATTGATTTAAAAATGGAATTTTGCAACCAACCAATCAAGAACTAAATGACTCTATAAAGGAATTAAACATTTATAGGGATAGGCTTCGTTCTGAAATTATAAATATTTCACAAAAACTAAGAATGTCACAAGCTAAAATCGAAGCTTCATTAAAAGAGAATAATGAGCTTAAGAAAATAGAAAAAACAATTAAGGCTATTACCTCACAAATAAACAAAAAAAATTAACCTCCAAAAAATCCTTAGTTTCTAATAATGATTGAAAGATAAAAAATATCATGAATAATCAAAACTCTTTTCTCAATGGACTCAATAAAGATCAATGCAAAGCAGTTGATCATTATGAAGGACCTTTATTAGTTATTGCTGGTGCTGGTAGTGGTAAGACAAAGGCATTAACCCATCGAATAGCACATTTAATTTCCCAGCATAATGTTGATCCAACTGAAATAATTGCTGTAACTTTTACAAATAAAGCAGCGAGTGAAATGAAAGATAGGTTGGAGATACTCTTAGCTAAAAGGCTGGCCGAGAAGGAATTAGGTCAGCCATTCTCATCACTTCAATTAACAGAGCAAAGTCAACTTCGTATTCGCATCTATAGAAATATAACTAAAGATTTATGGATAGGAACTTTCCATGCGCTCTTTGCAAGATTACTTAGATTTGATATTGAGAAATATGTTGATAAAGAAGGACTAACATGGACACGTCATTTCTCTATTTATGACGAAACTGATGCTAAAAGCTTGATCAAAGAAATAGTTACTCAAGATTTACAACTTGATCCTAAAAGATTTGATCCAAAGAAAATTCGTTGGGAAATAAGTAATGCTAAAAATAAAGGTATTCTCCCTGATAAATTAGAAGCAAATGCTGAAGGTCAAAGATCTAAATTAACGGCTCAAGCTTATAGAATTTATAGAAGGGCACTAGCTGCTAATAATGCACTAGATTTTGATGACTTACTTTTACTACCTGTACAGTTATTAAGACAAAATAAAGATACCAGAGAATATTGGCATAAAAGATTCAAGCATGTACTTGTAGATGAATACCAAGATACAAACTGGACCCAATATGAATTAATAAAGCTATTAGTTACAAACGGAGAAAATCCTTCTCTTTTTAATAACTGGAACGGTCGATCTGTTTTTGTTGTTGGTGATGCAGACCAAAGTATATATAGTTTCAGAGCTGCTGATTTTAGAATCTTAATGGGATTTCAAGAAGACTTTGGAAGCAAGTTAGAGAAAGAAAATAGTTCAAATATAGTTAAGTTGGAGGAAAACTATAGATCAACATCAAACATTCTAGAAGCGGCAAATTCATTGATATCTAATAATAAAGAAAGAATCGATAAAGTTCTAAAAGCAACTCGTAATAAAGGAGATTTAATAAAAATTACTCAATGCGATGATGAAATAGCCGAAGCCGAAGCAGTAGTACAAAGATTGAGGATATTAGAGGCCGGAAGTGATAATTTAAGATGGGGCAATATTGCCATTCTTTATAGAACCAATGCTCAATCAAGAGTTCTAGAAGAATCTCTAGTTCGTTGGAACATTCCTTATATCGTTGTAGGTGGTTTACGTTTTTATGACAGACGAGAGATTAAAGATGTTTTGGCATATTTAAAATTACTAATTAATCCAAATGACAGTGTAAGTTTGCTAAGAATTTTAAATGTTCCTAAACGAGGTATTGGGAAAACTACTGTTCAGAAATTTACTGAAGCCGCAAGTCAGCTAGGGATCTCATTATGGGATATGGTTACTGATCCTGAAGCGATTCGTTCACTTGGTGGCCGATCTGCAAAAGGTTTATTGGAATTTAGAGAGATTATTCAAAGCTTGCAAAGTGAATTATTCAAATCAGATCCTGCTAAAATGATTCAATTAGTTTTAGAGAAAAGTGGTTATTTAAAAGAGCTTATTGCAACAGCAACTGATGAAGCAGAAGAGCGTAGAAGAAACCTCCAAGAACTTGTAAATGCTGCTCTCCAATATCAAGAAGAGAATGAAGAAACTGATCTCGAAGGGTTTTTAGCTACAGCGGCTCTCGCTAGTGATGCTGATAGCAAAGAAAGTTCTATAGATCGAGTCACTCTGATGACATTGCATAGCAGCAAAGGCTTGGAATTCCCCACAGTTTTTCTAGTTGGTTTGGAGCAGGGTTTATTTCCAAGCTATAGATCTCTTGATAATCCTGCCTCTTTAGAGGAAGAACGAAGACTCTGTTACGTAGGTTTAACGAGAGCAAAAGAGAAACTATGCCTTTTTCATGCAAATGAAAGAAGGTTGTGGGGAGGAATGAGAGAAGCTTCTATTCCATCAATATTTTTATCAGAAGTTCCAGCAAATCTTATTGAAGAAGAAATACCACTTTCTGGAGGGACTTCACTAAGAAGAGATAGACATCTAAAACGTCTGACTAGAATTGATAGAACGTATTCATCAAATACTTATTTAAACAGTGACGATTCTCCTAACAATGTTGTACGGCGACGTAATTCAGGGCCTTCTCCCGGCAAAACATGGTCTGTTGGAGATCTCGTGATTCATTCAATCTTTGGAGAAGGAAAAGTAACTCATGTATTTGGAAGTGGAGAGAAAATATCAATTGCTATAAAATTTGCAGGTATGAGTCCTAAAATTCTTGATCCAAGATTGGCTCCCTTAAAATCGATAAATGATGATTAAAGCTTGGAAATGATCAGAAAGCAACCTGTTTCAAAGAATGAAAGAAGCAATTCCTAAAGGTTTTATGAATGAATTACTGAATATCCAAAAGGATCTTTTAAATGAATTGACAATAGCTGCAGATAAAGCATGTACTAAAAGAATTGCTGTAGTAGGTGGATTCTTGAGAGATTCAATTATAAATCTCATTCATGCTCAACCCCCGAGCAAAATTGAAGATATCGATATTGTTATAGAAGGCTCAGAATTAAATCTTGCCGAAAAAATTAGAGAATGTATTGACCACAGAGAAGTATTAATTAGTCGTATAAATCATTCCTATATGACAATTGAATTACACGTTGATAATCTTCGAATAGACATTGCTAGAGCGAGATTAGAAAGCTACCCCAGTCCAGCAGAAAACCCCAAAGTAGTTAATAGTTCAATTGAAGAAGACTTATGTAGAAGAGATTTCACAATCAACTCGATAGCACTTGACATTCGAACAAATGAATTAATAGATCCATACCGAGGAATGGATGCAATAAAAAATCGCAATCTAGAATTTATTAAAGAAAGCAGTGTCGAAGAAGATCCAACCAGAATCATTAGAGCTGCACGTTATGCCACAAGACTTAATTTCAAACTATCTTCCAAGTGTATTCATCAAATACAAACAACCTTACTATTATGGCCTTGGGAATGGTCGCCTAATAATGCTCCTGAATTAGCACCTCCTGCTTTAGCCACAAGGCTTGGAATGGAATTAGAACTTCTGTTTAAGAAAGAAAAATGGGCACCATGCATTCAGGTTCTGAAAAAGTGGGGGGCACTTGTCTTACTTGATGATGACATTCAGAACAATCCATTGTTAATTAGACAAATTTGCTGGGGATTAAGACTAGGTCTTAATCCAATCACAGTTTTAATTGCTAGAGCATCAAACCCAATTTCTCTCGCAGTAAGATTACAGCTACCAGAAAAAGAAAAAAGTCTTCTAAAGGAACGTCATTCGATTATTAACGCCTACTCTTCAATAGATTTTCTACAAAAAGTCCAAAATTGGGGTGCTCTAGAATGGTCCGAAGAGATTGAGTCATCCCATTGGCAACCAGAGGCAATAGCACTGACTATTTGTACTGGATCTCCCGTATGGAAAGAGTTGTTGCGATGGTGGGGAAGGTGGCGATTAATCAGATCAAATCAAACCGCAAAAGATTTAATAAAAAATGGTTGGAAGGAAGGTCCCGAACTTGGACAAGAGTTAAAAAGACTTAGGAATATTGAAATAAAGAAAAGTGAGTATAAAAACATTTCTAATTAATTGCTTAATCCAAATCAACATAGCCAATAATTTGCCATTCGTACCTCTTGACCAATTCAGCAGCAATCTTTGAATCGCAAGATAATAATAAAGGTCCGCAAGTTTGAGGATCAACCAATAATTCCATTACAACTCTCATTTGATTTTCATCTAAAGCAATTTTCTCAGGTGCAAAATTTATTAATGGAGAACTTTGTCCATTTTGTTTTAAAAAATACCAAGCATGCCTATTAGAAGGTGCAAATGTACTTGAATATCCTGCTTTTAAGAGCTCTTTGGCACCGTACAAGCTAGGAATTGCACTAGCAAAAAGTTTAATGGTAATTAATGACAAAGCTAATTTTGATCTATTACTATTAGTTGATTGAATCATTTCCACTAAATGGCCTAATAATCCAAATCCTGTTATGTCAGTACAAGCATTGATCAGAGAAGCATTTGACAAAAGAGAATTCATAACTAAATGTTGACTCTGGGAAAGCTGCGAAAGTGTCCTATCAATAATTTCAGAAGGAACAACTCCTTTCATTGCAGCAGCAAAAATGACTCCGCTACCCAATCCTCGACTTATAAGAATTTTATCTCCTGGTTTTAATCCCCCTTTACCCCAAGGCACAATTCCGGATTGAACAAAACCATTAATAGAAAGAGAAACTTCTACTTCACGAGGAAGATTGTTAACCTGAGAAGATCTTGATTCAAAAGTATGTCCTCCAATCAGTTTTGCTCCTTGTGGCTCTAGTGCTGATTTAATACCTGCAAGACATTGCCCAAGGATTTCTTCCTGCAAGCTTTCATGAATAGCTGGAAGAGTTATTAAAGCCTGAGCAGAAACAACAGAAGCACCTCTTGCCCATAAATCAGAACAAGCATGCAAAGTGGTAATTCTTCCATTCAGCCAAAAGTCATTGACCAAAGCAGGGAAGCCATCAATACTTTGCAACCAAGAACCAGCTTCAAAGGAAGACATAACTAATGAAGCATCTTCCGGATAGCTATCTGCATCAACAATTTCAGCTGCTTTCAAAGCAGCTTGTAAAGGTTGAGCTGCAACTTTGGCTGCACAACCTCTGCAAGCAATAATTTGATCACTTACTTGCATATTTAATTTTTCATGAAAACCACGCATAAATTTTTTGTCGATATGTTCCTTTAACCTCCACAAAAGATCATGAGGGCCAAAAGTGAAGGGGCCCCAAACAAACCAAGCTTCTTTAAAAGTTTTAGAATTCCACCCTCCTACTAATTGCATAGCCAAAAGCTGTGGCTTCCAATCAATTAAACGCTTTCCAGCAAAAGATCTTTCTATGTTCCTTGCTAGTGGCAAGGCTGCTCGAACCGCCCAAACCCCCGAGGGAGGTCTCCAGTCTGAACTAATTACCCCACAATCACCTACAGCAAAAACATTAGGTCTATCAATTGCATTAAGACATGAATTAGTAAGAACTCGACCTGAAGTATTTACTCTCAAACCACTATCTTGAAGCCATTTTGGAGCCTTGCTACCTGTACAAATAAGTGCAGGGCCCTTGAAGTTATTCATTGGGTAAGAAACTTCAATTTTTGATAATTGCAAAGCATGCTTAAAACGTTGATTAAACTTGTTAGGGAAGGCTTGTAAAATTAATTTTCTATTTGGCCACCTTTGTCTTAAAGCAAATGCAATCTCTATAGCAGAAAGTCCAGACCCAATAACATTAAATGAATGCAATTGATCCAATCTTGGATCAGAATCTAATCTTTTTATCCATTCATATGCTTTTCTAAAAGGTCTTATAGGTAAAACAAATTTATTGTTATTAATAATTCTAAGATGATCTTCACTTAGGCTGTTAACAGATCCCACATCAAGACTTATTTTTGAAAATCCTATAGACGGTAGGCGACCTTCAACAGATATTTTATTCTGACAAAGATCTAAAGAACTTATTTCTCCTACAATGAAAGAAACTCCTGCTTTATCGGCAAGCTGTCTCAAGTCAATTAAAATTTCTCTTAATTTATAACTTCCCGATAAAAGCCCAGGAAACATTCCTGAATAAATAGTTGTACTACTCCTATTTATCAAAGTGATTAATCCTTTTGGTTTTAAGTGAGGCTTCATTGCCCAACGCCTCAAAACCAGGGAATGAGAATGACCTCCACCAGCAAGTACAAGATGATCAACAAACATTTCTATTCAAAAGTTCTTGAACAAGAAACCAAATATTCCTTTTTAGAAAATGCAAAGCTTGGGGTTTTAGGCGGAAGTGGTCTTTATGAAATAGAAAATCTTGAAAACATTCAAGAACTAGACATTGAGACGCCATTCGGGAAACCTTCTGACAGCTTACGCATTGGCAATCTAGGCGGAATGGAGGTTGTTTTCCTTGCTAGACATGGAAGGCATCACACTTATTCCCCGACGGACATTCCATATCGAGCAAATATTTGGGCATTACGTTCATTAAATGTTCGTTGGATTTTATCTCCATCAGCAGTTGGTTCATTACAAGAACAAGTTAGGCCTTTGGATATGGTAGTGCCCGATCAATTTATTGATAGAACGCACCAAAGACCTCTCACTTTTTTTCGTGATGATGCTGTTGCTCACGTAACTATGGCAGATCCATTTTGTCCAACTCTTTCAAGGTTACTTGCCCAAGAAGGAGAGAATTTAATGCCAGAAGCTCGCCAAATGCATAAAGGAGGAACTTACCTTGCTATGGAAGGGCCTGCATTTTCCACCAGAGCAGAATCAAAGCTTTATAGGAGCTGGGGTTGCAAAGTTATTGGTATGACTAACCACACAGAAGCTCGTTTGGCTAGAGAAGCCGAAATAGCCTATACGTCTTTATCTATGGTTACTGATTATGACTGCTGGCATGAAGGATTTGGAAATGTAAGCGTTGAGATGGTCATTGACAATCTCAACGCAAATGCAAAACTTGCCACAAAAATCATAAAAGCCACTGCTCGAAAAATTTCCGAAGCAAGACCTCAAAGTGAAGCCCACTATGCTTTAAAAAACAGTCTTATGACATCAAAAGATAAAGTTTCAGCAAAAACTCGTGCAAAAATTGATCTATTCACAGAATCCTACTGGGGGAAATTCAATAAATAAACAAATTTAGGCCACAATTAAGCTGAACCTACACCTGTATAGGAACCGTAGAAAAAGATTCCTAAAACAAAGATAACTGCAATTCCGCCTGCAGTTGCTACTAACCACAAGGGCAATTGTCCTTCGGTCCAACGTCTTTCCCAAGAAACCGCTGGGCGACCATCAGGAAGCCTGTCTGGTATACGACCATCAGGTCCCTTTAACTTAGAGCTCATGATGAAAAGAATTTAATTAAAGAAATAGCTTGAGAAAAGAATCCCGAGAACGAAAACAAGCAAAAGCCCTAGATATAGGCTTGTTCGGTTCAGCTCAACCGAAAGCTTGTTTGGATTTGGATTAACTTGCATAGCTAAAAAATAAGTCGTAAATCAACGACGGATGAACTGCATTGCTGCAATAGCTCCCAAGAAGAATACTGTTGGGATTGCCAATGCGTGTACTGCAAGCCAACGCACCGTAAATATGGGATAGGTGCGGACTTCAACAGCCTGGAGTGGAGAAGAAGAATTTGTCATTGGTTATTTCAGGCGCAGGTCAAGTTGAGCCTTGGATTCAAAGCGTTGTGACACTACTGGAGCCTTGGTTTCAGAGGCCTGAAAATAGGTGTCTGGTCTTGGAGTTCCAAATGCATCATAGGCAAGGCCCGTAGACACAAATAAAAATCCTGCAATAAAGATCGCTGGAAGTGTTACCGCATGGATGATCCAATAACGAACACTGGTAATGATCTCGAAAAACGGGCGTTCCCCGGTGGAGCCGGCAGCCATAGCCTCACGCGTATTATCTGCTAGATCCTACAAGGCTTGTATCTAAAGTTAGGCCTGGTGTATCAGCATGGTTACAGAGCGTTGTGCATTAGGGATCATTTATGAATAACCAATCCATCTCAAAACATGGCCTCTTTCCCCTAGTACAAAGCCTTTAGAAGAATTCGAAGAAGAATTTTCTAGAAAAATCACTCTTATAAAGTTTGTTGGCGTTGCGTAACCAACTGGATCTTTTTCCCAAGATTCTCCTCCATCTTTGCTAACTAAAAGGGTCCCATTACCACCACCTGTCCAAATCGCACCATCAGGATCCCATGCCATATCCATATAGTTGTAACCATTAACCAAGGGGATAATTGGCTTCGACCAACTTTCATAATCTCCAGGTTCTTGATTAAATCGGATTTCTGCTCCTCTAGAGAGCATCCATAATTGACCATCTGGTTGAAAACCTAGTGTTTGAACTCTCTTGCTACTTGCTCTTTGATGTGACTGCCATGTTTGATCTCCGACACCCAAGGTAACAAAGAAATTACCCAAACTACTTACGCTTACATAACTTCCATCATCTCGTCTTCTTAAGTCACGAACTCCACCAGAAGCCTCGGAAACCCTACCTTCCCAATTTTGGCCTCCGTCTTCAGTAAGATAAACAGCGCCAGCTGTAGTGGCCAATTCAGCTGAATCTGTACCTAGGGTTGTTATTAAATAGGGATTACCTGGCAACTTATTACCAAGTGATAAGCGAGTCCAATTATTTCCACCATCTTGAGTGTGCATGACCAAATTGGGCTGCCCAGCAATCCAACCTTCGTCTCCTTTAAAATCAATACTCATCAATCTGAAATTCTCTTCACTTGGAATTTCTAAACTTCTCTCTTTCCAAGATGCTCCTGCATCATTTGTTTCAAGAATTAATCTGTTAGCACCTACTAGAAATCCATGATTGTCATCAATAAAAGAAATATCCAACGGATTGTCATCACTGGCCAATTCAATCTCTTGCCAAGGACTAACTTTCTCCACTGGGATCCTAGTTGTTGTTACACAACCTGTTAAACCCAATCCAACTGAAAGGATTAAAACCAAATTCAAGGAATACTTTAGAAGACGATTCATGAATACTTAATGCAATGAATAAAGTGACAGGAAACAAGCAGCAGCGAAAGCTAAACCGCCGAAAATAAGGACATTTTTCTGACCAGGAGGAAGAGTATTGAATCCAAATCCATAAACAACATTGTCTTCGAATCCATCACTAGGTTCAAATTTAACCCCTATGTCTTTGTAAGCAGCATATCTAGCTCTACAAACTGGACAGCGAAATTTTTCTTTATCAATATCCAGAAAAGATGTGCCTGGAGAAATTTGATATTTTTTTATTCCTTCTTTTGGGTCATAAACATAACCACATTCTCTGCATTCAAATCTATTTTTCCTCAAATCCTTTGCTGGGACTGAGATTTGCTGATCTGATTTTTGCTCTGCATTAGTAGGTTCTGAGCCATCTGTTTGGGCTTTTACCTTATTTAATGCAGGTTTTTGTTCATCACTCACCGTTTGCAGTTTCACACAACCTAACTCTATCTAGGAAAGTGCGGTTAAGTGAGTGTAAAAATAATAATCAAGTATTTGATGCATGATGTTTTCTCTTCAAGGCTATGACGCATTCCTTGGTTTTCTTTTGATATCAGCTGCTGTACCAATTCTTGCATTAACTACCAATAAACTCATTTCGCCTAAAAGTCAGTCAGGAGAAAGAGAGCTTACATATGAATCAGGAATGGAACCCATTGGAGGTGCATGGATCCAATTTAATATTCGTTACTACATGTTCGCTTTGGTGTTTGTTATTTTTGATGTTGAAACCGTATTTCTTTATCCCTGGGCAGTTGCATTTCACAAACTTGGCTTATTAGCATTTATAGAAGCACTTATTTTTATCGCAATTCTAATAGTTGCACTAGCATATGCTTGGCGCAAAGGTGCACTCGAATGGAGTTAATTCGATGAAAAAGCCTTCTTCTGTTGATGCTATTAAAGATCTCCGTTCAGCAACCTGTGGGCCAATTGGGGCACCCAAGGTAACTAATGATTTAAGTGAAAATATCATTCTCACTAGCCTTGATGATCTTCACAATTGGGCAAGGTTAAGCAGCCTATGGCCACTTCTCTATGGAACTGCTTGTTGTTTTATAGAATTCGCAGCTCTAATTGGATCTAGGTTTGATTTTGATCGCTTTGGACTTGTTCCAAGAAGCTCTCCCAGACAAGCAGATCTATTGATCGTTGCTGGGACAGTAACAATGAAAATGGCACCTGCACTTGTTAGACTTTATGAGCAGATGCCTGATCCAAAATATGTAATTGCAATGGGAGCTTGCACAATTACAGGAGGGATGTTTAGCGCTGACTCAACTACTGCGGTGCGTGGTGTAGATAAATTAATTCCTGTAGACCTTTATTTGCCAGGTTGTCCTCCTAGGCCAGAAGCAATTTTTGATGCAGTTATAAAGTTACGTAAAAAAGTAGGAAATGAATCATTTTCTGAACGTGAAAAGGTTTCACAAACTCATCGCTATTTTACTGTTTCTCATAAAATGAAAAGAATTAAACCATTAATAAATGGTTCTTACTTAAATTCAGAAACTCAAAAAATGGCTTTAAATCCTGGATCAGAAGTAGCACTTCAAATTGACCCTAAAGAAGTTGAAACTTCAATTAATTAAAATAATAAAATGAGTAATAGTTTAAACAAAAAGGGTGAAACTAATGACTCGAATAATGAAATCGAGCTTATAGAGCCTGGCAAAGTAAGCAATTTACTTACTAAAGAAGGCCTAGAACATGAAATCATTAAGCCAGATCATCTTGGAATTGAAATTATTAAAGTATCGCCTGAAAACCTAACTAAAATTATATCAAATTTAAAAAATAATGGGTTTAATTATCTCCAGTGTCAAGGTGGTTATGATGAAGGACCAGGATTGAAAATAGTTTGTTTTTATCATTTAATAAAAATAGAAGAATTAGAAAAAAATCAAAAACCAGAAGAAATAAGAATAAAAGTATTTTTAGATAGAACGGGAGATTTAAAAGTGCCTTCTCTCTATAAATTTTTTAGAGGATCTGATTGGCAGGAAAGAGAAACATATGACATGTTTGGAGTCAATTTTGTTGGACACCCTCACCCAAAGAGATTGTTAATGCCAGAGGACTGGAAAGGTTGGCCTTTAAGAAAAGACTATGTTCAGCCAGATTTTTATGAAATGCAAGATGCTTATTAGCTATTACGCTTGTCTTTTTTGAAAGCACGCATAACTGCCAATGATAAACGCCTAGGATCATGCCTTAAAACCGATCTGGATTTACCTTTTGAATCCTGCAAAGATGCGGAATAAACCTTATATCCTTGAGACCTAAGACTCGTTGCATCACAGGTTACAGGCACAGATCCTCTTGAATAGTAATAATCAAGCAAAGCTGATGGAGAGAATGCCTTTTGAGCAATAATTATATTAAAAATTCTTCTTGTTATACCAAAGCTAGCCAACTGAGCTTCAATAGCCCTTATGTGTCCAGAAACATCAAGGCCATCGGTTTCTCCAGGTTGAGTCATTAAATTACAAATATAAAATTTGGGTGCCTTGCTTTTTTGAAGTGCCTCCAATATTTGAGGAACAAGTAAATTTGGCAACAAAGATGTATATAAACTTCCAGGACCAAGAACAATTAATTCAGCATTTTCAATTGCCTCAATAGCACTTGGTAATGCCGCAGGCTCATCTGGATAACAACCTATCCTTGCAATTGGAGACTTCGCAAGGCTTATTGCCGATTCACCCTCAATTTTTTGTCCATTTTCAAGTTCAGCCCATAAACGAACATCAGCATTAGTAGCTGGTACAACTTGTCCTTGCACAGCAAGAACACTGCTAGAAGCAGTAATTGCAGTTTCTAGATTGCCAGTAATAGAGGTCAAAGCTGATAAAAAAAGATTCCCAAAACTATGGCCAACAAGACCTGTTCCAGAAGAAAAGCGATATTGAAAAAGTCTTGTCAAGAGTGATTCTTCTGTCGACAATGCTGCCAGACAATTCCTTATATCTCCTGGAGGCTGAACGCCCAGTTCCCTTCGCAGTATTCCACTGCTACCTCCATCATCCGCAACTGTAACAATCGCTGTGAGGCGAGAGCTATATCTTTTCAATCCCTTGAGAAGAGTTGATAGTCCTGTACCTCCTCCTATTGCAACAATATTAGGACCACGATTAAGTTTACTTTTGGCCCGCAAAACATCTATCAAAACATCATCTTTAGAAGGTGCCACTGCCTGCTGAATTGATTTAAAACTTCTACTCTGGCCCCAAATCAAAAGAGAAATTCCAATAAAAAATACAAGTGGACCCGTAATACTACTTGGCAAATACTTCGTAAGCATTCCAATTAGAAGGAAAATCCCCTCTATAACCCAATATATGGGCCTCAGGTCGGCCCATATTGATGCTCCAAACAGAGACACAATCAAACCTAAACCTGATATAAGCATCCATCTTTTTATAACTAATCCAGGCAAAAGCCAACTCAATGCCCTTTGCATTTGTCCAAGCAAATCAAGCCTTCGAGAGTTTCGAGAACGACTCTTGCGCCATCTTGAAGATTTGCGTCTTCTAGGAATTCTTCCTTTCAATAGACTTTGTAACAAGACAAGTTCAAATCCAATCAAGGATTTTTAATGACTCTAAGCGAAAGTACTTTATAGTCCAATTAAAACCAATCTTGATTTGAAAGATTTAGCGTTTAAAAAACAATGACAACTGCAATATCTCCAGCGGTACAAATTGATGATCTTTCAATGATATGGGGGAAAAATATAGTCCTAAATAAAGTAAATCTAACAATTAATCAAGGGGAAAGGATTGCCATCATCGGTCCATCTGGTTCAGGGAAATCAACATTCTTAAGGCTATTAGCAGGACTATTACTTCCATCTAGTGGGAATCTCAATTTATTTGGCGATAAACAAGAATATCTTCGTTTAGATCAAATCCAGCCTCCTGATGTACGTCTAGTTTTTCAAAACCCAGCTCTATTAGCCTCATTGTCAATAGAAGAAAATGTCGGATTCATGCTAAGAAGTCAGTCAAAAAGATGCCAACCAAACCCTTTAAAAGGGATGTATTCACATTTTCAGAAAGACAAAAACCTTAGCGATAAAAAAATCCATGAAATTATTATTTCCTGTTTAGAAGAAGTAGGACTTTACGATGTTGCTGACAAGTTCCCAGGACAACTAAGTGGTGGAATGCAAAAACGAGTAAGTTTTGCAAGAGCTTTAATCAATGATCCTTTTCGCGATGAAGAGTCAATGCCTTTACTTCTTTTTGATGAACCTACAGCTGGATTAGATCCAGTTGCTAGCACTAGAATTGAAGATCTAATTATTAAAACAACCAGATTGACCAAAGGCTGCTCAGTTCTAGTAAGTCACGTTCTGACTACCATTGAGAGATGCGCAGAAAGAGTAATTATGCTTTACGGAGGAGAATTTAAATGGGATGGTTCAATAGAAGAGTTCAAAAATAGTGATAACCCCTTTATTAATCAGTTTAGAACAGGTAGTCTTAAAGGACCAATGCAACCAAAAGAGCTTTAATTCTATGCGTCGCAGTTTTCGTGATGCCATTGTAGGGTTTTCCCTTTTAGGAGGAGTAGTTATATTCTCAGGACTAACACTTTGGCTTAAAGGGATACAAGTTAATTCAAAAACATGGTTAGTAAATACTAAATTTTCCAATGCCGCAGGACTAGCTGTAGGAACTCCTGTTACTTTTAGAGGAATTCAAGTGGGTAATGTAAAAGAAATAACTTTTACTCCAGAAGATGTACAAGCAACAATCAGAATTAACAAAGATAATTTAATTTTATTCAAGCCTATTACTGCAAAAGTTGAAACAAGTTCTCTTCTAGGTGGTGATTCTTCAATTTCTATAATTAGTACTGGGGTTCCAATTAATAATATGAGCTACTTACCAAAAGAAAAAAATTGTCCAAATAAAATTATTCTTTGCGATGGAGATACCATTAAAGGTGGTGGTATAAATAATATTTCTCAACTTACAGGTGAAATCAATAGATTTCTGAATGAAGCAGAAAGAATGCAAGTATTAAATAAAATGGTTTCATCTATAGAACAATTTGATAGCACTCAGAAACACTTTGATGAATTAGTTAGATTAGCTAGGGTTGAGCTTCTTAAAACAAAACCAATTCTTAAAAACCTAGAGGAGTCATCAATTCATATGAACAATATATTATCATCAATTGATGACCCTCAAGTTTTAAGTGATATAAAATCAAGCACAAGGTCTATAAAATTATTAACTGAAAAATTAGACAGAATAAGCTACAAAGTAGATGAAATGCTAAATGATGAGGAGCTAACCAATGCCTTTAAAGATGCCGCTATTGGGATAGGTAGATTGTTTAATGATATATATGATTAGACTACGTTATTAATTATTTTACTGTATTAATTGCATCCATAGCTATAGAAGCAAGAGCCTGATCTGTTGCTTTGGGCAACTGAACATATTTACCACCTGCCGCATCCGCTAATTCTTTCCCAAATCCACTTGCAATAAATTTCCTTTCAGTATCTATAACTAATAACTTAATTCCTAACATTCTATAACGGGAAGCAACATCTAAAACCTCTTGTTTCAAATCAATTGATTCGCCCTCCTCATCTAATTCAGGCTGTCCCAAAGATTTGCTTAAAGGCACATTACCTCGACCATCTGTAATAGCTACTACAACTACCTGACCCAAATCCCCTGTAGAGAGTGCATTTGCACCTACTCTTGCTGCTTGTGTTAACCCGTGAGCCAGAGGAGAACCCCCCCCACAAGGCATTGTCTCTAATCTACGTTTAGCAGCTGTTATAGATCTGGTTGGAGGCAGCAAAACCTCAGCCTGCTCTCCTCTAAATGGTATCAAGGAAACTTCGTCTCTACTTTCATAAGCCTCTGTTAACAACCTAATCAAAGCTCCTTTTGCACTTTGCATTCTATTTAATGCCATTGATCCACTTGCATCAACCAAGAAAATAACTAGAGAACCCGCTTTCTTTTGGAGAAGCTTAGCTCGTAAATCACTCTCTTCAACTATTACTTTTCTTCCTGGATTCCTTTCTCTTCTAACCTTCTGATAAGGAGCAGCAGCCCTTAAAGTTGCATCAACAGCAATTCTTGAAACAGGTCCTCGAGGAATAATTGGCTTTACATATCTGCCTCTACTATCACTAAATACGGCAGATCTACTACCGCTATTTCCACTTTTCGTTTTTGCTGAAGAAAAAAGCAATAAGTCAGGATCGATAGCACAAGCCTCTGGATCGAGCATAAATTCTTCTGGTATGGGGGGTGCAGATTCATCTTCAGGGGTATCTTCTTCTTCATTCTCTTCCTCTTCGGCACTATCCTCTGAAGATTCCTCTGGAGGAGGTGGAGGAGCTTGTTGATCCTCAGGAGGAGGAGGTTCCATTTGATCTTCATCAGGTGGTAGCTGTAATGCTCTTGGAGCAATAACAAGACGAACAGCTACCTGCAGATCCTCAGCATCTACGTGATCTCTTCCACAAAGTGCAGCATGTGCTTTGGCTACCCTTGCAGCATATAGCTCTGAACGATGGCCCTCAACTCCTCCTCTTATCGCTTCATTAACTAAATATTTAATTTGATCATTGCTTATAACAACATCATTCAGCCATTGTCTAGCAAGTAAAAGCTGAGTAGCCAAAGCCTCTGTAGAATCCTCCCATTTTTTTAAAAAAGACTCACTGCTAAAACCAAATGCAATGGCAGAATCTGCAATCTCTACTCTTTGTTCGGTCGTTACAACCTGATCAGCTGATAAAACAATTGCGAAGCGGTCCAGCAAATGATCTCTTACAGCTCCCTCTTCAGGGTTATATGTGGCTATAAGAAGAGGTCTACAAGGATGTCTTAAGCTTAAACCTTCTCGCTCAACTTGATTCTCTCCAGCACCAACTGCGGCAAGCATAAGATTTACAATTCCATCATCAAGAAGATTAAGCTCATCTATATAAAGAACTCCCCTATGAGATTCAGCCAATAATCCTGGTTGAAATACGGCACTTCCACTATCTAAAGAAGACGTAACATCTACAGAACCTACAAGACGGTCTTCAGTAATGCCAATTGGAACCTGAACAAAGGGAGCTTGTACAACTTTTGTTGGAAGAGACAAATCATCTCCAAAACTCTGCTCTTTCTCTTGGTTTATTAACTCAATGGAAGCATCGTCCCATTCATCAGGGAAATTAGGGTCAAGATTTCTTCCAAAAGGGCGGAGGCCTTTTGTTTTCTCAACAGATGAAAAATCAAGAACTTCTATAGGTGGCAAAAGTGCATGCAAACCTCTTGCTAATACAGATTTCCCCGTACCTCTTCCACCTGCAATAATCACTCCACCTAAACCTGGGTCAACAGCAGCTAGCATTAAAGCCAACTTCAACGTCCCATGTCCTGTTACAGCAGCCAGTGGGAAAGCATTATTGGCCACTTCATTAGAAGCAAGAGCTGCACTCGTATTATTTGATTCTTTTCCTTGTGAAACCATCGATTCCCCCGTTCTCAATCATTTTCGCATCAGCCTGATCAATTAGAGCATGACTTCAGTTAACTATTCAACGCCAAAAACTCTCGCAATTGGACTAGGCGCTAACATTGCCAGCCCTGCCGGCACTCCCAGCTCTACTTTAATCAGCGCAAGGCCCATTATCGAAAAAAATATAAATAATTGGATTAATGCATTTCTTAATGAAAAATCAAAACAAGCTTCATTGAAAAATTCGGAATTTGCTTTTCATTGGTCGCCTTTATATCAAAGCAAGCCTTTAGGGGGTCCATTAAATCAACCTAATTATATAAATGCAGTATTGGTGGTTAGAGGGGGCAGCTTTTCAAAAATAATTCCCTCTATGGAAGCAGCTATAAATCTATTACAAAGACTACAAAAAATAGAAAATCACTTTGGCCGAGACAGGAAGTCAGAAGTAATTAAATGGGGGCCTAGATCTTTAGATCTTGATCTTCTTGCATGGGGCAATTTACAAGTAAAGAATTCCGAGCTAATACTCCCCCACCCTCATTTATTAGAAAGAGATTTTGTATTAATTCCTCTAGCAGAGGCAATTAAAACAAGCTCAGAAGTACCAAAGAAAATAGCTTCACAAAAAGGTTGGAAGGAATAAAAAGAAATTAATCTGGTTAATACAATAAAAAAGCGTCATAATTAATATAATTGTAAAAAATAATAGTTATGACACCATTGCCTCCAGAAGAGTGTTCAGAAATATTAAAGAATGTTGAATCTGTTAGTGCTAAGAAAATTATTTTTGAGATTAATAAATATAAGCTACCTATAGGAATAGAAAGTGAATTTGGAGTCATTAAACATCCAGGTGCAGCATTAGCAGTTCCAATAAAAAATGATGGTAAGATAATAATATTAAGGCAATATAGATTTGCAGTATCAAGAAGAATATTAGAGTTTCCAGCCGGTACACTTGAATTAAATGAAGATCCCTTACTTTCTATAAAAAGAGAATTAAAAGAAGAATCAGGTTACCAAGCAAATAAATGGGATTATTTAGGATTACTTCTTCCTTGTCCAGGATATTCAGATGAAGTAATTCATCTTTTTCTAGCACGTGATATCGAACCAATAAGTAATAAGCCTAAAGGAGATGATGATGAAGATATAGAAGTATTAGAAATGTCTAAAAGTGATCTTGAAAGCTGCATAGCAAATGGGAATGAGCCTTTAGATGGTAAAACTATTTCAGCTTGGCATAGAACTTGCCAATTCCTCAACTTATAATCATAAATAAGATTGAATTAAATCCCTTATGTGATTCACAATATAATCTTGTTCTTTTTCAGTTAACTCAGGAAATATTGGCAGGCTTAATACCTGACTACAAAGTATTTCAGTGTTTTTAAGACATGGGTACTTATAATTTAATTTCGCATATGCAGGCTGCAAGTGAATTGGTATTGGGTAATATATAATTGTATTAATTCCAAGTGCTAAAAGACTTTCTTTTACATAATCTCTAAAAGAACTATTAGGTAACTGGTCATATATTTTTTTTAAATCAAACTTTAGATTCTCTTTAGAGATTTGCTTATTTTGAGAAGAGCTTTTTAATCTAATTACAAATTGATTCCATGAATGAACATTATTATCTCCTAGAGAATCAGATGGTACTTCTAAACTTGGTATGTCTTTCAAAAGAACCTGATATCTTTTAGCAATTTTTTGTCTCTTATTTATCCATTTAGGCAAAAAGGCTAATTTTACATTTAAAACAGCTGCTTGAATTGCATCTAGCCTACTGTTATATCCAAGATCGGTATGAAAATATCTTGTAGGCATTCCATGAACAGCCAGTTCTCTTATTCGAGCAGCTAATTGTGAATCATTTGTAACCACTGCACCACCGTCTCCAATAGCACCCAGGTTCTTGGTTGGGAAAAAACTAAAACAGCCTATATCGCCAATACTCCCAACTGGCTTCCCTCTCCATATTGACCCAACAGCCTGCGCACAATCTTCTATAACTCTTAAGTTATTTTCTTTAGCTAATGCAAGAATTTCATCCATGTTTACTGGATAGCCAAAAAGATGAACTGGTAAAATTGCTTTTGTTGCAGGGGTTATAGCCTCTTTTATTAGATTCAGATCTAATAAATAATTTTCAATGTCAACATCAATAAATATAGGTTTTGCTCCTACATTACTAATCGCCTCAGCAGTAGCAAAAAAACTGAAGGAAGGAGTTAAGACCTCATCACCATGACCAATATTTAAAGCTCTTAAAGCAAGAATTAAAGCATCAGTTCCACTATTGCAACCTATTGCATGGCTCACTCCAATTATTTTTGCAAAAGATTTCTCAAATTTATCTACTTCTAAACCACCAATGTAATGTCCACTTTCAACAACTTTTAAAATAGCTGAGCTAAGATCAACTCCAATTTCGGACAATTGGTCTTTAAGGCTAAAGGAAGGCACCTGCATAAATCTAAGCTTAATGCTTCAAGCACTTAACATCGAAACCTTAAAGGATTTTTATTTTGATTCACTTAAACCACGCTGGTTCATGGCCTGGAATCCACTTGATATTGCATCCAATTGAAGGTTTTTGAATCAAAGTAACCTTTTTAAAATCTAACACTGCTTCGAAAGCACTTCTTAAATCAGATCCTGTAGGAGGAATATTATTAGTAGGCCTACTATCATCAAATTGGCCTCTATAGATCAATTTGCGATCATCATTTGATCCAGAAGAAAAAAGAAAAAAATCTGGAGTGCACGCTGCCCTTAGAGATTTTGCAAGAGTTTGTTCTGAATCAATCAAATAAGGGAAATTCCAGTGATTTTTAGCTATTTGTTCAGCCAAATACTCTGGTCCATCCTCAGGATGTGTTTCTAAAGAATTACTTGCAACCCCAACAAAATCTATATCTGAAGAAAAATCTTTATGCAAGGAAGTTATTGCTTTTTCAATATGTTTCACAAAAGGACAATGGGCACAAATTACCATGAATAAAGAGGGTTTGAATCCAAGGATATTGCTATTCATTCGATCTATTAATCCTTCAACCATATTTTCATTCTGAATATTCTGTTTGACTAAAGGCAAATCAAAAATTGGCAATGAAGATCCTAAAGGGAGCATTGTCGAAGCTGTTTTAACCATAATTTCAGCGCTTTAATCAAGATAGTTTCTTATTCTTATGTCTGAATGCACCCTTTGTAAGAGAGAATTAATAAAATATACTCAACATCTATTGAAAAGATGCTTTTAGATCTAAGCAACAAGAAAATCCTTGTAACAGGAATAGCTAACAATCGTTCAATTGCTTGGGGCATTGCTCAACAGCTTCACAAGGCAGGAGCTGAACTTGGAATCACTTATTTACCTGATGAAAAAGGGCGATTTGAATCAAAAGTACGTGAACTCACTGCACCATTAAATCCAACTCTATTTTTACCGCTTAATGTTCAAAATAACTCTCAAATAGAATCTGTTTTCAACGAAATCAAAGACAAATGGAGCTCATTAGATGGATTAGTTCATTGCCTTGCTTTTGCCGGTAAAGAAGAATTAATTGGAGATTACAGTGCAACTACATCAGAAGGTTTTTCAAGAGCACTCGATATCAGCGCATATTCCCTTGCACCTCTTTGTAAATATGCCAAACCTTTGTTCAGCAAAGGGGCTGGTGTTGTTACCTTGACTTATCTAGGCGCAGATAGAGCTATCCCAAATTACAATGTAATGGGTGTAGCAAAAGCTGCTTTAGAAGCTTCTGTACGCTATTTATCGGCTGAGTTAGGTCCAGAAAAACAAGTTCGCGTAAATGCAATAAGTGCAGGTCCTATAAGGACATTGGCTAGCTCAGCAATTGGAGGGATTCTAGACATGATACATAATGTCGAGGAAAAGGCTCCATTAAGGAGAACAGTCACTCAAAACGAAGTAGGAAATACTGCTTCTTTCCTACTTAGCGATCTATCAAGCGGAATATCTGGTCAAACTATTTACGTCGATGCAGGATATTGCATTAACGGAATGTAATTTAGGTGTCAACATAGGTTTAGTTGAACTAGCAAGATTGGATCTCCACAGAAACGGCGAAATTCATCGAATCACTAACGAAACTGATGTAACAGTTAGGTTAGGTCTAGATGGCTCTGGAAAATCGAATATTTCTTCAGGCATCGCTTTCTTAGATCACATGCTTCACCAAATATCTAGTCATGGATTGTTAGATCTTGAAGTATCAGCATCAGGAGACACTCATATTGATGATCATCATACTAATGAAGATGTTGGCATTGCATTAGGTCAAGCATTGTCAGAAGCGTTGGGAGAACGAAAAGGAATTTATCGTTTTGGCCATTTTATTGCACCCTTAGATGAAGCGCTTGTTCAAGTTGTGCTTGATTGTTCTGGTCGTCCCCACATAAATTATCAACTAGAAATTCCTACTCAAAAAATTGGTACATATGACACAGAATTAGTTAAAGAATTCTTTGTAGCAGTAGCAAATAATAGTGGTTTAACTCTCCATATACGCCAATTGAATGGAACAAATTCGCATCATATTGTGGAAGCTTGTTTCAAAGCATTTGCTAAAGCACTAAGAATGGCAATTGAATTTGATCCCAAAAGAGATGGTTCTGTTCCTAGTAGCAAAGGTGTTATTGAACAGGCAGGTGCAAAATAAAAAAAATAACCTATAAAATCTTGACTCGCGTTTTCATCTTAATTACGCGAAAATCATAGAAATTAATAAAATTCCGTGCTGCAACCTGCAATAAAAAATTTAGAGCCAGAAAATTCCGATGGATTTGATCAAAAGGATTGGTCTAGTGCTTATTGCAATGTCGAAAAAGAATGCAGCAATATAATTTTAAAATTAGTTGCCGGAAAAGTTCCTAATAGTCTTAATGGAACTTTTTATAGAAATGGTCCAGGAAGATTAGAACGCAATGGTACATGGGTACACCATCCATTTGATGGTGATGGAATGATTACCGCAATTAATTTCAAGAATGGGGAAGTTAATTTCAGTAATCGGTTTGTAAGGACAAAAGCCTGGGAAGAAGAAGAAAAAGCGGGAAAATTCCTTTATAGAGGAGTATTTGGAACCAAGAAATCAGGATTTGCACTATCAAATGCTTTCGATATACGTCTAAAAAATATTGCTAATACTCATGTAATAAAACTTGGCAATGAACTACTTGCTTTGTGGGAAGCAGCAGAGCCGCATTCTCTTAACGCTGAGAACCTTGAAACTAATGGTATATCAAATATAAATGGAGCACTTGAAGCAAAAGAAGCATTTAGCGCACATCCTCGATTCGATCCAGGACATCATAAAGAGCCCAGAATGGTTAGTTTTGGAGTCAAAACTGGTCCTAAAAGCACTATTAGGTTAATGGAATTTTCTACTGAAGGTGATAATTCCGGAAAACTCATTAGCGATAGAAAAGATAGCTTTAAAGGTTTTGCATTCCTTCATGACTTTGCCATTACGGCTAATTGGGCAATATTTATGCAAAATGCTATCGATTTCAATCCTTTACCCTTTCTGCTTGGGCAAAAAGGCGCAGCACAATGCTTAAAATCAAAATCTAATGGTCAAGCAAAACTATGGCTAATTCCTAGAGAATCAGGATTATTCTCTAAACAATCTCCAAGAATATTTGATGCTCCTAATGGTTTTGTATTTCATCACCTCAATGCATTTGAAGAAGGTAATAATGTAATTCTTGACAGCATCTTTTATAGAGACTTCCCATCAATTGGTCCAAACGAAGATTTTAGAAAAATTGATTTCAATAAACTACCTGAAGGGATTTTAAAAAGATGCCACATTAATCTTCTTACCAATGAAATTAAACAAGATGTATTAAGCAGTCAATGTTGTGAGTTTGCAATGGTAAACCCTAAATTTCAAGGATATTCTGCAGAATTTAGTTGGATGGCTACTGCAGAAAAACCCATTGGGAACGGACCATTACAAGCAATAAAAAAATTAAACCTAAAGTCTAAAGAAGCCATTTATTGGAGCATTGCTCCTCGAGGATTCGTAAGTGAACCAATTATGGTTCCTTGCAACTCATCATCAAATGAAGATGATGGCTGGGTATTAGTTTTGATCTGGAATGGTGCAAAGCAGAAAAATGAATTAATTGTTTTAAAAGCTAATGACTTGAGCCATGAAGCAACATTAGAAATCCCAATAAAAATTCCTTATGGTTTACATGGGAGTTGGGTCAATGAATAAGAAATAATTCCAAAAATCTTATAAATTAAAAACCTTTTTTAATCCAGGTAATAAACCTTCTAATGCTCTTCCACGATGACCTAAAAGTTTTTTTTGTTGAGGATCCATTTCCGCGTAAGTCAAATGAGTTTCACTCACTTCAAAAATAGGATCATATCCAAATCCATTTTTGCCTCTAGGTTCATTAACAATTACACCATTACAAATACCCTCTACTTCAAACAAAATCTGACCAGAAGATGACGCAAGGCAAAGTGCGGCAGAGAAAAATGCACTCCTATCGGAAAAACCTTCCAAATCCTCTAATAATCTACAAATCCTTTCCGAATCTGTCTTTGCATACCTGGAAGAATAAATACCTGGAGCTCCATTTAAAGCATTAACGCTTAATCCTGAATCATCTGCAAGAGCTATTTCTCCAGAAGACTTTGCCACAGCTATAGCTTTTAAACGAGCATTTTCAGAAAAACTTGCTCCTGTTTCTTCAATTAGCAATCCTTCTGCTTGTCCAACCAGATCAAGAGGTAAGTCAGACAAAAATCTCTTGAATTCTTTAATTTTGCCTTTATTCTTACTAGCAATAATCAGTTTCTTCACCGTGTTTATTTTAAGTAAACCCAGGATATATCTTCAAATCAAAGGAATCCGCAAAAGTAAGAGTTTCCTACTTTCATTCAAGTATTTTTTTCATTAAATTATCAACCATAGTAATTATTCATAAAAAAAGAATTAATGTTGATATATGCTTTCTAACCTTCCGAAAAACAATGTAATAAATGATCGGATTCTGTGCAGTTGGATTCGTTGCAAAAGGAAAGCTTGGCTTGATAGAAATGAAAAAAGTGAATTAAAAGCATGGACATCACATAGAGCTCTTCAACTGGATCATCAATACAAAAGTCTCTCTGCTTTTACAAAAAATACGCCCAATCGAGGCTTAAAAGCATGTGAAGAAGGTTCCGATGCTGTGGTTGGTCTACGTATAAATGGCATCAGTCCTTTAGGAGTACCCCTTGAAGCCCACCCACCTTTACTTATTAAAGTAAAGGGTAAAAGTTTTTGGGGTAACTTTTCATATATTCCAGTAGTTGCACGCCAAGGGAGAAGAATAACTAGAGAACATTTTTTATCACTAGCCTTTTATGGCTATTTATTATCTAAATTACAAAATGAAGAAGTCAATTATGGTCTTGCTGTTTCTATAGGAATCAAGGGATTAGAAGTTCAAAAAATTAAATTAACTAAAAGTATTAAGTATGATTTATTAGAAGTTTTGAAAAAATTAAATAGTGCACTTTATTTACAACATATTCCAAATCTAACTTCAGATCGAAAAAAATGTACTCTATGTTCCTGGAGAAGATTATGTGATGAAAGTGCTTACAAAGAAAAAGATCTTAGTGAAGTAAGTGGTATAGGGAGTAAGCGAAAGAACATTCTTCAAGCTATAGGTATAAACAATATCAATGAACTTGCCTCCAGTAATGTTAAGGATTTAACAAAGAAGTTAAATCAATATGGAGATAATCATGAGAATATTGCTGAAAATCTAATAAATCAAGCAAAAGTACAAAACAACTCTTCACCACAAAAACTAAATAAGTTAATTATTTTTCCTGAATTAGAATCTGCAAAAGGAGTATTAATATATGACATTGAATCAGATCCAGATGCTAGTCATGACTTCTTGCATGGATTCGTCTCAATGAAACGACGCATTAACGGAGAATGGAACATAGAAGACGCTAAATATGAACCAATACTTAACTTGGAAAATAAAGATAAAACAATATGGAGGAAAATTAAGAGTAAAATAAATGCTAACGAAGATTGGCCTATAATTCATTATGGTGAAACAGAATTTTTATCAATTATTAAACTAGCCAAAAAGAATGGGGCTTCAAACGATGAATTAAATAGAATTAGGAACAATTTTATTGATGTTCATGCAAGACTAAAATCAGGCTGGTTACTACCAGTGAAAAGTTATAGTTTAAAAGAAGTTGCAAAATGGATAAACTTTAAATGGAGCAAAAGAAACACGGATGGACCAAAAGCACTTTTATGGTGGCGCCAATGGATTGCCAGTAAAAAATCAAAAGATAATCTATTAAAATGGATATTAGAATATAATCAAGATGATTGTATTGCTACTTGGAAAATTACAGAATGGATAATGAGAAGAAATTAGATTATATATAGAATTAAGGAGATTTTATATATCGTTAAATCCAATTGGTGTTGATAATTTAACCATGCCGCAATCATTTAATAATTCCATATGATCTTCAAAAAAGAACTTCTTTCTTATCAAAGCAAGACCTAAAAATGCATTATTCTTCTTAATTATTGATGTAACAACTCCCACTTTTTCAAATCCCCTTTCATTATTTGCCTTTTGCAATAAGTCATTACCTGGTTTAATGAAAGTATCTGAAGTGAAAATCTTTAATTTGCTTTTAAGTTGGCCAATATTCTTAACCTTCGCCATTGTTTCTTGTCCCAAAAAACAACCCTTATCAAAATCAATTAAGTCTACTAAACCTAATTCTAATGGATTATTTTTACCTTCTAATTCATCTCGGCTATTTGGAAATCCTTGCCTAATTTTCCATTCGATTAACTGTTCTTTATTTAAGATAGTATAATTATCGTATTCCAAGATAAAGTTAGAATCTATTGACAACCATTTAGGTTTTGTTTCTTTCCAGGAATTTTCAAAGCTTATCTCTTGAACCCGCCTTATCTTTCCAGAAATATTGATCTGAACTTTATCTGAAATAAATATTACCTTTTGTAGCCCTTCTAATACTTCCTTTTCATCTCCTGCAAGTAGAACAAAGGAAACTATTTCATTAGAAACTTTAACCTCTAATAAAGCTTTTAATGTGCCAACTGGTGACAACCAGCAAGTATGAAAAATAACTCCTTCTTTAGCATTAACAACATCTGCAGTTGTTTGACCATGAAGAAATTTCCTACTATCTTCTCCTGTTAGAGAAAATTTAGACAACTGCAAATCCCAAAGGAACTTTTCCATAACAGTCACTTGGCAATATTATTGAATCTTTGAGAAATCTCTTCCATTAAGAAAAGACTTACTAAATCCAAACCTGATTTCTTTATTTCAATAGCTCCGCCTTCCTGTCTATCTACAATCGCAATAATACGTTTTACCTCATAGCCTGCCTTGATCAGTTGATTTACAGCTTTTAAAGATGATCCACCTGTCGTAACAACGTCTTCGAGAATTGTCACCAAAGATCCCCTAGGAGGAAGTGGACCTTCAAGCCATGCTGAAGTTCCATAACCTTTTGCTTCTTTTCTTACAATTAAAGCGTCTAAAGGTCTACCTAAACTTGCGGCAGTAATAGAAACGCTGCTTACCAAAGGATCACCACCAAGTGTTATACCAGCTACAGCAAACGATGATTCCTCAACATGATCAAGCATCAATCTGCCTAACAATAAAAGTCCAATGCCACTAAGGCTGACAGGTTTGCAGTTAACGTAATGATTGCTTTTCCTTCCAGAAGACAAAGTAAAATCTCCATACTTGTAGCAATTAGAGGCAAGAAGATTTAAAAGATCATCTCTAGGGTTTTTGCTTGATTCAAAGATTGAATTCATTAGGAAAGTGACATCTTTAGAACATTGATTTGCATTATCGGCTTAGCTTGTAATTATGATTTCTATATAGTCCTTAAAATTCACCAAAGGGCATTTGAAAAACCTTTTATTAGGGGGTGTAGCAATCTGGTGAATGCAGCGAACTCATAATTCGCCTTAGGCGAGTTCGATCCTCGCCACCCCCATTCTAAGTTCATTGATGCAATTTCTTCTATTAGGCATATTAATTGCCTTATCGGCCTTTTTTTCGGCTGGAGAGCTTGCTGTTCTTAAGATACGACCAAGTCGAGTTGAAAGACTTTTAGAAGAAAAAGAATCAGGAGCAAGTTCATTAAAAAGACTGCAACAGAGACTTAGAAGAGTCTTGATGCTTACTCAACTAGGTTTAACAGTATCTTTATTTACTCTTGGATGGTTATTAAATAACGTTTCAAGAGAGTCAGGTCAATTTCACAAATTCGGCATAAATTTTGGTTCTTCCGTGCTTTTTATTTTTTTTGCAATAGTTGTAATCCTCTTTGGAGGTTTAATTGCAAAAGCATTAGTGCTTAACAGTACTGAATCGGCAGCATTAAATTTAGCTCCAATGCTTGAAATTATAATGAAATTAATATCGCCAATAATATTTTTTCTAGAAAAAATTTCAGCTTCTCTTTTTAGAATTGTTGGATTAAACAGCAGATGGGATTCTTTAGCATCAGCTCTATCCGCAGGTGAATTAGAAACTTTAATTGAAACAGGAAAAGTAACAGGTCTTAGACCAGATGAAAGAAATATTCTCGAAGGTGTTTTTGCCCTGAGAGATACGCAAGTAAAAGAAATCATGGTTCCAAGATCAAACATGGTAACTTTGCAAAGTGATGTAAATTTTTCACAACTAATGAAAGCGGTTCACTTAAGTCGCCATGCACGCTTTTTAGTTACTGATAAGTCTCTTGATGAAATATTAGGAGTATTAGATCTTCGCCAAATTGCTGACCCAATTGCAAAAGGCAATATGCAACTAGATACTCCTCTAAGAAAATATATAAAACCCGTCCCAAAAGTTCTTGAAACATGTACTTTGGATAAAATTCTTCCTCTTATAAAAAGTGGTAATCCTTTTTTACTAGTTGTTGATGAGCATGGGGGAACAGAAGGGTTAATTACTTCTGCTGATCTAACTGGTGAAATTGTAGGAGATGAAATTGAATTTAAGAAAGAACCTTTCTTAAAGCAAAGTGATATTCATCCAGAAAAGTGGTTTGCAGCAGGAGATATAGAAATAATTGAAATAAATAGGCAATTAAATATTGATTTACCTGAATCAAGTGATTACCACACTTTAGCGGGCTATCTTCTTGAGAAATTTCAACAAGTACCTTCAAAGGGTGATTACCTTTTAGAAAATGGTATTAACTTTGAAATAATCTCCATGAAAGGACCTAGAATTGAAAAGGTAAAAGTGATCTTGCCTCAACAAACTCCAAAAGTTGAGAATTAAAGGATCTTCTCATTGAACAATACAACAGATCCAATATGAAACCTGCCATGATCCCTGTAAAAGTTGGGGTAATAGGCATCGGAAATATGGGCTGGCACCATGCAAGAGTTTTAAGCTTGCTTAAAGATGCCGAATTATGTGGTGTAGCAGACTTGGATCCAGAAAGAGGTCATTTAGCAGAAGAACAATTCAATTGCGCATGGTTTAAAAATTACGAAGACCTATTACCAAAAGTAGAAGCCGTATGTATAGCCGTGCCAACTGTCTTCCATCACAAAGTTGGTAAAACCTGTTTAAATGAAGGGAAGCATGTATTAATTGAGAAACCTATAGCTGCTAATAAAAAAGAAGCATCTGAACTAATATCAGCGTCAAATAATTCGGATTGTATTCTGCAAGTAGGCCATATTGAAAGATTTAATCCAGCTTTTAGAGAGCTTACAAAAGTTGTCACTCAAGAAGAGATTGTTGTATTAGAAGCTAGGCGCCATAGTCCTCATCCCGATAGAGCAAATGACGTCTCTGTTGTATTAGATCTAATGATCCATGATCTGGATCTGATACTTGAATTAGCCAATTCTCCTGTAATTCAAGTATCAGCAGTAGGAGGTTCTAGTGTCAATGGTCCAATGGACTATGTCAACGCAACTCTAGGATTCAGAAATGGTGTTATAGCTAGTTTGACTGCCAGCAAAATGAGTCATAGAAAAATTAGAAACCTAAGTGCTCACTGCAAAAAAAGTCTTGTAGAGACAGATTTCTTAAATCATACTCTTCATATTCACCGCAAGTCTCACGAATGGTATTCAGCTGACCATGGTGAATTGCTTTATCGTAATGACGGATTTGTTGAAGAAATCAATACAACTTCCATTGAACCCTTATATGCGGAGCTTGAGCATTTTTTACAATGCGTGAGAGGTCTTGAAACTCCTGCAGTAGGCGGACTTCAAGCATCAAGAGCGTTAGTTCTTGCTGATTTAATAGAAAAATCTGCAGCACAAACCAAACAAGAAGTATTTCTTTCCAAGGCTATATAATCTCTTGCTCTTATCTGATATAAAAGCAAAAAGATATTTCTAACTGGCATTAATTGCCAGTTAGAAAAAAATGTTCAAATAATTTTCTCTAAAAGAAAACTATCTAAACAAATTTATCTGAAGCCAACCGCTGCCTGCCAAACAAACACAAGCAAAAAGAAAAGTAGCGGTATCAACGGAAGCACATCAACCGTTGGCGCATAAATCTGATAAGCCTCAGGCAACTGAGCAAGTAAATCGAGGGTAAGCGATGGCATCCCTAAATAATTAATGTACGTTTGCAAGAGACGCTACCACGTGTGGCGCGCAATAGAGTCTTTCTGCCACGGAGCGAAATCCTCTGAAAAACAACTATCTTTAATTGCAGCGGTCATCGCACGTGAAAAACGAATCAAATGACTGAGATTATGAATGCTCAACAAAGTGAGGCCAAGCAATTCATCATTACGAACCAAATGATGTAAATATGCCCTGGTGTGATTTGTACAAGCTTCACAAACACAACTTGTGTCTAAAGGCTGATAATCATTTCTAAAACGAGCATTGCGTAAATTCCAACGCTCGTCTCTTACCAAAGCAGTTCCATGTCGTCCTAATCTTGTTGGAAGAACACAGTCAAACAAATCAATACCACTTGCTACTGCTACTGCCATTTCCCTAATAGTGCCAATGCCCATTAAATATCTAGGCACCTTTTCTGGCAAAAAAGGTTTGAGATAGCGAACTACTTCATTTATTTCGCTAGTAGTCTCACCAACGCTTACACCACCAATAGCAATACCAGGTAAATCAAAATCTAAAACTGTTTTTAAACTATTTTTACGTAAATCAGGGAAACGGCCACCTTGAACTATTCCAAAAAGAGCCTGACCCTCTTTTTTATGTGCAATAACACATCTCTCCAGCCAATAATGAGTTCTGCGACAAGCATTTTCAACTTCCAATTTTGATGCCGTAGATGGAGGGCATTGATCAAAAGCCATTGCAACATCAGCCCCTAAATCCATTTGTATTTGCATTGCTTTTTCAGGAGTTAACTGAATATTGCTTCCATCTCTATGACTTTTAAATGACACTCCTTCATCATCAATCGTATTTAATTTCCCAAGACTAAAAACTTGATAGCCTCCTGAATCAGTAAGAATTGGTTTATTCCAACTCATAAAATTATGTAATCCACCTGATTCTTTTACAATTGACTCACCAGGTTGAAGGTGTAAATGATATGTATTAGCAAGTATCATCTGCGCATTAACTTCTTGCAATTGATTTGAAGTAACACCTTTTACAGTTCCCAAGGTTCCTACTGGCATGAATTGGGGAGTATTAACCTTTCCATGCGGAGTAGAGAAACTAGCAACTCTTGCAGAAGTATTAGGACATCTATAATGAATATCAAAATCAAACATATTTGAAAATTTCAAAATAATGAACTAAAAAGCTTTTATGCTAATGAGGATAATTAAACTCTACATTGTTAATTATCTAATAATAAAAGAGGTTTGATTCTGATTACACCAAATTGGTTAAAAGAACTAAATGGGGCATGGGTTTTTTATACTGTTCTGCCTAAATTTCCCTACATACATCCAAGTTTTAAGAGAATTGCGCGTTTCGCTCCTTTAATAGGATTAATCATAGGAAGTTTTCAAGCATGCATACTTTTATCTTTATCTAAATTAGGTTGGCCCTCAGAATCATTACCTTTTTTTGCTATTGCAATTAATCTATGGATTACAGGGGGACTTCATCATGATGGTTTAATGGATACAGCTGATGGAGTAGCTGCAGGTCAAGAAAAATGCTTGGAAGCCATTAAAGATAGCAGAGTTGGTGCAAGTGGAGTAATTGCATTACTAATGATTATTACTGTACAAATAGGGGCATTATTTAAACTTGATTCATATTATTTATTTGCTCTACCATTGGCTTCTTTTTGGGGAAGGTATTCACAGATATGGGCAATAAGTAATTACCCATATTTAAAAAATAATGGACATTCTGAATTTCATAAATTAAATTGGAAAGGAGTCTTAATAGAATCTTTACCGGCAATATTTTGTATCTTATTTTTGACATATATTTCATTAAAAATAAATATACTTTATTCATTAAGAATGCATTTTATTATTATAAATATTCTAGGATTAATAATATCAATAATAATTCCTAAGTTAATAGCAAATAAGCTGGGAGGTCATTGTGGTGATTCCTATGGAGCTTCTGTAGTATTAGTTGAAACATCTACACTATTTTTAATATCAATTATCTTTCCGGCATTTTTATAACAAATGCATTTCCTACTTTAGGAAGAATTTTATTAAAGCAAGAAGGGTTCAAAATTAAACTCAATTCTCCTCCAAATTGTTTAGCTAAATCCTTACCTAAACTCAACCCCATTCCAGATCCTTTGAAAGACTCGCTTTTTTGATTTCTATATCCTTTTTTAAAAATCTTTTTTCTTTCTGAATCGGGGATAGCTGGTCCATCATCCCACACACATATTCCAGCCTCACTAAAAGAAATGCCTATTGATGAATTAGATGGACTATATCTAAATGCATTTTCAAGAAGATTAGCAACTATTTCTGCAACAATTCCTTCTTTAGTTGGTCTCAATTCTTCAAGCCAAGATGGGATATTGGTTGGTCCAAACCATTTGTAACCTTGTAATTTTGCAGTGGCGGCAGCTCTATCTATTAATGGATTCAATAGTTCCATCAGATTTAAACTCTCTTGAGCTGTAATCAAAGGTGGTAAAAGCAATCGTGCTGCAACAACAGAATTTGAATTCAACTTAGGCTGGGCAATTTGATCTAGGGCTACTAAATATTTATCTACTTGCTTTTGTTCACTCAGAAGTCCTTCTACAAGATTTCGCTGGCTGCTTTCTGGTCCTAGTTTTCTTAAAAGAAGCTGAGCATATGTTCTTAAAGCAGTTAGTGGATTTCTCAATTGATGAACTAATACACCAATTTGATCTTTTTGATCTTTCAACTCATCTAAAAGCTTTTGCCTGTCAAGTTCAATGCTCAAGCAATAAGCCAATGCAGAAGCACTTATTTGCAATCTTTTATCAAGGTCATCCGACCATTTCTCTTGAGAAGTGAATCTTTCTACCCTAAGAACACCCAATAAAACAGAATCTTCTTGCAAAGGATACCAACGCCTATTAAGAGAAGGAGCTCTCAAGTCTGGGTCATCCTCTATTGAACCTAAATCTTTCATCATATCTTTAGGGCTTTGTCCAACAACTTCTAATGTTGGGGAGTCATTTTCATTTGTCTTGGCAACGTAAGCAACCACAACCTCAATTTCAGGATCAGATTCAAAGCTGCTTAACTGCTGATCAACGAGACTAAGAAACCTACTAGAAAAATGCATAGTTATTAATTTTCATCAGTGAGTAGAAAATACAACAGGACCAATTGCTTGATAATTCAGAAAAAAGTATTAAGATATTAAAGGACCAATACACAAGACTTTACAAGAGTCTAATTTGTCGGTCTATGATTCAAAGCTGCTTTTAAGCGTCCAATAAGGCTATATCAGAGGTTGATGGGTAACTCTGAATCAGTCTTAAAATTGATTTAGGCTTTTAATTTTTTTAAAAGATTCCTCAATTACTAACTTCCTTCGCAAAAAATGTTTTCGTGAGTTCTAGTTAGCTTGCTAGCCGCTTCAATTCTTAATTAACTTTATTTCCTTTAAAAAGGATTTTCTCATGTCAAAAAAGCGCAAGAGAATTAGCCGCAGGCGTTTGGCTGGTCAGAGAGTAATGGCTCATGTCCCTACCTTTCATCTGGAAACAGGAGAATACAAACCTGTAACTGCCGCTAGAAGATACATTGCTGAAGCAGCTATCACTTCTCCTGCAGTTGTAAATGTGCGCAGGAATGAACATACAACCGATAGATTTTTCTGGGGTGAAAAAGGTCTATTTAGCGCTCAGTATGCAGAAGAGAACCATTTTCTTTTTCCATCTTTAAGAACAATTGTTGAAGCAGTTGGAGAGTGTAATATGTTTGAGGGACTAGAGCTTACAGCAGACGATTGGGAGGAAATTGAAGAATATGAATACGCTTTTGTATAAAATTAATTAATCTTGTTCAAAAAACATTTTTTTAAAAAAGATTTTATTTCTTCATATAAATCTTGAGGGATTTCATGGCCTCCATCAAAAAGATTTACTTGAGGAATTATATTTTTCATTTCTATTTTATTAATAAGTTCTTTTGTTGCTTGTATAGGGACTACAGGATCTTCGTAACCATGTGAAAAGAAAATCGGGGGCAGGCTTTCAGAAAGTTTTAATTTTTTGTGGGGATAACCACTACATACAATTAATCCAGCCAATGGAAGTTCGCAACCAGAAGCCATTGCCATGGCACCACCTTGAGAAAAGCCAAACAAAACAGTTTTTTGTAAAGGAATATTTATGGTTGAAAGGTTTTCTAAACGTAATCTCAAATCAATAACAGCCTTTTCAGCCTCTTCCCAATCTGCAGGGAACAAGCTATACCATTGCCTCCCTAAGCCTTGAGGATGAGCTTTAGGCGCCCTCAAAGACACTAGTTCAATATTTCCACCAATTCCGTCAATCAAGTCCCTACCAATAGGCATTAGATCTTCAGCATCAGCCCCCCACCCATGAAGCAAAACAATTCTAAATTTGGATCTTTCAGAAGGAAACCAAAACACTTCTTCTTCCATCAAGCAAAATAATCCACTAATGCGTAAGTTAACTCTTAAAATGCCCTTATTATTTTCTTATGCCACCAACCGCATTATTAAGCGTTTCGAATAAAGAAGGGATTGTTTCCTTTGCTAAAGAATTAACAAACAAATATGGCTTTCAAATAATTTCAAGTGGAGGAACAGCAAAAAAGCTAGAGAAAGCTTCTATACCAGTTATCAAAGTCAGCGAATATACTCTTTCTCCTGAAATATTAGGAGGAAGAGTGAAAACACTTCATCCCAAGGTTCATGGAGGAATACTTGCCAAAAGAAAAGATCCTAATCATTTAAGTCAATTAAAAAAAGAAAATATAGATTTGATTGATTTAGTAGTCGTCAATCTATATCCATTTCAAGAAACCATTTCAAAAGAACATGTGAAATGGGAAGAAGCAATTGAAAATATTGATATTGGCGGTCCAGCAATGGTTAGGGCAGCAGCCAAGAACCATGACTATGTAAGTGTTCTAACTAGACCAAATCAGTACAAATCATTCCTAAATGCTCTATCTAATGGAGAAATATCACAAAAGATGAGAAGGAAACTGGCGCTTGAGGCATTTGAACATACAGCAAGTTACGACGCAGCTGTTAGCAAATGGATGCAAAATGAAGTCAAGGAAAATACTAGTCCATGGATTGAAGCTCTTCCTATAAAGCAGAAACTTAGATATGGAGAAAATCCACATCAAAAGGCAATTTGGTACAGCTCAAACGATAAAGGCTGGGGAGGTGCTCAACAATTGCAAGGCAAAGAGATTAGTACAAATAATTTATTAGATTTAGAAGCTGCTCTAGCAACAGTAAGAGAGTTTGGTTATGGAGTTGATATAAAAGATACAACCCATGAAAAAGCTGCAGTGGTTATTAAACATACAAATCCTTGTGGGGTTGCAATAGGCAAATCTATATCTTCAGCAGTTAAGAAAGCCCTTGATGCTGATCGAATTAGTGCTTTTGGTGGAATTGTTGCAATGAATGCTTCAGTAGATATAGAAGCGGCAAATGAATTGAAAAGTTTATTTTTAGAATGCATAGTTGCCCCTCATTTTGAAGAAGATGCAAAGAAAATACTTTCAGATAAAAAAAACTTAAGACTTATACAATTAGATAAACTATTTATAGAAAATTCTGACAAAAATAACATAAGAAGTATTCTCGGTGGATTAGTAATTCAAGATAGTGATGATCAATCAATCAATAAAAGGGACTGGAGATTAGTTACGAAAAAAGAACCAAGTGCAGAAGAAGAGAAAGATTTAAGTTTTGCATGGAAAGTAGTTAAGCATATACGATCAAATGCAATTGCAATCGCATCCAAAGGACAAACTATTGGGATAGGTGCTGGTCAAATGAATAGAGTTGGTGCTGCCAAAATAGCTCTAGAACAAGCTGGTGAGAAAGCAAGTCAAGGGGTTTTAGCAAGTGATGGTTTCTTGCCTTTTGAAGACACAGTTAAGATGGCAGCAAAATATGGAATAAAATCAATTATTCAACCTGGTGGAAGTATAAAAGATGAATTATCTATAAGTGCATGTGATGAATTAAATATTTCTATGATATTTACTGGAAAAAGACATTTCTTACATTAATGAACAATTTTTCATAAGATCTATATATAAATATTCCCCACTAATTTTCGCTTCCTTTTGGATAATAAGTTACTTTATTTGGCTTACGAAATGCGGACAATCTACCTGGACCGGCAAATACAAAATATAAAGAAATAAAAGCATAAATAGCAGATAATTCAAAAGCATAATTATGACCTTCGACTACCGCCAAAGGGAATCCTTCAAGTCCTGTATCTAAAAGATGAAAGTAGATGGCAAATAACATTGTATTTAAAAGTCCGAAGGCAGAAATCCTTGCAAATATCCCCAAAGCCAATCCTATTGGGCATAATATTTGTGTTATGCCAGCAGCAAAAGTCCATATAATTGGGTCTCCTGGTAGAAAAGGAAAGTATTTACCAACTACAAATTCAGCAAAACCCTGAGGATCTTGCAATTTCTCTAATCCATGGTGGACCATAAAAAGGCTAAAGCCTACTCTCAAAATGAAAATAGATAATTCCCCTAGAATATTGACCTCACCAGAAGAAGGATTAGCAACAACAACTTCGACCTTTTGAGTTTGATTACCATTTTTAGAAGAGCTCGATTCCTGAGAAGTAAGATTGTCTGTGTTTGCCATCTCTTATAAGCATTAGGCCTACATCTTAGTTGTTTATAAGCACATTAAGTTGGAAATAATCAATTTTTCTTTAATTTAATAATCAATTTTTTATGGCGCCCTATCATTTGATTAAATAATTTTTTGAAAATAAAAAATCTATTTTAAATCAGCAAGGTTTATAAGTTTTTGTATAACATGCTCAACAATTCTATCTGGGGTAGATGCACCTGAAGTAATACCAACATTAACATGTCCTTCTGGAAGAAAATTAGATTCCGTTCTTAATTCATCTGAAAGAGGTTTATGAGTAATAGTGTTATTTAATTCACCTATTCTTTCAGGTGTATCTATATGAAAAGAACGTATACCTTTTGCAAGAGCAATCTCTTGAAGATGTGTTGTGTTAGAAGAGTTAAAGCCACCTATAACAACCAATAAATCAAGGGGTTCATCAACTAGAGAAAACATTGCATCTTGTCTTTCTTCTGTAGCATCACAAATAGTATTAAAAGCCAAAAAGTGATCATTTAACTGAGCGGGTCCATATTTTCTAAGCATAGTTTTTTCAAAAAGTCTTCCTATCTCTTCAGTTTCACTCTTAAGCATAGTCGTTTGATTAGCAACCCCCAGTCTCTTCAAATCCTTATCTGGATCAAATCCAACAGAAGAAGCTCTAGAAAATCTCCTTAAGAATTCCTCTCTATTTGCTTTACCCAAAATATAATCAGAAACATATTGTGCTTCCTGAAGATCTAAAACTACAAGATAAGTCCCCGCAAATGAACTGGTTGCTAATGTTTCTTCATGCTTAACTTTCCCATGAATAATGGAAGTAAATTCATGCTTTTTATGCTTTTCAACGGTATGCCAAACCTTTGACACCCATGGACAGGTTGTATCTATTATGTGACAACCACGTTCATGAAGAAGCTTCATTTCATGAACAGTTGCGCCAAAAGCAGGCAGTATTACTACATCTCCATCTTGAACGGCCGAAAAGTCCTTTATACCTTTTTCAGCTGAGATAAATCGAACATTCATATTCCTTAAATGATCATTCACAGAAGGATTGTGAATAATTTCATTTGTTATCCAAATACTTTCATTTGGATAATGCCGCCTTGTCTCATAGGCCATTGCAACAGCTCGTTCCACTCCCCAGCAAAAACCAAATGCCTCAGCAAGTCTTACTCTTAAGCGACCATGTTCTAACAAATATCCATTATCTCTAATAGAAGCTATTAAATCGCTCTGATAAGCCTTCTCAAGAGCTTGAGCCCTTTTTGCAGGAGACTCAAAACCCCTACGATTGTATCGATCAGAATGATGAAGTGATCGTTTAAATGCTTGGGTATCCATAGTCATGGACCTACACTATCAAACTCTATGAAAAGATATTGGAAAAAAAAAAAACCTGGCATTTATAGCCAGGTTTTTTAAAGAATTTATAAATCCTGATTAGTTAGATGAAGCAAAATCTGGATAAGCTTCCATACCATGCTCACCTATATCTAGACCCTGAGTTTCTTCTTGTTCAGAAACACGAATGCCACCAAAGAAACCTCCAATGACAGACCAAGCAATCCAACAAGTTACAAGTGTCCATATTGCATAAGCAGCAGCTCCAAGGACTTGAATTCCTAATTGAGAAAATCCGCCACCAGTAAATAAGCCGATTCCTGCTCCGGTTCCTTGGATATCGTAGCCCCAGAGTCCAATTACAATTGTTCCCCAAACACCACAAACACCGTGTACTGAAAAAGCTCCAACCGGATCATCAATCCCAGCAGAATCAAGTGCAGAAACTGCAAAAACAACAATCACTCCTCCAATAAGTCCTGCAAGCCAAGAACCCGCAAGAGTTAGATCTGCACAACCAGCAGTAATACTTACTAATCCAGCAAGAATTCCATTAATAATCATTGTCAAATCTGGCTTACCAGAAAAAACAGTAGACACAACGGTTGCTCCTATTGCTCCACCGGCAGCAGCAAGAGTAGTTGTTACAGCTACATATGGGACCCATTGATCCATTGCCAACTGAGAACCTGGGTTGAAACCATACCAACCAATCCATAGGATGAGTGCTCCTAAGGTTGCGATAGCCATATTGTGACCAGGCATTGCTTGAGGTTTGCCATCAATATATTTACCAATACGAGGGCCTAGCAACATAGCGCCAACTAAACCTGCCCATGCACCAACGGAGTGAACAATTGAAGATCCTGCAAAATCTCTGAATCCTGCTTCAGCTAACCAACCTCCATTCCACTGCCAACTACCAGCTATTGGATATATAAATGCAGTTAAAATTAGAGAGAAAACAACAAACTCTCCAAACTTAACTCTTTCAGCAACTAGACCTGAAACAATTGTCGCTGCAGTACCAGCAAATGCTGCTTGGAAAAGGAAATCAACTGTTGGGACAAGATCTCCATTAGAAACCATTTCAGCAGTAACTGAGGTATCTAAAAAGAGTCCTTTAAAAAATAGAAATCCTCCCAAAACTGAATTTCCATACATGATGGAATAACCAACAACCCAATATGCGGTTACTGCTAGAGCAAAAACAAATAAATTCTTAGCTAGAATGTTTACTGCATTCTTAGATCTACACATGCCTGCTTCAACCATTGCGAAGCCTGCATTCATAAAAATAACCAGAATGGTTGCAATTAATAGCCAGAGATTATTAGCCAAAAATGCAGCATTAAGTTCTGGTAACTCTGATGCATGAGCTGAAAGGTTAAAAACACCTAAGCCAAATAGGGCTAAAGGCACACAAGCAAACCAGAGCAAAGAACGATGGGAACTCAATCCTTTTATGCTTTGAAAAAGCATCATCGGTCCTTCTAAGAGGCTTGCCTCCTTAAGACGCCTCATGGGCCTCCTAGATGAAATTTTAGAAGCAGTGGTCATAAATGATGAAATCTGCGAGATGAACTGATTTTTTTCAAACAGCTCTTACAGATATCAATATGAATAATTACTTGATACTGCCTGGTAATAATTAATACATAATCCAATATTTGTTTCCTAATTGAAAGCTAGATTTACCAATGGCAAAAACCAACACCACAGACGACCTTAGAAAATCAATGTCAAAAGTAATTGCAGGGTCACTGTTAGCACTCATTTCTGCACTACTACTAGCTTTTGTTATTGGAACAAAAATAGCAATCAACTAATCAGAGTTTTCACTTAGTTCAAATGGCAACAAACCTTCCCATGTGATGTGATTTTTAAAAAAACCAAAAGAGCAAGGCAATATCTCCACTCCTTTATTGACTGCTAACCGAAAAAGATCGCCATATTCTGAATCTGCAGAATCACCAGGGGCAAATACTTTCATATCATTTCTACTTATGCAGGGTACAAGTACAGCCCTTGAAGAAGGTATTTCATTAATAAGCTCCTTAAGATGTTTTTGCCCTCTTTTAGTAATGGTGTCCGGGAATAACGCCTTATCACCTTTACTCCAAGTTGTATTTTTCACTTCTAAAAAAATTTTACGTTTATCTAAATTGCAAGCCTGTGGAGTAAGAAGTAAATCTATTCGACTCTTTTTTTCAACTCCATAAACCACTTCCTTCCTAATGTCTTCAATTTGTCCCAATTTTTCATCAAGTAAGCCAGCTTCTATCGCTAGTAAAACCAGCTTATTAGCCAAAGAGGTATTAACGCCTACCCAACAATCTCCTTGTTCAGAAGTTACAAGAGCTTGTTCCCATGACCAAGACAATTTTCTCGAGGGTGAAGGAACAAAACTCAATCTAACTAAACCTCCAGGATGAAGGACTCCTGACATTGGACCTGTATTTGCACAATGAGCAGTTACTACTTCTCCAGATTCAAGCTCAACATCTGCTAAAAAACGTTTATATCTTTTTAATAAGATGCCTTCAGTTAAAGATGAGAAAGTTTTAAGTGTCTTAGCGATCATTAGAATTAGATCTCTCTTGAATAGTTTGAATCATCTACTTAAACAATATTAAGTAATTTATGAAATTCAGTAGCTATAAAAAATGAAAAATTCTCTTAAGACTATTTCAGCACTAGTAAGCATCGGCACAGTGCTTAGTAAAACGGGCGGAATGGCTAGACAGATTGTAATAGCAGCTGTTTTTGGTGTTGGAACTATATATGACGCCTATAACTATGCATATATATTGCCAGGCTTTTTTCTAATTCTTTTAGGAGGGATAAATGGGCCTTTACACAATGCAATCGTTTCTATTTTAAGCCGTAAGGGTAGAAAAGAAAGTGCCTATATTCTTTCTGCTGTAAACACTTATATTCTTTTCTCATTTATATTAATTAGTGGAATTTTATTTTTTGCAGCAGATCCAGTTATAAGAGTCTTAGGTCCAGGCTTAGATCAAAATACTCATATTATGGCTGTTAATCAACTTAAGATAATGTCCCCTATTGTCCTTTTATCAGGATTTATAGGTACTGGATTTGGTACATTAAATGCAAAAAATGAATTCTTAATACCTACATTATCACCAGTTATTTCAAGTCTAATAATTATAATTGCTGTTAGTATTTTCTGGTTAGATCAATCTTCAAATTATAGATCAATAAATATTGGCATAGATGGAGGGTTGATACTAGCAAAAGCAACATTGATAGGAGCAATAATTCAATGGATAGTTCAAATTCCAATATTAAAGAGAAAAGGTCTCCTCAAATTAAAACTAATATTTGACTGGAATAATTCAGGTGTTCAAGATGTTTGGAGAATAATTTTTCCTGCGTGCCTATCTTCTGGAATGTTGCAAATAAATGTTTTTACAGATCTATTTTTTGCTTCTAATATTGTAGCTGCAGCGGCTGGACTAAGCTATGCAAATTTCTTAATCCAAGCCCCATTAGGATTAGTATCAAATACTATTTTATTACCTTTACTTCCATTATTTTCTAGACTTAATAATAAAGAAGATAGAAGAGAACTTATAAAAAGAATTAGGCAAGGGTTTATTTTCTCTTCTGCTAGTATGATTTTTTTAGGATCAATTTTTATAGCTTTAAGTGTTCCTATAACTACCATAGTTTTTGGGAGAGGAGTATTTGACTCTAAAGCAATTGATCTTGTGGCAAAATTATTAATTTGCTATGGAATAGGCATGCCAGCTTATTTAATAAGAGATTTATTGGTACGTATATTCTATGCATTTGGCAATAGCCAATATCCATTTAAACTTTCTGTGATAGGAATATTTTTAAATATTTTACTAGACTGGATTCTAGTTGGAGGACCTACTCCTTTTGGAAGCTATATTCCTATAAATTTAGGTGCTAAAGGTTTAGTAATTGCAACTGTAATTGTTAATATATTTACATCTATAAAGCTACTTTTAAGGTTGAAATTAGAGGTTCAAGATTTGTATTTAAAGAAATGGGGCTTAGATTTTCTCAAGTTAACAATTTGTGGAATGATAACAAGCATATTCGCTCTATATGCTAATAAGATTTTCTTTTTATTATTTCATAATTTTTTATGGGAAATTTTTATAGTTGCATCAATTATTGGATTATCATTCCTATTATTTATTTTGCTTTCTAAAATATTTGGGATAGAAGAAATTAGTGATGTATCAAACATATTCATTAAAAAATTCAATTTTCATCCAATGTGACATCTCTTTCTTCTCGAACATGAAGAGGGAATTGGAGAGAATCCCTACCATCTAATCTAGGTCCCTTTACTGAAATAATTCTGGCTTCAATTCCAAATTCTTGAAATGCATTTTCCATTTCATTAATCAATGTTTTTTCTACCTGAGCCTCAGCATCAGAAACTTTTCCGATAAAGCGTTCTCCCAACCTCCCTATTTCCCTTCGAAGAACCTCTCTAGCATTAGTAACCTCAATAATTAGCACATCAAATACCTAATTAAATCAACCTTATCCACAATACGGTTCCAAAATCTCTTCTAATTCAAAAACTTGTCCAGAAGAAATTAATTTAGACAATGGCATCTCAGTATTTCCTCCACCAAGTTGAACAATCACAGAATCAAATGCCTTTTTGGCAGCCACACTCGAACCTTTATCAAGATAGGCTTGACATTCTATTGCCAAAGCCTTCGACAAGCCTGCATCACCTAAGTAAAGATGCCACTTTTGAACTTGGAGATATATTCGATCAGCTATTGAAATTTCCAACTCATGCAATTGATTACTACTAAGTCGTGTAGACATAATTAATCTCCAAATTTTTCAAACCTGCTTACTCTTTTAGAGTAGAGCTTTGAGAAGAAGGTCTTCGAATCATCACATATGTTAGATGAGCTAAAAGCAACAGCATCCAGACACCTGTAAAAAATTGAAGCTGAGGCCATGAATGGCGAATTTGCTGAGCCAGCCATAATCCACTATTAACCGCAGCAAAAGCCATGGCATGAATAGTGAAATTTACTATTCTCGAAAAATGGAGATAGATAGGATCTGAAAGATCTCCATTCCCATACCAACGAAGAGGCATTTAATTGAGATAAATATAGTTTTCACGACATCCTATAATCGACTAGGAGTATGTCAAAACTCTTTAGTTAAAAAATATGCGCCTGTAGCTCAGCGGATTAGAGCATCTGACTACGGATCAGAGGGTCGGGAGTTCGAATCTCTCCAGGCGCGCTTAAAAACTTTTACACCCATTCAACATACAAAATAAAATTAAGAAGAATTTTCTTTTTTAAAAGCCATCCTTTGTTTACTATCCAAATAATGACTAGAAAAAGAGACTAAGCCATTGATCTCGATTAATTCAAATCTTCACGAAACTGACCCAGATTTATCAAAATTAATTAACCAAGAAAATTTAAGGCAAGAGACTCATTTAGAGCTTATCGCAAGCGAAAATTTCACTTCCAAAGCAGTTATGGAAGCTCAAGGATCTGTATTAACTAATAAATATGCAGAAGGATTACCAAATAAGCGCTACTACGGTGGCTGTGAAAATATTGATGCAATTGAGCAAATAGCTATTTCAAGAGCAAAAAAATTATTCAATGCTCCTTGGGTAAACGTTCAGCCACATAGTGGGGCTCAAGCTAATTTTGCTGTCTTTTTAGCTCTTCTCAAGCCTGGCGACACAATACTTGGTATGGACCTATCTCATGGAGGCCATTTAACTCATGGATCACCTGTAAATGTAAGTGGGAAATGGTTTAAAGCAGTTCATTACGGAGTAGATGAAAAAACAGAAATGTTAAATATGGAAAAAGTTAGGGAAATCGCTATCCAATCTCAACCAAAGCTAATTATTTGTGGTTATTCTGCCTATCCAAGAACTATAGATTTCAAAGCTTTTAGATCAATCGCCGATGAAGTAGGAGCATATTTACTTGCAGATATGGCACATATTGCAGGTCTAGTAGCAAGCGGAGTTCATCCAAGTCCAATTCCATATTGCGATGTTGTTACTACCACTACTCATAAAACCCTCAGAGGGCCTCGTGGAGGCTTAATACTATGCAGAGATGAAGAATTTGGAAAAAGATTTGATAAAGCTGTTTTCCCTGGCAATCAAGGCGGGCCTTTAGAGCATGTGATTGCAGCAAAAGCAGTAGCCTTTGGCGAAGCTTTGCAAGAAAGTTTTATTTCATATTCCCGTCAAGTAATTACAAACTCAAAAGCTCTAGCTAAGAGAATTCAAGAAAGGGGCATCACTGTAGTTAGTAAAGGGACTGATAATCATATTGTTTTGCTTGATCTAAGAAGCATCGAAATGACCGGTAAGAAAGCTGATTCATTAATTAGCGAAATAAACATTACAGCAAATAAAAACACTGTTCCTTTCGATCCCGAATCTCCTTTTGTTACTAGTGGGTTGAGACTAGGTACTGCTGCATTAACTACAAGAGGATTTAATGAAAAAGCATTTATTGAAATTGCTGATGTGATATCTGATTGTCTTTTAAATCCTGAAGATTTATCTACAAAGAAAAAATGTAAAGAGAGAGTAGTAAGTCTATGCAATCGCTTTCCTCTTTATAGTAAAAATTAATTAAATAAATTTGATAAATGTCACAAAATAAAGGCGTTGAGATTTTATGTATAGGTTCAGAATTATTACTAGGTAATATATTAAATAGTAATGCAAAATGGTTAGCAGAGCAATTATCATTACTAGGCTTACCTCATTATCTTCAAACCGTAGTAGGAGATAATCATGAACGGTTAAAAAATGTTTTATCTGATGCTTCAAAAAGAAGCAGCATTTTAATTACAACAGGAGGTTTAGGGCCTACTCCAGATGACATAACTACTGAAACAATAGCATCAACTTTCGAAGCTGAATTAATTGAAAGTAGCATTATTATTCAGGATATAAAAAGCAAATTTAAAGATAATTTTAAATTACCTAAGAACAATTTCAAACAAGCAAAAATACCAAAAGGAGCTCAAATCGTTCCAAATCCAACAGGAACAGCTCCTGGGATTATATGGAAGCCAAAAGATGACTTTACTGTTATCACTTTACCTGGGGTTCCATCTGAAATGAAATTAATGTGGGAAAAAACAATAAAATATTGGCTTTCTAAATCATTTAATTCTAGAAAAATTATAAATAGTAAGATACTAAATTTTTCTGGAATTAGTGAATCTAAGCTAGTCGAAATGATACCAGATATTCTTATAAATAAGAATCCAACTGTTGCACCTTATGCATCTTTAGGTGAAGTCAAGTTAAGGATTACAGCTCAAGCTAAAACTATAGATGAAACAAATTATCTTATTGAACCAATAGAAGATAAGTTAAAAAAGTTATTTAATACAAATATTTTTTCTAATGACAATCAAACACTAGCTTCGGTTGTAATCAATTTATTGCGTAAAAGAAATGAATCAATTTCAGTTGCAGAGTCTTGCACAGGAGGAAATCTTGCATCAGCTATAACAGCTATTCCAGGATCCTCAGATGTCTTTTTGGGTGGAATTGTGGCATATAATAATCAAATAAAGCAAAATATTCTAGGCGTTCCTTCTGCATTAATCAAACAATATGGGGCTGTATCAGGACCTGTTGCAAAATCAATGGCTTTGGGCATTCGCAAAACTTTTCAAACTGATTGGTCTATTTCAATAAGTGGAATTGCAGGTCCAAATGGAGGAACTGAAAATAAGCCCATAGGAAGAGTCGAGTTTTTTATTAAAGGGGAAAAATATCAAGAATCAATTCAAGAAAACTTTGGATCACATAGAAGTAGATCGGACATTCAAAAATTGAGTGTTGTAAGAGCTCTAGATCGATTGCGACTATTTCTGCTTAAGTAAAGGTAATGTTTTTATTGAATGGAGTTAGCCTTTGAGTTGTAAAACTCTCTATGACAAAGTTTGGGATCTTCATCGAGTAAGAGAACTTCCTAGTGGCTCTACACAACTTTTTATTGGTTTACACTTAATTCATGAAGTCACAAGTCCGCAAGCTTTTTCATCTTTAGAAGAAAAAGGTCTAAATCTTTTTTGTCCAGAAAGAACAATTGCGACAGTTGATCATATCGTTCCTACTACAAATCAAATCAGGCCTTTTTCTGATCATCTTGCAGAAGAAATGCTTAAAAAACTAGAGGAGAATTGCTCAAAGCACTCCATCAAACTTTTCAATTTAGGATCAGGAAATCAAGGAATTGTTCATGTAATTGCTCCAGAAATAGGTTTAACTCAACCTGGTATGACAATTGCATGCGGTGACTCCCACACATCTACTCATGGTGCTTTTGGATCCATTGCTTTTGGAATAGGAACAAGTCAAGTTCGAGATGTTTTTGCAAGTCAAACATTGGCTATGAAAAAACTTAAAGTTCGTCGTCTTTCATTCTTAGGTAAATTGAAGAAAGGTGTTTTTGCAAAAGATCTAATACTTCATGTAATCCAAAAACTAGGAGTTAAAGCAGGCGTTGGTTATGCATATGAGTTTTCAGGTCCCGCTATTGAAAATCTTTCTATGGAAGAAAGAATGACCATTTGTAATATGTCCATCGAAGGAGGGGCAAGATGTGGCTATATAAATCCAGATAAAAAAACATTTGATTACCTAGAAGGAAAGGACTATTCACCAAAAGGTAAAAACTGGGATGCAGCTGTTCAATGGTGGAAATCACTTTCAAGCGATGAAGATGCAATTTATGACGATGAAGTTGTATTTGACGCAGCACAGATTGCTCCAACAATCACTTGGGGGATTACTCCAGGTCAAGCAATAGCTATTGATTCATTGATTCCTAAACCAGAAGCATTGGAGAAAAGTGATCAGCAAACCGCTTTAGAAGCATATAAATATATGAATCTGAAGCCAGGCACTTCATTAGAGGGACTAAAGATAGATGTTTGTTTTATTGGAAGTTGCACTAATGGTCGCTTAAGTGACTTGAAAAAAGCGGCAGAAATAGTAAAAGAAAGAAAAGTTGCAAAAGGAGTAAAGGCTTTTGTAGTTCCTGGCTCAGAAAAAGTAGCTAAAGAAGCAGAAAAAGAAGGTTTACACCAAATTTTTATTAAAGCTGGTTTTGAATGGAGAAAGCCTGGGTGTTCAATGTGTCTTGCAATGAATCCTGACAAACTTGAGAAAGATCAAATAAGCGCAAGTTCGAGTAATAGAAACTTCAAAGGAAGACAAGGTTCTTCCAAAGGCAGAACATTATTAATGAGTCCTGCAATGGTAGCTGCTGCTGCTGTTAATGGATCGATAGTAGATGTTCGAAAAATAATTAACTAAGAATTAACAATCATCATTACTATGACTCAAGCTTCTTTCTTTCCTTTCGGACCTATAAAATCAGTTATAGGAAAATGTATATACTTACCTGGAAATGACATTGATACCGATCGAATTATCCCAGCTCGCTTTCTTAAGTGTGTAAATTTCGAAGCATTAGGAAATCAGGTATTTATGGATGACAGAAAAGAAATTGATAACCTACACCCTTTTGATAATGACAACAACAAGAACGCATCAATACTAATAGTTGATAAGAATTTTGGCTGCGGATCAAGCAGAGAACATGCACCTCAAGCTTTAATGCGATGGGGAATTAGAGCCATTATTGGTCAAAGTTTTGCGGAAATATTTTATGGCAATTGCTTATCAATTGGAATACCTTGTGTAACAATGTCTGAACCAAATATTAAATCATTAATTTATAAAGTTAATACATTTAAGCAATTACTGTTCAACATAGATATTCAATCAAAAAAAATAATTGCAGAAGAAGATTCATGGCCTTTAAAGATTGAAAAAGAATCCCGTAAAATGTTAACATCTGGTGCCTGGGATGCCACTTCGATATTAATTAATGGAAAAGAAAAGATCAATATAACCATGAAGAAAATTCCTTATCTTAATTCTTTTATAATATAATTTTTTTATTTAGAAAGGTTCAGGAATTCCTTTAAATCCAAATCCATTCAAGCTAAAGCTTACCCCACCGGAATGATTTTCAAAATCATAAAATAATCCTAGTTCATAAGCCCTTCTCTGTATCATAATCGCGGCCTTTGAATCTATAGAGTTTCCATAATTATCAGATCCAGAATCAATATTCCATTCATTTATAGTCTTAATTAATAATGGCCCAACAATATGCTGTGAAAGAACAAATTTTAAAGTAAGTAAATCTTTTTTATTATCAAATTCAAATGGGCTATCACCAGCTTTAAAAGTAATAACTGGCAATATAGACATATTAGTATAATCAAAATAATTCCTACTCAAACTACCGATAGTAATTTCAGGTCCTAGTCCAAAGCCAATTGAAGATTGTTGTTGGCCACCCTCATAAATATAATTAGAAGAAGTAATTAAACTATTTAAAGAAAGACTTGGAGTTATTACTTTAGGAGAATTAGAAGGCCTGATATATTCAACATTTTGTTTTTTCTTAAAATAAATAAGAGGGTAATTGCTATCTATTCTTCCGTTTAGATTGGAACGAAATCTATTTATTAATTGACTGCCATTATTTTCTAATGCATGATACTCTCCTATACCAACTCTTAATGCATAATTAGAATTCATATTATCAGATTCTAATTTACCTTTCTTATCTATCTTGAAACCATAAGCAGTATATATATCATTTCTATTTATTGAATTATCCCAAATTTCATAAAAATTATAACGATATTCTCCAAATAAATTTGCCTTAACCCCCTTGAAATTTTTCCCATTAAATTCTTTAGAGAAATTAACTGAGTGCCTAGTTCCATTAGCAAATCTATCTGGATTAAATGTAGTTATACTCGAAATAATATTTGTATCCCAAGTAAATGTATTTCCTATAATTTCACTTTGCAATCCAAATGCATCTTCAACATTAGTAAATGACTCAATTTTTGGACTATTAAAAGCTCCTCCTTCTTCTGGATATGCATTAGTTTTTCCTTCTATAGACCTTTGTATTAAATATTGAGGCTGTAATGACCAACTATATTGAAAAGGTAAGTTTATAGGACTTAATTGCCTTCCAATAAAAATGCCATCTCTATCATTCCCATCTATACCTAGAATCCACTTCTCAAATCTTTTCCAATCCTCTAAACCTTCTTTTGATATTTTCCTATTACCTAATGGTACTTTTATCTTATCTTCTAGTACTAAATAACTCTTTTTAGCAGTAAGAATATAATTTTCTTTTTCTTCACCAATTTCTAATAATTCAACTTTATAAGCATCTATCCTACTTTGTGCGGGGTTAAATGGGTCATTAGTAAAACTAACTTTTTCAGCCTTCCATCCATTTCTATGAATTAATATATTCGATGCTTTTAAACGCCATCTATTAATAGAATTAATTTTACTTTCATTACTAGACAATATCTTCATTGACGGATCTAAGCTGCCCTCTAAAGTAAATCCATCTTGCAATTTAACCTCACTAGAAATATATTCTTCATCTTTATCTTTTAAAACTTCATCAACTTTAGGAGATTTGATAAGATTTAAATCTTTTGGAATCAATTTAATATCAATTACTCCATAAACATTATCTAATCTACCTTTTCTAGCATCTAAATCATACTTAAAATAGCTAGCACTAAAATAATTAGAGCCATTTATAAAGATTACATTTCCATTAGCTGTTAAAGTTTTATTTAATTGATCAACCTTTAATTTATCTGTCTTTAATGTTGCTCCATTTATAATAGCTTTTACATTACCTTCTGCAAAAAAGATATTACCATCCTCCCAATATTGTTGTTCAGAAGTTATTTCTAAATCTAGAAGTATATTATCAATATCTTTACTTAAATCATCTTTAGCAATGTCATAGGATTTCGATTTATCATTGTTGTGGTTCAAATCTTTATTTTGACTAGGGGAAATATTTATTTGCGAATAAGAGTCACGTAAAAAAGTTGCATGAAAATTTCCCCCTTTACAAGGAGACAGAACAAAACTACTTACAGAAAAAAGTCCTGTAAGCAAACCACGAGTAACTATCGCCTGCAAGAGCTACAAGTCGGCGAATAAGAAAAGCTCATAAAGACAACAATACTGATCTAGTTTTAGACCAATATTAGTTATGAATATGGTGAGTGAAGACTAATTTCTTAGTCTTGTGGGCTTTCCAGATCTTTTCTAGCTGGAGTTCTACTTGGGTCACTAGCCAAAAAGCCAAATAAGAAAACCCCAACAAAAAAGAATACAACCGTATAGACGGAAATCTTTAAAGCAAGCATGACTAGCTAAATCTTCTACTAAACACATGTATCTTATGGGCAACTATGCCCCTATGCGCCCAATTATTACCTTGTATTGAAATGTTTCTATGACATTCAGCTTAATAAAGCAAATTTTTTCCTGAACCATTAATCGTCATGTTCATCCCATGGGTCATCTAGCGCCCTTGCAGGTGGGCCAAAGGCTGTGTAGACCCCAAAGCCTGTTAAACCAAGCAAAATTACCAACATAGCTATTGCTATTGATAGGGCTGGAGATGAAGTTTGCATCAATTCTTTCTACAGGTTTTAAATCTTAGAGGGTATTTCTCATACAATATCCGAAATTAATCATCAACTGAGGCTCGAAACTTAAAATGGGACAAAAAACTGCTCTTGGATCACTGTTGAAATCTATTGGCAACTCTGGCCAAGGCAAGGTTGTAGCCGGATGGGGTGCCGTACCAGTAATGGCTTTAATAGGAGTTTTCCTTCTTGTTTTTCTAGTAATTCTTCTACAGATTTATAACCAATCACTTCTATTGCAAGGTTTCTCTGTTGACTGGAACGGAATTAATTAAGTCAAGGAAGCCTGACTTTATTAAATTAAGCTCATGAATATCTTTGGTGTAGGTCTGCCTGAAATTGCAGTCATACTTGCCCTTGCCTTGGTTATTTTTGGCCCTAAGAAATTGCCTGAGATTGGCAGAAGTCTTGGGAAAACAATAAAAAGTCTTCAGAAAGCATCTTCTGAATTCGAAAATGAGCTTAAAAAAGCAGTTAACGATTCCGAGGAAACTGACACAAAGAAAGATCTAGAGTAAAAATAAAGAGAGTTCTTCTTAAAACAGTTAAAAAATATAATTACATTAGGTATTATTAAACAATTAAAATGAATTCGGGTAATTTCCGGTTAATAGCTGGACTTGGTAATCCCGGCTCAAAATATCAAGGAACTCGCCATAATATTGGATTTATGGCGTTAGAGAAAATCGCCCACAAAGAATCTGTTCGATTCAATTTGAATAAGAAAGTTTATGGAAATATTGCAAGTATTGGATCAGGAGGGAATAAAAAAAGACTTTTAATGCCAATAACTTATATGAATGAAAGTGGGCGTTCAATTAGTGCCGCCATGAAATGGTATGGACTAGAAGCAACAGAAATATTAGTACTTGTTGATGATATGGACTTACCATTAGGGAAATTAAGATTCAGAAAAGAAGGTGGTTCTGGGGGACATAATGGACTAAAGGATATAATCAGTCACCTTGGTAGAAAAGAGTTTTGCAGACTAAGGATTGGAATAGGTGCACCTGAAGTAATAAGCTCAGAGCGTCAAAAAGACACCACTGCGCATGTACTAGGAAGATTTAAAAAAGAGGAAAACTCAAAAATTGAAGAAGTTCTAGATAAATTAATTAAAGGCTTAGATTTAATTCAGAACATTGGATTAGAAAGAGGAATTACTTTCTTAAATTCTTCTTCAACTGGCCTATAGACATAATTTATGCAACACAAGCCATCTACAACAGCACATTTAAGAGTCTATAGTCAAGATTTCTCTTCCAAATCAATTCAAGGTGAAATATCAGCAGGTGAGTTTAGTTGGGAGTTTAATTGGAAGTTTAGCAATGGAGAACTTTTAGTAGAACCCCCACTAGGAAGAGCCCTAATACAAGATTCCCTAATGCGTTTTTTAATAAAAACTGACTATTGTCTTGAACCTGGAGGAGATTATATTTTTACTATTAAGGCCAAATTCTAAGTTCTATGGGTTTTTTCCATTCTAATTTCTTTTTAATAAAGTCTTCTACCAAAATCAAAGCAACTACAGCATCTAAATTAGATGGTGGAAATACTAATGTCTTTGGCAACAAACTAATAGGAAATATTGGAGGACAAAGCTCTAAATATCTTTCTCTTGCTCTTAATGTAGTCATTGCTTCATCCACTAATTGAACAAGAGTAAAATTATTTGCATTAAGTTCAGATTGCCAGTATTTACTAGTAGTTCCATTACCAAGAAGAATTAAATCAATATTATAACTATTTTTCCATTCATTAATTAAGCTAATTACATAGGATTTTTTTACTGTTTTCCCTGAAATAACAGATAATTTATTTATATCTGCTAGTAATAATCCGCATTTTTTATTTCCTGGATCTATTGAAATTATAATATTCATTTCCTAGTCAATATATAAATTATTTTTAGTTTCATTTGATCTTAAAAAGATTGATATTTTATCTGCTGTATCACTTTCTAATTGTGAAATAGCATCTACTTTTAAGTTTAAATTTTTATTAGAATTATAAATACTTAAAATATTTTGCATTGAATCAGATTCAACTTGAATTTCTGTCGCAAGAGATCCTCTTCTCTTTACTTCAGCCAAAGTTGAAGCAAGAAGATTCTTAATCTGTTGTTCCAATGAATTATTTTTTATGTCAAAATTATTGATATTTTCACTTGAAATCAATTCGCCTTTTTTAACTATATTTTTATTCAAAATAACCTCAGGGAATGCATATACATATGTCTCTCCCAAAATCACATTAGCCGCTGAACGAATAATTACTACCCATTCTCTTTTATCAGATATAATTTTAGCTAAATTAGCTATATGATCTCGGCGAACTAATACCATTCTTCTATCAGGTATTTTACCTGGGCTAACTCTAATAAATGCATTGAAATTTGCCCTTCTTATAATATTTTCTATTTCTTGTTTTACATTAGATGTTTCAAGCAATCTTACATTAAAAGTTCCAAGACTTTGTCCGCTTGCTATTACAACTTCACCTTTCCTAAAAGCAGATATTCCTTTACTCATATTTATAATCTCTTTCTCAGCTTTATCTATTTTTAATTGAAGATCTTCTCTTTGCTTATTTAAGGGAATCAATTCTTCTCTCTTCTCTTTTAATTCAGCTTGAATATCATCCAATTCAAACAAACCAATTCTTAATTTCTCATTAACAAAGATCATTAAGCTAATTGAAATGCCGCTAATCAAACTACCCGTCAAAATAGTTATTAAAACTGCAGTTCTTCTTGGCCTCAATTTAAAAATACTTAATCGAGCCTTACCTATACGACTACCCAATAAATCCCCAAAGGTTGAAAGAACTCCACCTAGTAAGAGCAAGAAAATAATAAGACGCCAACCTGTCACTTAAAGCCGTATTAATCTTTATAAATCTAATTTAATACCTAATTGAATATTTTTTTAATTAAAACGTTTAGCTAGCGCTATTGGATCAAAAACAGTTATTTTTTTTCTATCTATCTGTAACAAGCCTAAGTTTCTTAAATCCCCCAAAAGCCTAGTAATAGTAACTCTGGTAGATCCAATTGCTTCTGCTATGCCTTGATGAGAAAGCCTTAGATCAATAGTTATACCTGTATCACTAGGAACACCAAAATCTCTACAAAGAACAAGAAGAAAGCTTACTAATCGCGAAGACATATCTCTATGGGTAAGCGTTTCTATCATTGATTCTGTTTGCAAGATCCTGCTAGACAAACCTTGCAACAGAAGCAACCCAACACCACTATCAGAAGCTATAGCATTCATGACTGAGCCCGCAGGAGCAGAGCTCATTTCTACCCTTGTAAATGCAACAGCATGATAAAAGCGATCAGATCTATGCCCAGTAAGCAAAGAAAGTACTCCAAAAAGACTATTTTCTCTTAGCAAAGCAACAGTAATCTCTTCTCCGGATTCATATACACGACTTAGTCGAACAGCCCCCCTTCTAATCAAATAAACCCTTTCAGCTGGGTCACCAGGAAAGAAAATTGTTTTAGACCTTTCCACAGTCTCACTAGAAGCGCCATCAAGGCCTCTAATGACTTCTAAAAGTGTCTTTTTTTCGGAAATCTGCTCCTTCAAATTGTTGTGAGGCATCCCAAGAAAATGTTTGGAATAACGATTAAAAGATCCATCTAAAGCTGTCAACTTTAGAAAATACTTAAGATGAACATAAGGATTTCACTAAGATCATCATGTAGCAAAAACAACTTTTTGAGATTAAAGCCACAAATAAAACCACTTAACTTAAAAGAAAATACTTAAAGTACAAATTTTTACAAGTCCATCTACACACTACCTATAGTGTCAAAATAGTTGTGAAGATAATCTATACCGCTAGATTTAAAAAGTATAGATCATATTGCTTTTACCAGTTCATGACAGCTAGTCCAAGCCCAAAAAATCAATACCCAACAAGAAATCAATATGGTTTAAGCCCTATTAGAGAAATTCAGGCGAAGCCAAAGCTAAAGGTTATTTCTTCGCAAGGGCAATTACAGGTTTATTCATCACCCTACAGAGGTAGCTTCTCTAACGTTCTCAGTGAAGCACTGCGATCAGCTGGTTTAGGGAGCAGAGTCTTAATATCTCAATTTTTAAAAGGTGGGGTAGCACAAGGTCCAAGAAATACAATTAATTTGTGCGGTGGACTTGAATGGCTAAGGCCAAATATTTATAGTTGCATAAACAAACCATTAAGTTCAAGTTTCAACACATCAGAAGAAGGTGAGATTATCAAAAGGGCTATTAAAGAAGTTTGGGAAGTATGCAAGGAACTCATTTATAACAATTCATTAGACAGGTTAGTACTCGATGAAATTGGATTAGCTATTGAATTCGGTTTTATTAAAGAAAAAGACTTGATCACTACTTTAGAAAATAGGCATGAATCTATTGATGTAATTTTCACAGGACCTTCAATCCCCAGTAAGGTTTTTTCAATGGCTGATCAAATTACTCAATTGAGGTGCTCTAAATAATGCTTAAAAACGATCGATGGATTATCGAGCAATCTAAATTAGGCATGCTCGAGCCTTTTCAACCAAATCTAATTAGACACCTTGAGCCTAATTCTCAACAGAAGCCTGTTCTAAGCTTTGGTTGTTCTTCATATGGCTATGACCTAAGGCTTTCACCAAAAGAATTCCTTATATTTCGCCATGTCCCTGGGACAATTATGAATCCCAAAAAGTTCAATCCTAAAAATCTGGAAGCAACAGCTATTCAAAAAGATAACGATGGAGATTATTTTATCCTTCCTGCACATTCATATGGATTAGGCGTTGCGCTAGAAAAAATGAAAGTGCCGCCGAACATAACCGTTATTTGCCTTGGAAAAAGTACTTATGCAAGATTAGGAATAATAGTAAATACAACTCCTGCAGAAGCAAGCTGGGAAGGACATTTAACTCTTGAATTTAGTAATAGCTCTGGCGCTGACTGTCGAATATATGCCAATGAAGGAATATGTCAATTATTATTCTTTGAGGGTGATCCTTGTGAAACAACTTATAGAGATAGGAAGGGAAAATATCAAAATCAACCCGAAAAAGTTACTCTTGCAAAGATTTAGAAATGAACAATGAAGTTAATTTAATAACAGTAACGCCAGAAGCCGAGAAGACCATGGCATATATTGCCAGGGTTAGTAATCCTAAGAATCAAGAAAATCAAGATTTTCATAAGTTAATAAAATACTGTATACAACATGAACATTGGAGTGTCTTTGAACAGGCATATATGACTCTTAAAATTGAAACCAATAGAGGTATAGCTGCTCAGATCCTAAGACACAGGTCATTTACTTTTCAAGAATTTTCTCAAAGGTATGCTGATAGCACACAATTAGGAACAATTCCTATACCTGAATTAAGAAGGCAAGAT
>QCFH01000007.1 GCA_003278345.1 Prochlorococcus sp. AG-363-C02 | reverse complement strand
TATCAGTGTAAGCATGTCAACCTTTTTTACAGGAATAGAACCAAGCATATGAACTTCAACTTGTTCATCATCTCTGCCAATTTGACGAGCCAATACTATTGGTGTTGTTTTTGACCTGTTTTGCAAAAGAATTTCAATTGCTTTTTGTAATTGCCAATTTCTTTCTAATGACCTTGGATTATAAAAAGCAATAACAAAATCCGAAAGCGAAGCTGCTTTAATTCTTTCTTCAATATGTTCCCAAGGGGTTAAACAATCACTAAGGCTGATAAGACAAAAATCATGCATTAATGGAGCCCCTATTTTCGCAGCAGCCATCTGCACTGCACTAATTCCAGGATGAACATGAAAAGATGGCCTATCCAATTTAGATATTGATAGAAACATCTCCAAAGCCAATCCTGCCATTCCATAGATGCCACTATCTCCAGAAGAAACAAGCGATACCTTTATTCCTTGTTGAGCGAGTTTAATTGCTTCTCTACAACGCTCCCTCTCATTTTTAAGAGAGCTATCGATCCTAACCTGATCAAATCGTCTCAAAGGTTCAAGTAAATCCAAATAACGCTTATAACCAATCCATATTGCACTTCTTGAAAGGGCTGCTCGAGAATCATTGGTCAAAAAGCCAAGCTGACCTGGTCCACTTCCAATTAAATGCAATTCTCCTCTATTAGGAGCAAAAGGATCTGGGGATTCAGCTATAGCGATAGTTACCGCGCCAATTTCTCCGTTACCTGGCTTATAGATGTGTTTCTCAAACTTTAGGACTCCTGTTTTTCCAGATGCTAAAAGTGCAGATGATTCAGCTACTGATGGAGTCCCAACCTCTTCTTGAACTAATTTTGATGGGTTAGGTATAGAAACACTTGAAAGTTCTTTAGAGCTATAAAAACGAATTGGCAAAGCTTCTCTTGATTGAATAGCTTTTAAAGCAATTTCATCAGATTTAAGATCAATAGTTGCCAAACCTGCAATAGATTCTTTAGCGAAACCTGATTCATTAAGAGCTTCATCTAAGGCTCTGGTAACAAGACTTTCACTAGTATTTCTTTCGCAGCCAATACCAATCCATAGTGTTGCAGGATGCCAACAACAATTAGGTGAGGTTTCTGAACATATTTTTATATCGCAAACAGATGAACTAGGAATATTTTGACAATCAATGTTTTTAATAGAATTTTGGGCTGCTTCTGTAGATTTCCACAAAAATGATCCTGAAGTTTGTGAGACTAAAATCTGACTTTCCCTGGCAAGTTTTATCATGACGAAATTCCAATCATTTTTTTTCCCTGATCGTTTCCAACCCCAGCTAGTACCAAAACTATCCAAGGAAATCTTTTCTTCTGTTTTTGAATAACCAGTGAAAACACATTTGCCGCTTAAAGCTTCAGATAACTGATAAGCAAATTCTTCAGCTCCAGCTTTATGTCCACCAAGAATAGGTACTATATTTTTCCCCATTGAGTCCATGACAATAACTGCAGGGTCATTCTCTTTATCAGTAATCAAGGGTGAAATTATTCTTACAACAGCTCCAATTGCTCCCACGACAAGAAAAGTCACCCCAGGAGACCAAAATCTTTGAAAAACCTCTTCTCCCCTACCAACAAAATATCTATCTGAACAACATTTGTTATTAGAAGCTGCATTTGGAGTCAATGCAATAAAATCTGGGTAACCAAAAGATTCAAGTCTCTGCAATAACTTAAATGCAGTAGAAGAAAATCCAATAGCAATTATTTTGTTTGGTTCTGAAGAGGAGATAATTTGCTCAGTTTGTAAAGAATTTGAGAAGGTCCTGTTGATAAAAAATTACTTTTTATACATAGCTTGATGCTAATGATTCTATTGATCATGGCAATTTTTCAAGCCAAACCCCTTTGTATAACAGTATTTAGCTTTTGATCGAAAAGCAATTCCATCTTTTTTTTTCTTTTAAAACAAAAATTCATGGGTAGAACATTTGTTACTTGAATACGTAGTAACTGGCTCTCGGATCTATGCTTCCTAAATCAGATCCTTTAATTAGGGTCCCTTAATCAAAAAATTAGATGGATTTACTTTCATTTAGTTTTTGATATCAGGTGGCAAACCACCTTCTAGAACCCATTCCTCGAGGAAAAATCTCGATGACCATTAGCCCACCAGAACGTGGGGAGAAAGCAAAAGGAGGAGCACCCACTCCTTATGACCAGCCTGTTGATAGGGATCATGCTCCTATCGACTATGAGAAACTCAATAAACCTGGGTTCTGGTCTTCCAAGCTTTCAAAAGGTCCAAAAACCACAACCTGGATTTGGAACCTCCACGCTGACGCTCACGATTTTGACACTCATCTAGGTGACCTAGAAGAGACAAGTAGAAAGATCTTTTCTGCTCATTTTGGACATTTAGCAGTCGTCTTTATATGGATGAGTGCTGCTTTTTTCCATGGAGCACGCTTCTCTAACTACACAGGCTGGTTAGCAGACCCAGTAAACGTAAAGCCTGGTGCTCAGGTTGTTTGGCCTGTAGTAGGACAGGAGATTCTCAATGCTGATTTAGGAGGTAACTATCAAGGCCTCCAAATCACATCAGGAATTTTCCAAATGTGGCGAGCTTGGGGTATTACCAGTGAAGTTCAACTAATGGCACTAGCCATTGGTGGTGTAATCATGGCTGCATTAATGCTCCATGGAGGCATTTATCATTACCACAAGGCGGCTCCAAAACTTGAATGGTTCCAAAAGATAGAACCTATGCTTCAGCATCATCAGATTGCTCTGATTGGCTTAGGTTCTATCGCTTGGGCTGGCCATCTTATTCATATTGGTGCACCAGTAGCAGCTCTTTTGGATGCAATAGATGCAGGCAACCCTCTAGTTGTAAATGGAGTACCTATTGCAACTGCAGCAGATGTCACAAATCTTGCTCCAAAGCTTTGCAACCCATCTGTAGCAAGTCAGATTTTCCCTAGTCTCGCTGGACGAACCGTAGAGAACTTCTTCACTCTAAATTGGTGGGCCTTTAGCGATATCCTCACGAACAAAGGTGGCTTAAATCCTGTAACAGGAAGCCTTTGGATGACCGATATTTCTCATCATCATCTTGCTTTTGGTGTCTTTGCCATATTTGGTGGACACATGTGGAGGAACAATGTTCACGGTGTTGGACACAGCATGAAAGAAATTATGGATGTCCATAAGGGTGATCCAATTCTTTTCCCTGCTCCAAAAGGTCATGAAGGTATCTTTGAGTTCCTTAGCAATAGTTGGCACGGTCAATTGAGCATTAACCTTGCAATGGTTGGTTCAGCAAGCATTGTTGTTGCTCATCACATGTATGCGTTACCACCATATCCATACATTGCTATTGATTATCCAACTGTTCTAGGTCTCTTTACTCATCACATGTGGATAGGAGGACTATTTATTTGTGGAGCAGCCGCTCATGCAGGTATAGCAATGATTAGAGATTATGACCCTGCTGTTCATATAGATAATGTTCTTGATCGAATACTAAAAGCTAGAGATGCAATTATCAGCCACCTTAATTGGGTGTGCATGTGGCTTGGTTTCCATAGCTTCGGACTTTACATTCACAATGATGTAATGCGGGCTCTAGGAAGACCGAAGGATATGTTTAGCGATACCGGAATTCAATTACAACCTTTCTTAGCCCAATGGGTTCAAAATCTACAACATAGCGCTGTGGGTACAGGGAGCTTAGTAGGTGCTGGTAATTTACCCGGAAATGTTCTAAGTGAAGTTTTCAACGGAAACGTTGTTGAAGTAGGAGGTAAGGTTGCTATTGCACCAATTCCTCTAGGAACTGCTGACTTGATGATTCATCATGTTCATGCATTTACCATTCATGTAACGCTCCTAATACTTCTAAAAGGTGTTTTATACGCAAGAAGTTCAAGACTTATTCCAGATAAAGCACAGTTAGGATTCCGTTTCCCTTGTGATGGACCAGGAAGAGGCGGTACTTGCCAAGTATCTTCTTGGGACCATGTTTTTCTAGGTTTATTTTGGATGTACAACGGTATATCTGTTGTCATATTCCATTTTTCTTGGAAAATGCAAAGTGATGTTTGGGGTCTTACTGGGGGTAACTTTGCTCAAAGTTCTATCACCATAAATGGATGGCTTCGTGACTTCCTTTGGGCACAATCTTCTCAGGTTTTAACTAGCTATGGGCAACCAATTAGCATGTATGGCCTGATGTTCCTTGCAGCTCACTTTGTATGGGCTTTCAGTCTTATGTTCTTATTCAGTGGCAGAGGCTACTGGCAAGAACTTTTTGAGTCCATAATTTGGGCACATAATAAATTAAAAGTAGCTCCAACTATTCAGCCACGTGCTCTGTCAATTACTCAGGGTCGTGCAGTTGGTGTAGCTCACTTCCTTCTAGGTGGAATTGCTACCACCTGGGCCTTCTTCCATGCCCGCCTTATAGGGCTCGGCTAAAACCTTTCCTGACTCTTTCATGGCAACGAAATTTCCATCGTTCAGCCAGGGTCTGGCACAGGACCCTACAACCCGCCGTATTTGGTACGGCATCGCAACCGCTCATGACTTTGAAAGTCATGACGGAATGTCCGAGGAGCAGCTTTATCAAAAGCTTTTCGCTACTCACTTCGGTCATTTAGCCATTATTGGCTTATGGGTTGCAGGAAACCTGTTCCATATCGCCTGGCAGGGCAACTTTGAACAGTGGGTTACAGATCCACTGCATATTCGCCCAATTGCTCATGCAATCTGGGACCCCCACTTTGGTCAAGGTCTTACTGATGCCTTAACTCAAGCAGGGGCAACATCACCTGTAAACATTGCTTATTCTGGTCTTTACCATTGGTGGTACACCATTGGTATGAGAACAAATGAACAGCTTTTCCAAGGTGCCATTTTCTTAAACATTCTTGTTTGCTGGTTGTTATTTGCCGGCTGGTTGCATCTTCAGCCAAAGTTCAGGCCCTCCTTGGCATGGTTTAAAAATGCAGAAGCTCAATTAAATCATCACTTGGCCGTTCTATTTGGCTTTAGCAGTATTGCTTGGACAGGTCACTTAGTTCATGTTGCAATTCCTGAATCACGCGGTCAGCATGTAGGCTGGGACAACTGGTTAAGTGTTCTTCCTCACCCTGAAGGCCTTGCTCCATTTTTCTCTTTGAATTGGGGAGCATACGCACAAAACCCAGACTCTGTAGATGCTGTATTTGGCACTACACAAGGAGCTGGAACAGCAATATTTACATTCTTAGGTGGACTTCATCCTCAAAGTGAATCTCTTTGGCTAACTGATATTGCCCATCATCATGTGGCAATTGGTGTAATGTTTATCATTGCTGGCCATATGTATAGAAATACATTTGGCATTGGTCATAGCCTTAAAGAAATAACTGAAGCACACAACACAAGTAATCCAAATGATCCTCATACAGGTCATTTTGGAGTTAACCACGATGGAATATTTGAGACAGTTAACAATTCACTCCATTTCCAACTTGGACTTGCCCTGGCTTCACTAGGGGCTGCATGCAGTTTAGTTGCTCAGCATATGGGTGCTCTTCCTTCTTATGCATTCATAGCTAGGGATTACACTACTCAATCGGCCTTATACACACACCATCAATACATAGCAATGTTCTTGATGGTTGGAGCGTTTTCTCACGGAGCAATATTCTTTGTTAGAGACTATGATCCTGAACTAAACAAAGGTAATGTTCTTGCAAGAGTTTTAGAAACAAAAGAAGCACTAATTAGCCACTTAAGTTGGGTAACAATGCTTTTAGGATTCCATACTCTTGGAATATACGTTCATAATGATGTTGTTGTTGCTTTCGGTAATCCGGAAAAGCAGATACTTGTTGAACCTGTTTTTGCTCAAGCACTTCAGGCGTTCAGCGGGAAAGTTATGTACGGAATTAACGCTCTGCTAGCTAATGCAAATAGTTCAGCAACGTTGGCAGCAAATAGTATGCCTGGCAATCACTATTGGATGGACATGATAAATAGGCAAGATGCATTTACTAACTTCTTACCTATTGGTCCTGCCGATTTCTTGGTTCATCATGCTATTGCGCTTGGTCTTCATACAACTGCTTTAATCCTTATAAAAGGTGCACTTGATGCAAGAGGTTCAAAGCTAATTCCTGACAAAAAGGATTTTGGCTATGCATTCCCTTGTGATGGTCCTGGAAGAGGAGGAACATGTGATAGTTCAGCTTGGGATGCAACATACCTTGCAATGTTCTGGGCGCTTAATACTATTGCTTGGATTACTTTCTATTGGCATTGGAAGCATCTAACAATTTGGCAGGGTAATGTTGCTCAATTTAACGAGTCAGGTACTTACCTGATGGGATGGTTCAGAGATTATCTTTGGCTGAATAGTTCTCAGTTAATTAATGGATACAACCCATTTGGAGTTAATGCACTGTCTCCTTGGGCATGGATGTTCCTGTTTGGACATTTAATTTGGGCAACAGGTTTCATGTTCTTGATATCTTGGAGAGGCTATTGGCAAGAGTTAATTGAAACTCTTGTTTGGGCTCATCAACGTACTCCAATTGCAAACCTTGTTGGTTGGAGAGATAAGCCAGTAGCACTATCTATTGTTCAAGCAAGACTGGTCGGATTAACACATTTCACAGTGGGTAACTTTGTAACCTTTGGTGCTTTTGTGATTGCTTCGACTTCAGGTAAATTTGGATAAATATAATTCTCAGAGTTAAAAGGAAAGGTCTTACCCGTCAGCTCAGCGCTGGCGGGTATTTTATTATCTAATCCAATTACTTAATTCATTAGACAATGCAGGCAATAAGTAATTATCTTTAGCCAAATCTTTCCCTTGAGAAAAAACAATCAAAAGCATTGTTTTACCTTCAGGCGTAATAAACCAAGATGCATCATTTCTAGCTTCACTCATAAGACCTGCTTTACTCCATAATTGCGTGCCTTTTGACAATCCTTCCCCAAGGAATCCATCAATCTGGTTATCAGGATCAGATTTCAGTATTACTCGATCTAAAGATCTAGAAAGCAATTTCTTCACGTTTTCGGTTGCTCTTTGCTTGAGCAAAGAGCCTGTCATTAGAAGTTCTAATAATTTAGCTGTGGCATGCGTAGTTAAAGCATTTCTATTATGATTTTTAGCGCCATAAAAATCATAATCTCGGCCAAAAGGACCATCATTCCAAGTCTTTTGGCAGCAATTGATAGATTTAAATTCACTTACCTTTAAACTATAAAGCCAATCATTAATAACATTCCTCTGCTTCTTCCAAATTTCCCATCTTTTTGAATACAAGGATGGACCACTATTTGTAGCTGTAAGAAGATCAACTATAAAGCTAGTTGCATCATTGCTGGAATTAACAATCATTTCATACATAGCTCTACGCAACTCCTGAGAATCAATTAGAAGGTCTTTGCTTAACCAATTTTCTACAGCACATGCATAAAATAATTTGACTACACTCGCAGGATATATAAGTTTGTCTCCCGAAAAGCTAGCTCCAATTCCACTTGATGCCTCTGGGTTATTTCCTTGATAAATAATCCAAGTTAAAGCAAGATTATTATGAAGATTAGGTCGTCCTTCATTTGCAAATCTATCTATTAATTTGCATATAAAGGATTCCATTTCAGAATCATGAAGGTAGAAACTCATCGCAATCTTATTTAATCAATGTCTGAACTGAAGCAAAATTCCGAAAAAAACATTTTTATTCCTGGAACAAAGTGGTTGTTAAATAATAATATTAATGGATATAAAAATATTGAAAGCAATGAACTTGCAACCGAAATAATTGCTGGAAGAAAATTGGAGATTAAAGATTATCCCAAAAATAATGCATTTGAATCAAGCCAAAGAGTAAAAGTCAAACTTCTTGAGGATGGATATATTTGTTGGTTAGAATTAAAAGAAATTCAAGCGCAAGTTAAGCAAATATATAATTGGCAGCCAATATTATTTTCTAAAAAAGAGATTTGCATGCAAATTCCTCAGATTCTTGACTGGGTAGAAAGAGCTTCTAAAAAAACTAATTATTATTTATGGGGCGGAACATTTGGACCAAACTTTGACTGTTCAGGTTTAATTCAAACTGCATTTTCTTTAAAAAATATTTGGATCCCAAGAGATGCATACCAGCAGGAAAAATTCTGCACCAAGATCGAATTTAATAAATACACATTAGAAGGAATTATTCCAGGAGATTTATTATTTTTTGGCAATGATAAAAGATGCTCCCACGTTGCAATCTATATAGATGAAGGTTACTATTGGCATAGTTCTGGAATAGAAAATGGAAGGAATGGTATAGGGATAGATAATTTAAAAATAATAAGCAAAGATTCTATATCCTTTTATTATAAATCGATTTTGCGAGGAGCAGGTAGAATTGAAAGTTGTCATGATGGAACTGAAGTAGATCAATCATGAACCTAGCCATTACCATTAATGGATTAATAAAATGAAAAAGAAAGTTCAAGTATCTATTGTAATTCCGATCTTTAACGAAGAAGAAAGTATTCCTCAATTAGTTAAGGAAGTAATAAAAACCATGAGAAATTATAAAGAAAGCTTCGAAATAGTTTTAGTTAATGATGGATCAAAAGATAGAAGTGCGGATGTTTTAGAAGAATTAAGCAAACATATACCAGAATTAATATGTGTTTTACTTAGGAAGAATTATGGTCAGACAGCTGCAATGGCAGCAGGTTTTGATATTTCAAATGGAGATATCATAGTTAGCATTGATGGAGACCTTCAAAATGACCCTGCCGATATACCCTTACTTATAAATAAATTAAATGAAGGTTTTGATCTTGTCTGTGGCTGGAGACATGACCGTAAGGATTCAGAAATCAGTAGAAAAATTCCTTCAAAAATTGCAAATAAATTAATAAGAAAGGTAACTGGAATTCATTTAAATGATTATGGCTGTTCTTTAAAAGCATTTCGTAGTGAAATACTTGCAGATATGAAACTTTATGGAGAACTTCATCGTTTCTTACCTGTATTAGCAAATATTGAAGGAGCTCGAATTACGGAAATTAAAGTCAATCATAGACCAAGAAAGCATGGCCTAAGCAAATATGGAATTGATAGAACTTTTAGAGTAATGATGGACTTATTAACAGTCTGGTTTCTAAATAGATTCTTAACAAGGCCAATGTATGTTTTTGGATTTGGTGGAATTATTGCAATACTCATAAGTTCTATAACTAGTATTTACCTTCTAACAATGAAAGTTCTAGGAGAGGATATTGGTAACAGACCCCTTCTAAACTTTGCACTAATAGTTGGAATTGCTGGTGTGCAGTTATTTTGTTTTGGACTATTAGGCGAATTACAAATCCGTACATACCACGAAAGTCAAGGACGTCCTATTTATCGCATTAGGAAAACGTTCGGAGGGTGACTAATTGCTTTTTTCTTGTTAGGAGTTATAGATTTGTTTTTAAATTTAGCAATTGCTTTGGCTGCTTGTATTACAACCCGGCGATCCATATCCCTTAAACCAAGCCTTAATATTGGAATTACAGATCTATCACCCCACTCCCCCGCTATTTCAATTGCATTCAATCTTTGATCAGGAACAGATATAATTAGTTGCTTTAAATGACGCCTCAATTCAAATTTCTCTCTTCTGGTAAGAGGAGCATTGAATGATCTTTTTACAGAATTATTTAGGCCTGCAGGCCTAAGAGTTGGATCAATTGATTGAACTAAAGAAGGGGTATTTATTGAAATTACTGTAGAGATTCCTTTGTCCAAAAGGGTTTTAGGTTTTTTACCTATTCCCCAAAGCATCACAGTAATTACTACCAATGCACCAGCTGCAAAAAATTGATTCATGTTCTCAGGGCAAATGGGAGTGAAACGGATTCTGATTGGATTGAACTTTTATGTCACCAATGAGAGCTTTATGCATCTATTACTCGTTAATTCTATACAGTAATGGTGGATCTTTTGTTATGTCCAATGTCTAGCGATTTTGCCGCTACCTGGCTTCCAGCTGTTTTTGTCCCTCTTATAGGGTTAGTAACACCTGCAGTATTTATTGTTCTCATTGGTCGCTACATAACAGCAACCGACTGACAACAATTTTTTGCTCTTTAAGTCAACAAAGTTCTTTATACGCCCATGACTGAATTTCAAGACCCCTATTTAAAGTCAGCTGAACCTGTAAAATTCAACGAGAAATACGTTGACAGCTCAGTTCGCCCTGGTGACATCGGAATTGTCGATCAATGGGCAGTAAACCCCGTTTCTGATCCATGTGTTGGCAATTTAGAAACACCTGTGAATAGTGGTTATTTCACAAAAGCTTTTTTGAATAATCTTCCTTTCTATAGAGAAGGTCTTTCTCCAAATTTTAGAGGCCTAGAAATCGGAGCAGCTTTTGGCTATTTACTTTATGGTCCTTACGCAATGACAGGGCCTCTAAGGAATACAGACTTTGCTCTAACCGCAGGTTTGCTTGGAACTATTGGAGCAGTACATATTCTTACAGCTTTATTAGTTTTATATAATGCACCAGGAAAAGATCCAAATATTCAGCCATCAGATTGCACAATTAACAATCCTCCATCGGATTTATTTACTCGTTCTGGTTGGGCAGATTTCACTAGTGGTTTCTGGCTAGGAGGTTGCGGCGGAGCAGTTTTTGCATGGTTACTATGCGGAACTCTTCATTTGGATACGATAATGCCTATTGTTAAAGGAGTTTGGGCCGCAGGGTAACTTTGTTAATTAAATAGCATTAAAAATACCTGAGCAGGAATTTAACCCTGCTCAGGTATTTTTAATGCACACAATTAAAAGATTCTAACTTTTAATAAGTTTACTTTGGTTTCAAGGAAATTAGAAATCACTAAGAACTCTTAAAACGGAGAGGGAGGGATTCGAACCCTCGACAAGAGTTGCCTCCTGTAACTCCTTAGCAGGGAGCCGCTTTCAACCACTCAGCCACCTCTCCAGTAGCATCAACACCTTATCAAGACAAACAGTAAATTAAAAGAAATTGAGCTGAATCTTCAGGAATATCAGATGACAACCCTAGGAAGGCGGTATTTAAATCCGCACAAAATTTCCCAAGGAATAGATCCTGTTATCTCGCTCCATTGATATGGAGTAATAACTGAATATCCATCTACACCAAGCAGGGTGACAATACTACCAACTTGAACATCTGGTTTTTCCGTTAAATCAATCACGAGTTGATCCATAGTAATTGAACCAACTTGAGGATAAAAGTTTCCATCTATTAAAACAGAAATTTTTCCAGATAAGGAACGGCTTATTCCATCTGCATATCCAATACCAACTACTGCTAAACGACTTGGTCTATTTGTTGTAAATGTATGCCCATAGCTAACTCCAGTTCCTGCTGGAACATCCCTTACAAGAGTCACTCGTGCTCTTACTGCTAAAGCTGGTTCTAACGCAAAGTTATTTTGAAAATCTAAAAAAGGACTGTATCCATATAAAGCTAATCCAACTCTAACCATGTCAAAATGAAGATCTTTATGTCTTAAAGTTGCTGCAGAATTTGCAAGGTGCTTACAAAACGGTTTCTTTCTCGATTTCAAATTAGATAGAAGGCATTCAAATTTTTCCTTCTGGCTACTGGTTACAGATTCTGCGTAAATATTATTCTCGCAATCTGCCAAAGCAAGGTGGCTATAAATCCCTTTCAAGCGAATATTAGGAAGACTATCTACAACCTCTACAAGTTTTAATGCAAGTCCAGGATCACAGCCTAATCTTGTCATTCCTGTATCGATCTTTATATGAACATCAAAAAACTTATTTTGCACTTCAGCTAATTTCTGACATAGAAATGCTTCCTTTGAACTACTTAATGTAATCATTAAATCCTTCTTTAGAGAGATTTTTAAATCTTTACTATTAAACAAATTACCAAGGACAAGAATAGGGCAATTAATTCCTGCTTTTCTTAAATCTAGGGCCTCCTGCAAAGTTGCTACTCCCAAATTTTCTGCTCCACCAGCCAAGGCAGCTTCAGCAACTGTGACAGATCCATGTCCATACCCATCTGCTTTCACAACAGCCATTAACAAGCAATTTTCCGAAATAAAATTTCTAATTCTTCGTGTATTTGCTTGAATTGCCTTTGGAAAAACTTCTACCCAAGCTCTCTGTTTAGGATCAGCATTGCTTAAAGGCATGGAACTATTAATCACTAGTAAAGCAATATTCTTCTAATGCAACTATGATGATCGAAAATCAATAAACTGGCATGAGCCAGGTTCTTGTATTAAATGCATCCTATGAGCCTTTGAATATCACCACTTGGCGAAGAGCTGCAGTGTTGATGCTCAAAGGTAAAGCGGAGAGTTTGGAAGAGCATTCAAACAGAAAAATAAGGCATGATATCAATCTACCTAGTGTTATTCGTCTTAGATACTTTATAAAAGTTCCTTATAGAGAGTTGGCATTAAACAGAAAAAATATAATCCAAAGAGATAACTATTCCTGCCAATATTGTGGTTATAAAGGTGATGATTTATCAATTGATCATGTTATTCCTCGCAGTAGAGGCGGGGAAGACAAATGGGAAAATGTGACTACTGCCTGTATTACATGCAATATTAAGAAAGGAAGTCGAACTCCTAAAGAAGCAAGTATGACTTTAAAAAGAAACCCTCATAAGCCACTAAACAATCTAAGTTTTGAGACCAGCAAACAAATCAACTCTGGAAATCATAAAGAATGGAAAAAATATGTAATTGGTTGGAGCAAATAAAATAAAAAATTATTCCTCAGACTGATTTCCTAATTCTTCCATTTTTAATCTTTGCTCTTCTGCAATACAAGCACCAATAAGATCATCTAGATGTCCTTGAAGGACATTTTCCAAAGGGAAGTTAACTCCTAAACGATGATCGGTAGTTCGGTTATCTTTGTAATTGTATGTACGAATTTTTTCACTTCTATCTCCAGTTCCAACTTGCGCCAACCTTGCTGACCTCTCTTGGGCATTAGCTTGCTCTATTTCCCTTTCCAATAATTTAGCTCTCAAAATCTCTAATGCTCTCTCTCTATTTTGTAATTGAGAGCGTTCTTGCGTACAAAAAACCCTTATTCCAGTTGGTTTGTGCAATAAATCAACCGCAGTTTCAACTTTATTTACATTCTGTCCTCCAGCACCTCCAGACCTTGCTGTACTAATTTCCAACTCAGTAGGATCTAATTTTACTTCGACTGGATCAGCTTCAGGCATTACAGCAACAGTTGCAGTTGAAGTATGAACTCTGCCTTGAGATTCTGTCGCAGGAACACGCTGAACACGATGAACTCCTGCTTCAAACTTTAATTGGCTAAAGACTGCTTTACCTTTTACAGAAATAATTAATTCTCTAAAGCCTCCTAAATCAGCCTCTGTTGAACTAATTGGCTTAACAGACCAACCAGTTTTGAGTCCATAACGCTCATACATACGAGCTAAATCTCCTGCCCATATACATGCCTCATCTCCTCCCGCTCCAGCTCTAATCTCTAGCATTACACTTCTTTCATCTCTAGGGTCCTTTGGTAAAAGAGCTAAAGTCAATCTATTTACCAAATCTTTTTCAAGGATTTCTAATCGTTCAATCTCCTCTTGAGCTAATAATTCCATTTCTTTATCAGATTTACTGTCTCTCAATAACTCTTTAGCCTCTTTAAATTCTGCATTTATCAATTTAAGTTTTTCGTAATCTAAAACTAAAGGTTCCAATTTGGCCCTTTCTCTTGCAATAGTTTCAAGACGTTTTGGATCTGAAGAAACATCAGGATCTGCAAGTTGAATCTCCAAGTTTTTAAAACTTGCAGACGCTGTCTCTAACCTTGATTTAAGGGTTGAGGTATCCATACCACATCAACTATGCATATTTTTATAGTGATGATGTTGAGAATGAATTACTTCTTCGATGAGTCTTTTTTGCTATCAGTTTTAGATTGATCACTTTTAGATTCCTCATCAGGAGAAGCCATACCATACTTTCTCATAAAGCGATCTACTCTTCCTTCTGTATCAAGAATCTTTTGAGTACCTGTAAAAAATGGATGATTACCACTCCAAACATCTACATGAATTTCTGGTTGAGTTGAACCAGTAGTCATAACAACCTCTCCATTGCAAATAACTTTTGCATCTGGATACCATTTTGGATGAATATCTTTTTTTGGCATTTTAATTAATAGTGATGAGGAAAAAATAAATGAAGAATTAGCGTTTTGAGAACTGAGGAGCTTTACGCGCTTTCTTTAATCCATATTTTCTTCTTTCTTTAGCTCTAGGGTCCCTGCTTAAATGACCTTCAGTTTTTAAGGGCTTACGATTATCAGAAGAAAGTTGACATAGAGCTCTTGCTGCTCCTTGCTTAATAGCATCTGATTGCCCGGTTAGTCCCCCCCCATAAACATTTACTAAAACATCATATGCATCACCCAAACCAAGAGTAATCAATGGGGCTTTTACTGAAGATATATAAGCAGGATTAAAATTCAAATAATGATCACCCGGGCGACCATTAATAGTAATCTTGCCATTGCCAGGAACCAACCTAACTCGCGCAACGGAAGTTTTTCTTCTTCCAGTCCCACAATAGACAACTGCATTCTTTGAGACGCTATTCATTTAACTATTCCTTTGGAGTTGATACTAAGATTCTGTGGATTTTGAGCGGCATGTGGATGTTCTGATCCCTTATAAACCTTTAATTTGCGAAACAATTGCCTTCCAAGAGCATTGTGTGGAAGCATTCCTTTGATTGCTTTCTCTACAATCCTCTCTGGGATTCTTTCTTGAAGTGAATTGAAAGTCTCAACTTTCATTCCCCCTGGACGACCAGAATGTCTTCTATATAGCTTTTGAGTTGCTTTTCTTCCACTAACCTGAACTTTCTCAGCATTAACAATGACAACAAAATCACCTGTATCTAAATGAGGAGTAAATTCAGGTTTGTTCTTTCCTCTCAGAATAGAAGCTACTTCTGAAGCCAATCTTCCAAGAGTCTGATTCTCAGCATCTACCAGATACCACTGGCGATTGATCGAGTCGATTGAGGGTGTAATAGTCTTGTTCATCTCTCCGGCAGGCCGGGTTTTGTTATAGCCCTGTGAAATCAAGGCATTTTCTATTTAGAGTAAGACCAAAGCAAATGATCTATAACTCGATTAACCACTCTACACTTTAATAGATAGCTTTTTATAAAAAATATTAAAAACTCCTTATTTAGAACCAGTCACATAGGATGAAGAAGGGGGGTCATTGGTAAACAAAGAAAAAGCTGGGAAACTATCAAAACCTATCTTCTCGCTAAATATAGAGTGTTTATAACCTGCCCGAATTAAGCAAAGACCTTTTGCAGGTGCTGCTTCTTTTACTTCAGATCTAAGTCTTTCTTTCCAAAGTTTTTCAAAGGTTTTGATAGAGAGTCTATGTTCACCTATAGCAACTAATTGTCCTACTAATAATCTAACCATCCCATATAAAAAACCGCTTGCCTGAATCTCAAATACTAATAAGTCGCCCTTTCTTTCAATTTGAACATCTTGGATTGTGGTAAATGCATTCTTTCTATTGCTTCCTGATCTCTGAAATGCAGTGAAGTCATGATAACCAATGATACCCTTAATAGCTTCAGCAATTAATTGCTCATCAAGATAAAAATTATATTTATGCCAAGTCCAAGGAGAAATAAAAAGGTTAGGTATACACCCATTATAAATCGTATATCGATATCTCCTATACAAAGCAGAATGACAAGCATGCCAATCTAATGACTGTTCACTTGAATCAAGCACTCTAATTGTTGAAGGCAACCTTCCATTAAGTGCAGAAGGCCATCTTCTAACTGGAATCTGGCCAACTGAATCAAAATGAGCAACCTGACCTGATGCATGTACGCCTGAATCAGTTCTCCCTGCTGCAATAACTTTTATTTGATGGAATGGCTCTAAAGAATAAATAGCATCTTCTAATAATCCTTGAATGCTTGTTCCAACTTTCTGCCTCTGCCAACCATTGTATTCAGTTCCCTGATATTGAATTAATAAAGCTACTCTCCTAATTTTACTGTTTGTATTTAGTGCATCCAATAAAAGTCCCTTTGGCATTGAAGCTAGGTCACTTTGCTAAATAATAATCAAACAAGTTCAATGATTGCCATTTCTGCATTGTCTCCCCTTCTAGGAACAGTACGAACTATTCTTGTGTATCCACCTTTTCTCTCTCCATAGCGTTCTTGAGCTTTTTCAAAAAGAGCATGAACCAATTTTTTATCATAAATATATCCAATCGCCCTACGACGAGAAGATAAACTACCATCTTTGGCTAATCCAATCATCCTTTCAACTTCATCTCTAAGTGCTTTAGCTCTTGCTTTTGTTGTTGTCACTCTACCTTCACGAATAAGCTGTGTAGCCAAACCACGTAATAATGCTTTTCGTTGATCAGTTGGTCTTCCTAGTTGGGGAACTCGAAGTTGATGTCTCATACTATTAAATCTCCTGAAATTATAAAAGGATTAGAATCATGCAGAAGTTCTGCTCTGAGGAATAGAAATTCCTATTCTCTCCAAAGCCTCTATAACTTCATCGGCTGATTTTGATCCAAAGTTTTTAATTTCGAGTAAGTCTTCATAACTAAAGCCCATTAAATCAGAAACTGAATTTACTTGAGCACGCTTAAGACAGTTATATGCTCTAACTGAAAGATTTAATTCTTCTAAAGGAATCTGTGCCTCTGCAGCTGGTTCAGGCTCCTGCGGGACTTCTTCTACCATGGTTACAGTAGCAAGGGGTTGAAAGAGCTCAATTAACTGATTAGCCGCTTCTGCAACGGCATCATCTGGAGTTATCGAACCATCAGTAACAACTTCTAACCGCAGCCTTTCTCTTGAGGTGCCGCCTTCAGAAACAGCAGTTTCATCAATCGTAAAATTTACTTTTTTAACAGGCATAAATACTGCATCAATCTGAAGTAAATCAATGGCAGTAGTTTCATCATTGCGCTTTTCTACTGGCCTATACCCAACTCCTCTTTCAACATGTAACTCTAATTCAAGGCTATGGCCAGAATGAACAGTGGCTATAGGACGCTCTACATCGACTATTTGAACTTGTGAAGAGAATTGCACGTCACGAGCTTTTACTTCTGCAGGGCCGTTTACTACAAGACGGCCAATTTCCAATTCTTGGCTTCTACTATTAACTGTTAACTCCTTACAATTCAAGAGAATATCTAAAACATCTTCTCGAACTCCAGGCACAGTTGCATATTCATGATTTACGCCTGAAATACGAACTGCTGTAACTGCACTACCCTCGAGTCCTCCCATAAGAACCCTTCGTAGGGAATTGCCTAAAGTTGTGGCTTGGCCTCTTTCAAGAGGTCCTATTAGGAATATTCCTGTTTGAGAGCGATCATCTGAAACTTGATGATCAATCCGATCAATCTGGTATTGCAACACGGGCTAAATCGATAAAAAAGAGTTAAGTAGATTCACAAAAAATGAAGAAGATGGAAATTAAACGCGTCTGCGTTTAGCTCTTCGACATCCATTGTGAGGAAGAGGAGTCACATCTCTAATCAGTGTGATCTCAAGGCCAGCCACTTGCAAAGCACGAATGGCTGTTTCTCGTCCGGATCCAGGTCCCCTTACAAGAACCTCTATCTGACGCATACCTTGATCCAATGCTCTTCTTGCTGCAGCTTCAGCTGCAGTTTGAGCAGCAAATGGTGTACCCTTTCTAGCTCCTTTAAAGCCACTTGCACCAGCTGATGACCAAGAGATAACCTCCCCATTGCTATCAGCTATAGAAACAATTGTGTTATTAAAGGTGCTTTGAATGTGCACAACCCCGTTGGGGACATTGCGCTTAGATTTTTTTGAACTGGTTTTCTTTGCTGGTGTGGCCATTTGGCTGGGCCTTGTTTGAGGTAAATGTGTGAAAGCCTTGATAAAAGGCAAAAATGAATTTTAGAATTTATTTTTTCCTACCTGCGACAGTCTTACGAGAACCTCTTCTTGTTCTTGCATTTGTCCTAGTGCGTTGGCCACGAACAGGCAAACTCATTCTATGACGGCGACCTCTAAGACATCCAATATCTTGAAGTCGCTTCAGAGCCATGCCTTCTTGACGCCTTAAGTCACCTTCAACGGTGAAGGATTCTGTAGCAACTCTGAGTTTTTGTACATCACCATCATCTAAATCCTTGACGCGTATATCAGGATTTACTCCTGTTTGATCAAGAATTTTCTGAGATCTGGTTAGACCAATCCCATAGATGTAGGTGAGGGCAATTTCAACCCGTTTTTCACGAGGTAGGTCAATGCCGGCGATTCTTGCCACTTAAAACTTTGAACCGAAGTGTAATAATCCACTAGAAGTGGAGGTGAAGTAATTCTCTAAAAAGGAAAAGTTGATAAAAATAAAAACCTTTCCATAATTTTAGATAGTTAATGCCAAAGAGTCACCCTTGGCGCTGCTTGTGCTTTTGAGTAGCGGTGCAAATGACCATTACTTTGCCGTGGCGACGAATCACCCGACACTTCTCGCACATTCGTTTGACTGAAGCGCGCACCTTCATAGGGTGTGGCTCTCCTTATTAGCAAACTCCAATGTTACTACACCGTTCAATCTAAAACTTTTTTGATCCGACTATTAACATCTTCAACCGATCCACAACCATCAACAGATTTCAATATTCCAAGAGTTTGATAGTAATTAATAAGTGGTGATGTCTTTTCTCTATAAACCTTCAACCTTTTGCAGATAACTGATTCATTATCATCCTCACGCCCTCGAGAAAGCATTCGATTTATAAGAATTTGATCATCTATCTTTAAAAGCAGAACCGCTTCAATTGGCTGAGAAATCTTTTCTAGCAATTCTTTTAACAATTTTGCCTGAGATAGATTTCTAGGGAATCCATCTAAAAGCCATCCTTCCTGGGAGTTAGAAAGCCTTTTTTCAACTATAGATAAAACAAGTAAGTCTCCTACTAATTCACCTTTATTCATGATTGATTCAGCTTCTTTTCCTAACTCCGTGCCAGCAGCAACTTCCTCGCGTAATAATTCTCCTGTAGACAAATGCAATAAACAATTATCTTTACAAATTAAATTTGCCTGAGTGCCCTTACCAGCACCTGGAGGGCCTAAAAACAGTAATCGACTCTTCATAAAATTTCAAAGTTTAAAAAGATTTTAGTAAAGATCATTGACGCACAAGTCCTTCATATCTCTGTGAAATAACATAAGTTTGAACTTGTTTAGCAGTATCTATAGCAACTCCTACAAGAATTAATAAAGAAGTTGCTCCTAAACCTTGAAATGTTTGAACATTTGTAGCCCTCTCTACAGCTGCAGGAATTATTGCAACAGATCCCAAGAACAGACCGCCAAGTAAAGTCAATCGATTTTGCACACCAGAAAGATGCTTTGCAGTAGCGCTACCAGGTCTTACTCCTGGTATAGCAACTCCTCCTCTTTTAAGGTTCGCTGCAATATCAATAGGATTAATTGTTAACGAAGCATAAAAATATGCAAAACCAACGATCAAAGCAAAGAATGTGATTGCATATGGCCAAGGGTTTGAAGCGCCTGGGTTTAAAGCACTTGCAGCATTAATTAAAAAAGGATTTTTAGTAAAATTAGCTATTGTAATAGGAAGAAAAATTAAAGCAGAAGCAAAAATAATGGGCATAACCCCGCCAGCATTGAGCTTTAAAGGAAGATAACTTTGACGTGTCGGCAAAATGGCTGTACCCCCTATTTGTCGCTTTGCACTAACTATTGGAATTCTTCTAGATCCTTCTTGGACAAAAATTATTCCAACAATTGTGATTAAAAACACTATCAATAAAACAATTATTCCAAATACATCACTTCTATCTCCAGTTTGAGCCTTTTCTATTGTAGAGCTAAGTGCCTTAGGAAGTGTGGCTACAATATTTAAGAAGATAACTAGAGACGCACCCTGACCTATACCTTTCTCAGTGATAATTTCACTCAGCCACATAACAATCATCGAACCAGTTACTAAAGCTATTGAGGTTTGAAAAACAAATTCAACCTCACTCAAACTTTCAATTGCATACTTCCTAAGAATCATTGCAAAAACTATGCTTTGCATTAATCCCCAACCTAAAGCCACATAACGAGTAATCTGAGAAATTTTTCTACGTCCTGCCTCTCCCTCATTTTTTTGTAAATCTTCTAGTTGCGGCAATGCAGCAGTTAATAACTGGATAATTATTGATGCATTAATAAAAGGTAAAATTCCAAGTGCGAAAATACCTAGAGTTGAGATACCTCCTCCAGTGAAAATATCAAGAAAGCCAATAAGCTGTCCCCCTTGCTGAATAAATTCTTTAAAAGCTTCTCTATTAATACCTGGAACAGGAATATATATTCCTAACCTTACAAACAAAAGTATTCCTAAAGTTGTAAGTACTCTCCCTCTAAGTTCCTTGTTTAGAAAAAGTTGGGTGACTACTTCTGTCGCACTGGGATTTCGCCCTCTAGTAACAAACATGAACTGAAATAGGTAATTTCAAATAGCAAGATGACCTAGGCTAATTTTAGTCAAAAATCTCGCAAGTTCCCCCAGCTGATTCAATCTTAGTTTTTGCAGAAGCGGTAAATGATGCTGCTTGCACCAAAAGTTTTACTTTTAAATTGCCGTTTCCAAGAACTTTTAAGGGGTATTTAGGATTGGTAAGAATTCCTTTCTTAACAAGAGAATCTAAATTCACAGTTGTTCCTTCTTCAAGTTCATTTAAACAGGAAACATTAATTATGGAAAATGATTTCGGATTTACAAGTGGAAAATGTTTTAGCTTAGGTACCCTCCTATATAGAGGCATTTGTCCTCCTTCAAATCCAGGTCTAGTAGGTCTACCAGAACGAGATTTTTGACCTCTCATTCCAAAACCACAGCTTGCCCCCTGACCAGCGGCAATTCCACGTCCTTTCCTTAACTTGCGCCTTCTTGCTCCTTTATTGGATTTTAAAGAATCTAATCTAATAGTCATAGTGAAATTTAAGAATAAATCTGCTCGAGGGATATCCCTCGCTCTTTTGCAGTAGCTTTGTGGGTCCTTAATCCAGATAAAGCTAACATTGCAGCGCGAGCATTATTTAAAGGTGTTTTACTGCCAAGGCGCTTAGCCAAAACATTCTTAATACCTGCAAGCTCTAAAACTGTACGAATAGATCCTCCAGCAATAACTCCGGTACCAGGAGCAGCAGGTCTTATCAGAACACTTGCCGCACCATCTCTTCCATTGGAAAGAGTTGGGATAGAACTGCTTGGAGTTAAAGGAACCCTAACAAGGTTCTTTTTACCATCTGCAACACCTTTTCTTACAGCTCCTATAACATCGCCAGCCTTACCAACTCCAACTCCTACCTGACCTTTTTCATTGCCAACCACAACTATTGCCCTAAAACTCATTTTCTTTCCACCTTTTACTGTTTTAGAAACTCTCCTGATCTGAATAACTCTCTCTTGCCATTCAGAGTCTCTATCCTGATTTCTTCTATCTGATCTCCTACCACGTTTTTCACCTCCACGACTATTATTCCTGCGATTTTCCTTCTGGTTTTCAGAAGATTCTGGGGAAGAGGATGAAGATTTTTCTTTTGTTTTACTATTTGTTTTAGATTCAGTCATTTGGAAACAATAATCAGAATGTAAGGCCAGCCTGTCGAGCAGCCTCAGCTAGAGCTTTAACTCTGCCATGATAAAGACTGCCGCCTCGATCAAAAACAACTTGCTTAATGCCCTTATCAAGAGCACGTTTTGCAAGCATTTCTCCTACTGCAGTAGAGGCAGCACAAGTGCTTGCATTAACTTTACTATTAGAGAGAAATTCCTTTTCAAGAGTTGAGGCTGCACAAAGTGTATTTTGCGCATTATCATCAATTACTTGGGCATAAATATGATTGTTAGAGCGAAAAACAGCTAAACGAGGCCTGTCGCTAGTTCCACTTAAATAGCGACGAAGTCGTTTGTGACGCTTCTGAGTTTTTTGTTTTCTAGAAAAAGTTGCCATAATTAAAAAAAGAACAGGAAAATTAAAAATTATTTTTTACCTGATTTGCCTGCCTTTCGAATTATTCGTTCTCCAGCATACTTAATTCCCTTGCCTTTATATGGCTCTGGAGGACGAATATCACGAATTTTTGCTGCTTCATTTCCCACAAGCTCTTTATCTATTCCTGAAACAAAGACATTCGTATTGCTTTCAACTTTAAAAGTAATTCCATCAGGTGGAATTACTTCTACTGGATGGCTATATCCAGCACTTACAACAAGCGTTTTTCCCTTCACTTGAGCCCTAGAACCAACTCCTACAATCTCAAGCTTTTTTGAGTAACCATTGCTGACACCCTCAATCATATTCGCCACTAAGGTTCTTGATAGGCCATGCCTTTCTCTACTCTTTCTTTTATCGCTATCTATAGAAACTAATATGTGACCATCACTCTGACTAATACTTATACCTTCTGGGAGTGTCCTTTCCAACTCACCTTTAGGGCCCTTAACTTTCACTAAGAGTCCATTTAATGTGACAGCAACCTTTTCAGGAACTGGTATAGGTTTTTTACCAATGCGAGACATAATAAAAGCTCCTTAATAGACGTAGCAGAGAACTTCTCCACCTACTCCCTGTTTCCTTGCATCACGATCACTCATGACACCCTTAGAAGTTGAAATAATAGCAACCCCCAAACCTCCTAAAACTTTAGGTAGTCCTCTGTTATTTTTATAAATTCTCAATCCTGGCTTACTAACTCTTTGCATAGAACGAATTGTTGGATGGCGATGCTTACCACTGTATTTTAATTCGAGAACAAGATGAGCTTTAGGCCCTTCACCCTCCTCACTTATTTGAGAAATAAAGCCCTCGTTTTGCAAAACTTTTGCAATACTTCTAGCCATACGAGAAGCAGGAACACGAGTTTTCTCATGTCTTTTCTCACTCGCATTCCTAATACGAGTGAGCATATCTGAAATCGGATCGTGATTTGCCATAGTTTCTAATTACTCCTAAAAGGCATTCCCATCTCCTTAAGAAGAGCTCGGCCCTCCTCATCGGTTCTGGCGCTGGTAACGATTGTTATATCCATACCTCTAATTGCATCAATTTTATCGAAAGAAATTTCAGGAAAAATAAGCTGTTCTTTAACCCCAAGGGTAAAGTTACCTCGACCATCAAAGCTTTTAGGATTAACTCCTCTAAAGTCTCTGATCCTAGGCAAAGCAAGATTAATTAATCGTTCCAAAAACGCATACATTCTTTCTCCACGCAGAGTTACCGCACAACCTATAGGCATGCCCTGTCTTATCTTAAAACCAGCAATAGCCTTTTTGGCTCTGGTTACGAGGGCCTTCTGACCAGTAATCGTTGAAACTTCCGCAAGTGAAGCTTCAAGTGCCTTAGAGTTTTGAGCTACCTCACCTAGACCTCTATTGACATTGACTTTAAGAACCTTAGGAACTTGATGGATATTAGAGAACCCTAAATCTTTTAATAATTTAGGCCTAATAGTTTCTCGATAACGATTTTTCAGTGACATGATTGGGTTGGGATAATTCTGGTCTTTGTCAGAATCTGAAGTAATAAAAAAATGTAATCAGTAAGAAGAAAGAAGGAATTAATTGATGAATTAATCAATTAATTCACCAGTCTTTTTAAGTCGTCGTTTTTTTGATCCATCTTTTTCAACAAAAACTTCAACGCGACTTGCAACTTTTTTCTTAGTGGAATAAACCATCACATTGGATGCATGCAAAGAACCTTCCTCAGTAACTATTCTTCCACTTTCTCCTTCTTGAGTAGGTTTTACATGTCTTGTACGAAGATTTATACCCTGAACAACTACACGATTCTCATTTGGCAAAGTTTTCAAAACTTCACCTGTTTTACCTTTATCTTTCCCATTTATGACCTGAACAGTATCACCCTTGCGAATTTTCATCTTTATTGGTGATAAAGGTTTTTTAGTTTGCTTTAGGTTGTTCATCATTTAAATCACCTCCGGAGCAAGAGAAACAATTTTTGTAAAATTACGTTCACGCAGTTCTCGAGCAACAGGACCAAATACTCTTGTACCGCGAGGGTTTTTATCTTCGTTGATTAAAACAGCAGCATTATCATCAAAACGTATTGAATTTCCAGTCTCTCTGCGCAAAGTTGCTCTTGTTCTAACAACAACTGCCTTTACTACATCTGATTTCTTAACACCCATATTTGGTACAGCATCTTTTACTGCAGCAACAATTACATCACCAACATGCGCATATCTTCTGTTGGATCCAAGAACACGGATGCATTGCAACCGTTTGGCACCACTATTGTCTGCAACAGTGAGAAAAGTCTCTTGCTGAATCATTTTAAAGCCTCCTCTTTTTTATCAGCTTTGTTCAAGACCTCAGCTACAGTCCATCTCTTAGTAGCACTCAATGGTCGAGTTTCTGTAATTCGAACCCTGTCCCCAACCCTACAATTGTTTTCCGGATCGTGAGCTTTGTATCTAGTTGATCTACTAACTGTCTTTTGATAGATGGGATGAGGGAAGCGATTAATAACCGCTACCACAACAGTTTTATCCATCTTGTCACTAACAACAGTGCCTAATCTTTCCTTAAGAGCCATGGTTTTAAAAATTTCAGGTTGAGGAATTGGAGCGACCTCGCTCAGATTGAATAGTTAAAAGCTGTGCCAGCTGAACACGAGCTTTCTTAAATCGATGAGTTTCTGTTAGCTGCCTAGTTGCTCGCTGAAAACGTAAATCAAAGAGTTCACGGCGAGTACTATCAATTTTTTCGTTGATATCAATATCTGACAATTTACTCAAATCAGATTGTTCTTTTTCAGCCATGATTTAGGAATCCTCCTTTGTAGTAACTGATGCTTCTTCAGACTCATTGGACTCTTGAATAGAAGAAGACTTTCCAGCTTGAGTAGGCTTTTGACCCTTTGGTAAAGCTACAAATTTTGTTTTGATTGGTAGTTTGTATTGAGCCAATCTCATTGCCTCTTTCGCAATTGACTCTGTAATTTCTTCTCCTCCCATTTCAAAAAGTATTCGACCAGGTTTTGCAACAGCAACCCAGAATTCTGGATTTCCTTTTCCAGATCCCATTCGTGTCTCTGCGGGACGCATGGTAACTGGCTTATCAGGAAAAATTCGAATCCAAATCTGTCCACCCCTTTTAACATAACGAGTCATAGCTCTTCGACTTGCTTCAATTTGTCTTGAAGTGATCCAGCCGCACTCTTGAGCCTGCAACGCAAACTGACCAAAGGCGATTTTATTGCCTCTAGTTGCAACACCCCTCATACGGCCACGTTGCTGTTTGCGAAATTTAGTTCGTTTTGGACTAAGCATGATTTACACCTCCTTTATTTACTTTCATTGGATCTATCCTCAAATTGTTGAGGCCTTCGATTTCCTTTCCTTCGAGGAATTGCACCAACTGGCAATGGCTGTTCTTCTTTGGAAAGAACCTCACCATTAAAAACCCAAACTTTAATACCAAGAACTCCATAAGTAGTATTTGCAGATTTACTTGCATAATCAATTTCTGCTCTAAGAGTATGCAATGGAACTCTTCCCTCTCTAGTCCATTCTGATCTAGCTATTTCAGCTCCATTTAAACGTCCGCCAACTTGTATTTTTAAACCAAGAACTCCAGCTCTTTGAGCACGTTGAACTGCCATTCGAATTGTACGGCGAAAAGCAACTCTTTTTTCAAGTTGCTGGGCTATGTATTCAGCAAGCAAATGAGCATCTGCATCAACCCTCTCAATTTCAACAACATTGATACGAATCTGCCTACCACTATCACCTATTGTCTTCTGTATCCCGGACCTTAATTCTTCTATACCACTTCCTTGGCGTCCAACAATTACTCCAGGTCTAGCAGTTTTTAATTCAATCTCAAGTTGATCAGCTTTTCGAGCAATTAAAACATCACTAATACCAGCAGCTCCATACTTTTTCTGAATAAAAACCCTTATTCGATCATCTTCTTGAAGAAGTAATGGATATGTTTTGCTTGAGGCATACCAACGAGAACAATGTTCTTGAGTAATACCAAGACGTAAACCAGTTGGATGTATTTTATGTCCCATCAATCAGATTCCTCCATAGTTGTTGTTGATTTATCAGAAGGAGCCACAGCAATACTGATATGGCAAGTTTGTTTTTTAATAGCAAATGCTCTGCCTTGAGCTCGTGGACGATAACGTTTCATAGAAGGTCCCATATCTGCTGTGGCAGTTTTAATAACCAAAGAAGAAGGGTCCAATCCTAAATTGTTCTCAGCATTTGCAACAGCTGATCTTAGAACTTTTGTTATTGGGCCAGTTGATCTATAAGGCATAAATTCAAGCATGATCAAAGCATCTCTATAAGTTCTGCCACGTATTTGGTCTAAAACACGTCGAACTTTAGAGGCAGAGCCCCTAATAAAACGACCATGAGCTTGAGCCAATGAAGAATCGGCCATGATCAACGACCTCCTTTTTTATCTTTCATATGACCTCTGTAAGTTCTAGTAGGAGCAAATTCTCCTAACTTGTGGCCAACCATTTGCTCAGTAATGAATACTGGTACATGCGATTTGCCGTTATGAACAGCAATTGTATGTCCAATCATCATTGGAAGAATTGTCGATGCCCGAGACCAAGTTTTAATGACTGATTTATCATCATCATTATTTTGTTTTTCAACCTTTTTTAAAAGGCTGTCGGCAATAAAAGGGCCTTTTTTAAGTGAACGTCCCATGAAGAATTAAGAGAAGAAATACATGACTATGAAGAACATCAAGAATCACGCCCTCCTCGACTCCGTTTGGAGACTCGACGACGTTTCCTAAGAACAAACCTATTACTAGGCTTGTTACGCTTACGCGTTTTCAGGCCTAAGGCTGGTTTGCCCCAAGGGGTGACTGGACCAGCACGACCTACTGGTGCACGACCCTCACCCCCTCCATGAGGGTGATCACAAGGATTCATTACACTACCTCTTACCTGAGGTCTCCTTCCTAGCCAACGTGTTCTACCTGCTTTGCCTAAGCTTGTATTTCTAATTTCTGAATTACCAACTTCACCTAGGGTTGCATAACACTCTGCACGTACCAATCTAACTTCAGTTGAAGGAAGTTTTAAAGCAACATACTCACCTTCCTTAGCCATAACTTGAGCACTAGCACCAGCTGAGCGGACCATTTGAGCACCTTTACCTGGATAAAGCTCAATACAATGAACACTTGAGCCTAAAGGAATTGCTGATAAAGGCATTGCATTGCCAGTCTCAATTGGAGCATCAGATCCTGAGATCACCTCTTGGCCAACACTGATACCTGCCGGAGCAATGATATAACGCTTTTCCCCATCCCTATAAAAAAGCAAAGCAAGTCTTGCATTGCGATGAGGGTCATAGTGAATAGCAGCTACTTTTGCTGGAATACCATGCTTATTTCTCCTAAAGTCAACAATCCTATATTGCCTTTTATGTCCTCCTCCTCTATGACGACAGGTAATAACTCCGCGATTGTTGCGACCTTTTAAACGATGCTTTGAAACGACAAGAGAGCGCTCGGGTTTCCGATCAGTAACTTCACTAAAGTCAGTTACAACCCTTGTTCTTGTGCCAGCAGTGTAAGGACGAAAAGTACGAATTGCCATTTTTTTAACCTTCTGAATCAGGGAATAATTTAATTGAATTGCCTTCTGCCAATCTCACAATGGCTTTCTTCACTTGAGATCTTTTGCCAGAAAAGCGTCCAACTCTTCTACTTCGCCTAGGAGGGTTCATTGTACTGATACCAACAACCTTGACATCAAACAGTTTCTCAATCGCTGCTTTAATCTCTGGTTTAGCAGCCCTATGATCAACCTCAAAAGTGTACTGATTAATATCAATACCTCGAGTTGCCTTTTCTGTAATTAAAGGCCGACGAATTAAATCAGGAAGTCGCTCTTTAAACATTTTAGTCATCACCATATACCTCTTTAATTTTAGTTAGTGCATTTTCGCTAATAATCAAAGAATTAGCATTTAACAGATCAAAAACATTCAAATGATTAGCTCCAATTAACTTAACTCTCTCTAGATTCCTAACAGATTTAAGGACAACTTCTGAAGGTTCAGAAAGAATAATCAGAACTTTAGAGTTGATGGAAATGCCTAAACGAATAAGAAAATCTTGAATTTCCTTAGTTTTTGGAACTTTCAAATCAGATCCAAAATCTTTTACTGCAATAACATCATTAAATCTTGCCATTAAGGCAGTTCTCAATGCTAAGCGTCTCTCTTTACGATTCATTGCAAGATTATATTGTCTTGGCTTAGGTCCAAAAATAATTCCCCCTCCTGGTCTAAGAGGCGTTCTAATAGAGCCCTGTCTAGCTCTTCCTGTTCCTTTTTGCTTATAAGGTTTTCTTCCACCTCCTCTAACTTCAGCTCTAGTCAGTGTACTTGCTGTTCCTTGCCGAGAATGAGCTTGCTGGCGCAAAACAGCCCTATGCATTAAATCAACTGCACTAGATTCCTTGGCAACCTTAAGATCAAGTGTTGCTTGGCCAGCTTCTTTACCTTGCCAATCAATAAGCGAACAATTAGCCATTACTTACCTCCCTTTATTGAATTCAAACCAACAATATTTGCAGGTCGAATATTAAGAAGTGATCCTGGTTTTCCTGGAACTGAACCTTTAATAACCAAAAGGTTATGCTCACTATCTACTTTAATAATAAGCAATCCTCTGGTAGTAATCTTTTTACCGCCATATCGCCCAGCCATCCTTTTACCAGGATAAATCCTTCCAGGGGTTGTACCTGCTCCAGTTGAGCCAGGTTCACGATGATTTTTTGAACCATGACTCATGGGACCGCGACTAAAACCATGTCTCTTTTGATAACCAGAAAAACCTCTTCCCATACTGGTTCCACTTACATCTACTTTCTGGCCTACCTCAAAATTACCAACTGTAATTTGACTTCCTAATTTATATTCATCCAAGTTATCCACTCGATATTCCCGGATGTAGCGAAGCAGCTCCTCACCAGACTTAGAAAGATGTCCCTGAGAAGGTTTATTTACTAATTTCTCGCGAACTGAACCAAAAGCTATTTGAACAGCAGAATAGCCATCAGTTGCTGCGTTTTTAATTTGAGTTATACGACAAGGTCCAGCCTGAACCAGAGTTACTGGAATAGACCTTCCTTTATCATCAAAAAATTGGGACATCCCCAATTTTTTACCTAAAATGCCAATAGACATAAAGAACAAAGAGCCGGCTTGGAAATTCTCCAATCAATAGAGAAATTTGCTGATTTCAACCCATAATTAACAAAAAATTGAACCCTAGAAATATTAGGGATTTAAAATCTTGTCTTAATCTAGGGCTAGCAAAAATCAGCTGGCTGAGACTTTTTCGAACTAAACTAATTCGATTAGTTTCTCGGCAGATATCAAGGAAAATCCCTTCTGCACTAACCAAAAGAACCAACGCATTCGCTGGAACTACATTGTTTTCTGGCGGCCCGGCTAGCACATACGGGCACAGATAAACACTGCAATTTAATAGAATACACCACAGACCCCCTTATAACTTTTCCAATTAGCTGCCAGACTCTAATTTAGATATCGAATTAGATTCAAAATCAATGCCTCTTTTGTTATCTGGTCATAAATTTCGAAATGAGCTTGAAACTTCTTGTTGTCTCGCAATACATATTCCATTGGAAGGAGGATCAGAAACTCGATTATTAAGACGACTCAAAATAGCTGGCTACAAAACTCAAATGATGTCTGCAAGAGGATTTGGTGATCCTGAAATGTTTCTACTCAAACTTCATGGAATTAGGCCGCCTCATCTGGGTCATCAGAATGTAGGACGAAACGGAGCGGTTGGAGAAGTTCAGCAAGTTATGCCGCAACTAAGTGAATTACTAAATCAAGAAAAAAAAGTAGTTCTTTGGCTTTTAGAGGGTCAGGTATTATCTAAATCGGAATTACTTTCAATATGTGAGATTTGCGAAAGAGATTCAAGGTTAAAAATAATTATAGAAATGGGCGGCTCAAGATTTCTCAAATGGGAATCTATGCGTAATTTTCTTAAAACAAACAATACCTTTTAACTTTAGAAATTGAATAAACATTTTCCTTGCTCACCTGAAGTTGCTCTGAGGCAAGGGAACTGGGTTAAATTTATTTGTGGAGCTAGTAATGAAGACTTAACCTCTATTTCTGATTTATGTGCGATATATGCAGCAGCAGGTGTTAACTGCATAGATTTAGCTCCTGATTCTGCTGTTGTTGCTGCTGCAAGAGAAGGTCTCGACTGGGTAGAGACTAATCATGGAATAAGACCATGGTTAATGATTTCTGTAACGGATGGGAAAGATATTCATTTTAGAAAAGCTATTTTTGATCCCAAAAGTTGTCCCAAAGAATGCAAAAGACCATGTGAAAAAACATGCCCAACTTATGCAATTACTAGAAATAATGGTGTAAGAGAAGATCTCTGTTATGGATGTGGTCGCTGTATACCTGTATGCCCACTAGATTTAATACATGAAAAAAATACTGTTTTAAAAATCGAAGATTTTGGAGATTTAATATCTAAAGTTAAACCAGATGCTGTTGAAATTCATACTGCACCAGGAAGAATCAATGCTTTTGAAAATTCTCTAAAATCAATATTAAATTCAAAGGTTGACCTAAAAAGAATTGCTGTAAGTTGTGGATTAGAAATTAATGGAATAAGTCAATACCAACTTTCACAAGAGTTATGGTCTCGCCACGAATGCTTACGTAGATATAACCAAAAGCCAATCTGGCAACTTGATGGTCGACCTATGAGTAGTGATTTAGGAATCTCTACTGGCAAAGCAGCAGTTTCTCTATTAAAGAAAATGCACTCAATTGCACCCCCAGGCCCCCTTCAGCTAGCTGGTGGAACAAACGCACAGACAATCAACCATATAGTTTCAAATAGTGGATTAGCAGGAATTGCTTTTGGAGGAATAGCTCGCAAATTAATACAACCGTTCTTAATAGAAGCTAAAGCAAGAAATAAAAAACTAATACATTGGCCTGAAGGATGGCATAGGGCTCTAAAAGTGGCCAAAGGTCTTATCAATCCATGGTTAAGCAATAATTATCACATTAATTAATCAGTAAAAAAACTCTCAAAAAAACTAATAAATAGGAACAAAACCAGTATCAATAAAATTTTAAGTCCTGATGAGATGAACTTGGGTACGCCACAATGTGCAATTATTTTGTATAAGTAAGAAGTTCGTTTTTGAACTCAACTCCTTAATGGGGCGTCGCCAAGCGGTAAGGCACCGGGTTTTGGTCTCGGCATTCCTAGGTTCGAATCCTAGCGCCCCAGTTATCTAAACCTCTTTGAACAGTGCAGCCCATATTGATTTTCGACTTTGATGGAGTCATTGTCGATGGGATTTTGGAGTACTGGACTAGTTCTCGTAATGCTTTTTTAGAACTGTATAAAGGAACAAAGCCAATTCATGATTTACCCATAAAGATTCCTCAAGAGTTCAGGGAATTGAGACCTTGGGTAAAAGATGGTTGGGAAATGGTTTTAATAGCGGCAGAGCTAGCAAGAAAAAATAGTTCATTATCAATTAAGGGTACCAAGTATTTTGCTGAAAAATATCACCAAAATTGCCATGAAGCCCTAAAAATATGGGGATGGAGCTCAGAGAAATTGCAAATTACTCTCGATAATGTTCGAAAACAATCTATCAAGGCTAACAAAAGAAAATGGTTGGAAAGTCATGTAGTCTTTCCAGGCATAAAAGAAATAATCAAGCAACTGGCAAAAGAAAATATTGATTTTGGAGTATTAACCACAAAAAGTGCTCGATTCACCTCAGAGCTTCTAAATCATTTAAAACTTCATCCCAAAATCCTTTATGGATATGAAGCAGGTAGCAAACCCAGTCTTTTACTTAAAATTTCAAAAGATCAGCCTATTAAAGGTTTCATAGAAGACCGTAGAGCCACACTTGAAGGAGTTCTAAAAACTCCTGGAATAGACTTTGTACCTTGCTATTTAGCAAGTTGGGGTTATCTCAAACCAAACGATATTGACAATCTTCCACCCAATATTCATTTGCTACAACCAAAAAATTTAATGTCCCCATTGGCGAACTGGCCTTGACCCGCTAGCGTACGTGTGTACTAATGGAGGAGGGAAATTAGCCTTTAATGCTGATTTCTCTATCCACACAAGCCTGCAACAATTTTTCAATCTTAAGCCAGTATTAAAATGTCAGTAGAAATCAAAAAAACGCACCCCTCCTCCAATCCAGATAATCGCACAAATAATGGCAATCATGGAGAAAGAGATAAAGCCTTAAGCCTTGTCTTAGGACAAATAGAGCGGAACTTCGGGAAAGGCTCAATCATGCGCCTAGGGGATGCCTCCAAAATGAGGGTAGAAACTATTTCGACTGGAGCACTTACTCTAGATCTTGCTCTAGGTGGAGGATATCCCAAGGGAAGAGTTGTAGAGGTTTATGGTCCCGAAAGCTCAGGTAAAACCACTCTCACATTGCATGCAATTGCCGAAGTTCAAAAGCGTGGTGGAGTAGCAGCTTTTGTCGATGCAGAACATGCCCTGGACCCTGTATACGCAGCTTCATTAGGTGTAGACGTCGAGAATCTTTTAGTGTCACAGCCAGATACTGGAGAGATGGCTTTAGAAATTGTTGATCAATTAATCCGTTCAACAGCGGTTGATCTTGTTGTGGTTGACTCCGTTGCTGCACTAACGCCTCGGTCAGAAATTGAAGGAGAAATGGGAGACCATGCAGTAGGGAGTCAGGCTCGGCTGATGAGTCAGGCGATGCGAAAAATTACTGGCAACATCGGTAAGTCAGGATGCACAGTAATTTTCTTAAATCAATTGCGTCTCAAAATAGGAGTCACCTACGGCAATCCCGAAACAACTACAGGGGGTAATGCTCTTAAATTTTATGCATCCGTACGACTTGATATTCGTAGAATTCAAACACTAAAAAGGGGAACAGAAGAGTATGGAATTCGTGCCAAAGTAAAAGTTGCAAAGAACAAAATTGCACCTCCCTTTCGTATTGCAGAATTTGATATCCTTTTCGGGAAAGGTATCAGCACGGTCGGATGCTTGTTAGATATGGCAGAAGAGACGAATATTGTAACTAGAAAAGGTGCATGGTATAGCTACGAAGGAGACAACATAGGCCAAGGACGTGACAACACCATTACTTGGCTAGAAGACAATTTAGAAGAAAAAGAAAAAATAGAGAAATTAGTGCGCCAGAAACTAACAGAAGGATCAGAGGTAAGCGCAAACTCAATGAGACCACTTACAGCAGCACGTATAGAAAATACAACAGGAACACTGAAAAAGGCTTCTTAATGAAGACAAACACTGCCTTGTTGCTTCATTAATGCAAATCAGCAGGAACCCACCAACCCGCAGCGGGGCCAATAATACGTACTATTAGCCAAATAAAAACTAAAACACCAATACCAATCCAACCTCCTTTGATTGAAAAATCAATAAAAGTATCCCGTTGCTTTTGAGTTATAGGAAGCCAATCCACAATTCTTGGAGATTCATTTTTACTCATATTTTTCTTTTTTTTTGGAGTTTTTGAAAAAAGACCCTCTTTAGCTCGTCGTCTAGCTTCGCCCATGATTTTCCTGAAGGATATAAACAGTCTAAAGAAAAAATCTAAAAAATTTAATCAGGTAAAAGACGATCTAATGGTATCCAAGGTTCAAGTACATCAAAAACCTTCCTGCCCCAAACCCTTGAACGCAGACGTCCATCTAAAATCGCTACACGACCTTGATTCTTCCGAATAGGCAAAACAAGTCTTGGCATGAAAGCTAACAGATCAGGTAAAAGTAAATCTCTAAACCAGTCCAATCCTTGTTGCTTAAATGCTTCTACTCTTGCAGCAGTTAATGGGGATTCTAAACTGCTTATTGGTAACAGAGCAATTATTAACTGTTCAGGAGGAGGGAGCTTTTCTGAGGACGCAAGCCACCAATCAGAACTACAACATATTACTCCATTACTCTCAGGAGCAGTCGATTCAAGAACAACCCTTTTCCCAAATTCCGCAGCAAGCTCTGTTGTTAGTTTTCTCAGCAACTGATAATCATCTAAAACAAGAATAGTTACACCTTGTCTACCTAAGATTAGACGTCTTGATTGATCTAACAAATGCTCAGAAAAACATTCGGCATTCGGCAATGGTTGTCTAAATGGTACAAATAAATTTATTGGCTCTTGATGAATTGGGCCTCCTAACTTGAGATTAAGATCAACTACTTCTTGTAAATCTTCAAAATGATTTTGAAAGGAGCTATTCAAAATTATAAACGGATTATCAATAAACAGTTGACGAAGAATTTGAAATGGTTCTAGCGGTTGCACATGCAAAGACCAATCAAGAAGTTTGTGATCAAGCTGTGCCCAACTAGTCCATCCAAGACTAGTGGACTCCATAAGAATATTCCACGGCTTTGGAAGACAATCTAAAGTAATCAATAATTGCTTAATCTCTTCAATATCTCTAGAGTCCATTCTCACAGTTGAGTCTGGCCGTATTGACTGTGAAAATAATCTTCTACTTAAACGCTCATGCAAATCAATAAGTGCGGCTGAAAGAGTAGGGTAAGCTCTTCTAAGGGAATCCCAATTAGAAGGCAAGATTTTAATGGAAAGTGCATCCCTTAATTGTCTGCTAAATAAATCTCCTTCTGGAATAATTAATTGCTTTGATAAAAGAGAATTTGTATAAAAAGCATCAATTAATTCCCTATGGTCTAAAACCCAAACTTGGCCATTCATCGGAGGTTCAATACCTTCCCAAATAGCCAAGTGAAGGCCTTCATCTTTTAATCTTGGAATTTCAATTTCAAATAATCTCCGTTTTTGAGTTAATCCAAGAACTAAAGCAACATCCTTGCTATTAAGACAAAGTGGAATCAATAACCCTGGCCAGAAATCATGATGATCATTAATTTCAAGGTGTATTAATGATTTATCTCTACGTCGTAAACTTCTTGCAACAAGCCTACTCAATGTCAAGTTATGAGGCCAAATAAACGAATCCTTCTTAAGAAGTTTTTTTTAGATAGTTATGAGCATATACCTCAATCATTTAATGAGATCAGTTAATTAAGGAAAAATAAGTCCTATATTTAATGTAGAACAAGATTTAAAAAGGAGTATTGTAAAATTAATGGAATTACATCGCGTTGGCATAATTGGTCTTGGGCTCATTGGTGGTTCAATTGGGTTAGACCTTCAAGCTAAAGGTCATGAAGTATGCGGATGGGTCAACAAAGAAGAAAACGCAATTAAAGCAAAGGAAAGAGGTTTGGCTCAATTTATCAGTACTGATCCAGAAATAATTGCAGATTGTTCAATAGTAATCCTTGCATTACCTTTGCCGCAACTAATAGAGCCAGCAAAACAATTAATTAATGCATTACCTATTAATGCCGTAATAACAGATGTCGGATCTGTAAAAAAACCTGTTTTAAACAAATGGCGTAGATTACATCCTAAATTTGTAGCTAGTCATCCTATGTCTGGCACAATTCATACCGGTGTAGAAGCTGGTCAAAGGAAATTATTTAAAAATAAGCCTTGGGTTGCAACACCAGACGAAACAACAGACAATGATGCGTTGACAGTGGTAAAGAATTTAGCAATTTCTCTTGGAAGTGATTGGATAACAACAGATGCTGAGACCCACGATCAAGCAGTAGCTCTTATCTCACATTTACCTGTCTATATAAGTGCTTCATTACTAAAATCTGTAAATGAAGAAAGAAACAATAAAGTGTCAACTCTAGCAAAAACCATTGCTTCCAGTGGTTTTAAAGATACAACAAGAGTTGGAGGTGGCAACCCAGATCTTGGAGTTGCAATGGCAAGATACAACAGTGAAAAAATACTAGAAACATTCACCACATACCGTGCTTCAATAGACAAATTTGAAAAAATGATTAGTCATAAACAATGGGACAAGCTAAAACAAGAATTAGAACAAACACAACAAAATAGATCGAATTATCTATAGGAAAAATAACTATTTAATTAAATCAAACTTCCTTCCATGGTTAGCAAGTAATTGCTTACAGGCCATTAGCGCAGATTGACTTACACCTGCTGTACCTTCTCCAGGATAAATAGAGTCACCGCATAGCCATAAACCCTTCATTGGAGTTCTACTAGGCAAACCAAAAGGCCCAAAAGTTGTTGGCTTCTGGCCTAAACCACCAACGATGCCTAGTGGTCTTCCAGTCCACTTCGCGAAGCTTTTTGGGGTAGCTAATTCTTTATGCAACCAATTTTGAGAATCAATTCCTAATGACATCTGAAGAGCATCTAGAATCCTTTTAAGTATTAAATCTTTATTTTTTTTATATTCAAAATCATTACATGAAGACCAGAAGTCAACGTCTGTAAAAATACTCGCAATACAGGTTGCTTGACCTACTGGTGCTCGACCATCACCATCTTGACTAATTGAAATAAATAATGAACCCAATTTATCTTCATTTAATTGAATATGTCTAAGGTTATCTGTAGGCATATACCTACGATCAATCGCACCATAAAAAACAATGGCTCCATTGACTTTAGGTAATTTCTCTAATCTATTTCGATAATTATTAGGTAATCCACTTTCATAAGACATTAAATCCAAAAGTGATTGAGGAGGCAATGTGAAGATTACATCAGAAGCTTCAAATTGAATAACATCTGAATATTGATTGATAACATCTAACTTCCATGATTTCTCATTATTAATTAAGGCTAAAGATATAACTTTATGCCTTGTTAATAAATTTCCACCATCTCTTATAAAACAATCAAGTAAATGATCGCTAAGTTTTTGCATTGAACCTTCTAAATGCCACAGACCAAGTGGTGACTGTGCCATATGAAGCACAGTAGCTCCATATAAAGCAGCTGTTTGATCACAATTTTCTTGAGAGTAAAGTTTTAATTGCAGGTCAAGAAACTTTCTAAGTCTTACATTCTTGCTACATGAACATATCCAAAGTAGATCAGCAACAGATGATCTACTAAAAAAAGCACTTGCAAGATTTATTGGTTGAATTGCTTTGCGAAATTGATTAAAGTCCCAAAGATTCTGTGTAGGTAAGATTGGATCATTAGCTGCAAATAGCCAATTACTTTTATGCAATTGATTACATAAGGTCCAGAAGGTCTCACTACCTGGAAATTGTTCATTTCGCTCTTTTTCCCATTTCTCGGAATCATGCCAAAGATAAATAGGTTTAGTGCCATCCCCTAGATCAACTACGCAAGCCGGATCTAATATATTTGCAAAAGGAGCAGGCCATTTAAGATGTCTAAAAATTCGTTCATGAATACCTCCTTTTTCTAATCCAGCAACTTGCGTGGCTCCCACATCAAAAACAAAAGATCCTCTGCGAAAAGTTCCTGCACATCCGCCAAGCTGACTATGGGCTTCAATTAAAGTAACCTTTAGTCCTTCATTAGCTAACAATGCTCCCGCTGTTATTCCAGCAATGCCTCCACCAATCACAATTACTGATTTCTTACTATTAGAAGTCAAACTGATACCTCGATAAAAAAATACACATGAATGATAAAATTGCACAAGAGATTGCAGGCTGTATTAGCGATTTTTCTAGAGAAAAAATAAAAGAAGTAAAAGATGTCTCTGGAGGGTGTATTCATAATGCCTTGCAAATAAAATTAGAAAATGGGCAAAAACTTTTCGCAAAAATATCACCTATAAAATATTATAAGATGCTTGATTTCGAAGCAGAAGGACTTAATCATCTCAATAAATACTCAAATAATGATTTATTAACCATTCCCAACGTATTAATCACGCAAAAATTATCAACAATAGCAATTTTATTGATGCCATGGATGGATTTAAATATAGGAAATGAAAAGAACTTAGGGAAAGGCTTGGCTATACTTCATAAACAATCTATGCTTAATAGTCCCAACAAATTTGGATTGGATATAGATGGATTTATCGGGAGCAGTCCCCAATTAAAAGGCTGGATGAAAAGCTGGGGAGAATGTTTTGTAAAACTTCGATTAACCCCACAATTAAATATGGCACATAAATGGTTTAAAGGCCTTGAAAATAGCAACTTTGAGTCTCAATTAATAAAATTTTTAAGCAAACATCAACCTAAGCCTTCACTAGTTCATGGTGATCTGTGGAAAGGAAATACTGCAGTTCAAAAGAATGGAAAAGGCATTATTTTTGATCCTGCTATTTGGTGGGCTGATAGAGAAGTAGATATAGCTATGACTAAACTTTTCGGTGGTTTCTCTAACGATTTTTATGAAGGCTATGAGGAAATATGGAAGTTACCTTCTACATATAAAGAAAGAATTGATATATATAATCTCTATCACTTATTCAATCATGCAAATATTTTTGGTGGATCATACAGACATCAAGCCCTAACCTCGCTAAAGAAAGTTTCTTATTTAATAGATAACTTTTAATCTTCTAATCTATATATTCTTTTCTTATATTCTGAATTTTATCGACAACAGCACTACGTTTTTCACTAGTTGTAAGATTTTGCCAGCTCCATTGTCCAACAACAATAATGCCCAAAAGCTCTAACAAGCCAGGTAAAACTGGAAAGAAGTTAACAGTATCAACAATTACTTTAATTACAATCTGGGCAACAATTACAACTGCAATGATACCTGCAGCTTTTCCATATTTACCCATCTGAGACCAGTCAATTTTTCCAAGCATTTCATTTGCCTGACTCATAAAATCACCAGCACGATCTGAAATAGTTGGCCCTGAAGGGGTAGAATCAGTGTTTGAGTCTTGATTAGACTCAGGACTTACATCGCTCATTACCAAGTTCTTACAATTGAATGTTGAGTTGAGTGTATCTAATTAATCTTTTAAGCGCCAACTTTAGTTTATAGATAATTCCGAACCATAATAGAGAGAGGACCGTACAAAATTGATATTTTGAATATTACTAGGGATCTACAAGCCTTGTTTAAGTTTACAGGGGTTAAAAAGAAAGAGATTTTGCTTTAAAAATCTTCACAAGGTATTTGAAAAGGATGAACTTTAAGTAATAAAACCCATATGCTCCCTAAGAATTTGCATACACTTTTTAAAACTAAAGAAAAACATGGTTTATGTAATTTCTTAGGCAGCTTCTTTTAAAGCACAATAAAGTAATTAATAGATGTTAGATAAAGAAGCAAAAAACTATTATTTCCTATCTAATTGCTCTAGTTTTAAAAAATTAAAACAAGCTTTTGGAAATGACCAAAAATGAATCAAGCAAATAAAAGTAATTTAAAATTCAACTCTGATGAAATAGAGAGATATTCCAGGCATATCTTATTGCCAGAGATTGGAGAAGATGGACAAAAAAAACTAAAGGATAGCTCGGTACTTTGTATAGGATGCGGAGGTCTTGGTTCTCCCCTTCTTATTTATCTTGCTGCTTCTGGAATAGGAAGAATTGGAATTGTTGATTCAGATTTTGTAGAGAAATCAAATCTACAAAGACAGATTATTCACTCAACAGATTCAATTGGTAAACCAAAAACATTTTCAGCTAAGTCAAGAATATTAGAAATTAACCCGCATTGTGAAGTAGAGATATTTAATACATTGTTGACCTCTAAGAATGCTTTAGGAATTATCAATAAATTTGATATTATCTGTGACTGTACAGATAATTTTGAAGCTAGATATTTGATTAATGATGCTAGTTCAATCCTAAATAAAGCAATTATTTATGGTGCAATATCTAAGTTTGAAGGACAAGTAACAGTATTCAATCTGACTGAAAATAGTCCTAATTTTCGCGATTTAATTCCAGATCCACCTCCTAAAGACTTACTACCAACCTGCTCTGAAATAGGTGTTATGGGAATTCTTCCTGGACTAGTTGGACTTATTCAAGCCACAGAAGCAATTAAAATAATAACTAATATAGGCGAACCTTTAGATGGAAGGCTATTAGTCATTGACTCTCTTAAAATGAAATTTAAAGAATTGAGATTATTTAAGGATAAAGAAAGAGAAAATCCTAAAGAATTGATTAATTATAAAGAATTCTGCCAAAAAAATGAGAGCAGTAAATCTCAGGTAGAAAGTATTTCTGTAAAAAAACTAAAGTATTTGATTAATACAAATCCAACAAAAATATTCTTAATTGACGTAAGAACTAAACTGGAAAATAGGATAGAATGTATTAAGGGATCAACATTAATTCCTCTAGATGAAATATCAAAGATGGAATCTATAAAAAAACTTAAAGAAATTTCATTAGATAAAAAATTGTATATTCACTGCAAATCAGGTGAAAGATCTAAAAAAGCAATTCTTCTTTTAAAACAATATGGAATTTCAGCTACTAATGTTAATGGAGGAATTGAAGCTTGGGAAAAAGAAAACTGCAAAGAATAATCATTAATAATCTACTCCTCTTTTTAATTCAACACCTTGCTCAGCATAATGTTTATGGCAAACCATCTCTGAATGTACACTTGCTAAATCAAAATATGAGGGGTGATTTTTACAGCGACCAGTAATTATCACTTCTGTCTCTAAAGGCTTTCTTAGTAAAGTTTCTACAATGGGTTCTACAGGAATAAGTTCTAAATCAACCGTAGGATTTAACTCATCCAATATAACTGTCTTATACAGACCGCTGGCAATTGCTGCTCTGGCAATTTCCCATGCTCTTTCTGCTTCTACATAATCAATTGATTGCTGCTGACCTCGCCAAACAATCGCATCTCTTCCAGAACGTAAATGGTCAACTAAATGTGGATAACTCTCTCTAAGTGCTGCAATTGCAGCGTCCTCAGTGTATCCAGTACCACCTTTAAGCCATTGCAAAATTAATACCCTATGGCTTTTATCTTGACTTATACCTTTGCCTATTGCCTGTAAAGCTTTGCCTAATGCACTAGTAGATTTTCCTTTACCTTCACCTGTATATATTTCAATTCCACCAGGAGAATCAAAAGAGTTTGAATCAGAATTAATGGAATTTGGCCGACGATGTGCTCGCATTTCAGAATGCAACTCAGCAGCTTGCACAAGTTCCATAGGGGCAGCGCGACCAGTAACAATTACTTCCATCCCTTCTGGTCTAGAGGAAATTGTTTCTACCACTTCTTTTATCGATAAAAGTCCAAGATCTAAAACAGGATTCAATTCATCAAGTACTACAACTGAATAAAGTGCACTTGCAATTGCACCTTTAGCAATATCCCAGCCACGTTTCGCTTCACTTTTATCAAATGCAATAGCTTCTTCTGCTGTAAAAAAGTCAGCTCTACCAGTTCTTACTTGATCAATTAAATGAGGGAAACCTTGCTGTAAAGCATCTATCGCTGCATCTTCATCGTAAGATCTTCCAGGACCTTTTAAAAACCTAAGTAATAGGACTCTTGTTTGACGCTGCTCACAAATACCTAAGCCAATTGTTCTTAAAACAACTCCTAGTGCAGCCTGACTTTTACCCTTGCCTTCTCCATCATAAACATGCAATTGCCCATGAATACGTTCCTTACTATCAGCGGCGGTAACTATCCCAATTGATTTTTTGCGCTCTTTCTTAAAGGATTTATCCTTTGTCTGAGAAAATTTTAGATCTTGGTTGGACTTCATTCAATAATTCCTTCCTGAAAAAGATCGTACCTAATTCAACCTATGAAGAAAATCTTCAATGAAAGGCTTAAAACATGATGCTAAAGCTACAAGAGCAACTTGCAAAGTCACAAATTAAACAGCTTGATCTTTTAAGAGATTTCATTAAAGATCTTAAAAGAGTTTGTATAGCTTATTCAGGGGGAGTGGATAGTTCACTAGTTGCTGTCGTTGCAAAAGAACAATTAGATTCAAAAGCCATTGCAATTACAGGAGTATCTCCTTCTCTGGCAAATCACCTACTATCAGAAGCACGAATTCAAGCAAAATGGATTGGTATAAAACATCAAGAATGCAAAACTGATGAACTTAAAGATCCTAATTACAGTAACAATCCCATAGATAGATGTTTTGCTTGCAAAAAAGAACTACATCAACATCTTAAACAAATTGCCAAAAGCTTTTCAGGATCTTTAGTACTTGATGGAGTCAATGCTGATGATTTAAAAGATTATAGGCCAGGTATTCAGGCCGCAATTCTTGCAGGAGTTCGGTCTCCGTTAGCAGAGTTAGGAATCTATAAATCTGATATTCGTGCAATTTCAAAGGCGCTAGGTCTACCGTGGTGGGACAAGCCTGCTCAACCTTGTTTAGCATCTCGCTTCTCCTATGGAGAGAAAATATGTTCTCAAAGGCTTGAGCAAGTAGACAAGGCTGAAAAATGGCTTATTGATAAAGGTTTTCCAGAGGTCAGAGTAAGAATTCAAGGATGTGTAGCAAGAATAGAAGTTCCTAAAAATCGAATAAATGATTTATTAGATAGTTCCCAAAGAGAGGAGACATTAGAATATTTATTATCACTTGGTTTCTCAACAGTTAGTATTGATATAGAAGGGCTAATCAGTGGTAAATTAAATAGGGAACACAAGTTAAATAAGTAAAATAGATTTTAATTAAAAATAGTTAATTTGGCTCCCTTTTTGACGATTCTGATTTTACTTTTGTTTGTCTTGAAAAGCTTTCTAAAGAATATTTTTCAGCGCAAAATTCTTTAGCAAGAAATTTGCAGGCCTTCTCAGGCATAGTCTGTTCACCACATGTGAAAACATCTATTGCCGCATATTTACTTTCAGGCCACGTATGAATTGAGATATGCGATTCAGCTAAAAGAGCTAAGCCTGTAACGCCTTGAGGTTCAAATGTATGAGTGATCATATTAAGTAGTGTCGCACCTGCAATTTTTGATGCTGAGTTAACACTGGTTCTTACAAAAGCTTCGTCATTAAGCTTAGATTGCTCACAACCGTACAACTCAAGAATGCAATGCTTTCCTACCATTTCAGCTTGCATAGCATCTTTTGATCCAACTGATTTTTCTCTTTTTATTTTTGGCCATCCAGGATTTGGATGCAAACAAGAAAGATTTTGTTTCATCTAAAGATGGTAAACGTTAATTAGACTAATTGACTTCAAGATTTCCATTTTGCTGTAGTCCCAAGTTTAGTATTTGAGACTCTTTCCTCCAATCACCTTCAAAAGCTTCCAAATGAGTGGCACTTATCAAGCACTGATGGTCACTACCCACTGCTTCTAAAAGTAAAAGCTGTCTAATTGGATCAAGCTCAGCAAATACATCATCTAATACTAAAACTGGTGGATCGTTATACATTTCTCCAACAAATTCCAATTCAGCTAATTTTAAAGATAAAACAATAGTTCTCTGCTGTCCTGCAGAGGCAAATTTTCTTGCTTGTACTCCATTAAGTAAAAAAGAAATCTCATCTCGATGCGGTCCAACTTTACACACTCCAAGTCTCTCTTCATCAGCTCTTTGATCAGCTAATTGTTTTTCAATACATAATCTCCATCCCAGTTCATCTTCTTCTCCTTCTAGGACACTGCCTGGAAGATAGTTTAGTTCTAGATCTTCTTGGCTCTTACTTAGTCTTTGTTGCCATGCAGAAGCTAAAGGTTGTAAATGCTTCAAAGCTCGACTTCTGCGACGATGAATACGAGTACTTACTAGTGCCATTTGAACATCAAATGCATCTAAAAGAACATCCAGATCATGCTTTGGCGAATTTTTCCAATTTTTCCAAAGCTGATTTCTTTGACGTAACAATCTACTAAATCTTGTTGTTAGCTCTCCATATATAGGCTCTAGTTGCTGCACAACTCTATCTAGCCAATGTCGACGAAGCGCTGGCTCACCTCTAACCAAAGTTAAATCAAGCGCACTAAATCCAACGCATCTCAGAGATCCTAGTAAATCTAAATGTCGTGAAAGATGTTTACCGTTTTTATATACTCTCCTACCAAAACCTTTCTTAAATTCCAAAGCAATCTTCTCATCGTCACCATTAATAGCGCTAATAATTGCAGAGTCATGATGCCAACAAACAAGATCATGATCATTAGTGCATCGATGAGAACGCAAACTACCTAGTAATTCAACAGCCTCAAGCAGATTGGATTTTCCAACCCCATTAGGACCTATCACTAAAAGACGCTTTTCATTTAGTGCTAACTTTAGTTTTTTGTAACTGCGAAAATAATGCAGCTCTATTTGCTTAAGGCTAATCTTAGTGGTGGCACCTTTAGCTAAAGTAGCTCTATTGAGACTTAATTAGTTCTCATTTTGCGGCATATAAAGCCGATTCAGGGCATGTAGCTCAGTTGGATAGAGCATCAGATTCCGGTTCTGAGAGTCGGGGGTTCGAGTCCCTCCATGCTCGTTAATAACTAAATTTAAAATTTTTCAGATCCTATAAGACATAACTCTAATTCCATCAGGATCAATCACGAATCCCTCTCTTTCTATAATTCTTCGTGCAATTGATGAAGCTGCAATTGATACACTGCACCCAGGCAACTCTCTTCTAATAATTGTAATAGCATTACTTACCAAAATACCGAGAAAGTCCTTTTCATTTTTACCTGGTAAAGCAACTAAGTCCCAAAGATTTGCATTTAGGCCTTTATCAGTGGTTATACGAATATATCCATATAATTTTGCTGTTTTCTCTTCAAAAATAGAGATATTTCTATAACTTTTTTCCAATGCAAAGGCCAACTTCTTTGGAGAATAAGTATCCATATTGCATCTTGCAAACAGTCTATTCAACTCTTGGGGAGAAGGAGGATTTTCCAATTCCACACGAAACCCTAAAGGCAGCTTATGTGATGTAGTATTTTGAAATGAAAACAAACTTCAACCTGTATTACGCATACCTGCTGCTATACCATTAATTGTAAGCAAAGCACCACGCAACAATTCACTACGACTATAAGTGCGTTCTATATCACCTTCATTTAACAATGTTTCACTAATTGGAGGTTGCCGATTTTGATCACGTAATCTACGCAAAAGAGCGACTTGAAGAAATCCAAGGGGAATAATTGTACGATTTCGCAAATTAACCGATAATTGCAATGCGGTATCCGCGCTCAAAAGTTTAGGTTTTCCTGTAATTTCTAAAATCAATTTTTTTGTCAATTTGTACTCTTTTGAAATAATGTCAAAAATACAATCAAATGATTCTCTATTTTCACTACTCCCAAGACTAGTTACATAGTGATGAGCTACTTCTAAATCTACTTTTGAAAGAGTCATCTCTACTTTAGAGATCAACATTCTAAAGAAAGGCCACCTTTGATTTAACATTCTGAGTAAATCCAGCTGATCGGGATCATTTCGCAACTCTTCTTCCAATGCTGTACCTACACCAAACCAACTTGGCAAAAGAAAACGACTTTGTGTCCATCCAAAAACCCATGGTATAGCTCGTAAACTTGAAAGATCTTTAGCGCCTTTTTTCCTTCGTGCAGGTCGACTCGATATTTGTAATTTACTGATTTCTTCAATAGGAGTTACCTCCTGAAAAAAAGCTACTAAATCTGGATTATGGTGTACTAGGGCTCGGTAATGTTCACGAGAACGAACAGCCAATCTAGTCATTAACTCATTCCAAATAGGCGTAGCATCTAATTGATTACTTTCCAAACTATTCTGCAGTACAGCTGTTGTAACAGTTTCCAAATTATAAAGTGCAAGTTCAGGAAGACTGTACTTAGAAGCTAATACTTCACCTTGCTCAGTAATTTTTATTCGACCTTTCAAAGTTCCACTGGGTTGAGCAAGTATTGCTTGATAAGCAGGTCCTCCACCTCTACCTACTGAACCACCACGTCCATGAAATAAACGCAAGGCAACACCATGTCTACTTGCAAGGTTCTGAAGCGCAATTTGTGCTTGATGAATCTCCCAATTACTAGATAAGAAACCTGAATCCTTATTGCTATCTGAATAACCAAGCATCAACTCCTGTAAAGGTAAAAGATTTTCCCCGACTCTAGGTAGTAATTTGAAATAAATTGAGGATTTGAATAATTCTTCCATCACTTTAGGAGCATGTTGCAAATCTTCTACTGTTTCAAACAAAGGAACTATAAGTAGATCAGAAGATTCTCCAGAAATATCAACTAGACCAGCCTCCTTAGCAAGAAGTAGTACCTCCAATAAATCTGAAACTGTATGGCTCATGGAGATAACATAAGAGCGACATATACGACTACCAAATTCTTTTTGCAAACGATCTAGCATTCTAAATACAGCAAATGTTTCCTCTGTACTTTTAGACCATTCCACTCCCGAGGGTATTAATGGTCTCAATGTTTGGAGTTCATCCATCAACCATTTATTTTTTTCTTCTTCATTCATATCTGAATAAGCTTTATCTAAATTTAAATATTTTGTTAATTCGTCAATAGCATCACTATGTCTAAGACTTTCTTGTCGAATATCCAAACTTGCCAAAGAAAAAGCAAAGATATTTACCTGAGTTAATAGCGTATCTAAATGTTCACAACTTAAATTAGTCGCCACTAAACTATTTCTTATGAGTTCTAAATCACTTTTAAATTCATCGATAGACCTATAATGCAATCCTTCTATAGAATTCTTAGAAGTATTAGAAACATCATTTCCTTCAAGAGATATTTTCCAACCAGCCTTAGATAATTCCTGATTACGTTCTTGAGTATACTTCAATCTTTCAAGTGTATAACTTAATTTCAACCTATAAGGTTCAAGCCTGTACCTTGCAGCTCTTTCCTCATATACCTCTGGGAATCTAACTCTTTCCATTTCCAAAGACTCAAGAAGCTGGGAGCCAACTTGACTCCATTGCATAGAGATACTTAATTGATCTCTTAATTCTTTCACAGAATTTATATAAAGATCCAACATCAACTTTCGCTGATAACATGCAGTATTCCACGTAATTTCGGGAGTTACAGATGGATTGCCATCTCTATCAGATCCAACCCAAGAACCAAATGTACAAAATGCTTCCTGAGGTACATCTACATCTGGATAGCTATCAGATAAAGCAGAACAGATTCTCCTCCTTAACTGAGGCATTGCATTGAATAAAACCTGTTGAAAGTAATGCAGCGCATAATCAACTTCATCCAAAACTGTGGGCTTAAACTGATGTAACTCATCAGTGCGCCACCATAGTCTTATTTCCTCTTCTAGTTGCAATCTCAAATTATCCCTTTCAGGCAAGGAGATAATTAAATCTGATTGAAGCTGTTGTAACAAACTTGCTACTCGAGTTTGCTTATGGCGAACAGTATGTCGAACTATTTCTGTTGGATGAGCAGTAAACACAAGTCGGATATCCATCTCTCGAAGAAGTTCCTCAAGCTGACCAGGAGGTACATTCAATTGGCGTAGACGTTCGAATAGCTCTCTAAAAGTTGCTGGCGCAGTCTGACTAGCAAGAGGAGGAGCAAAAGGGTCAATACCATTTGAATCAACTTTTATATGTCCTTGTCCAATGCTTTCTAAATAACTATCCTCTTCTATTCTCTGCTCAAGAATATTTACCAACTGAAAATACAAAGAAAATGCCCTGGCTGCGGAAATAGCTTCTGCTAAATCCATCTCCCCAATTAAAATTACAATTTCACTTTTTTGATTTATCTGTTCTTGATCTTCAATAACACTTGGATTACTAAGTTTCTTAAGTTTAAGCAGACGTTCTGCCTGATCTAATGGACACTCACTTCTAACAACATTCTGCCAAAGCTCTTCTACCAATTCCAAGCGATCCTGTAACAAGCGTCCAGATACATGGTCAGATAAAAGTTGAGTACCTTCTTTAGCAAGATCTGATGATTGCGAGATAGAAGATTCTTTAGATTGAGTCATAAGCAATCAGGGTTGTCTGGTTTTCTATTTGATTCACATTCTTGTGCCTGCATTAATTTTATTGCATTCTGAAGAATCAAAGGAATTGATTGTCCATTGGAATATTCTTTTATCCATTTCATTGATTGATTACCATTATCCAAAACCTCTTGAATAGGAGCTAGAAGAGGCAAAATACCTAACTCAATTGCCAAAGGTTTTACATCTTCTAAAAGTTGAGATATCCAATCTCTACAGGAAATTACCTTTCCATCTATCCAATGTTGCAATTTAGCATCTAGGCTTCTCTTTGCAGCTTCATGTTCATTCATATCGCACAAATCAGCAAGTTCTATAAGAGTTAGCTTACTGATGTTAACTGGATCTAATAATTCTGGATTATTCATAAGACTTAAAACCCTCAGCTCTAGCAAAGCTGTAATTGCAAGAAGTAAATCGCAATCAGTAATTAAATCACAAATACGAATTTCCAATCTATTCAATTCATAAGGCCTTCTTTCTCCATTAGGCCTAACAGAAGTCCACAAATGCCTTTCATTTTGCATAATTCTCTTTTTTAGTTGCTCTTCTATCCAAGTCACGTAATGGGTATGGTTGATAAATAATGGAACTTGCCTAGGAGTTTTGGGAAACTGTAACCATCGTTGCGAATGCACACCAGTCATCGAACCATCCAAAAAAGGAGAACTGGCGCTTAGAGATAAAAAAAGTGCAGCCTCACATCTAACTAAACGAAGTGCGGAAAAAATTGTAGGCAAATCATCTATCCCTAAATTGATATGTATGCTTGCTGTAACTACTTTACTCCCATAGGTAGATTCAATGAAATCATGATAAGAGTTTGAAAGATCCGATCGTTGAAATTGCTTACTATCTCCTAAACTCAAAGAACTTCCAGGTAAAATAGTTAATTTTTTTAAGTGCAACCAGTTTCTTAACCTTCTTCTAGGTTCCAAAACTAATTCTTTAAGGTTTTTGTATTCGTTTTCTGGTTGAGTTATATATTCAAGATTTCTCTTGTCAGGTTCAGTCACGAAATCTAAAAATTCTTTAGCTACAGAAGTAGACACACCCAAGTGCTGGCCTGTCTCTAAACCAGTAAACAATTCAACTTCAAAACCTTTAAGTAAGAATTCTTTCATTAATTATACTGAAGACTCAAGGCATCCCAATGCAATAAGCATCCCTTTTGCTTTATTCAAAGTTTCTTGAAATTCTTTTTCAGCTATGGAATCTGCAACAACACCTGCTCCAGCCTGAATTTCAACATTCCAATTACCATTAGCATAATTAGAAACAAGCATCGTGCGAATAGTAATTGCTGTATTTAAAGCTCCGTTTATATCCATAGAGCCATAAACACCTGAATAAGGTCCTCTAGGCTCAGATTCCAACTCATGAATTAATTGCATTGCTCTTATTTTAGGTGCTCCAGAGACAGTGCCAGCTGGAAATGCTGCCATCAATAAATCCCAAACATCCATTCTCTCCTCTAGCTGACCTGTCACTTCGCTAACAATATGCATCACATGTGAATACTTTTCTATAAGCATTAAATCCTTTACAGAAACAGTGCCAGGTTTACAAACACGTCCTAAATCATTTCGACCTAAATCCACCAACATTACATGCTCAGCTATTTCCTTAGGATCTTTTAACAGATCAGCTTCTAAAGTCGAATCCTGTTTTTCAGTTTTTCCTCTAGGCCTAGTTCCAGCAATAGGTCTTAAACTTGCTAAAATATTTTTTTTGAATGGTTTTGCTTGAACCATTACTTCAGGACTTGAACCAATAAGTTTCCAATCACCAAAATCAAAAAAAGCCATAAAAGGGGATGGATTTATAATTCTCAAACTCCTATACAAGTCCAAAGGAGAATGAGATACTTTTGCCTGAAATTTTTGACTTAATACAAGTTGAAAGATATCTCCTTGGGCAATGTAATCTTTTGCCTTATTAACAGCATTTTTAAAACCTTTCTTACTCCAATTATTCTTAACTGATTCTGGTATCTTAGGTTTTGAATTCCATTTTAAGGGCTTAATACTAGGCAAAGGTTGTGCCATCATTGCTTGAAGTTTCTGAATACCCTTAGCAGCTTCCTCATAAGCTTGATCTGGAGACTTTGAAACAGTTAAATCCCCATAAGATATTGCAGTAATAAGTCTTTTTACTTGATCAAAAATTATAATCTTATCCATAAACATCCAAATACCATCTGGAAGAGATTGGTTTTTTTGTATATGAGAATGTACAGGTACTTTAGGTTCAATCCATGTAATCAATTCATAGCCCCACATTCCATAAAGCTGTCCTAATTGTGGTAATCCTGGAATTAGCTCAGATTTATATTTCTCTAAAAAACTTCTTAGAAGCTCAAAGGGATTTCCTGAAAATTCTTCTTTTTCAAAATTGCGTTTGCTAAGTGTTGTTTTCTTGCCTTTTACAGTCGCAACCCATAAAGGATCACTAGCAACAACACTCCATCTTCCTAATGTATCTCCTCCTTCAACAGATTCTAATAAAACCCCTGGAGTACCCTCATTGCTAATTTTTATCCATGTTGATAATGGAGTTTCTAAATCTGCGGGCCAACTACTTACTAAAGGTATGAAATTTATGCCTTTAGAAGCAGCTTTTAAAAAAGAATCACGATCAGATATTTGCATTCATTAACTCAGTTCACCTTACAAGGAAATAAGGTACTTAGCCTAATACATTATTATCTGATCAAGCATCATAGGTATTTTTACCACTAAATTTAATGCTTGCAGGATTTGGATTTTGACCAATTCTACGAGAATTATGGTTGATAATTGATCTTCCTTCATTAACTTTTTCTGGAAAAACACCATCCTTTGGATGAAGAAATTCAGTATCTCCTCCAGGAAATATCCTGTAAATTTTATAGTCCTCCATTCTTGGCTTAAAGGTTCGTAGCTGAGTACCTAAAGCTAAGCATTGCTCCTTCCTGGCAAAATACATAATATTTTGGCCTTCATTCATCATTGCAGCACCACCTGTTGGCAATTCAAAAGCCTGAGACTTTTTACTTGTCCAAGTTATGGCATATTTTTCCTCAGTCTCAGCTGAATTAAGAAGGCCTCCTGTACTTCCAATGTTTTGAGGAAGATTACCTTTAAGAGCTTCAGTCATTGTTGTTCTTTAGACTCTTCAACAGTTACAAGTTGAAAGTAGCACTAACTTTTGTACCTTTTATCACTTTGTCCATATAACCTTCACACGAGTCAACATTAGAAATAAAAACTAAGGAGTATCAGCAGTAGGAAAAAAAATCGTTAATCCCCTGTCTCTCCTGTGAGTTAATCTCCCTCCAAGGCTTTCCAGTAGCCTTTGTGTGGCAGCCTGAGTTAATTGCAAGCTTCCTGTATTAGGGTTCCAACTTAAAACTGTACCAAGATCAGAATTGTTGGAAATGTCATTTTCAGAATCTTCTATCCGATAATTCGAATGTGAAAAATTAACTGAAATCTTTAACTTTAAGCGATGTCCTGCGGGTCTTAGCTCCAATAACAAAACTCCTCCAGGCTCGATTCCTCTTGTATTTCTATCAATTAATCCTCCAAGCATTAATTCTAAACGCTGTGGGTCACTTAGAACACTGGGCAAATCAGGTGTGATATCTAAATCAAGCTTTAGACCCCTTCTATGCAATTGCTTTTCCCATACTGGGAAAAGCATCTCAAGAATATTGCCTAAATCAATCCTTTCCAAAGCAGACTTTTTAGCCTGATTTCTTTCAAGTTCTAAAGCATTAAAAATCAAACCAAATCTATCTATTTGCTCTGTACATTCAACATCAATTTCTTTTAATCTTGAAACAACTACTTCAGGAAAATCATTCCGACGAAGTAAAGAGCGAATAAGTGTTCTTATCGTTGATAAAGGTGTCTTAATTTCATGTGTAAGTGCTTCAAGAAATGGGATCTCCCTATTAACCTGAATATCCAACGATTCAGGTTTTTCATGATCCTGAAAAGTCTGAATATTTATACTTGATGTAAATCCTGCCAACCTTGAAGAAAGAAGAGGCCAAAATATTTTTCCAATATCTTCATTACTTTTCAATTGTCCTAGATCTTCTAAAGAATCACGAATCTCCTTAGCTTGTTCAGGCTTTTCTAAATCCAATCTTTGATCTAAAAGAGTTAGTACATCTGTCAAAGCTTCTGGATCACTTCTCATTATTAAATTTCTTTCTCCAGCCTTACCTTCTAATGCAATAGCTATTTGAACTTCCTCCGTGATAATTATAAGTAAAGGGTCATTACCATCCTCTTTACGTAAATTTAATCTTCTAAACCTTCTAGAATTTGAGAAATTTTTACTATGAATTGTCCTTATTGAAGAAGGTGGCAACAATCCAGCATTAGATGAATGATTAAAGGTAAAAGTTTCAGGTATCCATGCCCATCCTTGCAGTTGATCTAATAACTTTTGCTCATAAAGTGCTGGCAAAGGCGAAGCAAGCCATAAACCTTTTTTAAGGTTCATTGGTAACAATATTTGCTCTTGAAGAATATCTAATGCAGCCCACCACAATCTTCGCACAATTTGCTCATCAAGATTTCCGCAAGGAACCCCTTCAGCCATTCGCTTTTGAATAGAGATAATAGAGATGTTGTTTCCCACTAAATTCTTTGGAATGATTTTGCCCTTTTATAAACAGACAGGCACAAACCAATACCAACAAAAGTAACTATCATTGATGTTCGACCATAACTCATAAATGGTAAAGGTATTCCTGTTATTGGTCCAAGTCCAATAGTCATAGATATATTAACTACAACTTGAAACGTAATCATCGTAGCTATACCTATTACAGTTAAAGATTCAAACTTTGTATATGCATTTTTAGCAATTTTTAAAAGAGCAAAAATTAAAATAAAAAATGCAAATATTACAAAAATGGTTCCAAGAAAACCAATTTCTTCTCCTAATGCACTAAATATAAAATCCGTATGTTGCTCAGGTATAAAACGTAATTTTGTTAATTGTCCTTGTAATAGACCAGTGCCTAAAAATCCCCCCGAACCAATTCCAATAGTACTTTGAATTAAATGATAGCCTCCACCCATAGGATCTTGTGAAGGGTCTAGGAATAAAGTTAGACGGTCCCTTTGATAGTCTTTCAAAGCATTATTCCAAAGCCAGGGAGTAAAAAATGCAATTGCTGATAAATTAAACATAGTCAATCCAGAGCTCAAATATTTCTTAGGTAATGATCTATAAGCCAAGATTCCCATAAACGGAATCCAGACAAATAATCCCAGAGGCAATATTGCTACGAAGATAGCCGTAATAACTACTGACACAAATAACAATAACCATTCAATTGGCATGCCAGCCCAATAAAGCATTAGCAATAAAATTGCTCCGAAAACAAGGGAAGACCCCAAGTCAGGCTGAATAAATACCATGAACCAAGGGGGAATTACCAAAATTATCGGCTTGAATAATTGAAGTGGATTATCAAATTGCTGGCGTTCTAGAATATGCGCAAGAGTAATAATGATAGTAATTTTTGCAATTTCAGATGGCTGAATATTTATCCCACCAATATTAATCCAACGTTGAGCACCTAAAGCAGAAACTCCAATAATTTCAACTGCTAAAAGACTGGAAAGTGTTAAAAGGTATAAGGGTAAAAGGAATCTTCGAAGTCTTTCTAAATGAAGATTAGAAAGTGTTAATGTTAAAATAACACCAAAAAGTCCTGTTGTTAAATGTTGGTATGTGAGTTGAGGTAATCCATTCCTCTGTGTACTTGCTATCAAAAAACTTGATAAAATAACTAAAAGGATAGGAATAATAATTATTATTAGCTCAATCGAATCGGCACTTTTATTTAAGAATAAAGCTTTATTAGAAAATCTACTTCTCCTCATAAAAGAGTCATTCTTGGTCATTATTTCTATCTATCATTTCTAAAATAACATTAACAAGTTCTTTAAAAGCCTTTGCAGTAATGGAATTAGGGCATTGCAAAACTATAGGCATACCTTCATCTTTAGAGTCAAAAGTTCTCATCTCGAAAGGTAATTTAGCCAAAAGAGGTAGAGAGTTCTCTTCTGACAAAGCTTTACCGCCCCCTTCACCAAATATTTTATATTTCCTTTCTGGTTGATCAGGAGGGATAAATGCAGACATATTTTCAATAATTCCAAGGATAGGTATATTCATTTGCTTAAACATTGCTAGACCTCTTCGAGAGTCTTGCAATGAAACTTTTTGAGGTGTTGTAACGATTAGCACTCCGCTCATGGGAACTGCCTGAGCAAGAGAGATTTGAGCATCTCCGGTTCCTGGCGGTAAATCAACCACCAAAAAATCTCTTTGTCCCCAATTGGCTTGATAAAGAAATTGCCTAATAATTCCATTAAGCATTGGGCCACGCCAAATTACTGGTTGATTTTCATCTATTAATAAACCCATAGATACCATTGCTATACCATGAGTTTCTATTGGAATAATTTTCTGTTCAGCGCCAGTACCTATTACTTCAGGTGTTTGGTTAGAAACTCCAAGCATAATTGGGGTATTGGGTCCATAAATATCTGCATCAAGCAAACCCACGCTATACCCTTGTTGGGAGAGTGCACATGCGATGTTAACTGCAACTGTACTTTTGCCAACTCCCCCTTTACCACTGCTTACAGCAATAATTTTTTTTACACCTGGTATGGGCTGTAGACCAACTACTTCTCCATGACCATTATTTCCAATTTCTCCTTGATTAGATGAATTACTTAATTCAATCTGCACGCCACTTATATCATTAACACCTTTGAAAGAATCTTTAATTTCTTGAACAATTCGATCTCTTTGACTTTGAGCAAAATTAGGCAGTTTTAATCGAACAATTACTTTCGAATCTTTTACGACAATCTGTTCAAACCAACCAAGCTCTAATAAAGACTTATTACTTCCAGAGTCCTTTATAAAAGATAAAACTTTTACTGCCTCATCTTCTTTAAACATAATTTTAGAACATTCTTTTCTTAATACTAATGACGGGTTCTCAATGAATTAGCCTCGGAGAGTAAATAACAATAAAACCGTGCCATCAGAATCTCTATCAATTCCTCCTTCAAATTCAAGAAGTAAGGCCAAAGCTTTATTAATGGACCTACAAGATGAAATTTGTAAAGGGCTTGAAGAAGTTGATGGTGAAGGGAAATTCAAAGAAGAGTCTTGGGAAAGAACAGAAGGTGGTGGTGGGAGGTCAAGAGTTATGCAAGAGGGTAAAGTTTTCGAGCAAGGCGGAGTGAATTTCTCAGAAGTTCAAGGAGATTCCTTACCACCATCAATAATCAACCAAAAGCCAGAAGCAAAAGGCCACAAGTGGTTTGCAACAGGAACTTCTATGGTATTGCACCCTAGAAATCCTTATATACCTACAGTTCATTTAAATTATCGCTACTTTGAAGCAGGTCCAGTTTGGTGGTTTGGTGGTGGCGCTGATTTAACTCCTTTTTACCCATATTTAAGTGATACTCGACATTTTCATAAAACTCTTAAAGAAGCCTGCGAAACAATAAATCCTGAACTTCACAAGGTCTTCAAACCTTGGTGTGATGAATACTTTTTTTTAAAACACCGCAATGAAAGTCGTGGTGTAGGCGGAATATTTTTCGATTATCAAAATGGTTCTGGATCACTATATAAAGGACAAAATGCGAATGGTGTAGCTGCTATTGAAGCCAAAAAAATTGGTGAGAAATCCCTTTCTTGGGAAGAACTGTTTTCTTTAGCAAAGGCCTGCGGCCAGGCCTTCTTGCCTTCCTATGTTCCAATTATAAAAAAACGCAATAGGCAAAGTTTTAGTGATAGTCAACGAGCCTTTCAACTTTATAGACGAGGAAGATATGTTGAATTTAATTTGGTATGGGATAGAGGAACAATTTTTGGTCTTCAAACAAATGGAAGAACAGAATCAATACTAATGTCATTACCTCCACTAGCACGGTGGGAATACGGCTTCCAAGCTCCAGTAGGCTCAAGAGAAGCTCTGCTAACAGAGGTTTTTACAAAGCCTCAGGATTGGTTTGCTGATAAGAGCCTCGAAGAAAAATGTCTCCCTCTTGGAGCAGTGGATTAAGAAACAACTCGTTATTTATTCCTTTTTTGATTGACTCAACTATTAGAAAAGCAATTTGATAAATTGTATTTTCTCTTGTTTTAATATCTCTCAAATTTCTTTCAAGATTACCCTCTAATTTTCCTATTTCAAGAATTCTTATCTGTCTTCTAGCTGCTCCTAAACCACCTCTAAAAAATAAAGGATAACGACCAAAATTTTGAGCAAGCGATTCATCTATATTGTTTAAATTACTTGTAATAGGAGGAATTAATCCAGCACCTAAACCATCCACTCCATAAGAGTCAAAATGAATTTCCAGGACATAAAGTCCTTGAGCTGCATACCGAGCACCTGCTGACCAATTGGTTTTAGGATGATTTTCATCAACAATACTTCTAACACCGGGCTCATAAGAACTAATATCCAAACCGTGTTCTTTGCCAACTTTCACAACAGCATCTCTAATTTTTAAATTCCAAAAAAGTTCATCCGTCATCGTTAAATCCATAGACTGCAATCCTTTTAATCCAACTGCCTCGCCACGAGTGCCTGCTCCTGGAATATTTTGAGAATCTGCATGTCCTGCCATTATTATAATTGGAGTTGAAGGCAAGACACTTTTATTGCCAAACCATCTAGCATTTTTATTAACTCTCTTACCAAGTAAATTATTTTCAATACTATCTGATAAGTTTGGAGATAAATTTATGATTTGAAAAATCAAGTATAGAAAGATTAGTAAACATTTAGTTAAATTATTTTTTATAAAAATTCTCAACATTATATTGGAGATGAGGTTAAAGATGCATCATTAACTAATTTAAATTTCTTAGATAATTCTGAATCTAATGCAATTAATTCATCACGATGGGCCCTTATCCTGATTTCTGTTTTCGCTTCATTATCAGAACTTAAAAGTCTAATTTCAAAAAGCTCTAATCTAGAAGCTTTTGATCTATAAAATATTCCTGCAAAAGGACCGATTAATGCAAATAGAAGTGGCCACCCATTAAAAAAAGGATAAAATTGGTAAACAACCAAACCCAAGCAAGCCCCTCCTAAGCCACACAATATTGAAAGAAAAATTGCCAAAACATAACTAGAAGAAACATTTCCCACAAATCTAATAATTTTCAGATCTATATCACCGCCTTCTTTACGCCATCCTCTATCTTCCAACCAAAGAGTAATTCCATCCAATACATCAATAGGAGGCATAGGCGAAAATATCTCTATAACGGTTGTCCGATCTTTACTTGCAGCTCTAAGAAAGAAACCTAACCCTATAGCTAGTAATAAAGTTAAAAGAAAGGTTGAGTAATATGAAACTTGCATATCTAAAATATCTAATGGCTTGAATTGAATTTAATGTGATTTCTAAACTTTAATCTTAGAAGAGGTACTTTGATTTATATATATTTTAAAAATAAAACAACTTTAAAGAATAATGAAAGTAAATCTGTTAAAAATAAAATAGAAAACCTATTTGAAATTGATGAATCTGATTTTACTCAAATGGTTTGGAGGTAATTGAACTCGCTCACTATGAAAGGCTTTACAAAAAAACCAGCTAGTTTCAAAATCTTTAAAGAAGATCTTGACGAAGTCTCATTAAAATATTTATCTAGTAAGTCTTCCTTAGCTATTGATACAGAAGCTATGGGACTTGTTCATGGCCGCGATCGCCTATGTCTTGTTCAAATTTGCGACTCTGAAGATAATGTAATTTGCATAAAAATCAATAAAGGGCAGAAATCCTCTCCTAGACTCAAAAAGTTAATGGAGAATTCTTCTATAGAGAAAATCTTTCATTTTGCAAGATTCGATATTGCTGCTCTTAAAAGCAACTTAAATATTGAAGTAAATTATATTTTCTGTACAAAAATCGCAAGCAAAATAGGAAGGAGCTATTCACCTAGACATGGATTAAAAGAGGTTATACTTGAACTTGTAGGAATAGAACTAGATAAAAAAGCCCAGAGCAGTGACTGGGGAAATATTGATAATTTATCGGAATTACAACTTGAATATGCTGCCAATGATGTTCGATATCTTATTCAAGCAAAAATCAAACTAAAAGAAATATTAATTAGAGAGGGTAGGATGGCAATTGCAAAAAGATGTTTTGATTGTATTCCAGTAATTTGTGAGCTAGATATCTTGAGATTTAACAACATCTTTGAACATTAATCTTCTACCATAAAATTTTCTTCTTCAGCTAGTGCTTCTAACAAATGATCTAACTGATTAGTTATAGAATTTCCTTCTTTTGTAGTATTCTTCTTGGCTTCTTTTAAAAGCTTATCTGCAATTCCTTTCCTAGAAGATATATCTTTTATTCCTTTCGATGCACATGCAAGATCAATTTTCTTTTTTGCTGCTGCAATACTAATAGTTAAGCAAGATGCCAATTGGGCACATAACTTTAAATACTCATGGTCATCGATTCTAGCCATATTAGAGCAAAAATGATCTAAGACTTTAGCTTATTCTAAGTCAGTTCAAATTATTACCTAAATAAATAAAAAATTCAGAATTAAATCTGCCAAATTTGAACTTCCTCCTACAAATCCCATACGATTTTTGCCTACTAATGATATTGAATCTCTTAACTTTTTATCTCGAAGTAATAAACCAACAATGACAGCCATTTGTTTAGGGTTAAAGCAAGTTATAACGCTCCCACCTAAAAGACGAGTTTGGCGTTTTGCAAAGCCATATTTAAATTGTGGCCCCTTTCCAGGTAGTGATAAGCATGGCACCCCAAGTCCCACAAGTTGCTCGGTGGCAGTTCCTGCATTAGCAAGGCCAACTTCAGCAATACTGGACCATTTATAAAATTTATGCGCCCCAAGAAAAATTTTTACCATTCCTTTTACAAATAATGAATCTGCTAACAATTCATTTTCAAAAACAATTCTCTTTTTATATCCCACTTCCATTAAACAATCTTCAAGTTCGAATAATGAAGGCTCAGAACCAACAGCAACCAATACTGCCATTGATGAATTAATTTTAATTCTTTCAATAACAGAGATCAATCTTCGAAAATTAGTTTTTGCTTCTGGCATTCGACTGCCACATAAAAGTATTAACCGTCTTGATTTTTTTAAACTGATAGGACATTGGAAAGTTTCAAAACCATCCATCATTGGATTTCCAAGAAAAAGTGCTTTTACTCCCTTTTTACGCAACCCTCTTGAAGTAAGCTTGTCTCTAACAGCAACAAATTTGCATCTTGGAACCTTCATCAAGCTCCATTCCCATGGATCCCACTCGGTTCCTTTAATGCAATGATAGAAGTCACTAAATGATGATCCTTTAGCAGTTCTCCACGTGTAATCACTTTTTGGTGTACCTACAAATCCATATTCACTCGAAGCAGTCCAAGCAAAAAAAAGTGGAAGCAAGTCACCTACTGCTATAAGAAAAAATCTTTTCTTATCTGCAGTTCTTCGGACTAACCTCCAATTCTTATAAAGATTACCTAAAAGGCCTACAGAGATATCTGCAAAAAGTGCTTTAAAACTTTGATTACTAAATCCACCACTTGGTAAACGATTAGAAACTCCTATTTTTTGCAACCATCTTTCTGAAATCGCACTTCTAAAAGCTCTACCCTCACCTACTAATGGAAGCACTAAAAGCTTTAATTCAGGCTGAAGGCGGTGCAAACCCTCTAATATTTTTAGTGCAATTAAGTCTTCACCATGACCATTCGATAGCACTAATACCTTTTTATACTTTTGACTGATACGATCCAATGTAGAAGATCTCATTACTTCTTCGGCGGCATGGCCAAGTGGTAAGGCAGAGGATTGCAAATCCTTTATCCCCAGTTCGAATCTGGGTGCCGCCTTCTTAGCTTTCTTGTGACTGATCCGTTTAATCAGTTGCAAGAAATTAATTATTAGGTCTCTTTTTCTAATTTTTTTAACCATATAAGCTGGTGTTATACGGGTTCTACATGGCTCCCACCATCGCCCGGTAATTAATTTAACGTAGATGTACGACTTCGATTATAGGAAAGACCAAAAATTCTAAAATAATTGCTCTTTATTAATTATTAAATTTTAAAGGTAGAGATTAAATATAAAATGGCTTAGATATAGATCAAACCTGAGTTCAATAAATACTTTTACAAGGTTAATTATTATTTTAAATGCCAAAAAACTTTAGCTCTAAACCGAAAATAGACAAGCTTACAAAGTAAATAGAAAAAATTATACTACTAAAATATGATTTAGATAGTAGATTTAACTTTGCATTAAAAACGCATAAGAATCATTAAATATCTAAAAATAATCTACTGATTTATTTCTGCTGAATCCTTTTTCAAAGCTTCATTGATCTTCTAATAAAAAAGGTTGTTGAAGCATCTATTTGGACTTCTTTGTTTATTAAAACTTAGTTTTTAGAGATGAACCTAAAACTTTATTAAGCAACGAGAATCAATTATGATTTTTGATAAATTATCTTAGATTGCCTACAAACTAACCGAGGGAAAAAAGTTGATCTAAATTTTTTGATTTTACAAAGAAGGATATCAGTGTAGAGGCAATCCAATGAGGCAAAAAAAAAGAGCGCCCTCAACGAGCAGCGCTCTACTGGACAATTGTGTGAGGAGTGTCCACTTTTACTCTATACCAAGACAGCTAAGATGTCATTCCCCAGAACTTAACTATGCGTTAAAAAATCATTAATCAAAGGTCTAGAAAATCTTGAGTGGCAATAAAAATATTTTAATTAAGCGCTTATAAAGAAATTTATTATTGCAAAACCTCCTATCTAATCAGATAATTAATAAATATGATTAATTAGGTGGCTGGATATTGTTTTTCTTGGCATTCTTAATCGGAACAAATAATAATCACTGTTAAATCATCTCTTTACCAATTAATGCCTTATAGATTGTAAAGATTAATAGCCTTATTTTAACTAATCTTATATAGTCAGGTTCAATTAATTCTCAATTATGCCAAAAGTACAGCCTCAAGACAACCTCTACTCTCTTTTCGGAGTGGTTCAAGTTTCTGCAGTTATCATAGCTTCATTAGGAGCTCTAATTGGTTTTGAGAAGGTTTTCTTTCCATTTTCTTAGTAAATTAGTAAATAAATTTTTATATATTTCTTGATCTAATATAAGTTAATTAAATTTATATATTAATAGAATATTTATTTAGTAATCGCTGTCAGCTACACACATTCCTAAGCAGGAAATTTTGTTTAGTTTTGTCCTTTTGCAGTGATTGCAAAGTATTTGGTTTACTTCTTTACTTTCATTAATGGATAAAGATTGCTGTTCTTTTTTTAATTTTTTAGAATCGTTATAAGTAAAGCCCATTTAAAATATTTCTAAACTGAATTATCAAATCATTCGGTTATCAGGACCGAAGAAGTCTTAGATGAAGAAGGTAAATCAACAATTTTTAAAGGTGGTTCCTCTTTTTCCTTTATCTCCTTCTCAACTGGTGCATTCTTTGCATCTTCTTCTTTTGAACAAGCTTCTAAAGCCTCTCTCAACAAAGAATCAAAGGTTGCACCAGGTAAACGATGACGAGCAACCTCAAGAAATGTTCTTGGCAAGGACTCTGTAGCAGCATCTTTCAATGCAGGATTATTGCGTCTATGATCTTGCTCCCCCTCAATAGCTCTAATAAACCTGAGAGTAACCTCATGCTTAGTAGAAGCTTTTATCAAAGTATCATTGTCCTTATTGGCTGTATCACCTTCTAAATCATTGATACGTCTTTCTAAACTAGTTAAAACTTCTTCTGCCTCCTTAAAAATATGAGCCAATTGACCATCAGAGAGATTTGGTAAATCAGCTACATATACTTTGCCATGATCTCTAAGAGTCAAAAATGTAGGCCTGGGACCACCTTGTCTAGCATCCATAGAAGATGAATTGCCTAAAGGCCTTCTAGGAGGAACTGGTCCTGCTGAGCTACGTCTACGCGTTAAACGAGATTGATTTTCAGGTGACATTTTAAAGATCTAACTTCACAGCTTCCGAAATAAATATTCGGTTTTGCATTATTAAACATTAAGTATCTAACATTATCAACTTTAGGTCAAGAGGCATCCTGAATGTTCAAGACCTAATTGCCTCTTCAAGGCTAAAGAGGTAATCCAGTAATTTGAACATCTCCAGATCCAATTTGATGATCTATATAGCCTATATTCCAAGCTTTATATCCTATCGATGTACACATATCAATTACATCCTGAGACTTTTCAGGAGGAACTATTAAACAAAATCCTATACCTAGATTAAAGGTATTCCACAAATCGCTTGCAGGAATATCGCCTTGTTCTTTAATCCAATCATAAATTAAAGGAATCTCCCAAGAATTCCTATCAATGCAAGCACTTAGTCCTTTAGGTAAACAT
>QCFH01000006.1 GCA_003278345.1 Prochlorococcus sp. AG-363-C02 | reverse complement strand
AGGTTAATCTAAAAGAGGCTGAAAAGGCAGTTTCCATAATTCTTAGAGATATAATAGAAACTAGAACTTCGAAGAATGTAATAGATGCTTTTTCAGGAATAGGTACAATATCTATCCCTATAGCCGCAAGGGGTTTTTCTACTATTGGAATAGAAGTTAATCATGAATCACATAAACTTTCATTAGAAAATGCTAAACTCAACAATATTAGTAATATTAAATTTATTTTAGGAAAAGTATCTGATTACCTTAATCAATGTTTAAGTAGGGATAATTATTTGGTTTTGGATCCTCCAAGAAAAGGTCTTGAACTTTCAATAATTGAGATAATTAAGAATAAAAAGCCCTTAAATATAGCTTATTTGAGTTGTAATCCATCAACTTTATCTAGGGACTTATCATATTTAGTTAATAATAAACTATATTCTCTTAAAAGTTTTCACACTTTTGATTTCTTCCCTAATACTATGCATGAAGAATGTCTCGCATTGCTTAGTATTAATGACGCAACTTAGCATCATATATCTCATTAAGTCTTTTTAGGATTTTATCATGTACAGGGTTTATATCTTCTTCCTTAAGAGTGTCTTTTTCTTTTCTATATCTAATTCGACATGTTAAGCTCTTTTTATTTTGTTCTAAATTAGAACCATTATATATATCTAAAAGATCTACACATTCAACCAAAGATTTTCCTTCCTTTAAAATTAGATGTCTTATTGTGTCATAAGTTATCTCTTGTTCAATTATTATAGATATATCTCTCTCCATATAAGGAACAGTTGGATATTGTTTAAATCTTTTTATTAACTTATTTTTTCTAGTACTTGCTTTCTGAATTCTTTCAAAATCAAATTCAAATAGGAATAAATTATAATTTATATTTTCTTCCTCTGCTTTAGCAGGATGCAACTGACCAAAACGACCAAATTGTTTTCCCTCTAGGCTAAGAATTGCCGATTTCCCTGGATGATAAAGTTGGTTATGCACTTCTTTATGATCAATTATATTCAAGAATAATGAATTAAATGCAGTTTCTAATAGCCCCCTAGCTTCAAAATATTCTATATTGCTGTCTCTTAAATTATCATGCCATTTTCCCAAGCATTTTTTACCTACTATTAGACCACTAAGTACTGTCTCTTCTTGTATCTTGTCTTCTTTTAAAGAGTATATCTTACCTATTTCAAATATCCAACAACTATTTTGTCCAGTTGCTATATTTCTTTTAGTTATTTTTATATGTTCTTCCCACATATTTGTTCTTAATGTACTTGTTTCTTTAAGAAGGGGATTTGATATAGAGATACAACCATCAGTTTCTTTATTTTCAGGAACTAACGAAGAACAATTTACTTCCTGAAAACCAATACTGCATAGGTTTTTTCTTATATTTCTTTCTGTCTTTTGTATTGGATTTAATATACCTGGACTAATAGGTTGAGGTAAATTAGAATCAAATTTATCGTAACCAACTAGTCGAGCAATTTCTTCTATAAAATCTATTTCTCTATATAAATCATTAGTTCTATTTAATGGAGGTTTAACAAGCCAACCATCTGTATATTCTTTCACATTACAACCTAGTAGAAGCAAAGGTTCTTTTATCTCATCTTCTGTTAAATATCTTAAATTATTTTTATTTCCTTTTACGTTTATTTTACCTAATAGTGAATTAATCTTACTTCTTCTAAGAATTATCTCATTTTCTATAGCAATATTCTTTTTATCAATAAATCTATATTTAACATAACAATTGCAATATTCTATTAAAAGAGAAATTACTCTATTGGCTGATAATATAGTCATATTTGATGAAATTCCTTTTTCATATCTACTGCTAGCATCTGTCCTCTTGCCAATATCCCTTACAGAATTTCTAACAGCACCAGGAGCAAATAATGCAGATTCTAGCCAGATTCTTTTTGTCTTGTTATTTACTGATGAATTGCTAGATCCTAATACGCCTGCTATAGCAATAGGAATATCAGAACAAGTTACTAAGTGTGTTTTAGAAGTCAGAACATACTTCTTAGCATCTACACCTAGAAATGTTTCTCCTTCATGAGCCAGACGTATCCCAAAATCTTTTTCACTTACTTTCTTGTTAGTTATTTTGTCCAATAAATCTGCATCAAATGCATGCATTGGTTGTCCTTGCTCAAGCATTACATAATTAATGACATCAACAATTAGATTTATAGAATTTATACCACTATTTTTTAGTCTATTTCTAATAAAATTAGGAGCCTCTAGAGATCCATCAATATTTTCAATATAGTGGATTGAGTAAATGCCTTCTTTATTAATAGCTTTCTTTGCAAAAAGATTTGATGCAAATAAAATATATTCATCATTATTAGTTTCTAATTTTGGTAATGTTAAATTTGCTTTTTTAATAGCTGAAACTTCTCTAGCAATACCAACCATCGACATTCCATCTGGCCTGTTAGCTGTAATTGCCAAATCTAAAATGACATCATTTAGTCCCAGTAAATCAGCTGGATTTTTGCCCACGGCAGGTATTTCATTGTAAATATCATCTAAAACTGCTATTCCATTACTAGTAGACTCCATACCGATTTCACTCAAGGAACAAATCATTCCCTGGCTATTTATACCTCTAATTTTATTTGATTTTATTTTCAGTTCTATAGCCTTTAAATAAGCTCCCTCTGTAGCTACTAATACATTGATGCCTTCTCTCACATTAGAAGCACCACAAACTATCTGAAGAGATTCAGCTTTTCCAACGTCTACTGTGCATATTTTTAGTTTATTCGCATTTGGATGATCTTCGATTTTTTGGATATAACCAATTACTAGACCTTTAATTGATGAAGACAAATCCACTACTTCCTCAACCTCGAATCCAGACATAGAAAGGGATTCTGCTATATCATCTACATCGCAGGTGATCGAGACAAGTTCTTTAAGCCAGGAAAGAGATACCTTCATTTTTATTTTTTGTTATACATTCATCCTACGGTTTCAAAGTAATTTATTAAAAGGTTCACTTTAGCTTGTAGAATTTATCTTTGTTACTAAGTTTCGCTAAGCGACTGTAAGTCCTTATGGCAAAAAAAGGTACTAGGATAATTGTCACCCTTGAGTGCACTGAATGTCGAACTGCTCCCTCTTCTGAGAAGCGATCTCCAGGTGTGTCAAGATACACGACAGAAAAGAATCGAAGAAATACCACTGAAAGGCTAGAACTGAAAAAGTTCTGTCCTCAACTTAATAAAATGACTATCCACAAAGAAATTAAGTAATTAACCACTTAAACTTCCACTAAATCATCAAATGCCAAATTCATTTTTTAAAAAAAAGCTATCCCCAATAAAACCAGGAGATCCTATTGATTACAAAGATGTGGAAACATTAAAAAAGTTTATAACTGAAAGAGGAAAGATCCTTCCTCGAAGACTTACAGGCCTTACAGCACAACAACAAAGAGATTTAACAACTGCTGTAAAAAGAGCCAGAATCATTGCACTTTTACCCTTTGTTAATCCTGAAGGCTAAATATAGGTCTGTTCTTATTGATAAGATGAGAGTTGTATAAATACAATAAATATTAAAGGATGTCATCAAACATAAAACATTATAATGAATATAAAACATGAATTTAATATTAATAATTTAACTGAAAAAGAAGGCTTTCTAGATCTTAGAGAGCTTAAAACATATACAATTGATGACAAAAATACTGTTGAAATTGATGATGCAATATCACTAGAAGGAGAAAAGACTATATGGATACATATCTCTCTTCCATCATATTTTATAGAGCTAAAAAGTGAAATATCAATTAATGCTCTTAGTAGGGCTTGTACTCTTTATAATTCAGAAGAGTCAGTATATATGCTACCAAAGGATTTAATAACTAATAATATTAGTTTGTTGAAGGGCAGAGAATCATTAGCTTTAAGTATTAAAGTGAGTTTTAGAAGTAATGGAGAAGTGGATGAATTTGAATTATATAGAACGATAATTAAACCTAACTATAAGCTAAATTATGAAGAAGCAGATGAGATTCTTGATTATCAGCCAAAAGAAGAATATGAACTTGTTAGACTTAAATTCTTACTAAAAGAACACTTTGAATCAAGAATTAAAAAAGGTGCCATAAATATAGATGAACCAATTGGATATTTAATTAAGGAGAAAAATAAAATATTAAAACAGATAAGACTACAAACAGAATCAAGAAAACTAGTAAGTGAAGCAATGATAATTTATAACCATCTAATTTCAAAATTTTGTACAACTAATAATATTATTATCCCTTACAGAACACAAGAAAAACCTAGGTTCAAATATAAAATAGAAAAGAATTTACATATTCATATATATAACTATCTCTTAAAAAACTCTTTAAGTAAATCAAATCTTGAATTAGATTCTAAACCTCATTATAGTCTTGGCCTAGATAGTTATACATTTGCTACGTCTCCCTTAAGAAGGTATATTGATTTCTTAATACATCATCAAATCTTGCTATTTTTAAAAGGAAATAAGACTCTAACTAAAGAGGCTGTTGCAAAAATAGTTAATTCATACAATAATAATTTCAAAAGGCATCTAAATATATCTAGATCAATTAAGCGTGGTAATTACCTTAAATGGTTTTCCAATGAAATAGATAATACCTATAGTGTATTATTTATAAGATGGTTAAATAAAGCGGAAAGAGTTTTATTGCTATATTTTGAAGATTTGTATATAGATATTGTTTGTACTTTACGATCTCCAAATAATTTCTTATTAGGAGATCAATTATTAATTAACATCCTAGATGTAGATATAACTAACGATAAAATATTAATAAGCATAGAAAATTAATTGGATAATAGTAGAGGAAATTGATATTGAGAGCATTTATAGGTAGAATAATATTATTGTTGCTTATTTTTCTTGAGTATATCTATTACTACACCCTTATATTATGTCAACGACAAGCCGCATCTAGGAAGTACATATTCTACGATAGCGACCGATGCTTACGCAAGATATCTAAGGCTTAAAGGTAAAGACATTATATTTGTAACAGGAGTAGATGAGCATGGGCAGAAAATCCAAAGGACAGCTGCATTAAAAGGTATTTCACCATCTGAACATTGTAATGATGTATCCAAAAAATACCTTGAGTTATGGGATAAATGGAAAATTACAAATGATAGGTTTATCAGAACTACATCTGAAAGTCATAAGAAGTTAGTAGAAGAATTTTTCTTAAGGGTTAAAGCTAAGGGTGACATTAAATTAGGCAACCAGCAAGGATGGTATTGCGTAGGATGCGAAGAATATAAGGATGTGGATGATACTGATGAAGAGCCAAATTGTCCAATTCATTTAAATAAATTGGAATGGCGTGATGAAGAGAACTTATTCTTCTGCCTCTCAAATTATCAAAAAGAAATAGAAACACTTGTAAGAAGTAAATATTTTATACAGCCTGAATCCAGAAAAAATGAAATAGTAAATTTCGTTTCTAAAGGATTAAAAGATTTTTCTATATCTAGAGTTGATGTAACTTGGGGGATTTCAGTTCCTGGTTATCAAGGACATACTTTTTATGTATGGTTTGATGCCTTATTAGGTTATCTATCTTCATTATTGCCAAAAGAAGAAGAAGTAAAACTTGATAATTTGTCTAAATATGGATGGCCAGCTAATGTTCACATAATAGGTAAGGATATTCTCAGGTTTCATGCTATATACTGGCCAGCAATGTTAATGTCTGCAAACCTTGAGTTACCTAATAAAGTTTTTGGTCACGGATTTCTTACTAGTGAAGGTCAAAAAATGGGAAAGAGCCTTGGTAATATTATTGATCCTGAGAAACTATTGGAAATATATGGTGAAGATGCAATTAGATGGTATTTATTGAGTGATATAAAGTTTGGTCAAGATGGAGACTTTCAGAATCAAAGATTTTGTGATTTAGTAAATAGTAACTTAGCTAATACTATAGGTAATCTTTTAAATAGAACTATAGCAATGTCAAGAAAATGGTTTAATTGTTGTGTGCCAATATTTACTTACAAAGAAGAAAGTAATTCATTAATGTCAAAAGCTAATGTATCTATAGAAGAAGTAATTAATTATTATGATCAGCTTTCATTTAAAGAAGCATGCCAATCTATTTTGAATTTAGCTTCATCAGCCAATTTATATTTAAATGATAAAGAACCATGGAAATTGATCAAAGAGGATTCTAATAAGGAAAAAGTAGCTTATTATATTTATAATGTTTTAGAAAGTTGTAGAATTGTTTCGTTGTTAATTAACCCAGTAGTTCCTAATTTAAGTTTAAATATGCTAAAACAATTAAACCTAGAAAGTCAAATTAACGACTGGAATAAATATCTAAATTGGGGCCACTTAAATCAGGGCGCAGAGTTGACAGAACCAAAACCAGTAATTAGTAAGATAGAATGATAATATTTCATTATAAAAATAAGTTGTTAGATAAATTATTTATCATATTAACACTAATTATAATTAGTGGATGTAATAATAAGGATACTATAGAAGATAAACCATCATTTAAATTTACAAATATAAATCTTGATCAAGTAGATACAGAAGGCAATAAGCAATTTAAGCTAGTCACAGACAGGGCGTACATAATAGAAAGCTCTAAGCAAATGAAGGCTATAGATCCTTTAGTCATATTTTATTATAAAAATGAGCCTTATTATAATCTAAATTCAAAATCAGCTTCCATAGTTGATAATGGTAATAAAATTATACTTGACAAAAAAGTTTATATGCAGTCAATTAGAGATAATAATTTTATTTTAGAGACTAAAAAGGTTGAGTGGAATAAAAATGGATCAATTATAATAATGAGTGGTGGGATAAACTCAGTAATAAATGGATCATCATTTAAATCTAATTCAGCAACATATGATTATAAGGAAAACACTATTAAATTCTTTGGAATTAATAATTATAAATTCAAAGATAAGTCTCTAAAGCAATTTGTAAGTGTCAATGCAAGGAGGGCAATCTGGAATGGTGATAAAAAAAGATTATTATTCTTTACCCCGAATGGGAAGGTAATCACAAATCTAAAAGTTTATAAAAAAAATTAATTATACTAATTCAACCAATTTCTTTGCCCAACCATTTATCCATAATTCATCAGTCTTAGTAAAACATCTTTCGGACCAACCACCTATTATTATCCAACCCTTTTCTCCTATTGGAAAAACTATAATTGAAGGAAGATTTTTAACTATAGAATCAAATTCCTCTTTTCCTGGATAAAACTTAGTACTCACAAGTGAAATATAATTATTTTTGATTTTTGAGATATTGCATATATTGCCAGGCTTAAATTCAGTATCATTTATTAATCCCCTCCTTATAATAACCTTATTATTAAGATATATAAGAAGAGAAGATGTTGCTGTATTTGAAAGTATCATCTGTGTTCCCCAAGCTAATTCAGTTTTTATTGCAGAATCTATATCGCTAGAAAGATAGAAGCCTTGCTTACCTATTAAAGCTTCCTTCTTAATTGATATTGCATTTTGTTTTTTAACTAAAAAACCAATTAATAGTATGCTTACTGATGTTAGTGCTGATAATATTTCTGCTCTTTCAATACTTGGGGTTATTTCAGTTATAGACATACTATTAATTACTGTAAGCAATAGCATTAAACTTCCAATAGAAATAGCTAAATAAGATGTATTAATCATTTAAGGTCGTTATTTAGGATTAATTGAAAATAAATAATATAATCTTAGGGGTTTAAACCCTGAGTTTAATTCCTTAATGAATATAGACAAATAAACTAAAAAATGCCAAAATAATAAAAGCTTATTTAATTCCTGTGATAATCAACAATTTGATTAAATTCATTACAGCCTTTGCATTTATAATAGTACTATTTTTTCAAGAGCCTACTTTTGCTCTTGATAAAACAAGTCAATATAAAATAATATCACCAAATAATAGCCTTTTTGCAGCGTTAAAGTATGAGGCTAAGGAACCTACAAGTCTAGAGAATCCCGTAACAGATCCAAATTTTAATGTTATGAGAAATAAAGAATTAGGAAAGGCAACAGCCATTCCTTTAGTTGTTGGAATTCTTGTAATAGCTATAGCCGCTCCAATAGCAACTTGGATTTATTTTTCAAATTAGTAAGCGTTAAATCAAGTGAAGAGTAAAATTATAGAAGAAGTAATTCTTGTAACAGGACCAGTAAAAAGCGGTAAAAGCCTTTGGGCTGAGCAAATTTCATCAAAATCAGAAAAAGTAAGTTATATAGCAACAAATAATCTATTTACGAATTCGCCACAATGGGCAGAAAGAATTAAAAAGCATAAAAATAGGAGGCCCAAATCCTGGAATCTATTTGAAAGTCCAGATATAGTTAGTATTTTAAACAATCACGATAATTCGACTACAATATTAATAGATTCTTTGGGAGGACTTGTATCACATTATTTGAAATTAAATAATTCTCAATGGAACAAAATAAGTTATTCAATTTTAGATAGCATAATAAACTATAAAGGTAGGATTGTTATTGTAAGTGAAGAGGTAGGTTGGAGTGTTTCCCCACCTACAGCTATAGGTAACTTATTTAGAGATAGATTAGGTGAATTAGTAGATAATGTAGATAAAATAAGTTCAGATAGTTGGTTAGTTATACATGGTAGAGCTATTAATATTACTAGTATAGGGTTAAGAATTTAAATGTTGAGAGTAGCTTTATTTGAACCCAGGATACCTCAAAATACAGGCAACATTGGACGAACCTGTTTGGCATTTAATTTGCCCTTAGATTTAATTTGTCCTCTTGGATTTAGTCTTGAAGATAAATATTTAAAAAGAGCAGGTTTAGATTATTGGAAACATTTAGATTTATCAATACACGATAATTTTGATAGTTATAAACAAACTATTAAAAACTCAAGGATAATAGGTTTTAGTAAACAGGGAGGAGATAACATGGAAGATATAGATTTCAATCTAAATGACACTCTTATATTTGGAAGAGAAGATAATGGCCTTCCTGAAAGAATTAGAAGTCAATGTACACTTATGGCTACAATACAAATGCCTGGTATAACTTCAAGTCAAAATCCTTATGGTGTAAGGAGTCTAAACCTATCAGTTGCATGTGGAATAGCAGTTTATACAGCTTATAAAAAATTGAGATTTAATCAATAGAATTACATTAAGGGAACCTTAATAGAATATAATTTCCAATTAAATAAATATTTTCTCTTCCACCTTGAAATAATTTGCTTTTCGTTGTTGGCTGGTTTAGTAGTTAATATAAATGTGTTGATATTTTTGTAATAAAAAGAATACTCAAATTTCCCTTTGATATCATTTATATCCTCTTGAGTATTATTATTAATGTTTTTAGATATATAACCAGTATTAAGGAGACGGTATAAGCCTTTAGGTGTAATTACCGTTTCGACTGATGAGCTTACGATATTTTTTATAATTGGAGATATTAGTAACATTTTAAGATCAGAAAATTGATCTTCTTTAATATTATTTGAAGCTTTTTTATTAAAATAATAGTAAAATTGATTTTTCAAATCAGATCTTAATAAAGGAAAATCAATATATTTTATATATTTTTCAGAATCATTTTCATTTAGTGCTTTAAAAAGTAAGGCTATATTTACAATAGGGGATATAATATAGAAAAATCCTGAAAAGATTAATGAAATGACAGTAAATCTTTTTAGTAATAAACGCATATTAGAATTAATAGAAAAGGATAGATTTATTATAGTTCTTTTAGATTAATAAAATTTCGCATTTATATATTTTATTTAAATATTAATTATATAAAAGAGCATTATTTCTTTTTTACTAGGCTTAGAGTTTTAACACGAGGTAGTTTTGTGTTTATTCCATATCTAGTTTATAATACAAGTATTGTCAGTGTAGCTCAGCTGGTTAGAGCACAGCATTCATAACGCTGAGGTCGAGAGTTCAAGTCTCTCCACTGACATTTATAATTATCTTGGAATTGTATTATTCAAAAAATAACTTCAATTATAATAATGATATATTTATACTTTTCAAAACATAAAAATTAAGCTATTTTTTTGATATCTTATTGTCATTCCTAATCATTGGATGTCTAATTAGTTCATTTTTTAGAAAGGAAAGTATTTTAGTATGGGATGTAGAATTAAATTTCCTAAGAATTGTCATATCCCACTTTGAATTGTTCATGAAGATCAAGTGTAATTGATTTTTAATATGAGGAGTTGAACATCAATAATTCCAATATCATGTTACATTATAAAAGGTTTGTAAGTACAAGCAAGCCACATAAATTGAAAATCAAAGCACTATTAATTAAATTATGACTGAAGGATGCTTAAGAGTTGGTCAGAATGCACCAGATTTCACTGCTGAAGCAGTTGTAGATCAAGAATTTAAAGACGTCTCATTATCTGACTATAGAGGAAAATGGGTAGTCTTATTCTTTTATCCTCTAGATTTCACATTCGTATGCCCTACAGAAATCACAGCATTCAGCGATAGATATTCTGATTTCTCCTCAAAAAATACCGAAGTTTTAGGTGTTTCTGTTGATAGCAAGCATTGTCATTTAGCATGGATACAAACACCTAGAAATAGAGGGGGTATAGGAGATATAAATTACCCTTTGGTATCAGATCTAAAAAGGGAAATAGCAACTGCTTATAACGTTCTAAATGATGACGGAGAAGCAGATAGAGGCCTATTTCTAATAAATCCAGAAGGTGTAATAATGCATTGCACTGTAAATAAGGCACCAGTTGGACGAAACGTTGATGAAGTCCTTCGAGTCTTACAGGGATATCAATATGTAGCTTCTAATCCTGACAAAGTTTGTCCAGCAAACTGGACACCAGGAGATAAAACGATGTTGGAAGATCCAAAAGGCAGCAAAGAATATTTTGCGAGCCTATAAAAATAAAACTTGATGTAATCAATTTAGTTATTTTTAAAGTTCAACAAAAACAAAACATATATTCCATAAATATAAATGATAAATAATATGTGACTCATCTGTCTTGAATTAAGACGATTACAGTTAACTTCACTTATATTATTGTCATGTATTAAATACTCTAATAATGCAGATATAACACTAACTATAGTAAAATCTAATAATATAAGATTAAAAATATATACTATAGATAAATTTAATGAATTAACGAATCTATTAAATATCGAATCTAAATTTAGAAGGCAATAAATACCTAAAATAGAAAATAAAATATTATTTAAATAAATAAATAATGAAATAGAATTTCTAGTGATTGAATAAATTAAAAGAATTAAGAATGGTAATATAAGCCTAAATGCAAATGAAGTATATGTAGAATATAAATAGGAACTAAAAGTATAGTTAAGAGAATCATAGCCAAAGTATATTAAGTGTCCTACTGTCAGAAAAAGTACAAATGATAAGTATAAACATATAATAGTAATCATTAAAATTAATGTGTATTTCCTATTACCTATTTTAGATATTTTAATGGAATATACGTTCTCATCACTATGCAACAAAGCCTTCCATATTGACAACCATGAATTATTAATAAATAGAGCTAGTATTATAGATAATATGGAAAGAACAATATAAAAAACCTCAGAATTCCTGAAAAAATCTGATTCATTAGCTGACGATTTATACAATTCGAAAATTGAATTACCTAGCTTTGAAGAGAAAGTAGCTAATAATATTTTTGATATTATACTTCTTGCTGAAACGCTTTTAGAAAAAATATTATCTTTAATTAGATTAATCATTTATACTTATATTATACTTTTCATTAATTCCTTAAAGGAGTTTATTGATATAATTTCTTCTTCTATTAATTTTTCTACAGCAACATCAATTAGAGATAAATGAGGCTGCAATTTAGATTTAGCTAATCTTAATGATTTATGTATTAATATTGAGACTTCTTTATCGATAGAATTAAACAAAACATTTGAATTAACTGGCTTAGTACGAAATAAATTAGAGTACGACAATTTATTATTATTACTATCTATATTAACAACACCAAGATTAGAGAAACCATACTTCAAAACCATTTCTCTTGCAAGTAAAGTGGCTCTTTTTATATGATCTCTTGAAAATTGAGTAAGTTCTGATTTACCAAAAACAAGTTCTTCAGTAGCTCTACCACCCAAAGTTAAAATAAGTTTTGACATAAGATATTTTCTTGTAACAAACCCCGAGTCTATTAAATCCTCTGGTGGTGTCAGAATTGATGTATTTGTTATAGAAGTTGTATTTCTAAAGATAGAGATTTTAGTTATTTTATCAGAATCTGAAATTAGTAATGATAATAACGCTATTCCTATTTCATTATAGGCAATTATTTTCAATGAATTATTAGGTGATGGAACTTTTAGTTGAATACCTATTAATTTCCTATCTAGAGCCTCTTCAATCTGATTTAATCCAACCTTGGTTAATTTTTGTCTAGCTGTAAGGATAGCTGCTTCATTTAACAAATTTGCTAATTCTGCTCCGGAAAAACCTGTAGTTTTATTAGCAATAATATTTAAATCAACTTCATTAGCTAAAGGTTTAGAAAGTCCATGTAATGACAATATATCTAGCCTCCCTTTTTTATCAGGAAGGTCAATTTCTATTCTTCTATCAAATCTACCCGCTCTGGTTAATGCCTTATCTAGAATATCAGGTCTATTTGTTGCACCAATTATGATTACTCCAGAGTTTTCAGGGAAACCATCCATTTCTGTAAGTAATTGATTTAGTGTTTGTTCTCTCTCATCATTACCTCCTCCAACGCCAAAGCCTCTTTGTCTTCCAATTGAATCAATTTCATCAATAAAAATTATAGATGGACTTTTATTCCTTGCTTGTGTGAATAAATTTTTAACTCTAGTTGCTCCTATTCCTACAAATAATTCAACAAATTCAGAGGCTGAGACAGAAAAGAATGGAACATCTGCTTCACCTGCTATAGCCTTTGCTAATAGTGTTTTACCTGTTCCTGGGGGACCTACTAATAAAAATCCTTTAGGAATTGTGGCACCAATCTTTATGAATTTATCTGGTTCATTTAAAAAGTCTATTATCTCTTTTATTTCATCTAAGGCTTCCGGAATAGCAGCTATATCTTGAAATGTTGTATTTAGAGTTGATGGATCTATAACACTATTTTTACCAGTTAGAAATGAAAGACTCTTATTAGCAATTTTAAGTGATTTAGATAATATAAATATAAATATAAATATGAATATAATTCCTATAGTTGAATAGGCTAACAAACTTTGATTGCTTCTGTATTTTGATAAATTAACAACCTCTAGGGGTGTCCCCGAATCTTCTATTGTACTTAATAGAGTTTGATCATTATAAAATACTGGAACTTTTGACATACTTCCATCATTAAACCTAACTAATACTTCTCTATTTTCTGGAGAAAGTATAATAGATTCAACTCTCCCTTCTTTTATAAAATTAATTAGCTGACTGTAGCTAATTTGATTATTTATATATGCTGACTTTAAGCGTGAAAACACAGTTTTTAATTATAAAAAAGAGAAAGTATTAAGCTATTTGATTAAATATCAATATAAGTACACAAGACAAATATAACAGATTTACAAAATAAATCTTATTTGACTATTGGGCATAAAAGACAACATAATGTAGAAAATGAAAATTAGCGTCTGTGGCTGTACCAAAGAAGAAAACCTCTAAAGGCAAACGAAATCAACGTCATGCCGTTTGGAAAGCAAAAGCCAATGTAGCAGCAGCCAAGGCTCTTTCCTTAGGAAAGTCAATTCTTACTGGAAGAGCTCAGGGCTTTGTATATCCAGTTACTGAAGATGAAGCAGAGGATTAGGTTTAAGCTAGGAGCCCAGCTTAAAAGCTTCAAGAACAATTGCATACAAAGACCCAATTCTTAGGTTATCGATTATAAGAAGAGTATTTACTCTACTATTTTTATATAAAGGTATTCTTATTCTTACCGCAACCTCCAATACTATAAAAAGGAATATAACAACAGTAACTCTGTGCTGATTTTCTACTAGTAAGTAAGAAGATATTGTAGAGCAAAGGTAATACCCAAGAAGTATAGATAATAATCCTATAGATCTATATTTCCATGGACCAACAAAGGTCTTTGAAAATGAACTAAATATATTTCTTATAAATGAATTATAATTAGTTTTATGAATTTTCATATTTGTTATTTGCAGTATCTACTAAACATTTATAATCAACGACTGGATAATTATAGTATCCATATAAACATTTTGCATTAATTTTTTCATCCCCAAGATGATCGAATACTAGATTAGCCTTCTTATATTCCTTTTTCATTTTATTCCAGGGACATAAAGTGAGTATACATTTCAGGTTAGCTGCGCAAGCAGAATATAAGCCAATCAAAGAGTCTTCTATTACAATAGCATTCTCCTTTGTAGAATTGCTTTTACTTAATGCCAAATTGTAAGCCTCAGGGCTAGGTTTATGATTAATAACATCTTCTCCACAAATAAGGCCTGAAAAAGGATTTCTCGCTTTCTTAAAATAAGTAGATATTAGTTTCTCAGTTGAATCCTTTCCAGAGGTTGTAACCACCCACTGACTTATATTGTTTGAATTAAGTTCATTTATTAGCCTCAAAACACCTCTTCTTGGTAATATAGCCCCCGTCTCTATCAATTGTTGATAATATTTGGTTTTTAATTTATATAAGTGATTTATATCAGTATTGGTTAAATGATCTCTCTGCTTAATAGAATAGAATTTCATTCTTTTTTTACCACCACCAATGTTAAGTAAATCTAAATAAATGTCTCTAGTCCAATTCCATTTCAATGAATACTCATTGAAGGCTTCGTTATATGCAATTCGGTGGCCATTTAGTTCTGTATCAGCTATTGTTCCGTCAAGATCCCAAAATACAGTTTTTAAATTATTCATAAACAGAATCTAACTAGTTAGAATGTCAAATATGAATACTTTTATATATACTTAATTAAAATGTGGAAATGCCCAATTATTAATGATTATATAGATTTAAAAGATCATTTAGAATCTGATAAAATAAAAAAAATATTAATCAACAGAGGTTTAAACAGCCATAAAGATATAGAAGAATATATCAACCCATCTCCCCTTCCTAATCCACTAGCTCATTTTCCTGACTTACAAAAAGCAACTACCAGAATAATAGAATCTATTACAAGTAAGGATAAAATTGCCATATGTGGTGATTATGATGCAGACGGAATGACAAGCACAGCACTAATTGTAGATGTTATAAAAAAGCTCAAAGGACAGCCAATACCCTTTATTCCCTCTCGCATTGACGAAGGCTACGGCCTTAATAAATCAATAGTGAAACAGATTCATAATGAAGGCATTAATTTAATCATTACTGTAGACAATGGTGTATCTGCCTCAACAGCTATTAAAGAAGCAAAGCTTTTAGGTATAGATATTATCCTTACAGATCACCATAAAATAAATGAATCTTTAGATGATATTTATGCTCTAGTTCATCCGGAAGTTACACCTATTAATTCTCCTTATAAAAGTTTAGCTGGAGTAGGAGTAGCTTACATTCTAGCTCAACAACTAGCTATTCAATTAAATCAGGAAAATGTTTTAAATATTTCAAGAGATTTGTTATGTGTAGGAACAATTGCTGATATGGCAAGTCTAAACGGAGCCAATCGATATTGGCTTAAAAAATGGCTCCATTTATTAAGTAAAACAGAATGTTTAGGTCTTAAAGGACTAATAAAAAATGCTCGTATAACTAATAGTACTATCACCTCAACAGATATAAGCTATAGAATAGCCCCAAGAATTAATTCTATTGGAAGAATAGATGATCCAAAATTAATTATTGATTTGTTTCTCGAAACTAATGAAAGTAGCATTAAACATAAGTTAAAAGAGTGTGAGGATATAAATAAAAGAAGAAAGAAGATTAGTAAAGCTATAGAGGAAGAAGCAATGAGTATCCTTGGAAAAGAAAATAATAAAATAGGTTCATTTATTCTTTTAGCTCAGAGTCATTGGCATCATGGAGTAATTGGAATAGTTGCTGCTAGGCTTTCAAATATATATAATAAACCGACAGCAATAGTTTCATCAGAAGGAGGTGGGATATTTAGAGGGTCAGTAAGATCACCAAAGGGTTTTAATATCATAAATGCGCTAAATAAGTGTTCAGATTTATTAGAAAAATATGGGGGTCATAAATCCGCAGCGGGGTTCTCTGTTAATTCATCAAATTTAGTAAAATTAGAGAATAAATTACAATCAATAGCAGAAGAATGGTATAATTGTAAAAATAATATAAATAATTTATCACCTGAATGCCATCTAAGTTTTTCTGAAATAAATGATTTCTTTATAGAAGAATATATTAAATTAGAACCATTTGGTATAGGAAATGAAAAACCAATATTCTGGTCAAGAGGCATAAATGTAATTAAATATAACCGAGGCTATTTAGGGCAATTAATATTATCACTAAAACAAGATGATAATATATTAGAAGCTATAATATGGGACAACATATATTCAGGTGATAGATTTGACAAAAAAATAGATATTGCCTTCAATATTGATTATAAAACAACAAAAAAAGGAACAATTATTTCATTAAATATAATAGATTATCGTATCACTGAGGAAAAAGTGGCTTTTAAGATTAATAATCGAATATACAGGTGTTATTTGGATAAGAAGCATTTATTGACAATAGAGAATCAAAATAATAAGAGTTTTAAATATAATCTATTAGAAGATGCAGGAGTAGATGATTTTATCAACTACAATGATGCTTATATTAAGTACCTCATTAAAACAAGCTTATCAGTGCTTGGCTTAGAGTAAATATATAAATTCTCAGACGTCTAGCTTCAATATATATCAGACACCTCTACGGTAGAAGATTAGGGCTATTATAGCCGGCCCCGCCAAAGCAACTGCTACTAGAGGTAGTAGATTTCCCATTGTTAGTAAAATTGAGTATTTTTATTATAAATGGAAAGGGAGCTGTAATTGGTGCTATTTATTTTTTGTAATCAGGATAAGCAAAAAATGCTTAAATGGTAAACATGAATGGCAAGTTGACTTGGAAATGTACTGAGAACTGCGGAGCATGCTGCAAACTATCTCCTGAAGAAAGAGAAGATGCCATATCAGTATTAAGTAATAAGGACCAAGATTTATTTATTTCTATGGTTGCCAATGACGGATGGTGTAAATTTTATGATAAAAGCCGTAGAAAGTGTAGTATTTATAATGAAAGGCCTTCTTTTTGTAATGTGCGTAATCTAGTTAAATTATTTAATATATCTAAAGATGATTTTGATAAATTTGCGATTAAATGTTGCAAACAGCATATAAAACATATCTATGGTGGAAGAAGTATGGAAATGAAACGATTTATCAGAGGAATAGGTCAAAATACTTGCTATAATGTTTAAATCTGGAATTAAGTTAATGGAAGCAAATAATATTGGTACATTTTATAAAACAATACTTACTACATTTATTACTGTATTTATAGCCGAATTAGGTGACAAGACTCAAGTTGCAACTCTTCTCTTATCTGCTGATACAGGGAAGCCTTTTATTGTATTTATTGCAGCATCATTAGCACTTATTATTTCAAGTCTTATTGGTGTAATAATGGGTAAATTTCTGGCAAGTAAGATTAATCCAACAACATTTAATAAAATTGCAGGGATTATTATGATTTTACTTAGTTTAGTTATAATAATACAATTCTTAAATGAAACTAAGTTTTTACAGGGGTTGATTTAATGATCTCAGCTATTTTTATATCAACTTTCTTAACCATATTAGTTGCAGAATTAGGGGATAAAACCCAAATTGCCACATTAGCTATTAGTGGTAGCAGTAATAAGCCATTAGCAGTTTTCATAGGCTCCTCTTTAGCTCTAGTATTTGCAAGTTTCATTGGAGTATTGCTAGGGGGCTCATTTTCAAAATTCATTCCTACATCTTTTCTTCAAATATCTGCTGCTATAGGCTTTCTTATTATTGGAATAAATCTTCTGATTTCTTCAGATCGCAATGAGACAAATGAAATTTAATATATTGAATTATTCATTTTAAAATTTGATAGACGAAATCATAAGTCTATAAAGTCGTAGAATATAATTAAAAGGCTGCTGCTCTTAAATTAAATTCATTCAAGGTACAGATCACAAACTATGTTTACTGTAGTAAAAATACTAGAACTTTTACCTAAAGAAGGAAGCCTCGAAATTAAAACTCTCGAGAAAATGCTCAAATTAACTAAAAAGATAGAGAGGACTAGATTAAAAATTGCTATAGATGCTTTAAATAAGCTTGGTATTGTTCAGAAAGAAACAGAAGATCATATACAAAAAGGAGATTTATCAAATACAATTTTTGCAAAAATAAGATGTAGTAGTAAAGGCTATAGCTTTGCAATTAGAGATGATGGGCTAGAAGATATTTATATAAGAGAGAAGTTTCTTAATAATGCCTGGCATGGAGATAAAGTACTTGTTCGTATAAACAAGGAAGCTCTTAAAAGGCGTTCTCCAGAAGGCATTGTTTTATGCGTACTGGAAAGGTCTAAAACAAACATACTAGCAACTGTAAAGGAAAATGAAGGTAAAATTATTGCTCAACCACTTGACGAAAGGATTCTTTCGACTATAGAACTTCCTCAAGACGATTCAAAATATATTGTTCATAACGATAACGATAATATTGTAGATATAGAGATAAAAAAATTTCCTATTGCTCAAATTTTAGCCCAAGGAAAAATATCCAGGAGTTTAAGTCTTAGTGCAGGAATACAAGGGGACTTAGAAATATTAAAAACTAAGCATAATATTCCACAATTAAGTAAACCCCCAAAAGTTGCATTAAAAAAACCATCAGATACAAAGAGACGTGATTTACAAAATCAAAAATGTATACTAATGAAAAGTTGGACTGGAAAGAAGTCTCCAATTTTACCAGCTTTATACTCTGAGCCTTATCAAGGTGGATTCAAATTATGGATTCATGTTCCCACCGTAGGTGAAAGAATTAACTTTGGTAGTAAGTTAGATGAGTGGATAAAAATAAAATCTAAATCTATTTGCCTAGGATCATCATGGGAATCTATTCTTTCGGAAAATCTATTAAATGATGCTAAATTAAAAGTTGGAGAAAAAAGCTTAGCAATTACACTAGAAATAGTATTGGACAAAAGTGGAAACTGCAAGAGTACAGAATTTTATTTAAGTTCTATAAAGCCAGCTGCAGAAATCAGTCCAATTCATTTAGAAGTTTTGCATAATAGGAAACCAAAAGCAAGATTAGTTCCTTCTAAACTTAAGCCAATTAAAGAATATATTAGTACCATTGAAGAGATAGTTTTTATAAGTAAATTGATAAATACACAATTAATTAGTAAAGGATATATACAATTAGATATATCTATTCCTGTTGATGAAATATATGGTGATCTTTCTTTTGAGGGACCAGGATCTAATTATGAAGGATGGAATTCGACTTTAGATTTAACTGACCCTCAATCTATTCTTAATATACTTTGTATATTCTCAAATAAGATTTTAGCCTCTTATCTAGATTCAATAAATATTAATTATATAGCTCTAAGCAAAAGTCTTCAAGAAGCAATATCTCTTAATGATATTATTAAATCAGTGCTTGTACTTGATGGGGAAATAACTCTTGATGAAGAAGGTTTAATTAGTTTTAATGATTTAATGACAGCGGCTAGCAATAATACTAATAAAAGAATTATAGACAAGCTTATAAAGAATTCAATAATAGATTTTCGGTATAAACTAGGATTTAATACAATTAATGATATAAACTCAAATCTAACAGAAATAAAAGAAGCCCCTTGGACTTCTCCTGCTTTTAATTACGCTGATATTGTTAATCAATTAATACTTTTTAAGGTTTTATCTGAAGCAAAAATTGAAGAACATAAATTAACCTATGTAAAAAATTTAGCAAGCATTGATTCAGAAGCAAATATTTTAAATATTTTTACAAAGACTCAATTATCAATGATTGACAAGCATTGTAATGACTCACAGATTAGAGAGTTAAATAATAATAGAGAAAGAGCAAAAGCCTTTAGAGAAAGTCTAATTGCAATGATTCAATTGAGATGTGTGCAACAAAATCTAAAGCAACGGACTATTGGAACTATAACTGGTGTACAAAGCTATGGATTTTTTGTAGAACTAGAGCACTCTCTAGCAGAGGGCTTAGTACATGTTAGTTCTTTAGATGATGATTGGTATGAGTATAGATCAAGGCAAAACTTACTTATAGGTAGAAAAAATAAGAAGACATATCAAATAGGAGACAAGGTTAATGTTGTAATCGAAAAAATAGATTTGTTACGTAACCAAATAGACTTAAATATAGTTTCACAAGAAGAACAAAACAGCGATGAAGCTATGCAAGTATTAACTCAAAAAGCTACTGCGAAGCAGAGCACATAAATCTAATTTAAATGTCTAGATTAGTAATTGCTATTACAGGTGCATCTGCTCAAATACTTGCAGAAAGATCTATCGATTTACTTTTACAGGCGAATCAGAAAATTGATGTGATATTAAGCAAAGGTTCATATCAAGTTTGGCAAAGTGAAAATGGAGTGACAGTTCCTGTTGATGAGAAAAAGCAAGAAATATTTTGGAGAGAGAGGCTTAATAATAATAATGGAGAAATAAGATGTCACAAATGGAATAACAATGCTGCTTCAATTGCTAGTGGAAGTTATGACACATTAGGCATGGTAATCGTCCCATGTTCAATGGGTACTATTGGCAAAATAGCCTCTGGTTGTTCAATTGACTTAATTGAACGTTCAGCAGACGTTCATTTAAAAGAAGGAAGACCTCTAATTATTTCCCCAAGGGAAAGTCCATTTAATCTTATACACCTAAATAACATGACAACCCTTTGCAAAGCAGGAGCAAAAATAATTCCATGTATCCCTTCTTGGTATGCAAAACCTCAAACTCTAGATGAAATGATAGATTTCATGGTTGTAAGACTATTTGATACATTCGATCTTAATCTCAAAGAAATTAATAGATGGACAGGCCAAAAATAATGAAGAGCATAAAAAATCTTCTGTTAGTTGCATCATTATTACCTTTCCTATTTGTGGTATATGTAAGTACTTTAAATATTAATAAGAATATTAGGTTAAAAGTATTAATATGGGAATCTAATCAGCAAAGTATTTCAAGTTTAATACTATTAGGATCTATAGTAGGTTTTTCAATCTCTTCATTAAATGTTTATTTACTTTCAATAAAGCCTAGAATAATCAAAACCCGAGTAACAAAGACAGTTCAGTCAGCTAATGATTCATCATTTGAAAATAATTATATGGAGGATAATGATAATTCCTTTCAAGATAAAAGTTTAGACTATATTGAAAGAGATATTAGAGAACCTTCACCCACAGTTTCTGTACCATATAGAATAATTAGTAGAAAGGGAGAAGCCAATTTATATAGTTCTAGAAATAAAGATTATATTAATTTAGAGAAACAAGCATATGATAAAAATGATAAAACACAAGACGATCAAATTATAAATGAAGGTTGGGGAAACATAGATTTTGAACAATGGTAAGAATATTCCTATATTGCATCTAAAATTGGCATCTTCCTATTATAATTTATTAAAATCTAAATAAAACGTTTTGGAAAATAACAACAATCAGATTCAGAATAAGCAAAAGGTTTCTATAGATACGAATTCAATTGAAGGAAATAAAGAAATTAAGCCAACACCAAAGCCTCCAAAATTAGAAGACAAACCATTTAATGAATTTGTTAGTGAACATCTTATTCCTGGTATTAAAGAAGCTCTTAGTAGAAAAGGAATAAATATCGCAAAGCTAAATCTAACTAGAAGCCAACGTCCTGTTGTAGGAGGAGATTGTTGGGTTGTCTACGGAGAATTATCTATTGGGCGAAAATTTTGGTTGACCTTTGATACGGACAATATAAAATCATCAAAAAATATTTCTTTAGCTGAATCTGATTCTGAACCAAGCCTTCTTGAGTCATTTCTAATAGATGAAAGGAAAATTACCTTGCAATTAATTATTTCTAGACTTCTACAAAGACTCAATGGTCAAAAATGGTTAGACCCAAATTAAAAGGTTTTTAGAAATTATGTTGACCAAAAATTAAGTGTTTTATTCGCTACATGAAGCTTTCGCTATAAAAAGCACTTTAAGTATTAGTATTGCTGTCTGATCTGAAGAAGGGAATGACCACTGCTAATCCAACTTCTATAGGAAAAATGGGTAGGAATGAACTTCCTCCTCATCTAGACGAAAACCTTCTTACTCCAAGGTTTTATACAACTGAATTCGATAAGGCTGCCAAAACAGACCTAGAAATTGCTCGCAAGGATTTTGAAGCAATGTTCAAGGAAATGGAAGCTGACTATAATTTAAAGCATTTTGATAGAAAAGCTTCACTAGAAAGACTTCAAGAACTTTCACCAGAAGATAAAGCTGTTTATGAAAGTTATTTAGTTAGATCAGTGGTATCAGAGTTTTCTGGATTTTTACTTTTCAAGGAGATTTCAAATAGGTTCAAAAAAGCAGGTCGCCCAGAATTAGGACAGTTCTTTCAATTCTTATCGAGAGATGAAGCTAGACATGCTGGATTTCTAGGTAGGGCATTAAAAGCCGAGGGTATCAATGTTGATCTTCCAAATCTTCCTAAAAAACGAGCTGCTACATTTTTCCCTTTAAGTTGGGTTCTTTATTCATTATACCTTTCAGAAAAGATAGGCTATTGGCGTTATATATTAATTAATAGGCACCTTAATGCAAATCCTGACAAAGTATGTGCACCTTTATTCGACTTCTTTGAACCATGGTGTCAAGATGAAAATAGGCATGGTGATTGTATAAATATGATGATGCGTTGCTGGCCAGGAATGACAAAAGGTTTCAGAGGAAAAATATTAAGTAGGTTTTTCCTTTGGACAGTATTTCTAACACATACTCTTACTGTTTGTGAAAGAGGCGAATTCTATCAATTACTAGGAATTGATCCTATTTTATTTGATGAGCAGGTGATTATAGAAACTAACAATACTTCTAAAAATGCTTTTCCCTGGGTATATAAATTTGATGATGGAAAGTTTCTAGAAATGAGACTACAAATTTTAGAGGCATTTAAAACTTGGAGGTCACAATCAGGAATAAAGAAACCCTTAAGTTTAGCAAAATTTGTAATGTTAATCTTCAAGCAATTCTTGCTTCCTATGGAAAAAACGAATGCAGTTAGATATGGATAAATGCTAATTAAAGTAAAACGCTAAATATCGAAAGGGTTTCCAGCTTTATTCTTTAGTCCAGATAGGTATTTTCCAAACTGTAATTCATAAACCTCGTCTTCTTCTTGTGTTTCCATCACAACTGGTCCAGTTACAGTAGCGATGCAAAGCAATCCATACCCTTTTTCCTGTAGTTGTTTTGATAGGCCAATACCATTTGACTGATTAAATGAACCAGAAATTATCTTTACAGCACAGGTAGTACAGCATCCATTTCTGCATGAAAATGGAAGTTTTTCTCCTTGCTCTTCAAAGTAATGAAGAATATTTTCACCTTCAGGAATATCCATACAAATAATTCGATTTTCCTGAATAAAACGAATAGTTATTTTATGAGTGGTCATTGATGACATGTTTTAAATAGTTATTATGAAGTGCTTATATCTTTTGTATTGGCAGCAGGTGGAAGATCATAAGCCTCATTTTTAAGCCTTTCTCTATCGAAATTATGGGTTAAAATTTCTCCTCCAAATCTTAGTTGAAGCCAATTTATCGCTGTCTTTTCTTCTGCAACAACTGCTTCAAGCTTATTTCCTGGAATTTCAAATTTAGATAATAATTCTTCAGATAGGTACCAAAAAGGTACATCCTCTCCTTTTCTGTTTCTTCGCTCCCTAATAGTCTCACGTAGTTGACCATTTCCACACAGTTGGCCGACAGGAGCCGTCAATACGTAAAAAGTAGTTTTCTCTTTCATTTCAGAAAAACACAGCTAGTAAACTAAATAGATCTAAGTCTCTTAGAAGAATAAAGTAAATGAAAGGGTATCTCGACTTAAGCTTTAGATTGGATTCTTAAAGCGTAATATATATGTGTTAAATGCGGGTCTGTGCATTGTCTAAAACCTCAATTAAACAAGAGTTTCTTAGAACTCATTCTATAGATGATAATTTTAAAAAGAATCTTGAATATTTACTTTCCTACGGAGTTTCTGCTGGCGCTGATTTAGTTGAGATATTCATTGAAAACATTGATAATATGGGCTTCCTTGTCGAACAAGATACAGTAACAAGTGTTACTCCCTCTCTAGGGAAAGGAATAGGTATAAGAGTTTTTTTAGGAAGCAGGGATGGTTTTGTATCAACTAATGATTTATCAAAGTCAGGTCTAATATTTGCTCTAGATCAGGCATTGGGTATGCTTGGTTTGCAAAACTTTTCAAATTCAACTAATTCCTTTGATGGATTAAAAAAACTGAAAGACTATTCTTCAGAAAAGAACAGCTATATGACTAAGTGTCCATCTATTCAAGAAAGTACAAATAAGGTCCTTAAAGCTACTAATTTGCTACATAAGCATGGTTCACATATAAGTGTAAGAAGAGGAAGTTACTCTAAAACCTTACAAGAAGTAATAGTGGCTTCAAGCGATGGTACTTATGCAAAAGATCTAAGACTTTATCAATCTATTGGATTAAATGTTCTAGCACTAGATAGAGAATATAGATCCAGTATAGGAAGAAGGATTGGCTCAGCAGGTAAACCAAGTACTTTAATTGACTGGAATCCAGAAGATACTGCTATTGAAATCACTGAAAGTGCGAAAAAAATGCTTTATGCAAAATATGTAAATGCAGGGCAAATGCCAGCTGTTCTTGCAAATAAGTTTGGTGGAGTAATATTTCATGAGGCATGCGGACATCTATTAGAAACGACTCAAATAGAACGAGGCACAACTCCTTTTAATCATGAGTTAGGAAAACAGATTGCAAATGAAGCAGTTACTGCTGTCGATGAAGGACATACAGAAGGAGCGTTTGGTTCGATAAACATTGACGATGAAGGAATGGAAACGCAAAGAACCGTTCTTATAGAAAAGGGGATACTAAAAAGATTTCTAAGTGACAGGGCAGGTGAACTAAGAACTGGCCACAAGCGAACCGGGAGTGGAAGAAGACAAAGCTACGCTTTTGCGGCAGCTAGCAGAATGAGAAATACTTACATTGAAAAAGGCCCATATTCACCAAACAATCTAATTGAGAGTATAGATAGAGGTATTTATTGCAAATCAATGGGTGGCGGAAGTGTAGGTGCAACAGGCCAATTCAATTTTTCTGTAGAAGAAGGATATTTAATAAGAAATGGGAAGCTAACAGATCCAGTAAAAGGAGCAACTTTAATTGGAGAAGCTGTTGACATAATGCCTCGTATATCAATGTGCGCTAACGATTTGGATTTAGCAGCAGGCTTCTGTGGTTCTGTAAGCGGGAATATCAATGTAACAGTTGGACAGCCACATATAAAAGTAGACTCAATAACTGTAGGAGGACGTTGATATGGAAAATAAGAACAATCTGATAAATGAATTCAAACTAAAAGATAAATTGACGTTTTTATCAAAAAATATAAATATCAATAAATGGGATCTAGGAGCAACACTAGGTGAGGATACATCTGTACAAATAGACAAAGGAGAGCCTAAGCAATTAAAAGCTTCACAAAAGAGTTCGATTACTTTGCGAGTATGGAATAAAAATAATTCTGTTGGAATAACTAGTACCTCAGACCTGTCAGACCCAGGATTAAAAAAAGCATTAGATAGTGCATTAATAGCCAGTGATTATGGCAATATCAGTGAATCACCAGAATTTTCACCTGCTTCACAATCAACTCTTCCAGATAATATTAGGCCTATAAAAGACTCTATAGGAATAAATAAACTAGTTAGCAAACTAATTGAGGCAGAAAAGAGTCTAATAAATTCACATAAGTCAATAAAAAGTGTTCCTTATAATGGATTTGCTGAATCTAAATTTGAAAGATTATATATTAATAGTGAGGGAGCATCAAGATATATGAAAGGTACTCAGGCAAGCTTATATCTGTTTGCTAGAGCAGTAGAAGACGGAAGAAAAGCAAGAAGCTCCGGTTCAATAAAGATAGGATATGGTGCTGATGAAATAGACATTGAGTCGTGTATTAAAGAAGCTTCATCAAAAACATTAGACCACTTAAACTACAAGCCTATAAAAACAGGCAGATACCTTATCTGTTTCAAACCAGAAGCTTTTTTAGACTTAATAACATCCTTTAGCAACATTTATAATGCAAGATCTATAATTGATGGCATTAGTTTGTCTACAAAAGAGTCGTTAGGAAAGTATCTGGCTACCGATATATTATGTGTTGATGATGATGGCTTACATAAATCCAATTATGGAGCAAGTACTTTTGATGGTGAAGGTACTCCTACACAAAAAATAGAGATAATTAAAGATGGAGTTTTAGTTAATTTTATACACTCTGAAGCTACAGCAAGAAAATTTGGAGCTAATCCCACAGGACATGCAGGAATAGGAGCAAAAGTATCAGTTTCACCTGATTGGCCTGTAATTTATAAGTCTAAAGATAAGAAATCACAATTTCCAAATTTAAATTATATAAATAGTAAAGAAACATTTATTTTAGTAGAAAGCCTAAATGCGCTACATGCCGGTGTTAAAGCAAGCCAAGGCTCATTTTCCCTACCATTTGATGGATGGATAGTAGATAATGGCATAAAGACTTCAATAGAATCTGCAACTATAGCTGGAGATTTTATACAAGTGCTCAAGAATATAATACAAATAGAAGACAAACTTCATGATACTCATCAAGGAGTTTCTCCCCACATTTGGATAAAGGAATTAACTGTTACAGGAGATAAATGAAGATTGTCTTTTGGGGAACTCCAAAATTTAGTGTGCCTATATTTGAGTCAATTTATAACAGTGATCATGAAATTATTGCTGTAGTCACACAACCTGATAAAAGAAGAAATCGAGGTAAAAGTAAAAGCGGATCACCAATAAAAAAGAAAGCATTGGAATTAAATATACGTTGTTTTTCCCCGCATAATCTTAAAGAAGATACAAGTTGTCAAAGAGAAATAGCAGATTTAAATGCGGATGCTTATGTTGTTGTTGCCTACGGGCAAATACTGCCAAAGTTATTGCTCAAGAGTCCAAATAAGGGATGCTGGAATATACATGCCTCGCTATTACCAAAATGGAGAGGAGCTGCTCCTATCAATAGAAGCATAATGAATGGAGATGATATTACCGGAATATGCATTATGAAAATGGAACAAGGACTAGATACAGGAGCAGTTTTATTAGAGCAACAGGTTAAGATCGAACAACTTGATAATGCTCATACTCTAAGTAATAAATTAAATATTATATCCTCAGAAAAAATACTTGAAGCTTTATCCATAATTGAAGGCAAAGAATTCTCTAAAAGAGAAAATGAACTATTGATAGCTCAAAATAAACTAAAAGGGAGAGCAATAAGTTATGCAAAAATGATAAGCAGAGAGGAATACTTGATTAACTGGGATTTAAAAGAAAATATTATATGTAATAATATATTGGGTCTATATCCTAATGCCTACACTTATTATAAAGGAAAGAGATTAAAAGTACTAGAGGCTATACCTATTAATATATCCTTTGATAAAATACTTAGCGCCTATTCATTAGACTATAAAAATTACGAAGATCTAAAAGCTGAAAGTTCTGGTCAGATTATTTGCGCATTAAAAAATATTGGGATTGTCGTAGCAACAAAGTATTGCCCCATATTAATTTTAGGAGGAAAATTAGAAGGTAAGAGTTATGTTTATGGTAACTCATTAATTCAACAATTATATAAAGAAGACGAAGTAATAAAGCTAGGTGATAGTAAATTTATTTTATAACTTTCTTGACTGAGAAACCCCAGATGAAAACAAAGACTAATAATATAAAAAAAACATATTCAGGAATTATTACGGTTAATAGAAAAACTTCAAGCAAAAGCTTTACAGCAACAAGAGCTATAGCAATATATCCAGCAGATTCTAAATATGTATAGATATCCAGCCACTTTATGAAAAGATTAGCTGTAAACCTTAATGCTATTACACCAATAAAAGCTCCCAATATAACTAATAAGATTTGATCGCTAATAGCAACAGCTGCTGTTACACTGTCTAAGGAAAAAGCTAAATCTGTAATGCAGATTAATGCTACAACTCTTATAAATGAAATTGAATTATTTGCTAAAGGCGATTCATTATCATTTTGTTTTAATATTTCTTCTATAATAAACTTATTTACTACGATATAAAGTAAGTATAGAGCTGCTAATACTTGAACAAATAAATATTTTATAATTATATTCGCTCCTAAAATTAATACTATTCTAAGAATTAGAGAAATAGCTATTCCTATATTAAGAGCTTGTTTTTGATCCTGAGTATTAGTTAAATTCTTAGTTATTGATGCCAGCGCTACTGCATTATCAGCTGAAAGTATAAGTTCTAAAATAACTAATATAGGTAAAATAGTAGCTATTTCGGTCCACTTGTCTATACCATCAAGAAAAGGAGATAAGAATTCTAATGATGCCGTATCCATAGAGATTAATGCAAAATAGTCTTGTATGGAGTAGGATTTATACTCTTAAGTGGATTATGTCTATACATAAATTATAGAAATGAAGCTAGATTCTGAGCTCTGTCATGTTGATTCTAATAAAATAATCGTTAGGATATCAGCCTCAATTAACAATGTATCTCTTGGGAGCGCGTTGGGAGAAGGCTCCAGTGTGAGAGAAGCCGAGGATTCTGCTATTAAGGAAATTCTTAAAAGAATAAAGAAAATAGAATCTGATGAAACTACAATAAATCTAAACAAAATCCATCCTGAAGGAAACATTGACAATCAATACACTTCAATAAAGAAAGTCAGAAGTGATAAAATCAATAATTCAGAGAAAAAGAATGAAACAGACTCTAAACAATATACATTAGAACAAAGTATTGAAGAAAAGTTAGATTGGAGTGATGAAATATCAGATGTAGACAATGAATTAGAGAGAATTGGATGGTCAAGAAATGAAGAACAGATTATAATGCAAAAAACAATAGGTTATCTTAACAGAAGTAGAATAACTGAAATAAATGAATTAATTATGTTTAGAGATATTTTAAAGATGATTAATAAAAATGAAGATATTAATTCAATAGATAATATCTTCAATACCAACAAACTTATAAATGATTCTTCTTATAAGATTAAGTTACTAAATTGGGATAAACAGCAATCTATTAATTTTCTTAAAAGTAATTTCAACGAAGTCAGTAGAAATAAATTATCCCTAAAACAATTAATTAGCTTTAATCTTTTATTAGATAAAGAGATTGCAAGAGAAGGTATTAAAACTAAAGGTTAAATTATGTCTTTAGAATCACTTATAGAAACCATAAATACATCTTCTTTATCCTTAGAGATAGCTCAAAGACTTGAAGTTCAAAAAGAACTTTCTATTGAAGGAGGTTCAAGAATCACTAGAACACTTATTGCATCTTCATTAGCCCAAATATCAAGTAAATCTCTCCTCGTAATAGTACCTACACTTGAGGAGGCTGGTCGATGGCAATCAACCTTATCACTTATGGGGTGGGGCAAGTCATTATTATATCCAAGTAGTGAAGTTTCACCTTATGAAAATATTAATGTATCCACGGAAATAAGTTGGGGACAACTTGCAGTAATTTCAGAATTAATTCAAACTAATAAATCACAAAATAATATAGCTATTATTTGTACAGAAAGAGCACTTCATAATCATCTGCCAGATCCAGATTTTTTTATAGAAAATAGTTTATATATAAATAAAGGAATTAATTTAGATTTAGAAGATACTTGCAAAAAGTTAATAAAAATTGGATATAAAAGAACTAATAATACAGATCAGGAGGGATGCTGGAGCAGAAGGGGAGATATCCTAGACATTTATGCAGTAAATAATGAATTACCAATACGTATAGAATTATATGGAGATAAAGTTGATAAAATAAAAGAATTTGATCCAACTACACAGCGATCCTTAGATGAAATAGAACATATAGCTATAACACCAATAGGGTTTAACATTTATAGTGAATTAGATTCTTTAAATATTAACAAAGTAGAAGATGAAAGAGAAAGAGAAGAAAACCTAGAAAAGTCAATACAAAAGTTATATTCTATAAATGGATATAATTCAAGCATTCTTGATTATATAAATATTTCAACACTAATAGTCCTGGATGAAAAAGATCAATGTATTGCCCATACCAAAGATTGGTTGAAGTATCTAGAGTTAACTTATGTAGAAATGAATAATTATCTTAAGAAAAACAATATTGAAAATATTTTACCTAAACCAATAAGTGATTCAAACACTTTATATAGTAAATTAAAGTCTTTCAATCTCGTTGAATCATATCTTTCAACAAATGGTAAAAGAAGTCTAAAATCTTTTAATTTAAATTCGAAATCAATTACTACATATCCTAATCAATTTGGTCATTTAAGTAATCTTGTCAAGGAATTTATAAAGAAGAAGTATTATATATGGATTCTTTCATCACAACCTAGTAGAACAAAAGCATTATTAGAGGAACATGAATGTTTAATTAACTTTATACAAAATAATAAGGATATAATAACCATTAAAAATCTTATATCCTCTTATAACCCAGTAGTTCTTAAATTAGATGGTAATCCTGAAATAGAAGGCTTCAATCTAGCTCCCTGGAAGATACTATTGATAACTGATAAAGAGTTTTATGGACAACAATTTATAAGTTCTGCTGGATATACAAGAAGAAGAAGAGCAGCTGTAAGTAAAACAATAATTCCAAATAAGCTTAAATCTGGAGATTTTATTGTTCATAGAAATCATGGGGTGGGCAGATTTCTTAAAATAGAAAAGTTTGTTATTAATAATGAGGCAAGAGATTATCTACTAGTTCAATATTTAGATGGCACATTGAGAGTAGCAGCAGACCAACTTGGTTCTCTTGGTAGATATAGAAATTCATCTAGCAAGAACCCAAAAGTCAATAAATTAGGTGGTTCTACATGGATGAAAGCTAAAGCCAAAGCAAGAAAAGCTATAAGCAAAGTGGCTATAGATCTTATTAACCTTTATGCAGAAAGATCGAAGACAAAAGGTTTCGCATTTCCGAAAGACGGTCCTTGGCAGTCTGAATTAGAAGATGCTTTTCCTTATGTTCCAACTCCAGACCAGATCAAAGCTGTCAAAGAAATAAAAGCAGATATGGAGAAAGATATTCCTATGGATAGGCTTGTATGTGGAGATGTTGGATTTGGCAAAACAGAAGTAGCCATAAGAGCGTTATTTAAAGCTATTACAGCAGGAAAACAAGTTGCCTTATTAGCACCAACGACAGTTTTAGCCCAACAACATTGGAGAACACTCTCTGACAGATTTGCTCCCTATCCCATAAAAGTCTCATTACTAAATAGATTTAAAACTTCTAATGAAAGAAAATCCATCTCAGTTCAATTAAAAGAAGGGAAAATAGATGTAATTGTAGGAACTCATTTACTATTATCAAAGAAACTAAGTTTCAAGAATCTTGGCTTACTTGTTGTAGATGAAGAACAACGCTTTGGGGTTGCACAAAAAGAGAAGATAAAATCTATTAGGAAAAATATTGATGTACTTACACTTTCTGCAACTCCTATTCCCAGAACACTGTACATGAGTTTATCTGGTGTTAGAAAGATGAGCCTAATAACAACTCCACCTCCACTAAGAAGATCTATTAAGACTCATCTAACAGCTATGGAGGATGAGTTAATTAGAAGTGCTATATGTCAGGAAATAGGTAGAGGTGGTCAAGTGTTTTATGTAGTTCCAAGAGTAAATGGAATTAGTGAAGTAGCAAATAAAATAAAACAGATGATTCCAAACATAAAATTACTAATAGCTCATGGACAAATGGAAGAAGGAGATCTAGAAAATGCAATGATAGCCTTCAATGCTGGAGAAGCGGACTTGATGCTTTGTACAACAATTATTGAAAGTGGATTAGATATTCCTAGGGTTAATACAATTCTTGTAGAAGACGCACATAAATTCGGATTATCTCAGCTATATCAGTTAAGAGGCCGTGTAGGAAGAAGCGGAATTCAAGCTCATGCATGGCTTTTCTATCCAAAACATTTTAACCTAAATAAAAATGCAACTGAAAGACTAAGAGCAATACAACAGTTTAGTGAACTAGGTAGTGGATATCAATTAGCAATGCGCGATATGGAAATAAGGGGAGTTGGAAATTTAATAGGTATAGAACAAAGTGGTCAAATGGAAGCAATAGGTTTTGATCTATACATGGAAATACTTCACGAATCTATCGCAGAAATACAAGGTCAAAACATTCCTAATGTTGAAGAGACAAAAGTTGATCTTCCAATAACGGCTTTTATTCCTGGAACATGGATTAAAGGTAATGAAGAAAAAATAACTGCCTATAAAGAGGCATCTCTTTGCAAAAACAATGAAGAACTATTGGAGTTAACAACTACTTGGATAGATAGATTTGGAAACTTACCTAATCCAGTTGAATCCTTAATATTAATTATGAAATTAAAAATACTTACTAAAAAATTGGGAATTTCAAGAGTAAAGCAGGTAAAGCCTAATATTGTTTTAGAAACACAAATGAACAATTCAGCATTCAAAACACTACTAACTGCTTTAGATAGTCATTTGCATGGAAGAGTAGTTTATAAAAAAGGAACCCCTAATTCAGAGATCACATTAAGAGGAGTTGGAATGTTTCCTATTGAAAGACAAATTGAATTAATAATGGAATGGTTAGAAAAAATGGCATCTAAGATTCCGTCTATGAATAATCAAATGAATGAAAGGCTTATGGAGAAACTATCCTAGTCATAAAAAATTTATAACTTCAAATAAACTGATCCAAATTTCTATGATTCCCTGTCTACAGGTATATCCATTAAAAGGCTCTATTAAAAGTACTTATTAGAAAAAAGTTTTTGCTTAAAAACACTTATATAAATTTCAGAATAATGTAATGAGTCAAATGCTAGTACTCGGATCTACCTTCAAAATAGAGAAAGATTATGAGTTTTTCCACTTTTCCACAATTTGCATATTTTAACTCATGCTCCTTTTTGGTTAGACCAATGAGATAAGTGGTTTAATTACAGGTGGCTCTGTCATAGAAATAAAACCTGTTATAGCAATAGGTAACGATGCTTTGTATCAAATTTTCTAATGAAGGATTTTAAATTTATTTATTTGCTAATTAGTTGAGGTTTTGTTAGCAAATAGAAATTGTGGAAAAATTACAATTTTTTTCAAATTATCTATATTGCCTAGTTTTAATAGAAGAAGTTTGCTCTATTGAGAAAATATTCATTTACTAACGTAAGTATGGTTCTGTATTAACTACTGATATCTCCTTATGAAATTCATAGTCGATTATTTATCTATTAGTTTAAATACAATTTGAATATTTATTCACAATAATTTCAAATGTATTGGCTTTTTCAATACTCCTTTAAACGGAATCCTTTGTCCAAGAGTTCTTGGTATAAATATCTTGCCTGAAAAGTAAATACCTGCTCCTCTTTTTCACCTCTTCTAATATGAAAATAATTATGATCCAATTGGTTTCTACTGAAAGATACTTCTATTATTCCCTTTTGCATAATCCATTCAGGATCATTTGTATGAGTTTGATTAGGCCCGCCGTCCCAAGGCGCAACCTCTGCATATTTAACTTTTTTCATAATTATTTTGTCATTTAAATCTCAATATATCTCAAAAAGAGGCATAGATGCAAATATTATTCTCAATTTAGCTGTATTAAAAGGATAAAGTCTTAAAACTAGGCAAAGAATTTAATTATCTCACTAATCTAGAGACAATCATCTCAACCTAAGTATTAATGCCTAAGCGTAGGGATGGTAAACGTTTTTAAAGATATAGACTTGCAAAATCAAGAAAAAAGCGCATATTAAAAGTATAAGTAGATTAATCTCATGAACACAGCCGAAAAGATAAAGTATGCAGAAGAGCGCATAAAAGAATTAGAACTTTTAATAAATCATTGGAAAATTACTATCAATACTCAATGTGAAGTCAAGCTGAATTTAGTTGGCAATCCTTATACAAGTTCAGAGAATAAAATGGCAGCCTAAGCTTATGGCAAGTAATACCTTATAAGGAAGATTGCTAATAGTAATAAATTTGCAATTAACTTAAATTAAACTCTAAAGATCTTAGCTTAAATTATATTACGCATTAATTACAAATAATTTATAAGTATGGCAATAAATACTAGAACACAGAATAATATATACAAATTCAGTTTTCATGTGAAGGAATCTAATAAATATATCCAAATAATTGAGAAATTATTAGTATATAATGTATTTATCATTATTTTTGGAGCATTATTTTTTCTAGTATCTATAATATTGGGAATGTATAATATAATTAGTCCCTTAAAACTCTTCCAGGTTCTATGGACCCCCTTATTCATTCCATCGATCAGTCTATTTTTTACAGCTGTTTTAATTCAAGCGCTTATATCACGGTTTAAGAACAAGGAAAAATAAAATGCTCATAGAAATCTTTACTCATAGCAATTCATTACTGATAGTTATTTTTCTAATTATGGCTATATATTTTGGTATAAATGTAAATAAGAATGAAAAGCCAGATTAGATATTAACTTTAAGCGATCAATACATGATCTATCTCTATCTCATCCATTAAAGGGACTAAGGCATCAAGTAACTCTTCCTCTGAGCTAAAGCCAAGTACATCCAATGGTTCAAGCCCTAAAGAACAAAGATCTTGTTTAACATCATCCATGGTTTTTAATCGCACAAATATAAAATAGTCTTAATAAATGGTTTTGGTATTTATTTATATTGAAATCCAAACTTGATTTCAGATTTATTTTTTAATTAATTTGGAAACCTCTAAGCTTATGAATTTTATAGCTTGGCTTATTAATTTATAAAGAATATTATTATTATAAATACTTTTATTGTTATCTAAGTTATTAAAGAAAATAATCAGCGCTCCGATTAAACCTAAATTCATAAAAAATGCTTGTGAATCTAAAGGAAAGATATGAAAAATAAGGGTTGTTGGAATTAAAAATAATAAAAGTAAAAGGCTGCCATAACGAGCTTTACCGATTAAAAAAAATAAACTGCCTATTAAAATGCATATGATTGCAGACACTAAAAGAAATGGAGCTATAGATTGAGGTACACCTTGATAAACAATTGCATCTACTACTTTCTCGAACTTAAATATCTTAGGTGGTATTGCTACTAAAAATGTTGTTGTAAAAAGAATTCTTCCTATAAATTCAAATGACGCTAAATTCTTACTCATAATAATCCGGACTCCGGAAATAGATAAAATATTACTTTACTAAATTTTAAGGTCCATAATTACTAAACCAATTAAGTATTTATGCCAAGGAATAGACATAATAAGCGTAAGCAGGTTTCAAACTATGATCGTATTTAGTATAAAAGATATGATATTCGAAGTTAATCGTATAAAATCAGTTATAAGGAAAACTAAAATGAACTCAACTCACTATAATTTTCTCAATAGGAAAGAATAAATGAGATGGCCCCCTAACAAAGCCTGGACATCAAGTGCTCCTAGAGAAGGACATCGACATTTTGAGGTTATAGAGTATGGCGGAAAAGGAGAGGATCGCTGGGTAGTTCTAAAAGCAGTGCTAGACGACAATATCCAATTCAAGCTTAATTGGAGTGAATTAAAAACCTATGCGAAGTGGACTATCGGATGGGTTCAGCTAACAGAATAGGTTTAGTTAGCAAATGCAAAAAATATGAACGTATCTGTTCAAAAAAAAAGACTCTGCTAAAACGCGGAGCCTGGGTGATGGGGAATCTTCTTTCTAGGTCAAATAATTCAATAAATCAAGTCCCACCAGTAGCGATTTCAATCTAAAGATTAGCACCATATGTAGCGTCACTTAATACAGGATGGTACATAAGTACAATTCTGGTCCAGTAAGGCTGTCAACTTGCCCTGCTGGAATGAAATTATGATAAAAGATAATTATTTTCATTAGATAAGTTTCCTAGTGTCTATTCAAATGAATTAAAAATGCAATTTGCGTATTATTTATAAAGGTATTTAGAAATAAAAGATATAATTTTAAGTTTAGTACATATATAAGAAGAAATTTTCAATTTAATCATTATAGCTAATCAAATAGTACTATAATTTTATAAGTATAACAATGAGAAGATGAAAACATTAAAACACCCACAAATAATAGACTTTATTGCACGAATATGCCTCTCCGCAGTTTTTATAAATGCTATACCTAATAAAATTACAAATTTCTCTAATGTAGTTCAGTTTATATCTAACAGAGGTATTCCAGAACAATTCTCAATGATCTTATTAGTGTTAGCTATAATTATCCTTATAGCAGGATCCTTTCTTATTATTGTAGGCAAACAACAGAAAGTCGGTGCAATATTATTGCTATTATTTATAATTCCTACAACAATTATATTTCATTTATATCCTTTTCAAAGTAGAGCCTTACTATTAAATTTAGGTTTATGTGGTGGACTTTTATTGATTCTTAATAGAAAATGAGTAATAAAATTAGCTCTAAAATAAAGTTAGCCTTTCAAAATATAATAGGAATTATAATATTAATTTCAACATCATCCTGTAGCAATTTCAGTAAAAATAATACAAATAAAATAAGTTCTATAACTAATGCAAGTTCCTTAATATCAGAGTTAGATGATCAAATAGCTATAAGTAATCAAGCGGATACTCTTTATTATAAAAGAGGGAAGTTGAAGTCTTATATTGGAGAAAGAAAGAAAGCCTTAATTGATTTAGATGAAGCTATAAACTTAAACAATTCTAATCCTGATTATTATTTTTATAGAGGTATAGTTAAAGATGAATTAGGAGATTATAGAGGAGCTATAAAAGACTTCAACTATTTTATAGAAAAAGAAGGTGGGAACGAATTAGTATATTTTATTCAATCAGAATCATATTTAAAAATAGGAGAATATAATAAAGCTAAATATAACTATGATAAATCTATATCTATTAATCCATCGGACTACTTATTATATTTTGATAGAGCTAAAATAAAATTAAAACTTAAGGATTTTAAAGGTGCCTTAAATGATTTAAATAGTTCGATTGCAATAAATGCTAAACATGCTCAATCTTTTAGCTTTAGATCACTAGCATATTATACAAAAGGAAATACAAAGGCAGCATTAATAGACATCAATAAATCTATATCATTAGAAAAAGACAACCCAGTAAGTTACTACAACCGTGCGGCTATATATTATAAATTGGGGGATTTTAAAAAAGCCTGTAAAGACCTAAAAAGTTCTAAAAGAATGGGCTATAGATTTCTTAAAAAAGAAAAGGACTTAGTCTGCAAATAAAAAACCATTGCTCAGATTGAGCAATGGTTTTTTATTGTTTAACAGCTTAATATTTACTTTTTCTTTTCAGACTTCTTCTCTTCAAGCATTTGTCTGAGTTCTTCTTGCATTGCTGCTTTAGCTGCTCTTTTCTTAGCTGAATTGCCGCCGCCGCCGCCGCCGCCGCCGCCGCCGCCGCAACTTATAAGATCTATAGTACTAAGTGGTTTTACTTCTGTAGTAATTCCTTTTGAGATTGCGTCAGCAGCTGAACCAACAACTAATGTGGTCAATCCTGAAGCAACTAATAATGGCAGTAGCTTTTTCAAGTGAAAAAATTAAATTCTTATGAATTATATCTTGCAGCTAGTCAATCTAGGTGGTTAAGTATCAATTATTACAATAGTAGAAACTAGTTACTTTTTCTATCTAGAAGAATAATTAAATCATTAGCAAGGCGCTTTCCTAAACTTGAAGCAGCATATTCATTTAAATGACTATAATCTATGAACCAATCTACATCTCTTGCCAATTGCGAATAATCTAGAACCTGAATTTCTTTAGATGATTTAAGCTTTTCTATCAAAGCTGTTCTATAGTCCTTCTCTATAATATTTAACTCATTTTCATAAATATCAAATTGGTATTCTTTATTCCCTATTAAATGACCTATTCCTTTAACTAAGTTAGATTCCTTGCTTAATGAAGAATTATTATCTAGTGTACTAAAGTAAGTTGGCGCATAGGTATAAACATAATTTCCTTTTTCAAGTAAAACACTATTAGCTTTAATATTCCTTGTAACAGATGAAATGAAATAATCTCTAATAAATAGATATTCCTTTTTAGTTAATCCAAATCTATTTATTATTATAGCGTCCAAATTCTGATAGGAAATCCTAGGTGTAATACCTATTATAGCTTGATTTTTATCTATGCTAGACAACTGTTGAGTAAAAAAATTATTTAACAGATTTGTAGTTAACGCATATAACCTACTATTTAAACTTATAGAAGCTAAAAGCGCTTTAAAGCCATTATATATATTACCACTATAACTACTTGTTACTGTATTTATATAATCTATAGTATTTATATTGATCATCAAACCATTTGCAATTTTATAATCATTGACAGTATTTAGCTCATTATTTACTAGTAATCTTAAAAAGTTCCAAAAGTCCTGTATCCCTCCAAAACTTACTATCATTTCTAGTCTAGGAAGATCATCAAACAGAGGCTCTGAATTAAAGTATCTAACAGCTTCTAAATGCTCCTGCCAAGTATTAAAACCAGAATATGCTCCGTTTACTAAGTCAATATTAGAATTTAATTCTCTAAGGTGTAATTCAACTTGGCTAGCAAATGAATTTCGATTTCCTCGGCTATAAAGTCCCTCTCCCATTGCAACACTATTACCTAAAAGCAAAACTCCCTTCACATCTTCATTTGAATCCTTCACAGAAAATGGTGTTTTAACTAATCCATGCCTGTTACAAATAACCTGATTTGGAAAATTTTGTTGATTCATGGAAAAGTCACAATTATGACTCCATCCTGTAATTGGATCAAATTTAGTTTTTGAAATGCGATTATCACTATCTATCAAAAATGAATATTCATTATTATCAAAACGGTATCTATATAATATTTGTAGCGACAATTCGAGTAGAAGAATAATCAAAGGAGTAATAAATATTGTATAGAGCAATGTTTTCTTAATATCTAGTTTGTTTGCCATCTCGTATTTATATAACATATAACAAACTAATTATAACAAGAATTATTTAGCAAATAAGCAAGGATATCTACTTATAATAATTCTATGCTAAAATTTTTTTGAGTATAAGTAAAATGGATAATACAAAAATACTTGGAATCCTATATGAAACTATATATGCTGAACATGGCTCTGCTCTTGAGATGCTAGCTGCTTGTAAGCAAGCTAAAAGCAGTTCCCTCGCATTTGGTTACTTTGAACATTCTAAGGATGAATATAATCATACTAAAACATTTCGTAAGATCTTATCAAATAAAACATCTGGTATAAATACTTCTGAACTAAGAAGGTTTAGGATTACACCACAAGGGCTCATAAGGAAGGGATATGTATCACAGAATGGTTATCTAGTCGAAAATATGAGTTTAAAGAATTTTATTGCGTATGTTTATACAAACGAATTATTAGCTGAATCATCTTTTTCAAAAATTGTAAAGCTATTAGGGGCTAACACAGAAGAAGGTAGAAGTGTGATGAAAATAATGGAAGATGAATTGAGACATCATGGAAAAGCTAAAGAATATTTTCTAAGGTATTTTCCATTTTTACAACCATGGCAACTTTCACTTTACAAATTAAGAGAAAGCATAAAGAACAAAGGTAGGAAATTTTATCATAGTAACATTGCTCTACTAGAGCACATATTTTATCCTCTCTATTCATTATTTGCGTTAATCATCTCAAGGTTGCTAAAAAGTTTAAATTTAAAGGAATTTAAACGGAGCAATAAGAACTTAATGGATATAAATTATAAATCAATTCTATAAAAAATGTTTATTGGCATTTCTGCGTACAATCATGAATCAGCTATTGCTTTAGTAGACAATAATGGTAATTTAATTGATTACTATAGAGAGGAGTCATTAAGTAGAATCAAAGGAGATAAATCTTTTCCAAAAAGAGCTTTAAAAAGAATTTTCAACATCCATAATTTAAATACTGATGCTATTGAAAAAGTAATATTTTATGAGAAACCTTTAAGTGCTTTTCTTTTTCCTTTAAAAGAAGCATCTAAATTTATTCCAGAAAGCATGCAATTGATAGTAAACCAAATTAGGAATTTCAAGAAGTCTTCTTTATCTTGTTATTTGGATATAGCAAAGGAGAAGCCTGGTCTTGAAAAAAAGCTAATTTATATTGATCACCATTTATCTCATACCCTCACAACACTTTTTTATTCGGATTATCAAAATGATGTATGTTCTATTGTTGTAGATGGTTTTGGAGATAGAAGTACTACTTCCATTAGTTATGTTAGAGATAAATATAATATTAAAGAGTTATGGTCATCTAGTTATCCAAACTCAATAGGTTTATATTATTCAAGTATTACCGATTTTCTAGGGTTTACTATTAATGAAGGTGAATATAAAGTAATGGGTTTATCTGCCTATGGAGATTCAAATAGTAAAGAAGCAAAACTAGTTAATAAACTTATGAAATGGGATTCTTTTAATAATAAGATTATTCTAGACCTAGAGTTCTTTAGTTTTTATAAAAGCATCACAGATTCATATGGAAGTAAATTAATTTCAATGCTTGGCGAACCTAGAAATCCATTTGCAAAATTACTACCAGGAGATCTAACTTTTCAAAAATATGCCAATATTGCAAGAGGAGCTCAAGATTCAACTAACAATGTATTATCTAAAATATTTAATTATGCTCATTCAATAACAAGATCAGAGAATTTTCTTTTTTCGGGAGGTGTAGCACTGAATTCAGCATCAGTAAATTACATATCTGAACTTGACTTTGTAAATAAGCTTATCGTACCACCAAGTCCTGGTGACTCTGGTGCAGCTATTGGTGCTTCTTTATATGGGTATCTTAAATCTAAAAATGTTAAATGTATAGAGAAGCCATCACTTTATCCCTCAAATTATAGCTGTTATGACCAATATGAAGCGATTAGTAAGCTATTAGATAAGAATTATATTCTTGTCACAGATAATCATATAGATTCTATAGAATTAGCATGCAGGCTTATAAAAGAAGGAGAAGTAATAGGAACAATTATTTCTAATAGTGAAACAGGTCCAAGAGCACTAGGCAATAGATCACTTATATGCAACGGAGCAAATAGTAAATCAGTTAAAAAACTAAATAACTTAATAAAAGATAGAAGTCCATTTAGGCCTACTGCTCCAGCTATGAAGAAAGAAACCGCTTATAAGTACTTTGAGTTAAATCCGGCTGTTATGTCTTCATATAAGACAATGACTGCAACATGTAAGTGTAAAAAAGATTCTATATCTTTATCTTTTCCTACAACACATGTTGATGGAACTGCAAGGATCCAAATTGTAGAAGAAGAAACAATTCTTTGGGAACTTTTAGATAAATTAATTATTGAGGGTATAGATATTATTGCAAACTCATCATTAAATATTAGTGGAGATCCTACTTGCTTTGACCTTATTGATGGCCTAATGGTCTGCTCGATAACACCATTAAAATATTTACTTACCGATATTGGTATGATAAAAAAACGATAAATTAATTAGATGGTATTTCTTAAATTCTTAAAATCAATATTCAGTTCCATATGGAGGGATGCTACTCCAATTCAAGCAGCAATAATAACATCTATTATATTAGTAGTGTTAATAGTACTAATATTTAGTTTAGTTCAGGTGATAGTACCCTTTACCTATATTGCTATCTAAAATTAAAGATTTATATTATCTGCCAAATAACAATGAAAAAAATGCAAGCACCTAACTTAGAAAAGGAATTAATTTCTATAGTAGGAAAAAATAATGTTCTTACTGGTGACAAAGAGACTAAAAGCTATAGAACAGGAATAAGAGTTGGTTATGGAGCCGCAAAAGCTGTAGTTATTCCAAGAAACTTAATCCAATTATGGAAATCAGTAAAATTATGTTTAGAGTCAGATTCAATATTAATTATTCAAGCAGCCAATACAGGTCTTACAGGAGGGTCAACACCAGATGGAGATGAATATGATAGAGATATCATTATTATTAATACACTTAAATTAGACAAACTGATTTTAATTAATAAAGGAGATCAAGTTATAGCTTTACCTGGAGCCACTCTTTATAAATTAGAAGAAGAACTTAAGCCATTGAATAGAGAACCTCATTCAATTATAGGTTCTTCATGCATAGGAGCATCTATAGTTGGTGGTATATGTAATAATTCAGGTGGAAATTTATTAAAAAGAGGCCCTGCTTATACAGAGCTTTCTTTATTTGGTAAGTTAAATGAACATGGAAAATTCGAACTTATCAATCATTTGGGAATTGATTTAGGAAATACACCGGAAGAAATATTAGATAATCTAGAAAAGTCAAACTTTAATAATTTAAATGTACCTAAATCTGAGAGGAAAGGATCAGATAACAGTTATATAGAAACTATTAAAGATTTAAATTGTAAAACACCTGCAAGATATAATGCAGACAAAGATCGTCTTTATGAGGCAAGTGGATGTGCTGGAAAAATTGTTGTTTTTGCAGTACGTATAGATACTTTTCCAAAGACTAATAAAAAGAAAGTATTTTTTATTGGAACTAATCAACCATCTGCATTCTCTAAAATCAGAAAAGATATGCTTACAGGTTTTAATTCCTTACCCGATATGCTTGAATATATGCATTATTCGTCATTTGATGGTGCAAGTAAATATGGAAAAGATATATTTTTAATTATTAAATATCTAGGCAAACAAGTTATGCCACTTTTTTTTAGAATAAAAAGATTAATAGATTTATATATTTCATTCATTCCATTTCTAGATAATGATATTTTTGATAAAAGTCTTCAGAATTTAAGTAATCTATTACCAAACCACTTGCCAAGAAAAATAAGAGAATATAGAAATAAATATAACCACTACTTAATAGCTGTATGTTCTGATTCCTCTATTATAGAAACAAAATCATATTTAAAAAAGCTCGTAAATAATAATTATGAAATAGCATATTTTGAATGTAATGATAAGGAAGGAGAAGACCTTCTTCTCCATAGATATGTTTCAGGAATTGCTCCTAAACGTTCCAAAATAATGAATTCTCATATAACAGCTGATTTACTTCCACTAGATATAGCACTACCTCGTAATTGTGATAATTGGTATGAAATTATACCAGAAGAGTTATTCCTTAACTCATACGAGACATTTCAAATGGCGCATTTTATGTGCATGGTATTTCATTGGGATTTTCTTTTAAAAAAAGACTCCGATCTTGAATTTTTAAAAAATAAGATACTAACAAAACTAGATTCTATTGGAGCAAAATACCCTGCAGAACATAATGTTGGACATTTTTATAAAGCGGATCAGAATTTAACTGCTTTCTATAAAGAACTGGATCCAAATAATTGTTTTAATGCCGGTATAGGTAAATTAAGTAAAAATAAATATTATAAATAAATTCAAACTAGATACTAGAAATTGCTTATATACATATTTAGTTAAATTTATGTGTTGAACCACTTTGCCGTGTGACCTAAGCATTCGACCTGGAAAAGCCAGAAGAGGAGTCAAAGTGATGTTCCATTTCCAGTTACAAGACTGGTTTACTTCACCTTCACAACAGTCTCCTCAAGTCGAAATAGAGTCAGATCAGAGCACTTAAAGGATCATCACCAACAAAGTAGTTCAAATTAAAGATATCTTAAATCACTCCTCAATTGGCCAAATTGATCGAATATGCTTATGTATGCTTATAGCATTGTTTCTTCTCTCCGATACATTTTTCGAATCCAATAACTTAGTAACATGACCTAATTTTCTTCCTGGAATATTATTATCTTTCTTATACCAATGTAAATATAAACCTGGAATTGCATCTAATAGCTTTAGTCTTCTCTGAAGTATTTCATCTCCCCCATTAAATCCTAATAAATTAACCATAAGAGCACCTTCTGAAACAAGTTCAGGTGATTCAATTGGAAGCCCAGATGCTATAGCTACCTGATGTTGAAATTGGTTTGTTTTACATGCTTCTATGGTCAAATGGGCTGAATTATGTGTCCTAGGTGCTATCTCATTTACTAGTAAACCATTAACTCCATAAAAGAATTCTATTGCTAGTACACCAACAAAATCAAGTTCTCTTACTATTGATATAGCAATGTTATTTGCCATTGCTGTAACTTGATAACTTACATCTGCTGGAGCAAGAGCCCAATCACAAATTTGGTTAACTTGGAAAGTTTCAATTAAGGGGAATATATTTACCTTTCCAAATTTGTCTCTAGATATTACAACAGAAAACTCCTGCTCATAATCAACCCATTTCTCCAAGAACCATAATTTTGTATCTACTGATCTAAGAAGGTTAGATAAATCTCTATAGTCATTGATTTTGTTTGTTCCTTTTCCGTCATAACCTCCTATTGATGACTTAGCCATTAGCGGAAATTTCCATCCGGAAGGAAGAGCTAGATTGCTAGATTTCAATGTAGATAAAGACAGCCATTCTGGACCAGGAACATTTAATTTTTGAAGAAGTTTACGCTGAGAAAGTTTGTTAACTAAAGGAACCATCGATGACAAATAGGGAATAAAAGAAACTCCAGAATCCTCTAAAAGAGACAAGCCCTCTATATCTATCCACTCATTTTCAAATGTTACGCAATTAGAAAGACTAGCCAATTGCTTTGTTCCACTTATATCTTTAATGTCAGAGAGAACAACATTTCCAGCATTCATTACTGCTGGATCAGTTTCCTTACCAGTCTGAACAATTACATCTATACCGAGCTTTTTGCCTTCTATAGCCAACATTTGGGCAAGCTGCCCACCCCCTACAATCCCTATAGTGCAATTGTCATGATCTTTATGTTCCAATTAAGATTCTCCAATAAATTGAACTTAGTCAAACCATCCCAAGAAAAAATTGGGAATAATTCTTAATTACCTACTTATATTGTGTACCAAGAAACCTCCAGCATCAAAGTAAATTTAGTAAACAACTCATATGAGGTGTTAGTAGGATCTAAAGTTATAAATTCTATTGGAAAAAAAATAGAGAAGTTAAAAATCCCAAAAGGAGGGAAGGTCCTTGTAATAAGCAATCCTGATGTAGCAGAACCATACAGCAAATCGTTTATAGAGAGTATTAAAGGTTCTGGATATGATCCAAAACTTTTAATTCTTGAAGCTGGCGAAGATCAAAAAACACAAAAGAGTATTGCATTAATACATAATGCAGCCTATGAACATCAACTTGAAAGAAGTTCATTAATCATTGCTTTAGGCGGTGGTGTTATAGGAGATATGGCAGGCTTTGCAGCAGCAACGTGGTTAAGAGGTATTGGATTCATTCAAGTTCCTACAACACTTCTATCAATGGTAGACGCTTCTGTAGGAGGCAAAACAGGTGTAAATCATTCAAGAGGTAAAAATCTTATTGGAGCATTTCATCAACCAAAATTAGTTCTTATAGATTTAGATACATTAAAAACGTTACCAGATAGAGAATTTCGTTCGGGAATGGCAGAGGTTATCAAATATGGGGTTATAAGTGACAGTGATTTGTTTACCAAACTAGAAAAAGCGTCAGATCTTACAAGCCTAAAAACAATAGATAAAAAATTAATAAAAGAAATTGTAATTAAATCTATTACAACCAAGGCAAAGATTGTTGAGGAAGATGAAAAAGAGAACGGGATAAGGGCAATACTAAATTATGGACACACATTTGGTCACGTTGTAGAAACTCTTACTGGATATAAAAAATGGCTTCATGGGGAAGCAGTTTCCATTGGTATGGCTGCAATAGGTGAAATAGCTTTTAATTTAAATTTCTGGAGCTTAGAAGACTTAAAAAGACAAAACAACCTTCTAAAAAAGGCTGGCCTGCCAATCGAATGGCCTGATTTTCAAAAAAATCAAGTAATGAGATCACTCAAAGGAGACAAGAAGGTAAAAGATGGGAACATTAGATTTGTTATTCCTAATGAAATAGGGAAAGTAGTAATAAGTAGTGATATAGAGGAAGACTCGATAATTTCATTCCTAAATCATAAAAAAGCTACTGTTTAGGCTCTTCTAAAAATTTGGTACTTAAGAAATCAATATTTTTCTTAAACAGAATCCATCTAAAATCTCCTAAAGCAATCGGGTCAACAAGTCTTAACAAATTTTCTCGAGATCTTAATGTCTTAGCTAAATCACATGATTTATTAGTTTTTAGCAAATCAATTTTGCTAGAAAGACCTAATGATAATAAAGATAAACCTTGTTTTGTCTCTCCAACAAAAACAAATTTATTAGAAATTGCTTCACTAATAAGTGTTTCTAAACATAAGTGAGCTGTAATATCTCTATAACCCACATCTTCTAAAATATTTGTAAATGCCGTTTGATTCTTATATGATAATAATGTCCCTTCAGACCTTGTGGTTTTGTAGTATTGAGAAGCCTCAAGTGCATAATCAATAACTAATAAACTTCCTACTTTGATACATGATGATAACTTTTTAAACCATGGATTTATACTAGTATGTAATTCTGTTTTCCATAAATCAGGAATATTATTTGGAGGAATAGATATGTTCAAACTATTATATAAATATGATAATTTGTCCTTAATATTTTGAGGAAGTGGGAGCTTTGTATAACGAATAAAATTATGATTATTGTGTTTAATTAACTCAACTCCCTGTAAAAAAATATTCTTTTTATCGCATATCAATACATCAACTGGAAGTGTATCTAAAACCTCATGGGCTAAAAATATACCTGTTAGAGGATTTATAGCTAAATTCTCTAAGCTATCCCATTTTATAGTTAAATCTGTAATTGAAGCTAACTTTATTTTTTGTTTTTCCTTCATACTTTCATTTATCTCTACAAGAATCAACTCAATCTTTTTAATAAATCTAGGATGATTTTCTTGTATAAATTTAATTAGATTAAATGCTAGATCTCCTTCACCAGGTCCTATCTCTACTAAAGAAATAATATTTTGAGAAGGTAATTGTTTTTCTAAATCAAGTATCCATTGAACTATTTGAACACCTAACAATTCCGAAAATTCTTTACCTAATGAAGGTGAAGTGACAAAATCACCTTTTACCCCGATCTTAAGCTTGCCGGAAGCATATGAACCATTAATCGGGTCATTAAGTGCTAAATTCATAAATTCAGAAAATTTAATGATCCCTCCGGCTTCTTCTAGTTGTGCAGCCATCCAATCAGGACATTTCACAGATATGGGGGTCATCAGAGATAATGGAATTAAATTAAAAAATAAAATGCTGAAAAGACTAATAATCTATTTAAAAAGCATTTTTTTATTGCTTTTCATTAGCTTTACATTATCTATTCCTACATTAGCTTTAACCAAAATTGATTTATTACCAGATCATCAAACTCCAATTATAGATCTTGCTAAATCCTTTAGTGATATCCAAAAATCAGACTTAGAAAAATCACTCAATGAATATCAAAATAAAACGGGTTGGAAAATTAAAGTTCTTACACAATTCGAAAGCACTCCAGGACTGGCAATTAAGGATTTTTGGGATATTGATGAAAGGACTCTATTAATAGTTGCCGATCCAAGAGGAGGCAATCTACTTAATTTCAATGTTGGAGATGCCTATTTTGCATTGATGCCAAGACTATTCTGGGTGGAATTACAAACTCGATTTGGAAATCAATTTTTTGTAAAAGACTACGGGGAGGACAAAGCAATCCTTGATGCTATTCAATCTGTTGAAAAATGTTTAGACAAAGGAGGCTGTCAAAAAGTTCCAGGCATCACAAAGGAACAATTATTATGGACTCTTATCGCTTCAATGTTGGGAGGAGTTATAGCTGGAATTGCTTCATCTCCCAGAGAAGAAAAACAAATTATAGCCTGGAAATGGTTATTACTAGTTTCACCAATATGGGTAATACCATTTGGTGTAATTGGTATAGCTCAGGTTATTACAAGAACCAGCGAGATTATTCCTTTAATAAGAAATATTGTGGCATTTTTAACGGCAGCAATGGCATCTAATGTTTTTGCTAAGCAATTTTCACTAAAACATGGCAAAGTAGATTCAGAAAAATGAATTTCAAACAGCAAATTTAACTCTCATCATATAAAATTTCTTTAAAAGCAATAGAAGCATCTTTTTTATACCATCGATGCGAAGCATGAATAAGTTTTAGATTCGAAAACTCAACCCACGAAAAATGACATAACTCATTTCCTGATTCATCAACACCCCTCCTAGGTACACAAGCAGCATTTATATATGCTGTACCTTTTTTTTTATCAATATAAAAAGTTTGCCTTATACCTTTTCCTCTTTTAAGAGCATGATGCATATGACCAAATACTACTAAATCTATTTTTCTAAGTTTTTGTATTTCAGTAATTGAAATTTCAAGATCTTTATCACCCCAATCAATAGAAGGAGACTTCCAATCTCTTCCGCAAATACTTGAGGCTTCAGAGCCTAAGCCTGTTGGCCCTGAATGAGCCAAGATAATAAGAGGAAGGTCTGATGAAGCAACACTTGCTGCATTAACTATTCGCTTAACGGATTCCTCAAGAGTCACGTGACCAAAAGCAGCCTTCATCTGAGGAGAAAGGTAATATCCGCCTCCAGCACTACAGGGTCTAGCACCTACAACAGATACCAATAGATTTTCCCATTCTCTAAGTCGCCAAGAACAATTTCGGTCTCCTAGAACAGAAAGCTGTTTTTTTATTTGATGACCTGAAAGATCTGCCCCTCTGTCATGATTGCCAAGTACCACAGCAGAAGGGATAGAGATGTTATTGATTGCTTTAACAATTCGAAGATCACCAATGCCCAAATCTCCAACAAACAGAACTAGGTCTGGATTTAACGAATGCAATAAATCATTATCCTCTTGAAACCAAGAGCCATGAATATCTCCTGCTATCGCGATACGAGTAATTGACAGGATAAATAAGATAGCAAGCTCTATACTGCCTCAAATTGCATCAAAGAAACTGGATTTAGTTGATTCTTGCCATCAGACGGTTATGCCGCCTTCCACCTCTAGGGAAGAAAGTAAAAGAAAGATCAATGCTTTGCGCAAAGAAAAAAATGCTGTAATTCTTGCTCATTATTATCAAGACGAAGAAATCCAAGATATAGCTGATTTTATTGGAGATTCCCTTGAATTATCAAGAAAAGCAGCCGAAACTAAAGCTGAGGTTATAGTTTTTTGTGGTGTACATTTTATGGCTGAGACAGCTAAAATTATAAATCCAAACAAAATAGTACTTATTCCTGATCTTGATGCTGGTTGTTCTTTAGCAGATGACTGCCCTGAGGAAGAATTTAAGAAATTCAAAGAGAGTTATCCTGATCATTACGTCGTAAGTTATATAAATTGTTCAGCAGAAATTAAAGCTCTAAGTGACTTAATTTGTACAAGCAGTAATGCTGTAGATCTTATAAAAAAAATACCCATAGATGTGCCTATTATATTTGCTCCAGATAAGAATCTAGGTAGATGGGTAGAGAATCAAACTGGCAGAAAATTAAATCTTTGGCAAGGTTCATGCATCGTTCATGAAACCTTTAGTGAGGAAGCTTTACTAAAGTTAAAATTAGAGCATCAAGATTCAGAAATAATTGCGCATCCAGAATGTACAGAATTACTATTAAGTTATTCTGATTTTATAGGTTCAACAAGCAAACTTCTAAAACATATACAAGAATCATCTTTAAAGAAATTCATTGTATTAACGGAACCTGGAATAATACATCAGATGAGAATAAAAGAACCATCTAAATATTTTTATGATGTCCCAGGTATAGATGGTTGTAGTTGTAATTCGTGTCCACATATGAGATTAAATACTATTGAAAAAATTATTAAATGTCTAGAGTCTCTACAACCTAGGCTGGAGATTGATGAAGAAACAAGTAAAAAGGCATTAAAACCAATAAAGAAAATGCTGGAACTTTCTAATTAGATTATTTAATTAAAATATTTATAAATATATTATATATGCATAACTTATTTCTTGTTTATGTTGGGGGTAAATTTAAAGGCTCTAATATAGAAGCACATGATATTATATTTACTGTTGGTGAGAAATTTGAAGATACTTACAATCAAATCATATCAAAATGGTATGGTGATAAAAATAGTTTACATATAGATAGTTATATGAAACTACAATATGTTGATGGATATAAATTAATAATTATAAATAATGAGCATAATATAAGTCTACATAATAAGAAAAATAAACCCTATTTATGGTTTGCATATTTAGGTGGTTATGAGCATAATAATATTGAAGAATCACATCAAATATCATTTGTAGTATCAGGCTCTAAAATGAGAGCAATGAAAAAGGCCAAGCAAAAAATTAGAAAGGAGATCAAAATGATTCATATTGACAATATAAAAAAGTTATCTGTTATTGAAGTAAAAGATGAATCTTTGGAATTAAAATCAACCAAATGGTACATAGATCTAGAAGAAGATGATTTAATACGAAGTCAAGATATTGTGGCTGACTGGCAAGGTTATAAAAAATTATCTAATTAGCTAAAGCTTTTTCAAAATTACTCTTAGAAGGTAGATAAGATTGAGCCTTAGATTTTCTATCTAAAATCTTAAGAAGTAATTTCTCTGCTACTAAATATTGATAATCATATTTAGTTCCTAAATCATTATTAGTTATTATTTGATTTTTATTCTTGGTTAAATTTGCTTTTATATTTGGTTTTATACCATTTAGATGAATATCTATACCTTTTGGTGTTAAATATTTGGCAACAGTAACTGTTAAACCTGTTCCATCCATTAGTGGCCTTACAGACTGAACTAAACCTTTACCATATGTTTTTTTACCTACCAAAAAGCCTCGATTATTATCTTTTATTGCTCCAGACAAAATTTCACTTGCGCTTGCAGAAGCCTCATTTACTAAGACTGCTAATGGCTTACTCGTTAAAGAATTACCCCTGGCTCTTCTAACATCTGTAATAGAATTTTTCGTCTTTGTACTAACAATTATGCCTTTGTCTAAAAGTTGTCTTGATATATCTATACTTGCCTCTAATAACCCTCCAGGATTATTTCTCAAATCAATTACATAGGCATCTGAGCCTTTACTTTCAAGTGACTTTATAGTTTTCCTCATCTCTTTTGAAGCTTTAGCTGTAAATTGCTTTATCCTTATATATCCAATCTTTTGTCCTGATTCTAAACTATTGATTTTGCTTGTAACGGTTTTTATATCAATTCTTTCTCGAATAATAGATAAATTAATAATTTTATTCGCCCTTAGTATACCTATAGATACCTCTGTTCCTTGTTTTCCTCTGATTAAATTTACTACATTTTCTATACTCATTCCTTTTGTTTCATATCCATCTATTGAAATTATTAAATCATTAGCTAATACTCCTACGTTATAGGCTGGGGACCCTTCAATTGTTGCAATAACAACAATATTTTTTGATGTTTCATCTATAGATATTTGAATACCAATACCTGTTAATTCTCCAGAAGTATCAATTTTCATTTGACTAAATTCTTTCTTATCTAAAAATCTTGTATAAGGATCATCTAAAGAAGCAAGCATTCCTCTAATCGCTTCATATGCACTTTGTTTATTATCATAAGATTTCGAAAGTAGCTTTTGACGAAGATCAATCCATTTATTTGAATTATATTTACCAGAAGAATCCATATAATCTCTATAAATTATTTGCCAAACTTGGTCTATAATTTCCTTAGGACTATCTTGAATTATAGTTGAATTATGTGCAGGCAAACCAAACCCAATGGGAACTATTAAACTAGCTAAAAATAAAGAGCGTAGATTATATATTTTAAATCTAAAGTTTATCATTTTAGAATATATCTCATATAAAGTTAATTCTCTAAAAATAATATTCTATGGATCTATCCATTTTCCATCTTGCTTAATTAAATCAACTAAGGCAGTTACCCCTTCATCCTCAGGTACTTTTCTAATTTCATCTCTTCCACGATAAAGGGCAATAGTTCCCTTACCTTTACCAACATAACCGTAATCAGCATCAGCCATTTCTCCTGGACCATTAACAATGCATCCCATTACGGCTATATCTAATCCTGTTAAATGGTTAGTAGCTTCTCTTACTTTTGCTACAACTTCTTCTAAGTTGAATAAAGTTCTTCCACAACTTGGGCAACTAATATACTCAACCATTGTTTTTCTTAATCCAACAGTTTGCAATATTGAATAAGCAACAGGAATTTCTTTTTCAGGAGCTTCTGTTAGAGAAACTCTTATTGTATCTCCAATTCCTTCTGACAATAGAGTCCCTATTCCTACTGTACTTTTAATCCGCCCATAGTCTCCATCACCTGCTTCAGTAACTCCTAGATGAAGAGGATAATTATAACCTTCTTTATCCATAGTATCTGCCATCATTCTATATGCAGCAAGCATTACTGGAGGTCTTGATGCTTTCATTGATATGACTATATTATGAAAATCTAATGAATCACAAATACGTATAAATTCCATTGCTGATTCCACCATACCAAGAGGAGTATCTCCATATTGAAAAAGCATTCTTTCTGCTAAAGAGCCATGATTAACTCCAATTCGCAATGCTTTATTCTGTTCTTTTAATGAATTAACAATAGGTTCAAAATTTTGAATTATTTTATCTTTTATAGAATCTATTTCTGAAGCAGAAAATTCTGTTCTATCAGGATCAGGGTTAGAAAATACAAATAAACCAGGGTTTATTCTTACCTTATCTACATGTTTCGAAACCTCTAATGCGATTTTCATGCCATTGTGATGAACATCTGCAACTAATGGCACAGATATGGCATTCTTTTTTAACAAGCTCTTGATTTCCCCAACAGCTTTTGCATGAGCAATTGAAGGCACTGTTAGCCTAACTATTTCACATCCAACTTCATGTAATCTCCTTATAGCTTCTACGGAACCATTAATATCTAATGTATCCTCATTGATCATTGATTGAACAGTTACTGGATGTTCACTTCCAATAGGAACATCACCGACCATTACAGAAACAGTTTTCCTACGATGAATTTTGGTGCTATAGCGACGAGCTAAAAACTCATCATTAGCATGTTCATTTTTGATATCTTCGTTCATAAAGACGTAACCATCGGAATAAATATAGAGGGTCGTTTGCGAAATGACCTAAGCTCATTGAGCTTTCTGCTTATCTCATAAAAATCAGAGCAGGTCAAATCATATGGCTTTCCAGAATCTTTTGAAGGATTCCTTAAAAGATACGCTGGATGAAAAATAGGCATTACATTAATCCCATACCAATTGTGCCAAGTGCCTCTTGCAAGGCTGATTTTAGATTTTAAATTAAGTATTACACGCATTGCGGTTGAACCTATCAAAATTATTATCAATGGGTTGACGAGTTTGATTTGTTGGTAAAGCCAAGGGAGATGTAAAGAAATCTCCTTCATTGTAGGGACCCTGTTATTAGGAGGCCTTGTCTTGACCAAATTACAAATGTAAACATCCTTTTCATCATCAAAACCAGCCATATTGAGAAGGCGATTTAAAACTTCTCCTGAGCGACCTACAAATGGTAGTGATAATTTTTCCTCCATGGCACCAGGCGCTTCACCAATAAGCATTAAATCTGAAGAGGGATTTCCCCTGCTAACAACTACAGGACTATTAATTTCTTTTAATCCCTTGCATTTGCAATTAAATTTGGCTGATGAGTCACTAAAAAACATATAAATAAATTCTTTACTCCAATTTTATGAATTAAGAAGACATAAAGGGAACAAAAATTAAAAACTTATTATCTTCTTGATCCGACATCCATGCCTCCGCTCCAAATGTTTCCAAAACAGGTCCTTCAATTAATTTGCCTCCCCGTGAAACCACTTCTTTAACCCAATTATTAATAACTAATTGAGGATCACTTGAGGCCTCCCTCTGAAAGCATATTGCTACTGAAGGTGGAATTAACCTATTTGAATCCCTATTTGAACAAGGCTTATAAAAAGATATCCTGCATCTAGAATCATTTCTTAACTCATAATGATTTTCATTAATTCCTTCTAAAATACAAGTATCAGATACTAATGAATAGAATTTAGACAGTTGCATTGGATTTGAACAAGCTATTAAAAGGCTCGTCTTAGTCAAATTCATAAGACATTTCATATAATTTGTATAGGGTAAGAAAAAACTCACCAAGGGATGATGTATGTCAAAGAAAGAATCAAAAAAGAAAAACACTAAAGAATGAACAAATACGAAATTATTTCCAATAGAGCTCTTGGTTTGAAACCATCATTGACTCTAGAGATCAGTGCATTAGCTCAATCATTAAAAACTCAGGGTAGAGATATTTGCAGTCTTAGCGCTGGAGAACCTGATTTCGAAACGCCTAAATTTATAACCGAAGCAGCAATAAAAGCTCTCAGGCAAGGAATAACAAAATATGGTCCAGCTGGAGGTGATCCTGAATTAAGAGAAGCCATAGCAATTAAACTCAAAGAAGTTAATAATATTGCCTCTAAAGCAGAAAATATTTTAATAACAAATGGAGGGAAACAAGCAATTTTCAACCTATTTCAAGTAGTTCTTGATCCTGGAGATGAAGTAATAATTCTTTCACCATATTGGTTAAGTTATCCCGAAATGACAAAATTCGCGAAGGCCTTACCTATATGCATAGAAACCAATCCGGAGGAAGGATTTAAGATTCAAATTTCAAAGATAGAAGAAAATATTACTGAAAAAACTAAATTATTAATATTGAACTCACCCTGCAATCCAACTGGAAGGTTGATGAGCCGTAACGAACTGGAATCAATAGCTGAAATAATGAGAAAACACAAGAGACTATTAGTAATGAGTGATGAAATCTATGAATTCCTAATCTCTAACGATGAAACACATTATAGTCTTTCCGCTATAGCACCAGACTTAAAAGAACGAATTTTTATCGTAAACGGTTTTGCCAAGGCATGGGCGATGACTGGTTGGCGAATAGGTTATTTGCAGGGTAATAGTAATATTATAAAGAAAGCAATTGCTTTACAAAGTCAAAGTACCAGTAATGTCTGTAGTTTTGCCCAAAAAGGTGCACTTGAAGCAATAAATAAAGCACCAAGAGGAATAAAGAATATGATAACAAGTTATAACTATAGAAGAAAACTTTTAACCGATGGAATTAAAAGAATAAAAGGTCTAAATGTTATTTCTCAAGAAGGGGCTTTCTATGCATTTCCATGTTTGCACAAAGGCATGCCCAGCTCTTTAGAATTCTGTAAAGAGGCTTTAGAAAAAGAAGGATTGGCTATTATACCTGGAATAGCTTTTGGAAATGATAGATGTGTTCGAATATCCTGTTCTACTTCTGAAGAAACAATATCAGAAGGTCTTAATCGATTAGAAAGACTTGTTATGAGGATGTAAAGTTGTTAATATAAATATTAGTTACTAAATTAACTTGAAAATATTTAAAGATCGCATCTTATCATTATTAATAATATTTTTAAGCATAATTAACCAATCTTCTTTCGCTCAAGAAAAGTTAAGAATAAGTGCAATCCCAGACCAATTCCCAGAAAAGTTAAATAGACTATATATAAAATTAGCAGATGAATTAAGTAATAGGCTAGAGATTGATGTTGTTTACAAACCAGTTATAAATTATCAAGCTTCTGTTAGTGCCTTTAGAACAGGTGACTTGGATATGGTTTGGTTTGGAGGCCTAACTGGTGTACAAGCAAGACTCCAAAGACCAGGCTCTATAGTTATAGCTCAAAGAGATATAGATGCTGAATTTCATAGTGTTTTTATAGCTAATAAATCAAGTGAAATTGAACCTATAGATAATATTAATGAACTTAATAGATTGAAAGGAAAAAGGTTCACATTCGGATCTGAAAGCTCAACCTCAGGCAGGCTAATGCCTCAATATTTTTTAGAACAAGCCAATGTTCTAATAAGTGACTTTAAAGGAGCTAGAGCTGGATTCAGCGGAAGTCATGACACAACTATTGCCCTAGTTGCAAGTGGTTCATATGAAGCAGGGGTTTTAAATGAAGAAGTCTGGAAAGATAATTTAAAATCAGGAAATATTGATACAAGTAACGTTTACGTAATCTGGAGAACACCCGCTTATGCTAACTATCATTGGCTTGCACAACCAAATTTAGATGAAAGATTTGGTAAAAACTTCACATCCAAACTACAAAAAACAATTTTAAGCCTAAATAAAAACAAGCCAAAACAAAAAGAGATATTGGAGTTGTTCGGTGCAGACAAGTTTGTTAAAGCCTATGACTACCAATATAAAGATATTGAAACGATAGGAAGAAAGCTTGGGAAAATAAGATGAACGTTCATCTAGAATTATTTGATATCAGTCTTCAAAATAAAGATAATCACAGGTTAAAGGGAATAAATCTGTCTATTAAAAGTGGTGAAAAGATAGCTATTCTTGGTAAAAGTGGTTCTGGTAAAACAAGTCTCTTGAAAGTTGCTAATGGGACATTAAAACCAACGAAAGGTCTTGTGAAATATAATGGTACTGATATAAATCAAATAAGTCGTAAGCAAAAATCACACATTGCAACTCTATGGCAGGATTTAAGATTAGTAGAGGAACTCTCCGTTAATCAAAATATCAACATCGGTATATTGGGTCAAAAAAATTTTTTTTGGTCTCTAGCAAATTTAATAGCTGCTATTGAAGAAAATGCATGCATTGATTGTTTGCATGCTGCACAACTAAATAAAAACGTTATTCATAAAAATGTAAAGGAATTGTCTTCGGGCCAAAGAACCAGAGTTGCTATAGCAAGACTTCTACGACAGAAATCAAAAATATTCCTTGCCGATGAACCTTTTACTGCATTAGATCCACATCAATCACTAAATATTCTAAAAATATTGCTAAATGAAGTTGAATGTAATTCTTTTATTATTCCATCAACATGTGTCATGACTCTTCATCAGCCTCAATTTATAAAATATTTTTCAAGAATTATAGGAATAAAAGAAGGCAAGATTTTCTTTGACCTAGAGTCTCATGAAATAAGTAATCAAGTCATCAAGGCTCTATATAAATAGTACATTGAAAAAACTATATTTTTCAGCTCCCTTTATTGCATTAATTCCCATACTGGTAATTATTCCAATATCTTTTGAGTTTCTCAATGGATTTCATGTTGGCGGAATTAACACACTAACTAAGTTTTTGATATCAGCTTTCAATCCTTCTTTTGACAAATTTATCATTGCAAAAAGTCTCCATGGGTTGGCGATTACTTTTTCAATAGCAGTATTCGCTTGGACTATAAGTATTGCAATGGGAATAATTTTAGCCCTTTTTAGTTCATATTCTATTTTTAAAATTCTAGGCTTTCCAAGCTTAATAGCAACAATTATCAGACGTTTATTAATGCTAACCCGAGCAACACATGAACTTATATGGGGTTTGCTTCTTCTTCAAATATTTGGTCTAGATCCTTGGATCGCAATAATTGCCATGGTTATACCGTATTCATCACTAATGGCCAGAATATTTGCTGAGCAAATAGATGCAATAGATTTTGATAAGATTATATCCATTCAACAAACTGGTGCTACAAAAATTCAGGTAATAATTACTGCAATGTTACCTAAAATTATTCCATTAATAGGTACTTATGGATTTTATAGACTTGAATGTGCCGTAAGAGGAGCTACACTTCTTGGTGTATTTGGACTTGGTGGGATAGGTACCCAATTATATTTAAGTACTTTATCTCTAAATTTCTCAGAGATGTGGACAAGCTTGTGGATATTATTCATTGCTATATATGGCCTTGAAAAAAGTCTTGAATGTGCACAAAATCCTTATCTATATATTAACAGAGTAGGAATTTATACAATAATAAGTTTATTAATACTCCTAATAGTATTCTTATTATCATTTATATCTCTACTTTATCTAGGTTTTGATCTATTAAGCGCATCAAGTATTTATTTTCCTAGCATAATAAGCCCAGAAAATATAATGAGATCTATTAATGATTTGCCATGGATAAAATTAATCCTAGAGACATTAACAATAACCATTTTTGCATCATGTATAGCAACAGCACTACCTCCTATTTTATTAATGTTATATCCATCTAAAATTTTTGAAAAAATTATATCTATATTTTGGGTCTTTTGTAGATTATTTCCCCCACCACTAACTTCATTGCTATTGATTCTTTGTACTAAGCCAAGTGTATCTGTAGCAGCACTAGCATTAGGAATTCAAAATATGGGTGTTTTAGGAAGAATTTTAAAAGAAAATATCAATAAACAGTCCAGCCTTATATCCAACGCTATTAGTAAAACAGGTAGTAAGAAGCAACTATCATGGTTTTATGGCAAATTCACACCTCAATCAAATAGATATATAACATATTCTATCTACAGGGCAGATATCATTCTAAGAGAAACAGTTGTAGTAGGTGTAGTTGGCGGTGTCGGATTAGGATGGCAATTACAAGAATCGCTAAGTTCATTTGCATGGGAAGAAGTTATACTCATTACAGTTATCTTCATATCAATCACCTTAATCGGTGAAAGTTTAACTGAAATATTGCAAAATAAACTGCATAATTCAACTCAATGAGCACTAAAAGTCCTAAGCAGTTAATAGTTATAGGTGATAGCTCTGTTTATGGTTGGGGTGATACTGAAGGTGGAGGATGGTGTGGGAGATTAAACCGTCACTGGATGAATTCCGAAAACAAACCTGTTCTTTATCAATTAGGTATAAGAGGAGATGGTCTTGAAAAAGTTGCAAGAAGATGGCGTAGAGAGTGGGAATGTCGAGGAGAATTAAGAAGGAATTTACCTGGTGGAATTCTACTGGCTGTAGGCATAAACGATACTGCAAGAATAGGAAGGGTAGATGGAAGGCCTCAATTATCTACTGATGCTTTCAAATATGGAATGGAAGGGCTTTTAAAAAAAATAAAAAAAGAAACATTTGTTATGGTCCTTGGCCTTACTCCAGTTAACGAACAAAGCATGCCCTTTGCTGGGTGTCTATGGTATTCAAATAAATCATGCTCTACATACGAGCGTATAATTGAAGAATGTTGTTTAGAATATGATGTACCTTTTCTGCCCACATACCAAGAAATGCGAAAAAATCCATCATGCAATGATTGGATAATGGAAGATGGTATTCATTTGAATTCATTTGGTCACAATTGGCTATATAACCAAATACTTAATTGGCAATCCTTGAATTCCTGGATTGATAACTAAACAAGATTCTATATAAAAATATTAGCTCTTATAAAAATATATAAGCCGTTAATATTGCTAATAAACAAGATATAGTTGTTTGAAAAAAATTTATAAGCTCATTGGTAAGCCATGATATCTTTTCTTGAACCAAAGCCCCAAGAACACTCTCAAGCAGAGTAGCTATAAAACCACATATGAATACTATTAAAAATGCTCTATAGCTTGTTAAGAACCCAAGAGAGGACATTACTGTTGACATCAACAGACTTCCAAGGACACTGGCAAGCGTGCCTTCGAAACTTATAGCTCCATCAGTTCCTGGAGGCATCGGTTTAAAATTTGTAATTAAAAATGTATTTTTACCCCATCTCTTTCCTATTTCACTACCAAAAGTATCCGCTAATTTTGCAGCGAAACTAGCAGCAAAGCCTATCAAAATTAGAGATTGATTAAGTCCATTAGATAACTTAAAAATAATTGCCATTATTGCACCTGTAGCAGCTGAGCCCCATACATTCTCTGGTCCACGTCTTCCATCCCTTGCTTCAGCTATACCCTTTGATTTCTTATATGAAAATCCAAGCTTTGTAACTAAAGAGCCAAGAGAGAGATAAATCACTACAGAAAGCCAACCTCTCCATCCCAAACATCCAAAAAGTATTGTCCCTAAAACACCCGCGTTAATCCAACCGCTAGTTGTAAGTAAGGGGAAACGATAAGAAAATCCTATAAGGATAAAGTTTAGGAAAAATCCATAAATCCACTGATCATCAATAGCAAATAAATTCATATTAAATCTGTGTTTATACCCCTACAAGATAAAAATTAGCATGAAATGTTCAAATGAAATCACTACGCCAAGAATTCATTGCATGTGTAGCAGCTACAGATGCTGTAGATGTTCTAAGAATAAAGTTCCCCAATTTAACATTTGTGCAACCTTGTTTCTTTGCAAGTTTTATTTCAGAATTAGACCAACCACCCTCAGGACCAATTAGTGACCACACCCGATCTATATCACCAGAAAGATTGTTTAAGAAAGACTCAATAGTAATGGAATCATCAAGTCTTGTAGTGGCAATAGAAATGTTTTCTGAATGATGTCGATCTAACCAATCCTTAAGAGTGGCAATTTTTCTAAGATCTGGTTTCCATAATCTCTCTGATTGCTCAAGTGACTCATTAATAATTGTGTTCCATCTCCGATAACGATCTTCATTAATGTCAGTTAAAATAGAATGTTCAGAAAAAAGGGGTTGCAAGTAATCTATACCAAGTTCACATGACATTCTTATAAGATTGTCAAAGCCTTGCCTTGGAACAACAACAGCAAGTCCTAGCAAAATAGAAGGCTTTTGTTCATATAAGATAGGTTTATCAAAATCACTTAATAATTTAATTGTATCTTTAGTAATCAGTTGGGAAAGCCAAATACTACCCTTACCATCAACAATGTGTAGGTAATCTCCTGATCTATACCTCATTACTCTAGATGTATAATGTATCTCTTGTGGATTTAAAGAAATATGGTTTTCTTCATAAACAGCCTTCTTGATACGAAGGTCTGAAATCACTATCCTTCGTAACTCTGCCATTAATTAATCAATTAATTTGATGGGAAGATAGCATCAGGATGGTCTTCAACAGGCCAATCCTCGTTAACACCTCCAATTACTAATTCCTGAAGACTGACCAAATCACCATCAACTTGATTAAGAGTATTAATTAAAATATCAAGCGCTATTGCATCAGAAGTACCCATATCCACCCAGCATCTTGCCCATTCATTTTGATATTCTAATTGCCCAAGGTTATGCATTAAAGCAGGTAAATTAGAGGATTCTTCTTCACTACTATAACTAAGCCAACTTAAATCACTACCAGCATGATGGGCTTGCATGTTACCTGCATTAAAACCACCTAGCCTTCCAATAACATACCAACTATCGAAAAGTCCATCTATATAATTCTTTTCTCCTTCGGTAGGAATCCGCTCAAAGCGTATCCATATCCAACAATTAAAAGGGTCTACTTCTCTAAAACGAACTTCCATAGCAATCTAAAGATATTTGTAGCCTTATAATTTAATTTTAAAATTATAACTTACAAATGTTAGGATATTAATTATTTCTATAAGAATCAAGACTTCAATATAAAAAAAATATGCTTCAGTTAAAAGAAATTTATTATCAACCTGCAACTTCTGAGAAACCTATACTAAAAAACATATCCTTAAAGAGCGCTAATGAACACCCAATTATAATTTCAGGCCCAAGTGGAAGTGGAAAGACAAGCTTAATAGAGATCATAAGTGGCTTAGCAACTCCCAATAAAGGAAGAATTTATTGGCAAAATCAATTGATTAAACAAAGCAAAAGAATATCAATGTGTGGTGTTGTCTTTCAGTTTCCCGAACGACATTTCATAGGCCTAACTATTTCTCAAGAACTGAAAATTGGGCATCGACGAATATCTGGAGAATTACAAACAGAAATTCTAAAAAAAGTTGGCCTTGGGAACGTCCCATTAACAAGCCAGCCAGAGAAGCTAAGTGGAGGCCAACAACGTAGATTGGCTATAGCTGTCCAATTAATAAGGAACCCTGAAATACTTTTATTAGATGAGCCAACCGCAGGCCTAGATTGGTCAGTTAGAGATGAAATACTTCAACTAATTAAAATTCTTTCAAAAGAGCAGCAAATTATTATTATCACTCATGAACCAGAATTATTTGATAGCTGGAAAGTTAGCAATTATAAATTATTAAATGGTGTATTAAGTAAGTCTATATATTAAATCAATGAGAAATACTCTTTTAAAAGCAACTGCAGCAGATGGTGCAATAAGACTTGTAGCAGTAGTTACAACTCAAGCTGCAAATGAAGCAAAAAACAGGCATTCCCTTTCATTTCTTGCAACAGCGCTTTTAAGCAGAACCATGAGTGCAGGTCTCCTATTAGCAAGTTCAATGAAAGTTCCTCAGGGGAGGGTAACAATAAGAATTCAATCAGATGGACCTATTAATGGGGTTTTTGTTGACGCTGGAAATGATGGGACTGTTCGAGGTTATGTAGGCAACCCGCAACTTGAACTAGATTTAACAACTTCTTCCAATAACCAAAAGTACTTCGATTTTTCTAAAGCAATCGGCAAAGGATATTTACACGTAACAAGGGACAACGGAAAAGGAGAGCCATTTACAAGTACCGTTGAGATTATTGGAGGGGGCATTGGGGAAGATATTGCATCGTATCTTCTACATTCAGAGCAAATCAAATCTGCTGTATTAGTGGGAGAAAAAATAGAGCATAGTGAAATGATTTGCTCTGGAGCAGTAATGGCTCAAGTCCTTCCTAAAGCGCAAGATAATAATTTGCTTATAAATTTATTAAGTGAAGAATGCAAAAATATATCAACCTTTAGTGAACAATTAGCAGAGTCAAAAGATAGCCTTCCTAACTTAATTTCAAGTTTATTTCCATCATTATGCAGTAATGGTATAAAGATATTAGAAACTAATAAAGAAATATATTTCAATTGTAGATGTTCAATGGAAAGAAGTATTACGGCTTTAAAGCTATTGGGTCGAGATGAACTTATCGAGATATTAGAAGAAGACAAAAAGTCAGAATTAACTTGTAAATTTTGCAATTGTAAATATGTTATTAATGATACAATGTTAAAGTCAATAATTGAGAAATTATAAGTTTGATATAATTATTATGTTAGAAATAATCCCCCTATCCATAATAAAAGTAAAGCGGGTAATGCTTCTAATTTAGCTAAAGATAGAATCAAGGCTTGACTATCAGCATCTACTATTCCATTAACTATAATTCCTCCAATAATATAACCACAGGAAAGGAAAACTACACTCCAGCCCAGAGATTGAAATATCCTTCTTCCACTTTTTACTTGGCTTACGAATAGGGCAATAGTAGCCAAAGAAAGTATCAACTGAATGCTGCTATCTGGAGATATTAAAAACAAAACAATTATTAAAATACCTAATGAAATTCTTATAAAAAGACCTTCTCCTTGAGGGATTGAAAGAAATGAGCTATTGGTAACATTATTTTTTAGGGAACCCGATGAATTATTATTCTTAAGTTTTGTAATAAGAGAGCTACCTATACTAGATATATTTTTCTCAAGGCCATTTTTTTCATTCTTAGAAGCATTTAAGGCTTCATTACTAACCTTGCCTAATTGCCTAGCCTTTAGACTTTCCATTAGCAAAGAATCGTAAGAAGATTCTATCTTGGCCTTTTGTATAACATCATCACCAGCCTCTGAAAGTTTTTGATCTCTAGCCTCCTGAATTTCTTCAAATGATGCCTGAGAAGAAAGTCCCAGCTCTGAATAAGCATCTCTAGACTCTTCTTCTTTACGTGGATTTTTTTCAGACACAATAATAATTTACCTATATGATCGAGAGTAATTGCAAGACCTATGGTTGGTAAAGAGTTTGAAATTAAAGAGTTATAGGATTTACTCCGCTTACGACTGGTGCTACTGAACTTAACTGCAGAGAAGAATGATCTTGTTCAAGTTGACTAAGATTCCATTTATTTTTAAACAATAAAACTGGACGCTGCCATGAATCCTGAACAGTTTTGCAATTAAATATTCGACCAATAGCTTCTAGGCTAGACCAACCATCTGAAACCCATCTTGCAACTTGAAAGCCCATAGGCTCAAGAATTGTTTGTACAGAGTATTCATTCTCTAATCGATGTTGAACTACTTCAAGTTGCAATTGTCCAACAGCAGCCAAAATAGGATCCCTTTTACTCTGATCTATATCATAGAGAATTTGAACAGCTCCTTCTTCTCTCAACTCATTAACTCCTTTTCTAAAATTTTTAAACGCAGATGGATTTGGATTCCTTAACCAGCAAAATATTTCGGGGCTAAAGCAAGGTATGCCTTCATACTCAATGCGTTTACCTGTATACAAAGTATCTCCAATAGCGAACATTCCTGGATTATTTAGACCAATTACATCTCCAGGATATGCATCTTCTAAAACAGCTCTATCTTGAGCAAAGATTTTTTGTGGTCGAGAGAGCCTTATATTCTTTCCTGTACGAGCATGACTAACAATCATATCTTTTTCAAAGCGACCACTGCATACACGTACAAAAGCAACCCTATCCCTATGACGAGGATCCATATTTGCTTGTAGCTTAAAAACAAACCCACTAAAAGATTTCGTCAGAGGGTCTACTGGACCATCTGAAGCATTTCTTGCAACTGGTCCTTGAGCCATATCTAAGAAACTATCTAAAAAAGGTTTCACACCAAAATTAGTCATGGCTGACCCAAAAAACACCGGTGTAAGCTCACCTGCTCTAATAAGCTCTAAGTCCAACTCAGAACCAGCCTCATCTAACAATTCAATTTCTTCTAAAGCTTTCTCTAAAAGATCTTTTTCTACTAATTTTGTGAGCTTAGAATCATCAATCTTTAATCGTTGTTCATGAGATTGCTTACCTCTTTCAGCTCTAGAAAACAAAACAACTTCTTTGCTTTTTCGATCTATAACCCCTCTAAATAAATCACCACTTCCAATTGGCCAATTTACAGCATAGGTTAAGAGTTTCAACTCAGATTCTATTTCATCTAAGAGAGAGAGGGGTTCTTGTCCAGGCCTATCCATCTTGTTTATAAAGGTGAAAATGGGAATATTTCTTAGGCGGCAAACC
>QCFH01000005.1 GCA_003278345.1 Prochlorococcus sp. AG-363-C02 | reverse complement strand
CAGAAGTACCTGGCTTTTGATCCGTAAAAGGTGAGGATAAAACTACACTCAATTGACTCTCTGTTGATGAAAACTCTTTAAGAGACATTAGTGAAAAATTTCTTTAAAAGGAAAAAATCTCAGATAATTGCAATCATCTAATATCAATGAGGCATCTCTGATGTTCGCAACATTGCTACAAACCATAGAGTACTTAATAAGAGTGCTGCAATAACCCCAGAACTTATTCCAAACTTACTAATAGTAATAGGTATTACTAAAGGAAAAATTAATGCACCAGCAATTGGCGTAAATGCAACCAACCATCGAATCATTTAATTATTAAAAAATCTCCTAAAACCATTCTGATTTAGCTTTATCAATTGGATTAGTATTGTCTTGAGGAGTAACACGTTCAAATTTCATATTAATATTCCTCTTCTGCTCACCTGAAGAATCAGTTGCCTCAATAAGGTAATTTTGTAGACCATCACGGAAAGGCACTTGCAACCTAAATGTGCCATCAGAAGCTAAAGGTATATTTTCTCCTCCTATCTGTAATCTGGCTGAAGGATCAGTTGAACCATAAACAATCAACTCAGCATCTGCGATTAACCAGAAAGAACGGTCTCTTGGCTCAATACCTCCAATACCAGATTCATTTCTTCCACTGGCCCAAAGACCTGACCCTGAATCATTAATACCTTGCGAAGATTGTTCTAAAACAGATCTATCTTGAAACTCTTCTGAACCTACGCGTCTTTTAATAAAATTGTTTGTGGCTGTCTTATATAAACGTTCATGCAAACCTCTATCTTTTTGATCTGAAAACAAATTACTGTCAGGTTCTAAAACCTCCTCGCTGCTAGGAGTAGCTTCCAAGCTAAAAGGCACAAATTGGTCTAACACTTGATCGCTAGGGTGTAAAGAAGGTACTCGAGCTGTGGAGGAAAAAGCCAAGGAAATCCATTGATTTGAATATCTATATCCAAGTTCTACCCTATAATCACGTGCTCCAACGGGAATTGGTAAATACCATTCAGTGCTATGGCTATCAACGGTTACTTCTCTTAAAGTACCTGCGAAGTTTTCTCCATTAGTTGTTCCAGTAACATCTGATAAACGCAAACACAATCTACTTGCACCTTGAGATTGAGCACGCTTACGATCTGCATCAGAAATTTCCCAAAAAACATATGCCCACTCTGGATCCCTTGGTAGAAAAACAACTCTGGTAACTACTGTTGAAGAAGAAAAAGAACTAGTTATCTTATCAGTTAAATTATTCAACCCTGGCAGAGAAAGTAATTTTCTTTCTGATTCTTTTCTTTCTTCATATAAAGAAATCTCTTCAATTAAAGCAGCTTTGGTCTTCCGACTATATAGGGGTATATGCAAATCACTTGCTTTAATACGCAACTGACGAAGGGTCAAACGTGACAATGATTTTTTATCCTGGGCCACCGTTTGTAGAACCTCCGTTTTTGTTCGGGATCAGTATGTTCTGATTTTCCTCATATTGGAAGTTTTTCGTGGCTGTGGTCAGGATCTACTGACTACCAGAAAATCCAAAGAAATCATCCGGGATCATCAAAACAATTGCAAATAAAGGGTGTTGAATGAAATTTAGTATTCAAAAAATAAGAGGTTTTTTAAATTTTTTAGCATTAAAAAAACCACTTTTAGTAGATTCACCCCATTAGATATCCACGGTTTTTCTTTGGGATCATGAAATAAAAAAATTTGATGTTTCAAGTTTTTTCTTCATCCTGAACAAATTGGATCAAATCTTCCAAAGTTAATTCCAAAGGTGATATTTCAAAATGATCAGCAATATGCTCCAATTGATTAGCAGCAGAAACAAACTGCTCAAGTAGAACAGTTAAAAAAGATTCATCTATCAGTTCGTTAAATTGTCCATACAGCCATTTAGACCTAATAGATGAGCTTGGCAAAGGACCAGCAGTTGATGATTCTGGAACCATCTTCTTAAAGCATGCCAAACAATGTGCCATAAGTCTGATGAAGTGCTTATCCAACTTAGATAAGCCAGTATCCTCAATGCGTTTAAGATCAATCAAAGATAATAGGTTCAATCTATTTTCTCGATCTTCTAACGGCTGTGAGTACATAGCAAATAAAATATGAATATTATGTATAGTGGTTACTTAAAATAACAAAGGTCATATGTACCGATTAATCAGGTACTGCTTTCTAGAGCTATGACTACAAAAGAAACGATCTCCGAAGTCCTAGAGAAATCATATCCATATGGTTTTCTCACAGATATAGAAACTGAAAAAATACCAAAAGGTATTAATGAGAGCATAGTACGCTTAATATCCCAAAAGAAAAACGAACCAGAATTCTTATTAGATTTTAGATTAAAAGCGCTTAGGCAATGGCAAAAAATGAAGGAGCCTGAATGGGCTAATTTAAATTATCCACATATAGATTATCAAGATATAATATATTATTCAGCTCCTAAAGATATAGAAAAAAAATCAAGTCTTGAAGAAGTTGATGCAGAGATTCTTGAAACATTTAACAAGCTTGGTATACCACTAAATGAACAGAAGCGGCTATCAAATGTTGCAGTTGATGCAGTATTTGATAGTGTTTCTATAGCAACAACATTTAAAGAAAAATTAGGTAAAGAAGGTGTTATTTTCTGCTCCATAAGTGAAGCAGTTCAAAAATATCCAGATCTAGTGAAGAGATATTTAGGAAAAGTAGTTCCAATCAATGATAATTTTTTTGCCGCACTCAATTCAGCTGTATTTAGTGATGGATCATTCGTATTTATTCCAAAAAATACACAATGTCCAATGGAATTATCTTCCTATTTCAGAATTAATTCAGGGGATACTGGTCAATTTGAAAGGACATTAATAGTAGCAGAAGAAAGCTCATCTGTTAGCTATTTAGAAGGTTGCACAGCTCCCATGTTTGACACGAATACTCTCCACGCTGCAGTTGTAGAACTAGTAGCACTTGATGATGCATCTATAAAATATTCGACTGTACAAAATTGGTATGCAGGAGATAAGGATGGGAAAGGGGGCATATATAATTTCGTTACCAAAAGAGGTAGATGTAAAGGTAATAGAAGCAAAATTAGTTGGTCTCAAGTCGAAACAGGTTCTTCAATAACTTGGAAATACCCTAGTTGTCTGTTAGAGGGAGAGGATTCAATTGGAGAATTCTATTCAGTTGCGTTAACTAATAACAAACAAATAGCAGATACTGGAACTAAAATGATACATCTTGGTAAAAATACAAAATCTACAATTATAAGTAAAGGTATTAGTGCTGGACATTCAAAAAACAGTTACAGAGGACTAGTACAAATTTCACCAAAAGCAATTGGTGCAAAAAATTATAGCCAATGTGATTCTCTATTAATTGGAGATCAAGCAGAGGCAAATACTTATCCTTATATACAATCAAAACAAAAAGATGCATCTATAGAACACGAAGCAAGCACTTCTAAAATTTCAGAAGATCAATTGTTTTATTTGCAAAGTAGAGGTATAGGTAATGAAGAAGCTATATCGATGATGGTGAGTGGTTTCTGCAGAGATGTTTTTAATCATCTGCCAATGGAATTTGCTTCAGAAGCAGATAGTCTATTAGGACTTAAATTAGAAGGTTCTGTAGGATGAAAGCGAATAATCTATTTTAATCATGACATCTAAAAAAATAATCTTAGAAATAAAAAATCTCTATGCAAGTATAGAGAATAAATTGATATTAAATGGAGTTAATCTAACAGTAAATGAAGGTGAAATTCATGCAATAATGGGTAGAAATGGAAGTGGGAAAAGCACCTTATCAAAGATTATTGCTGGTGATCCTATCTATACAATAAATAAAGGCGAGATTTATTATGAAAATCAAAATATAGAAGATTTAGAACCAGAGGAAAGATCGAATAAAGGAATATTCTTAGGATTTCAATATCCCGTTGAGATTCCAGGTGTAAAAAATATAGATTTTCTTAGAGTCGCAGTAAATTCTCGAAGAAAAGATCTAAATCAAAGTGAATTAGATACATTCGAATTTGAAGAGTGGGTAGAGGATAAATTAGATATAGTAAAAATGAATAAGTCTTTCCTTGATAGAGCAGTTAATGAGGGATTTTCAGGAGGTGAAAAGAAAAGAAATGAAATTCTGCAAATGGCATTACTTCAGCCCAATCTTTCAATATTGGATGAAACAGATTCAGGTTTAGATATAGATGCTTTGAGAATAGTTGCATCGGGGATAAATCGACTACATTCAGAAAAAAAAGCAACGATTCTAATAACTCATTATCAACGGTTATTAAATGAAATCAAGCCTGACTTTGTCCATATTATGGAGAATGGCAAAATAATTAAAACAGGCGGAAAAGAACTAGCGATAGAACTAGAAGAATCTGGTTATGAAGCCATACAAAACGAATCTAAGATTTCTTAATGAAACAAGAAGAGTTTATACATTGGATAGATTCCCTAGAAAAATCAGAACCTTTTCTATCAGAGTCGCAAAGAAAAGCCAAACAAAGTCTTAAAGAAGAAGGCTTACCATCCAAACAATTAGAAGAATGGCGTATCACTAATATAGAACGTTTTAAAAGGATTTTAAAGATTCCTATTGCAAATAAAAAACACACTCAATCAATAAAATTAAATTTTGACAAAACAATTAATGTTAAAAATCTACCTGATAGTATAGAAATACTAAGCGAAGATGAAATACTAAAATATTATTCGAACAATTTTGATGGCAATAATAATCTTCTAAATATTTTTAATCAAGCAATTAATAATGATATCATAGGATTAAAAGTTAAGAGTACAAATACAATTAACCTTGATCTGACAATATCTAATTTAGAAAAAGAATTATCGCCTACTAAAATAATAATTGTGGTTGAGAATAATTGCCAATTAAATTTATTACAAGTTATAAAAGGATCTATATTATCTGCACATAGTCATTTAATTGAAATTCATTTAAAAGAGAATTCAACCGTTAATCATAATTTTGTGGCAATAGGAAAGAAATTATCTAACTTATTGGGAACTATTAAAGTAAAACAAAAAGAAAATAGTAACTATTCATTAATTACATTTCAAGAAGGATGGTATTTAAGCAGATTAGAGAAAAAAATTGTACAGCTAGATGGAAAAGCTAATACAACAATAAAAAGCCTTTCAATTGCAAAAGATAATGAAGAGTTAGCTTCACACACTTATGTTAAATTTAAAGGTCCAAATGGTTCATTAAACCAACTCAATAAAGCTATCGTAGAAGATGAATCTCATTATATTTTTGATGGCCTAATTGAAGTCCCCAAAGTTGCACAAAAAACACAAGCATCCCAATTAAGTAAAAATCTTCTTCTATCTTCAAAGGGAAGAATAAATACAATTCCAAAGCTAAAAATTATTGCAGATGATGTTAAATGTAGTCATGGTGCAACAATTAGCCAATTAGAAGAGAATCAAATATTTTATCTTCAAAGTAGAGGCATTAATAAAGATCAAGCTAATTCTTTATTAATTAAAGGATTTTGTCAAGAAATTACCAATAATATCAAATTAACAAATGATGAAAATTTCGATCTTTACGAACATTTAAGGAATTCTAAATAAAATGAATAAATTAAATAATTTAGCAAACATAACAAGAAAAGATTTTCCCCTATTCTCCAGTCAAAGAGATGTTGTAAGTAATTTAATCTATCTTGACCATGCAGCAACAAGTCAAAAGCCTATTCAAGTGATTAAAAAGTTATCTAATTACTATAAGTATGAAAATGCAAATGTTCATAGAGGAGCTCATCAACTAAGTGCTAAGGCAACTGAAGAATTTGAACAAGCCAGAAAAATTACCTCAGAATTTATTAATGCAAAATCATCAAAAGAAATAATTTTTACTAGAAATGCAACTGAAGCTATAAATTTAGTTGCATATTCTTGGGGAAACTCTGAATTAAAAGAAGATGATGAAATAATACTTAGTCTAATGGAACACCATAGCAATTTGGTTCCATGGCAATTGCTCGCAAAACGTAAAGGATGCAAACTAAGGTATATAGGAATTACCGATGAAGGCTTACTAGATTTTGACGACTTTTGCAATCAAATTAATGATAGAACTAAACTAGTCAGTCTTCTACATATAAGTAATACATTGGGTACCTGTAATCCAATTCAGAAAATATCAAAGATTGCTCATGATTATGGTGCTTTGGTTCTATTAGATGCTTGTCAAAGCCTTGCCCATCAATCTATTGATATAGACTCATTAAATATTGATTTTCTAGCAGGTTCTTCTCATAAAATATGTGGTCCAACTGGCTGTGGTTTCCTATGGGCTCATGAAAATATTTTAGAAAGTATGCCCCCCTTCCTAGGCGGAGGTGAAATGATACAGGATGTTTCTCTATTTGAAAGTAGCTGGTCGGATTTACCATTTAAATTTGAAGCTGGTACTCCAGCAATTGGAGAAGCAATTGGCATGGGAGCAGCCATTAATTATCTTCAATCTATTGGTTTAAATAACATACAAATGCATGAAAGAGAAATGACAAAATATCTCTTTAATCAACTTCAAGATGTAAAAGGTATAAATATTTTAGGTCCATCTCCAGAAAAACAAGAGAATAGAGCGGCCTTAGCTACTTTTTACGTGAAAAATATTCACTCAAATGATATAGCTGAATTATTAGATTCAAAAAATATTTGTATTAGAAGTGGCCACCATTGTTGTCAACCACTGCATAAATATTACAAGCTAACTTCGTCAGCAAGAGTAAGTCTTAGTTTTACCTCTACAACAGATGAAATTGATTTATTTGTAGAAGAACTTAAATCAGCTATTAATTTCTTAAAAAGCAATTCCTAAATGCTTTGTAAAAAAATATTCTGTTAAATGTAAAACATCAACATTAACACTTTTGTCTTTAAAACCATGCCCTTCATTAGGAATCTTATGAAACTCAACAGGTACCTTTCGATTTTTTAAAGCATGAAAAATTTGTTTAGATTGTTCTATATTAACTACATTGTCTTTTAATCCATGAAAGAGAATAATTGGAGTATTTATTTTATCGATATTATTAATAGGAGACCGTGCAAAATATCTATCTTGATTATCTTCAAAAGTACCTAATAAAAAATTTAAATAGCCAGACTCAAATCGATGAGTATTTTTATGCATGTCTATTAAATCTGTCACTGGATATTTACAAGCAGCAGCTTTAAAAATATCCGAGCGGAAAATGCTAGATAAAGCTGTGAAACCACCTGCACTAGAGCCTTCAACAACAATTAATTCATTATCTACTTTTCCTAATCGAACTAATTCTGAAGCAGCTGAAATACAATCAAAGGAATCAACTTCACCCCATCCGCCTTTAAGACGATCTCTATACTTTTTCCCGAAGCCAGTAGATCCCCCATAATTAACATCTAATACTGCCCATCCTCGTGAAGTCCAATACTGAATAGTTAAATCCAAGGATCTAGATGTCATGGATGTAGGACCACTATGTATTTTAACCAAAAGAGGTGTCTTCTTAAATCTATAAATACAAGGAGGGTAATACCAAGCTTGTGTTAATAGTTTATTAAAACCAGAGTACCAAATACTTTCTCCTACACTAATTTCTTCACTTTTTAAAGGTAACTTATTATGATTCTTTTGTTCATTATAGTCTGATAAGATTAAATCAACTTCTATCAATATAGGTTCCTTCATAGAATTACTAGCAATAAGAATAGCTTTACCATTTTTTGCATCTAAATAGGACATATCATCATAAGGAATATCTATTTTTTTAATTAATCCAGTTAAACTAATTAATATAAGACTCCATATTGATTTGGAACAACTTAGGGCAACAATTTGATCATTAGAAATCGCAATAGTAGACATTCCAGCCACCCATTGAGGCAAACCTAAATCAGCTTCTATATTACATATCTGGTCATGTGCAATTATCTTATTATTTATATCAAAATCAACAGATTTAAGATTCCACCATCCAGTATAATCTTCAGTAAATATCAGTTTAAAGTTATTAAACCAAATAGGCTGAAAGACCGATATATTATCATTAGATTTACTTCCAGCTACAAAAATCAAGGAAGTTAATTCACCATTATCACCTAAATCTCCTTTCCATAGCTGGCTTCGTTCCCAAGGCATATCTTTATTTTGCCATTCAATCCAAGCTAATCGATCTCCGTTAGGATTTAATTTAAAATAGCCTAAAAAACCACTAGCTCGATACAGAATATAAGGTTCTTCTAATTCATCTAATAATGAAAATGTAACTATATAATCTTTATCATCTTTCTCCATTAAACCTATCCATTGCATTCTTTTTAAATCAATAAGGCCATCACCTAGATAACTATTATCTTCTTTTGAAAGACAGATTGGTTTAGAAGATGGCTTTAAATTTAATATATTTTGTTCGAATAATTTCTTATTGGATAAAGACCAAGATTGTTTCCATAAACAGCCATTTGAATCGTCTATCCAAACCAATATTAATTGATCTAAGTAACATTCAACTGCATATGGAGCACCTCCATATCCATGAATTCTAGTTCGAAGATTAAATGGAGCAGGAGTCAACTCAAATGGACAAGAGTCAGGTTCTTCCAAACGGCGTATTAATAAGGTTGTTCGTCCACATTCATTAGGTCTTTGCTCTAACCAAAGAACGAAGTCATCAATCAATTTAGTTTCTTTTAATTTGGAAGAGAATCCAAAAACACTTTCTGCATCCAACTTTTGCATATTCTTAGTTTGCTCATATACATCTAATACCCTTGAAATTAATAGAATACTCGCCTATTGGTTCTAAAAATAGGTAAAATCAAATTGAGTTAGTATTAAACATCCCTTGGCACGAAGTTTTTCGCAACTTGCAATAAATGCAGAAAAGCAAAGGACTTCCATTGCTATCTCAAAGAATCCAATCAAAAAGCCTGAGCTAGCTATACATACACTTGGAAACTCTGTTTTAAGAAAACCTGCCAAGCGAATTAGCAAAGTAGATGCAAGCATTAGAGATTTAATTAAAAAAATGCTGCATAGCATGTATTCTGCTAAAGGTATTGGCCTTGCTGCACCTCAAGTAGGAATTCACAAGCAACTATTAGTGATTGACTTGGATATTGAGAATCCCAGTACACCCCCAATAATTTTCATTAATCCTGAAATTACAGAATTTAGTGCCTCTATAGAAACCTATGAAGAAGGTTGTTTAAGTATTCCAGGTGTTTACTTAAATGTAATTAGACCATCATCAATTAAAGTGAATTTTAGAGATGAAATGGGAAGACCAAAAAAATTAAATACTGATGGGCTCTTAGCAAGATGTATTCAGCATGAACTGGATCATTTGAATGGTGTACTTTTTGTAGACAGAGTGAATAATGAAGAGGATTTGAAAAAAGAATTAAAAGAGCACGGGTTTAATAACAAGGATGTAGTCAAAATAAAGGATTGATAAAGTAAAATAACTATAAAAATAGCTTAATTAATCCAATCAATTAGTTTAATGGAGAAAATTAATTCTAGAATTATTAAAAGTTTAGAATTGAAAAGAGAATCTATTATGAATGAAGAAACAATCTTTGGGAAAATTCTGAAAGGAGAAATTCCTTGCGATAAAATTCATAGTGATTCTTTATGCATTGCATTTAGAGATATTCAACCTCAAGCACCAGTTCACATTCTTATTATTCCAAGAAAACCTATAACAAGTCTTAAAGAAGCGAAAGATGAAGACATAGACTTACTGGGTCACTTGCTAATTATTTCAAAAAAAGTTGCAATTCAAGAGGGTCTAGACAACTGGAGAACAGTAATAAATACCGGAGAAGAGTCAGGTCAAACTGTTTTTCACTTACATTTACATGTAATTGGGGGTCGTCCCTTAAAGTGGCCACCCGGTTAAAAAATAAGAATGAACATAGCTGAAAAAACTCCAAAACCTTTGGGACAATCTTTCATAATCCAACTTGGCAAACTTAGAAAGTTAGCCCAACCTTATTTTCTTCCAGTTGAAGAAACAAACTCTTGGCAATTTGTTTTACTAATTTTTGCCTTAATTGCAGTTGTAATTGGAAGCACTTTAATTCTTTTAACAGTTATAGTTTCTGGATTAAATTTCATTGCACCTGAACTTCAGCAAAGATTTCTACCTGGTGTACCTGAAAAGATTTCCTCTATTTGGGAAAGTCCTGTAGGAGCAATAGCAAGTGGATTTATGATTGGTGGAATTCTTTGTTTTACTTCATCTAGAACAAAATTAAGAGATGGAAGATGGCTACCCTGGTTAATGTTAGGGGCCATTTTATTACTTATATTAGTGATCAATGGAATAAATGTTGGTATTAGTTTTGTTGCTAGAAATGTAGAAAATGCATTAGTTGGATATGATCAAGATGGGTTCTGGAAAGTAGTAACTATATATGCCTTTTGTTTAATACTTGCTTTACCTATTAGAGCATTACAAAGTTATCTAGTGCCTCGCTTAGGTCTACTTTGGAGAGAATGGCTAAGTGACAAAATGCTCAATAAATACATGTCAAATCGTGCGTATTATCAATTAAATCCTAATGATGAAGAAGCTGAAGAAATTGACAACCCTGATCAAAGGATTTCACAAGATACAGCAAGCTTCACCAATACTAGTCTTGCTGTAATAGTAGAAATATTAGCTTCATTTTTAACCTTTTTTAGCTTTATAATAGTTTTATGGACCATAAGTTCAAAGCTTGCCTTGTGGCTCTTGATTTATTCTGTAGGTGGAACTGCATTAGTAATTATTGCAAGCAGGAAATTAGTTGTTTTAAATAATCAGCAATTAAGATTAGAAGCTGATTTTAGATATGGTTTAGTTCATATTAGAGATAATGCAGAATCTATTGCCTTTTATAGAGGAGAAGATCAAGAATCTAAGGAGGCTCAAAGAAGACTTGGAGGTGCAATTAAAAATTATAATAAGTTAATTATTTGGGAAGCTTTAATAAGTGTAATTCAGCGCTCATATGATTATTTCTCAAGATTTTTACCTTGGCTAGTAATTGCACCGATTTATTTTGCGAAGGAAGTAGACTTTGGAGTATTTGGTCAGGCATTTATTGCCTTTAGTCAAGTATTAGGTTCAGTAAGCTATATAGTAAATAATATTGATAGATTATCAGCATTTTCTGCATCAATTAGCAGATTAGAAGCCTTTCAAGGAAAAGTCGAGGATATAAGCACACTTGATATTAAAGATCAGACCTTAATTAATACTGAAGAATACTCAATCTTGCTAAAAAATATTGATTTATTTCCTCCTAAAAGTAAAAAATGTCTAATAAAAGATTTATCAATTGAAGTTGCTCCTCAGCAGAAAGTTTTAGTTGTAGGTCCTAGTGGATGTGGTAAAACTTCTTTTTTAAGACTCCTTAGTGGTCTCTGGCCAGCAGTTAAAGGAGAAGTCAAGCGTCCTTCCAATGAAGAGCTATTGTTCATCCCTCAGAAACCATATATGATTCTTGGAACTCTTAGGGAGCAGTTATGCTACCCACAAGAAACTAGTAGGTTTACTAACGAACACTTAAGGTCTGTTTTGGAAGAGGTAAGATTACAAGAAATTAATCAACGCTACCCAGATTTTGATATTAAACAAGATTGGCCAAGGTTACTTTCTCTAGGAGAACAACAACGTCTTGCTTTTGCCAGATTACTATTGAATTCTCCTAGGTTTGTAATACTTGATGAGGCAACTAGTGCATTAGATGTGAATACTGAGAAACATCTCTATCAGTTGCTTTCCAATCGAGAAATGGCTTTTGTAAGTGTGGGACATAGACCAACTTTAAAAGAGTTTCACGATACTGTCCTTGAACTTGATGGCTCAGGAGGATGGAAACTCTTTCCTTCAGAAAGCTATGAATTCAACATCAACTCACAGTTGTAATGACATCCTCTCCTGAATCCACTAATTCCAATGAGATCGAAATCAACGACTCATCTACAACGGAAGAAACTCAAACTGATCTAACTTCTCCAAGTGCAACTACTCCAGATATTCCTTCATTTGGATGGAGTGAATACGCTGAAAGAGTAAACGGACGCTTTGCAATGATTGGATTCTCAGCAATACTCATTATAGAAACTATTAGTCACTCTGGCTTTCTTCATTGGGCTGGTCTAGTCCCATGAATCACTGAAAGTTAATAAATCAATCATCAAATCGAGAGGTATTGTCTCGAGAATTAGAATTTCTTAAATTAGATCTCCTTGATTGAGGTTGTCTATTTGGGCCATCCATAGATCTTCTTCGTGTTTTTGATTCTGATTGACTCGATCTTCTTTTATTTGATCTGTCCGTTGAAGGAGAAGTATAAGCAGCATCTTCAGCCCTAGATGATATAGAAATTCCTTTAGGAGGAGAATATCTATTAGAAGAAGATTCAAAATTATTTTTATTCTTTCCAAAATCTTTCGTCTGAGCTTCTAAATCATTCCTTCCTGTTCTAGGAGTTGGATTGTTGGCTCTTGGTCTACTTCCTCTTTTCTCTTCTTGCCTAATAGTTCTTCTATCTCCAAAATTAGATCTCCCTCTATTTTCTCGAGCAGCATCAGCATCAGAATTTGAAAATCTGGCCATTCGCCTAGATTCCATTCGTTCTCTCTTTAAAGGGTCACTTTCTAATCGATTTCTTCTACTAGCAGCTTGCTCTGGAATTGCAGCTCGCGAAGTCTTTCTAGAAGTATAGAATTCATCTTCATCTGATTCATAGTCTGAATCATCTATACTTCTAAACCTTCTATTTAAGGGTTGAGACTCTTCAAATCGATTAAAATTATCTTCATTACGAGATCTAAATCCAGGGTTTGATCGAGAAGGTGGGGTTTCATATTCATCATCAAAATAGGTTGAACGCCTAGCTTGATCAGTAGCAATCCCTCTAAGGCGAACACTCTCATAAGCAAAGAAAACTGTTGTTCCAGCAAGTAAAAACTGACCAAATTGAAGAATTGGATCAAGTCGCCATCCCTGAAAAAATAATATCCCTCCGCAAAGTAAACCTATTGCAGCAAAAAAAACATCATAATCCCTAGCAAGAGCTGGCTTAAATGATCGCAAGAAATATAAGCCTCCGCCACAAATGGCCAAGGCTATACCTACAATGCTCGCCCAATTCAGACTGGCATTGACCAAAATAAAGCTCCGCGAATTGACAGTTAAACGAATAGTAAAACTAATCGTTTAACTACAGTCTATGAAATAAGCAGGAATTGCCTAGTCCTAACGGCTGCCAGATCTTTCTAGGGCATCTTTCTGAGAAACCCAAATCAAAAATGATGCAGCAGGAACAACTATTAAAGCTGCGGCAGCCAAAAAGCTACCAATCATGCCTATAGCTGAATTAGTAGCTACCTGACTTGAGACAGCTGTACCGAGAAGAAAATTTGACAAAATGAAAGCCATTACAGCTCTTTATAAAAGCAAAAGCTCAACAATCTTACGAATTAAAAGCATCTTTATACGATAGATGTATAGATACTTAGAGCTTTGTGACGCCAACCTTGATTAATTCACTACCAACTATCCGTTTTCTCACAGGATTAATTTTGTCTGCCTGGGCATTGTCATTCCTAATGCGAATAGTGCTTACTTGGTATCCACAAGTCAATACTGAAAAGGGATTTTGGCTTTTATTTTCCGTTCCAACCGAAGCCTTTTTGTCCCCTACTAGGCGGTTTATTTCCCCAATTGGTGGTGTTGATATTACCCCAGTTATATGGTTTGCATTAATAACTCTTGCGAGAGAATTACTTGTTGGACAACAAGGAATATTGCTCCTAATCGCGCTTAAACATCCAATCCAATAAAACTGATTAATTAAGCATTTCCTGTTCTACAAATTTTGTATGAACATCGCCTTTCAAGAATTCATTTCGATCTAATAATTTCAAATGAAAATCAATTGTTGTTGGAATACCCGTAACAGCGCACTCATTTAGGGCTCTTTTCATGCGCTTTAAAGCAGATTCCCGATTATGGTCCCATACAATCAACTTTCCTATTAAGGAATCATAGAAAGGTGGAATGTCATAACCGGTATAAACATGGCTATCCACCCTTACCCCTGGACCTCCAGGAGGTAACCACCCTGTAATTTTTCCAGGTGAAGGTCGAAAATTATGCAAAGAATCCTCAGCATTAATTCTGCATTCAATTGCATGGCCTCGTAATTGAATTTCATTTTGACTAAACGAAATTGATTCACCACCAGCAATTCTTAGTTGCTCTGCTACTAAATCAATTCCAGTAACCATTTCGGTAACAGGATGTTCAACCTGAATCCGAGTATTCATTTCCATAAAGTAAAAATTTCCAGAACGATCTAAAAGAAATTCAACTGTTCCTGCACCCTCATACTTAATACTCTTAGCAGCCGAAACTGCTGCCTCACCCATTCGAACTCTTAATTCACTATCTAATGCGGGACTAGGAGATTCTTCTAATAATTTCTGATGCCTTCTTTGAATAGAACAATCTCTTTCACCCAAATGAACAACATTTCCAAAACTATCTGCCAAAATCTGTACTTCAACATGCCGAGGCTTATCAATAAATTTCTCCATATACAAACCTGCATTACCAAAAGCAGCTTCTGACTCCCCCTGAGCAGCCTTAAAGAGCTCTTCAATCGAATCTGCATCATTAACAAGTCTCATGCCTCTTCCACCTCCGCCTGCGGTGGCTTTAATCATTACTGGATAACCCATTTCACTTGCTAAGGAGGCAGCATCTTCCCAACTAGGCAGTAATCCCTTACTGCCAGGCACTGTGGGTACGCCAACACTCAACATTGTTGATTTTGCTGTTGCTTTATCCCCCATAGACCTAATTGCATGAGGAGAGGGACCTATAAAAACAATTCCATGATCCTGACAGATTTCTGCAAAACGATCATTCTCAGCAAGAAATCCATACCCTGGATGAATTGCATCTACCCCTCTAGATGTTGCCGCAGCAAGAATATTTGGAATATTTAAATAGCTTTTGTTACTAGGAGAGTCACCAACACATACGGCCTCATCAGCAAGTTGCACATGCAAGGCATTACGATCAGTAGTGCTATAAACAGCAACAGTTGCAATGCCTAACTCTCTACAACTGCGGAGAATTCTTAAGGCAATCTCGCCGCGATTTGCTATTAGGACTTTGCCTAGAGACACTCAAGATCTTAATTCATTAAAAAGATCGTATCAGTGCTTAGACCCATCCTTTTAAAAGGTATACGGTATATGATCAACTTTGAATTAGTTCAAAACTTTGTTTTGTCTGCGGATGTGGTGGAATTGGTAGACACGCACGTCTAAGGAGCGTGTGGCTTCGGCCTTGCGAGTTCAAGTCTCGCCATCCGCATAATTAAAAACCTTGAATTTCAGCCAATTTTCAGAAACTAAAGAAACTGAACTTGTAATAGTTATAGTTTCCAATGGTCCGGGTGAGCTTAATACTTGGGTAAAGCCTATTGCAGAAAAACTAAAAAACAGTCTTCCAATTAAAACCTCCTATGATCCCTCAGCACCAATAAGCTTGAGACTGGTTCTAGTTCCATGCCCAAATGCAACAGGCAATGAGGAAAAAGTTGCAGCGAAATGGAAAATATTTGGATCTATATCAAAAGCTAAAGATTTCTGGAGACTCTTATTTAACCCAAAAAAATTTAATTATTGGCCTTCAAAGGGAGTCGTTATATTTCTTGGAGGTGATCAATTTTGGAGTGTACTTTTAGCAAGAAGACTCAATTACAAAAATATTACATATGCAGAATGGGTTGCTAGGTGGCCTTTCTGGAATGACCGAATCGCTGCAATGTCTGAACAAGTTAAAGAACTATTACCTAAAAAATTACAAAAGCGTTGCGTTGTAGTTGGTGATCTAATGGCCGATATTCAGAAAAATGCTGAAAGGGAAAATCCACTTCCAAAAGGGAAATGGATAGCATTATTACCTGGATCTAAAAAAGCAAAGCTTTCAGTAGGAGTTCCATTTTTCTTAGAAGTAGCAGATCATATTCAAAAAATGATCCCTGACGCTAATTTGCTAATACCTATAGCACCCACAACTAGCATTGAAGAAATACAATATTTCAACAGTCCTAGTAATAAAATCTCTCAACAATATTCATCAAATATAAAAGAAATAGAGGAAGCAAATGATGAAATTTTATGGAAAAAAATAATAACAATTAAGAATACACAGATACATCTAATAGAAGAAAATCCTGCATATAAATTCTTAAGTCAATGTGATTTAGCTATAACAACAGTTGGAGCTAATACCTCTGAATTAGGCTCATTATGTATTCCAATGATTGTAGTTTTACCAACACAGCATCTTAATGTAATGGAGGCTTGGGATGGGTTAATTGGAATATTTGGAAGATTTCCTTTAATTAAATCTTGCATTGGATGGTTAATTAATTATTGGAGACTTAGAGGTCATAAATATGTAGCTTGGCCAAATATAAAAGCAAATAGAATGATTGTACCAGAAAGAGTAGGTATAATAAGCCCAATAGAAATAGCAAAAGAAGCAAATTATTGGATAAATTCTAAAGAAAGATTGAAAGATCTAAAAGAAGAATTAAAATTATTAAGAGGTAAAAGCGGGGCGATTCAATCAATTGTTGCAGAAATTAAATTAATAATATCTAAATTATAATTAATCTATAGAGAATATTAATTACCAAGGATCTTCTATAGGATCATTTTTATTTAAGTCGTTATTTATTTCATCTTTTTCTTTTATTTTAGATTTATTGATCTTAAGGGGTTCAACATCCAATGGATCCTCAAAATTTTCAATAGCCTTACGGCTTGAAGCTTTATTTAAGGAAATTGAATCTGGTTTTCTTGAAGAAGAATAATTCTCTTCTTGATATTGAAATGAATCATTTTCGTCAACATATAATGAATCATTATTAGATTCTAAGGGTGGATTATTTTCTTCTAAATAGCGAGACTGTTTCTCATAAAAATCATTTTCTTCTTCTAATTCTTCATATTCTAAATCTTGCTGATCCTGATCTTCTTCTTGATTAAAAGCCAAGTCTAATGAAGCATTGAGAGCCTTTTGATTCTGTTCAATTTCTTCTCCAGAAGTTAATTGATTCTCTACAGGAACCAAATTTACTCTATAACGCTCTCTTTCTCTTTCGTCCCATGCTCCACCTCCTACGCCCATTTTTTCAAGCAAACCACTACTTAATTGCTTTAACTTATCTTCTGCACCTTCATAAACAATAATTCGATCAGTTCCGCTACTTACAATCTCATTTACTGGTATTTCCCAAGTACTAAGTACCCCTTCCCCTAGAAGAGGTACCCCCATTGCTCCCATGACGAGACTAATTAGCTCGCCGGTTTCAATATCAAAGGAAAAACCAAGAACTCGTCCTAATTGCTCTCCAGATTCAGTAATTACTTGACAATTAATTACATTGCTATATCTATCTGGAGTAAATTCTTCACTTAAAGAGTCTATTGAGTCAACTAAAATTACATCTCCAACTTGACGAATGCGTTCTAGAAGCATCCACTTTGGTAAACCAGGTAAAAATCTCGTAAGAGGGTTGTCTCTCAAACCAAGAGCAACAATTTCTCTCCTGTCAATATCTACAACAACTTCTCCAACAACACCTAAGCGCCGTCCACTATCACGTGTAATAACCTGAGTACCCATTAACTCTGATCGAAGCCAAAGTCTTTCACTGGGAACAGTTTCACCTAAATCGTTTGGAAATTGCGAATTGGTCAAGCTTAAAGATTTAGAGTTAAAGTATGAGAATCATTTTGAAGCATAACAAGCCTAATTTCATTTCACGCCACCAAAGGCAAACCAATTACCTGTGTATTAGCACCTCTAGCTTGTGTTACTCCAATAGTCCGAGTGGCCGCACTAATCATTGGTCGTCTATGACTTACTACCATAAACTGAGCATTTTCAGACTGTTTCGCAATTAAATCAGAAAGCCTTTCAACATTTACTCCATCGAGAAAACTATCCACCTCATCTAAAGCATAAAAAGGTGAAGGCCTAAAGCGTTGTAATGCAAAGAGAAAACTTAATGCAGTCAATGACTTTTCACCTCCCGACATTGCAGCTAATCTGCGTACTGCTTTGCCTTTGGGGTGGGCAACTAAAGTTAATCCTCCTTCCAAAGGATTTTGAGGATTTTCTAACTGAAGATGGCCATCACCATCGGAAAGACTGGCAAAAATTTCACGAAAATGTACATCTACTGCCTCAAAAGCCTCCATAAAAGCTTGTTGGCGAAGAGTGGCAACAGTCTCAACTCGAAGTAATAGTTCAGAACGTTCTTCTGTCAAAATTTCAAGTCTTTCCACCAAATCCTTCAATCGAATATCTAATTTTTCAAGTTCCTCTAAAGCCAACATATTTACAGGTTCTAAAGCTTCAATACGATTTTGCAAATCTTGCAACTCATTTTGTAGAGACTCTAATCCTTTTTCGAGAATTTCATCTGAAATCTCAGGGCATGGATCTGGCAAAAGTTTTTCTAATTCTTGCACGCGTATTTCACTACTCCTAAGCTCTTCCTCCATTGCCCTAAGATCATCTTTTAATCTCTCAAGCTTCCATTCTAAATCTTGAGATTTCTGCCTGCAATTAGATAATTCTTGTTCTGCAGCATCCCTTTCATATCTTTTTTGTCCAAAACAAGTTTCAAGATCCTTTTTTAATACTTCAAGCTTCTTATGTTCTATTTTTAAGTTTTGATTTTCTTCTCTCCACTTTTGATGCTGCTGAGTTAATAAATCAATAGAACTTTGCAATGATTTTTCTTCTTTAATTAAAGATTTTTGTTGAACAGTAAATCTTTCCAAATCTAATTCTTCATGTCTCTTTTGATTAATTAAACTATCTCTTTCCTCCTTTGCCTTAAAAAGAATATCTTCTGAGAGATTAAGATGTTCTTGTAATTTAGATATATTGCTATCAACTTCCTCAGAGATTGGGCTATCTTCCTTTGAATCAATATCATTTAAATTTATTAAAAGAGGTTGAATCTCTTGTTCAATTAATGTTAAACGATTCTTATGCTCGTCTTTAGATTGATTAAGGATATTAAATCTATCTTTATGCTCTTCCTGTCTTTCAAGAAAAGGTCCATTTGATCTACTAAAAGCTGATCTCTGTGCATCTAAAGATGCTTTTTTATTTTCAACTTTCTTTAACTTAGGTATTAATTCATCCAATTTATTAGTTAATCTATTCTCTTCACTTTTTACTTTAATTAAAGTCTCTCCTAAAACTAATAACCTTTTTCTTAGAGGCTCTATATCATCTTTTTCATTACAACTACCAAAACTTAATGAACTACTTCTTCCTATAAAACCACCTCCTGTCATTGCACCACTCTTTTCAATCAATTCCCCAGCAAGTGTTACAGCTCTTGATTTTCCAAGTTGCGTACGAGCTGATTGCAAATTATTAAAGACAATAGTATCTCCAAAAACATATTTAAATACTTCACTATAAATACTTTCGAATCTAATTAAATCAAAAGCACCTCCTATTAATCCTTCCTCTCTCAATTCTAAATCTGGTCTTTGGAAAACAGTTTTATTTTTAGATAATTTACTTTTAATTTTATTAAGTGGTAAAAAAGTTAATCTCCCTGCTTTACGTTTTTTAAGTAGTTCTATTGCATTTGAGGCAATATCATCATCATCAACAACTATATGACCAATCCTTGCTCCTGCAGCAACTTCAAGAGCTAATCTAAATTTTTGATCAACTTCTCCTAAATCTGCAACAGGTCCATGAATTCCTTCCATTCCTGATTCCAATAAAAGCCGTAGAGCACCTGTACCTCTACTTTCATGCAAAGTTTCCCTTCTACTTTCCAAACGTGCTATTTCTCTTTCTAATTTAGATTGATCAATTTCTAAACGAGCTCTAGTCTGTTTATTTAATTGTAGTTCACTATTTAAATTGGCAATCTCTAACTCTTGAAGAGATATTACTTTAAGAACAGATTCCCATTCGGTTTCAAGAATCTTTAATTCATCATTAAGTTTTTTATTCTCTAATAAATCTCTATCTTTATCAATAATTAATTCTTCTAACCGTTCATTAATTTGAACTAATCTCTCCGTTAATTTTTGCTGTTCTTCTTGGAGGGGCTTCAATTTATTTTGTAAATTTTGTCTATGAAGACTACGTTCTTTAAATTCTTCCACCCATTCTCCAGAACGACCAGCAATATCTGTAAGTCTTCGTCTAGAAACTTCAACAGCTGCTTGGGCATCTTTAAATTTCTTCTCTGCTATTTCAATTTTCTTATCTAATAAGTCATCGTTATTATTTAGTCTATTTTGCAGCAAATTTTGCTTTTCTAACTTTAACTCTTGGCTCTTTTCTTTAAGTTTTTCTCCTTCTTCCTTGTGATATATAGCCTGACGATCTAACTCGCGAGACTTAGTCTCCAACCCCGCAATTTCACCTTGAATTTTAATTAATTTATCTTCTCCTAAAGCCTTAACTTCAAATTGAAGTACTTTTAATTTTTTTTCAGCTTCATTTACTTTTACCTTAGATTCTAAAAGAACTTTCTGATCTATAACTTCCTTCTCTATACAATCCTTTTGACGTGACTTTAAATTTACAAGATCTTTCTTTGCATTCTCAAAAACCAAGATAGACTCCTGTTCTCTGCCAATCTTCATCTGATCCTTAAGCTTTTTATAAAGACGAGCTTTTTCACAATCTTTTTCTAAGCGTTGTTTAGAAGAAAGCAGTTCCTGTTCAACTATGCGACAACGTTCCTGACGGTCAAAAACATCATCTAACTTTTGCTTTGCCTGATCTATTCGATTGTCAAATAATGCCACACCAGCAAGTTCATCAATCAAGCCTCTCCTATCTTTATTGCTCATGGAAACAACTCTTGTCACATCTCCTTGCATGACAACATTGCTTCCTTCAGGGTCAATTCTAAGTCGACGCAACTGAGTCTGAAGTTGCTGCAAATTGCATACCTCTCCATCAACAATATACGTAGAACTATAAGAGCCACCTGGCATCACTCTCAATTTCCTTGTTACGTTCCATTCTTTTTGACCAGGCTTAATCCATGGTCCTTCCTCGGGAATCTCAAGTCCCTCCTCAGCTAAATCAGGCTGCCATCCCTCTAAATCAAATCGAACACTTACAACCGTCTCTGCTGATTTTCCTGCTTTTAAAACAGAACTATTAACTAAATCTGTCAGTCTTTCAGCTCGCATTCCGCGACTAGTTGCTAAGCCAAGACAAAAAAGAACACCATCAAGAATATTACTTTTACCTGATCCATTTGGTCCTGTAACCACAGTAAAGCCTTCCTCTAGAGGGATAGTCATCGACCCTCCAAAAGACTTGAAATTTGTTAGGCCTACTTGATTGATGTAAACCAACAGAACTCATGAACTTGAACACAAACATTAGCGAAACATAAGAGAAGCTCAAGGGCTCAATACTTAAATGAAATCGAATTTAGAATTAGAACTAATTCTGCATAGGCCATCAACTATTTCCAACTTACCTTTGAGACTAGTACTTCTGATTTCTACAGATAAAATTTCACTTTTAGATAAAGGTAAAGATCCTATAAATGTTCCTCCATAAATTCGCTTAGCCCATCCTCTTCCACCAGAAACCTCAGACTCTTCTTTGTCTAACCAATGAAGTTTATGAGGAGAAATAGAAATAGCCTCTACTAAAGAACCATTAATTTTTGGAATGCGAGGCAAGCGCCATGTTCGACAATATTCATAGTCTTCCAACAACAAATCGTAGTGCAATCCATCTAAAGAATCCTTAGAAAGAGTATGTCTAAGGATTACCCACCGACTATTCACAATTATTTAAATGATTTCAAAAATCATAATTATTATTTATAGAATAAACAGCTAAGTGCCATTTTAGTTTTTAATGGTGTTATATAACAAGATTTTATAAACTATGGTTGCTAGAACTATAATTAGACCAATAAATTCCTAAATTTTATAGGTAAAAAACTATATAATATTAAGAAGATAAGTACAAAAAGAAAAATGAATTTTCAATTAAAGCTATAACTAATATCTTATTAAAAAATTTTAATAATTTAGTAACTTTTAAAAATATTTTTATTCACAAGCAATTAACCCTTAAGGATAAGGATAAACCAAGTGAATTGAACCTGTTAATCTAGCCCTTTTTAATCAGAGGGTACAAACCTTAAAGCAATTAAAAGCAAGCTTCCTGCACCCGCAATTGCAGCAAGAACTAAGCCAAAATCTGTAGGGATAGTATTGGACGCAAAAAACATTGAAGACAACCCGACGTCCATGATCACAAAGTTAATTACAATGAACTTTTAGCACTAGAAGCATTCATATAGCAATAAATGTAAGCAAAGACGACGTCTGAATGTTAATAAATCAGCAGAAAAAGGTACAGATCATAGATTGGGACTAGATTTACAAGTATCTCTCAACAACCATTCAAAAGTTGGGTTTGAAAGAATCAAAGAATAAAAGGGTTCCATAAAAGCAAATAGCTCACTACGCTTTATAAAACAGTCTGGAACTTATGGAATCAGAGAATTCCGCCTCTTGGGAAAACCAGGCCCAAGTTGATACTCCTAGCCCAGAGAGAAATACTCTCTCTAATAAATGGTTTTCTCAACAGTTTGATGAATTATTACCGAAAATTCAAGAACAATGGCCTGATTTAGCAAAACAAACAATTGAAGCAACAAGAGGAAGCCTTGATGATTTAGTCGAAATTATTTCATTGCACTCTGGAAAAACATCAGAAGGTGTATTAGAGCAACTAGAAGATTTATTGAATGTAGCTAGTGATCGTACAAAAGAAATTGCAGAAAGCCTAGAACCACTTGAAAAGCAATTAGAAGATCTATTAGATGAGCTAAATAGCACTCTAAGGCCTCGCATAGAAAAACCTGTGCGCCAACGACCGCTTGTTGCTATAGGCATTGCAGCAGGTATTGGTGTTTTATTAGGCATACTTATGGTAGGAGGCAGGAGATCCTAATGAGCGATTCACAAGATTCACGAGGGATTGGTGCAGCTGCAAGAGTTAGTGCTCTAGCAAGTTCAATAATGGATCTGCATGTTCGTATTGCACTAAAAGAAGTAAGTCGAGAAAGAAGAAGGCTAATTAGTGGAGGAATATTCTTAGCAATTGGTGGAATATTAATGCTTTTTGCTTTACTAGCTTTTCACATCATCACAATCCTTTGGATGCAAAATACCTTTAATTTGAATATTGGAAATTCATTGTTAATTTTATCCTTAATGGATATAACATTTGCAGGAATAAGTTTCAGATTAGGAGGTTATCTAACAAAAGGTCCTTATTTACCAGAAACGTTAGAAGGTTTATCTAAAAGTACCAAAGCTGTTTTTGGAAAAACTCAATGAATTTCATAATGCATCCATCTACAATCTATTCCACCATTACTTACTGGGAAGCGTCTTGAGCATCTCATACCAAGGCATGAACTTAACCTACGGTTACCATTTAATAACCAAAGATCCCATCCAGATGCATTGATTTTAAGAAAATTACCTAAATCTTTATATAGAATTTCTAGATCTTGTTCATCACCTAATCGTTTTCCATAAGGAGGATTACAAACTACAATACCTGCTGTATTTGGCAATTTGAATTCATTAAATCTACCTAATTTTATTTCAATATCTTGTTCAAATTTAGTATGATTAATATTAGTTTTTACATCATTAAAAATATCAATATCCATTTCAAAACCTAAAATCTTTGGCAAATTTTTTACAGGATCAAAAAGACTTATAGCTTCTTTTTTCTCTAAATTCCAAAGACTCTTATTAAAGTCAGGCCAAGTCTCAAATAAATATTTTCTATTTAAACCAGGGGCAATTCCTCTAGCCATACTGGCAGCTTCTAAAAGAAAAGTACCTGAGCCACAAAAAGGATCTAATAAAGTTAATGATTCATCCCAATTGGAAATCTTTAAAAGTCCAGCAGCAATATTTTCTTTTAAAGGTGCAATACCAACAGCAGTTTTATAGCCTCTGCGATGCAAGCTACTACTAGAAGTAGCAAAGCTCAAGCTTGCATAATCAGATTTCAGATGTACATGAATACATACATCTGGTTCAGATAAATTTACAGATGATCTTTCACCCCAGATTTTTCTTTGTAAGTCAATAATTGCATTTTTAACTTGTAAAGCTGTGAAATGACTATGATTTAACTCTTTAGTAACTCCAGAAATATCTACACGAAAACTTTTAGATGGATCTAACCATTCTGAAAAATCAAATGCGTTTTGAATCTCATAATATAAAGATTGTTTTCCATTACATCTAAATTTACTAACTTCTCTAAGAATTCGAAAAGGGACTCTTGCCTGAAGATGTATACGATAAAAACACCGTAAATCAACTCTACAGAAAACACTACCTCTAACTATTTTGATAGCTTTAGCCCCTAAACTTTGCAATTCAACAGCACCAATTTCTTCCAATCCATGAGGAAGAAGAACTACTAAATTAATATTTTTCACCAGTGGCTAAGAAGTTTGTTTGCATTGATTAGATGAAATTAGTTCATAGTTTAGAAATCTGTCAGAATAGTTATGTTCATTTTGAATGAACTAGGTGGATCACACCAGTATCTCGGACAGCGGTTCGATTCCGCTCAGCTCCATAACATTGGGGCTGCAATGGTTTCGACGGGATTCAAGGAGTTTTACTGAAACCTGCTCGGTTAGAGCAAAACCATAACTGCTAACAAAATCGTTAGTTTCTCCCGTCAAACAGCCCCTGTTGCTGCTTGACCCTATAAAGGAGATGGGGTTAGATCAACCTTATGACCCAATTGATCCATGGACGCTGGAAGGCGTCCTTTTTAATTGCAGCGCAGTGAGTCTCAATATCTCAGAAAAAGGGAAAAAAGGCTTTGGGGGCAAAATCCAATATTTCTCTTCAAAAGGAATTCTCAATCGTCTCTAACCCATAAAAAAGGACTGACCTCAGTCAGCCCATCTAGTTCCGATAGCAATCGGCTGTCAACCTTCTTTATTCAAGCATTGAAAGTTTGATTTATTCCTTAGTAACAGTTGTTTTTTTGCCTTTAGAACCAGCGGAAGCAACAAAAACTACCATCTCTGCATCACCATTATTTTCACAGTAATGAATAGTATCCTGCGAAGAAGCAAAGCTTTCTCCAGCACCTACTGTCAAGGATTTTCCATCACTAGTCTCACAATAAAGAGTTCCTCTTTGTACATAAATAATTCCAGGTTGTGGATGTAAGTGAAGAGGTGTTTTAAAACCTGGTTGAGCAGTTATTTTTTCTAATTTCATTTCTGCTTGCCCTGCTGGATACTTAAAAGAATCTCCATTCCAAGATTCAGTTGCAGTAATAAGAGTTTCCACCACCACAGGTTCACGTGATGTTTGCTTCTTAGGACTACAAGCAACTATTGGGATAGAAATTCCAGCTGTTAGTGCAAGAAGTAAAAAACGGCGCATTAAGTTCTAGAGATACCAGCAAGTTATAGCTGAACTAGGCGAATCAAGCATAAATATTTGATGTCCCTTATGACCCAATTGATCCATGGACGCTGGAAGGCGTCCTTTTTAATTGCAGCGCAGTGAGTCTCAATATCTCAGAAAAAGGGAAAAAAGGCTTTGGGGGCAAAATCCAATATTTCTCTTCAAAAGGAATTCTCAATCGTCTCTAACCCATAAAAAAGGACTGACCTCAGTCAGCCCATCTAGTTCCGATAGCAATCGGCTGTAAAACGCAACTAATTATTCTTCAACATTGGTCAGAGTAGGAACACCCTCAGCTGCTGCAACAGTTACCCACATAACTGCTGGTACTTTTCCATTATTAGCCATGGTATGAGGAGGAGTATCAGCTGCTAAGACAAAAGAATCACCCTCACGAAAAGTTGTACTCCTACCTTGCTTAGTCTTAAGTGTTAATTGACCCAATTCGATATAACTAGTTAATGGTGCCTCATGAAAATGAAGGGGTACAACTCCACCTGGTTGAACATCAACTTTATAAAGACGCATTTCTCCTTTGCCTTCGGGGTATGTAAATGACTCACCATAAATTGGCTTTGTACTTGTGAAAATCTCTTGAACATCAACAGGAGCATTATCTTCAATGGCAATAGCAATCGGTGCATAACTCATCAAAGAGAAAGCCATGAAGGCTATAAGGCTAAAGATCTTTTTAAGCATTAATTGAAAAATATATCTACAAAATTCTATCCCCTAAGAAAAAATGGGGAACCAAAATGAATAAAAGAGTTGAAAAAATAGAATTCTAAAGATACTCGTTTGAAATTTAAACTTGTTTATACTTATTACCCACATGATCTATGGAGCCTGAAAGGGCTGCTCTTTTATTCCAGTGCAAAGAGTCTCATCTTCCAATTAAAAACCTTGACATTTGCTAAAGAAGCTTCAAATTAGATTCAAATTTTATAAATTAACTAGATTTTTAGATTCAAGCAGTTGAATTTGGGAAACATGCATTATGCAAAATTACAAACATTTATTTCATAGAACTATTTTTTTCTCTGTTTTTCCTTCGCTTATAATATACATATTAATACTCCTATATACCTCTTCAAATGGAATTGAACCTGGTTTAGTTCTAAGAGACTTGCTACAAACCTGCAACGTATCAATTGGTGTAGGAATGATTTCTAACTTAGGTGTTCTCCTGTGGTCTGGAGCTAGTGCGATAACATTCTTCACTTTACATTCTAATATAATTAAAGATAATTCATATAGAAAAATATTAAATATAGGATGTTTTTTTTCAGTTTTACTTTGTTTAGATGATCTATTCCTATTACATGACATGCAACAATTAAACCAGGATATTCTCTATACTATATATATCTTCTTGGCATTATATTTATTAATAAACTTTAAAAAATTAATTGTAAAAATTGATCCGATTTTATTTCTCAGTACAATTTTTTTGCTAGGTATGTCTATTATAAGTGATGTTTTCCAAGACTTTTTACCTATTAATTACAACACAGTTCAGATATTCGAAGAAGGGTTTAAATTTACAGGGATAAGTTGCTGGGTTTTCTTTTGGAGCAAAGTCTCACAAAAAGCTATCAAAAGTTAACAAAATAATCTGCAAGATAAAAACAAATTCTTAAAAATAAATGATTTTAGAAAAAGAATCTAATACCTAATTGTCCTTTCCAAAGTCTTATTGCGTCTATATCCTTATTTCCAATATTAGTGTCGTCAATAATCTGATAGGTTAGCTCCCCAAAAACATCAACTTTTTCTGATAAATCATATGAAAGTCCACCTTTGCCTTGATAACTAATTGATGTATCATCGTCATCAGTGGTTGCATCTGTATCTACATTAGACGAACCAATACCCAAACCTACATATGGAGTTATCTTAGAATCATTATCAAAATCATATAAACCACTTAAAAAGAAACTTTTAGCAATTACATCATCAAACAAACCAGATCCATCAACATCCAATTTATTACGTCCATATGTCGCTTCAACTCTTAAATTAGGATTAAATCTATAACCTATACCTGTTTCAAAAGCAAATCTAGACCCAACACTAAAATCAGTGGCGGAGTAAGTTATTTCCTTTGCATCTCCAATTCCCGCTCCGAGAAGAACATAAACACCATTATCTTTTGCAGATTCTTGATAAAGCTCTTCATCAGCTAGATCATCATAAAAATCGCCATCAGCAATACAAGGGGAAGCTCCTAATACAACTGCAGCAAAAAGACCAGGCAATAATTTCTTACTGAACATGTTAGTAAATTCCTTTTCCTTACTATAATAACTTAAATTCTAGATGAAATACTTAGATAAAAAATTAAACAATTTTCTTTAAAAAAGTTTATGTATAGCGTTAAGAAGGTTTGATATAAAAAGTTTATCTCAATCTGTATAGGGTGTTTAGTTTAGAAACTTTTTAAAGAACATACAAAATTTACAAATTCGAAAGCAAGGAATATATAAAAGAAAATCATAAATTATAATCTTTTTGCTATCTAAAACGAAAATTTAGAAAAACTAGAGAAATTGGTTTAAGCAATTACAAAGCAAAAATATTAGCCAATAATTTAATTTCAGAATATCCCTAAAATAAATGAGTAAATTAAATACCTTTTGACTTCTATGGAAATCTATTCATTTTAGATGTTATGGGATAAGGGCAACCCAAGAGAAGGCAAGTCCTATTCCAATCCAAATCCCAGCAGATAAAATGCGACCATTGACGCCAAACTTTTTGATGACTTTTGTAGAAGCTGATGTTACAAATAACAAAAGAGATAACTGCGCTATAAGGAGGCCAAAGAAATAACCTAATAAAGGTGTAGCTTCAGCCCCAACAATTGTGTTTCCAAGTAAGTATCCATGAAAAGCAAACATTGGCAACAACCATTTTGAACTCAAAAGATTTAGAACAACTAAGCCTTCTACAGTTAAAGAAAAAGAGACAAGTGCTTCTGCCCATGGTTCTAATGAATCAGGGAGGGGTTGCAACTGTACTAATGCACTTCCTGCCAAACCAACAGCCAGAAGGGGAAAGACCCATTTCTTGTCTTTTTTTAATCCCACAAGAGCTATGCCTAACATAAAAAGCAGATGATCAGGTCCCAATAATGGATGACCGACACCACTAAGTAGAGCTTGCCAAACGGATAAATCGGAAATTTTCCCCATCCCGAAGGGATGATGAGCAAGAGCTGAATCAGCTAAAACATTAATTAAAAAAAACAATGAAAGTAAAGCTTGAAGAAAATGCTTACGCATTAAAGAGGTGAAAGTCATTGATCGATCCTCGTCGAATTTTGAAATAAGGCGGGCATTCTGACTGATATCGAGAATCTCGATATTTCACAGCTGCGGGACAGTAATGGATTTTCACCACTTTTCCCCGTTACCTCCAATAGCTGATCTCAATTGGAACCTCTTGAATATCAACTCTAATACTTCTTATCCTCAAAAACTCTAGAAAAAATATATTTACTTGTAATAAGAACCAAAATTTTAGTTATAAATTGGGATTGATTCTAAATTGCTTGAATACAATCTTTACCTAAGTGGTGTAATCGGCATTGATGTGAATATATTCAGATGATAAGTCACATCCCCATGAATAAGCCTCAAAATTACCAGTTCCTATTCGCAAACAAATCAATAAAGTTTCTTTATTTGAATTCTTAACTTTTACAATTTCATTCATATACCTAACTACCATCTTCCTATCAAATTCTATAGGTAGTCCTTCGCTCATGATTTGAATAGATCCAATCCAAAGAGAAACGTCCTCTGGAGAAAATATGATTCCTGACCTACCAGCTGCAGCCAATATTCTTCCCCAATTAGGATCACACCCATGTACAGCTGTTTTAACTAAAGAGGAACTACATATTGTACGTGCAATTATCTGAGCATCCATGACGCTTTCCGCACCCTCAACTTTTACTTCAATTAGGCAATTAGAGCCCTCACCGTCTCGTGCTATTGATTTTGCAAGAATGGTTGATGCAAATTTTAATCCCATTTCAAGTTCATTAAAGTATTCCTTATCTAAAACATCTCCTGCACAAAAAGCTAAAAAAGAATCATTAGTACTTGTATCACCATCAACACTAATTGCATTAAATGAAGAGTTAACAACTCGTTTAATTATGTCATCCCAAGCTTTTTTAGGTAATCCCACATCACACGCTAGAAAAGCCAACATTGTTGCCATATCTGGATGAATCATTCCAGATCCTTTTGCAATTCCTCCTATACGAACACGTCTACCCCCTAAATAACCTTCAATAGCAATCTCTTTTTCTATTAAATCAGTTGTCAATATCGCTTTTGCAGCATCTCTACTTCCCGAATCACTTAATGAATCAACCAATAAATCAATTCCTTTTAAAAGGTTTTGCATACGAATTCGTTCTCCTATAACACCAGTCGAACAAATCAAGACCTCAGATTCAGATATTCCTAGTTTTTGAGCTAATGCTTTTGTTGCAATAACACTGTCTTCGAAACCTTTCTTACCAGTACAAGCATTTGCTTGGCCAGAATTTATAAGTATTGCTCTTGCTCTACCAGACGTCTCCAGCAAACGTTCGATGCAAAGATCTATACAATTAGCGCGAACTCTCGATTGGGTAAAAGTGCCTGCGCACAAAGCATCTTCGGGTGCCAATATTAATGCTAAATCTAATTTTTTTTCAGAGTTTTTCAGCCCAGCCCTAATCCCAGATGCCTTAAAACCGTAAGGTGCAGTTATGCCTCCTGATATAAGAGACCATGTCGATGATTCAAAATTACTCAATCCGATGCTTAAGAAAGTAAACTCTTTCATATCCTGCGCTATTTCGTTCAAGTTTTAAAGGCTACATCTCAAAAACGTTGGAATGGAGTTCAACGACGTATAGGCATTACTGGCGGAATAGCTAGTGGCAAGAGTACTATTGCTAATTACTTACAGATTGAGAAAAAAGTACCAATTCTTGATGTAGATATTTATTCACATGAGGCACTAAATCCAGGCACAGAAGCAACTAAAGAAGTCATCAAAAGATACGGGAAAATAATTTTAAAAGAAACCAGCACAGGGCTATCTATTAATCGATTGAGATTAGGTGATATTATTTTTTCCAATAAAATTGAAAAGATATGGCTGGAAAATCTACTACATCCAATAATATTAGAGCGTCTGGATAATGAACTAAGTAAAGCAAAAGACCTCCCCTTGATTGCTCTCATTATTCCTTTATTATTTGAAGCTGATTTAACTTATTTATGCAGCGAGAGTTGGCTGATATATTGTGATCCCGAACAACAATACGAGCGTTTAATGTATCGAGATAAATTAAATACTAGTCAAGCTAAGTGTAGAATTGAATCTCAATTATCAATAATATATAAAAAAGAACTTGCTGATAAGATTATAGATAATTCACAAAAATTAGATTTTTTTAAAGAGCAAGTAAATAAGTTATTGTTATAATTTAACCCTGCAATTTACGCGAAAGTATTTGATTGACTAGTTTTGGATCTGCCTTACCACTAGTTTTTTTCATCAATTGGCCAACAAAAAAACCTTGGAGTTTTTTCTTGCCAGCTCTATACAAGGCCACTTCATTCGAATGATTTGCTAATAATTCATCAACTATTTCTTCTATAATTACCGGATCACTAATCATTCCGAGTCCTCTCTGCTCCACTATTTCTCGGGGAGAAGAGCCTGTTTCCAATAATTCTGGCAAAAGTTCTTTCGCAATTTTGCCACTAATTTTACCTTTAACTATTAACTCAAGCATCTCTGATAAGTATTCAGGGGGAAACAAAAGGTCAGCAAAGCTCATTTTACTTGCATTAACGTATGCAGCTATATCACCAGTAATCCAATTGGAAACCTGCTTAGGTTCAGCACCAGCTCCAACAGTAGCTTCAAAATATTTTGCCATTTGAAAGTCATCTGTTAAGACACGAGCGTCATACATAGACAATCCCATCTGATCTGCATATCTATGCCTTTTTGCCGCAGGCAATTCTGGTAATTCAGACCTCCACTTTTCTTGCAACTCAGAACTAACTTCTATTGGGCCAAGATCAGGGTCAGGAAAATACCTATAGTCACTACTACCTTCTTTAGATCTCATGCTTTTTGTAAGCTGCTTACTCTCATCCCAAAGACGAGTTTCCTGATGAACTGTTCCACCGGATTCATAAGTTTTAATTTGACGCTTTATCTCATACTCACAAGCTTTCTGAATAGCAGAGAATGAATTCATATTTTTAATTTCAACTTTGGTTCCAAAGGGAGCATTTGGTCCACGTCTTACAGAAATATTGACATCACATCTCAATGAACCTTCCTGCATATTGCCGTCAGACACTCCTAAGTATCTAACTATCCTTCTTATCTCAGAAGCATATTCAGACGCTTCTCTACCAGTGCGCAAATCTGGCTTGCTAACAATCTCAGCCAAAGGAACTCCAGCACGATTGTAATCAACTAATGAATACGAAGATCCAGCAAGACGATCGCTACCTGCATGTACCAATTTACCGGCATCTTCCTCCATATGTAACCTCTCTATACCTATCTTCTTTAAATAAGTTTCTTTACCTTTTTCTGCTACTTCAACTTCTATCCACCCTTCCTCTGCAATTGGTTCATCAAATTGAGAAATTTGGTAATTCTTAGGAAGATCAGGGTAAAAGTATTGCTTTCTATCGAACTTACAATGCTTAGCAATTTTTAAATTCAATGCCATCGCCGCCTTAACAGCATACTCAAGAACTTTTTTATTTAATACTGGCAAAGTGCCAGGTAACCCACAAACGACAGGATCAATATGTTTATTAGGCTCATTACCAAAGCTTGTAGAAGCAGAGGTAAATATCTTACTCTTGGTAGCTAACTGAACATGCGTCTCTAAGCCAATCACAGGTTCCCATTCCGCTTGAACATCAGCCATTGCTTACATCAAATATTGATATATATCCATACTATGGAAAAGAGCAACACATTGGATAGACATAATGATTTAAAAAACTCAAAATTAGAAATATTAATGGCCTAACGAATGGCTACATTGAGCACTAACAAAGTATTAATCCTTGGTGGAGGCTTAATAGGATTATCTCTGGCGCATGCATTAGCTAAAAAAGGAAAATCTGTAGAAGTATTAAGCCGAAGAAGGCATGAAGCTGCGGGATTTGTAGCAGCTGGAATGCTTGCACCACACGCAGAAGGACTTGAAGGTAATCTTTTAGAACTTGGACAAGCAAGTCAACGCCTAATCCCTAATTGGGTTAAAACAATAGAAGAAGATAGTGGTATCAATTGTGGACTTAGAAACTGTGGCATAGTTGTACCTTTCTTAAATATTGAAAATCGAAAACAATATCCAACTGCATACTTGGGTGATCCGCTCACGAAATATGAACTCAATCAAGAAGTGCCCGGAATAGACTCAAAATGGAAAACAGGGTTACTCTTCAAGCAAGACGGACAAATTGATAACAGAAGAAGATTAATGAGAGCACTTGAAAAAGCTTGTGTGGAATTAGGAGTAAATTTTCAAGAAGGCAGTGAGGTATTAAAAATAATAAGTCAAAAAGATGTTTTTAAAGGCGTTGTGATTCAAACAGCTGAAGGACAAATAGAAAAAATAAGGGCGAAAGAGGCAATCTTAAGTAGTGGTGCATGGAGTCAGAATCTTTGCAAGGAGGTTCCGATTTTTCCTGTAAAAGGCCAAATGTTCTCAATTCAAGGGCCTAAAGACGCTCTTAAACGAATAATTTTTGGCCCAGGAGTTTATTTAGTTCCTAGAGAAGATGGGCTAATAGTTGTTGGTGCTACAAGTGAAAGAAATGCTGGGTTTAAAGAAGGTTTAACTCCAATTGGTCAATCTCAATTGCAAGAAGGGATAAATTCATTGCTTCCTATAGCAAGCAACTGGCCACATATGGAACGTTGGTGGGGCTTTAGGCCATGTTCACCAGATGAAGCTCCGATTATCGGCATTTCCTCTTTAAAGGGATTATGGCTTGCAACTGGTCACCATCGAAACGGAGTACTATTAGCTGCTATAACATCAGACCTGCTGACAAAACTAATTTGCAAAGAAACTCTAGAAATCGAAGAAACCAATCTACTCAGAGCTTTCAGATGGAATCGTTTTAATCAAATTAATTAAACGATTAATTTTTTATGTAAAACAAAAGCATTTATTCAACTCTCCATTTTTGATCAGAAGGATTCCAATCATTTACTTCATCTGAGCTAAACCATAATTCAATTTCAAATTTTGCTGTTTCAGGTCCATCAGATCCATGTATTACATTTCTTCCGATATTGATAGCTAAATCTCCTCTAATAGTTCCTGGTTCAGCCTCAAGCGGTTTTGTTGAACCTATAATCTTTCGGGCACTTCCAATAACACCTTCTCCTTCCCACACCATTGCAACAACAGGGCCACTAGTAATGAATGCAACCAAGCCCTGAAAAAAAGGTCTTTCTTTATGTACTCCATAATGCTTCTCTGCTAACTCTTTACTTGGAATTAGTTGCTTAAGTGCAATTAACTTAAATCCCTTCCTTTCAAAACGTCCTAAAATTTCACCAACCAATCCTCTTTGAACACCATCAGGCTTGATCGCAAGAAAAGTTCTTTCAGCAACCATAACAATCAAAAAATTAATAATAAAGCTATCGTCTTCTGAAAAGCCCCCTCTTGGCAAGTAAAACAAATAGGATTAAATACATATTCTCTTACACTAATTGCAAAAAATTGAAATCTCAAAGATTTTAAGGCTTCTCCTTCTCCGTATCACTTGACAAAGTCAGATCCTAATTATCAAAAAAGCACTTGGACTACGCAAAACAGTAGCTCCTTATATGGGCTGGACCGGTGGGGAGAAGATTATTTCTCAATTAATAACTCTGGGAATATCAACGTTCATCCAAAAGGTAAAAAAGGGCATAGTCTTGATCTCATACATTTACTGAAAGAGCTAAAAGGTCGAAATCTGAAACCACCACTTTTAATTCGCTTCGATGACATTCTTGAAGACAGAATTCATAAACTTCATCAAGCATTTGAAAATGCAATAAATAAATATGACTACGCCAATAATTACAAAGGTGTGTTTCCAATCAAATGCAATCAACAACGCCATGTTCTAGAAAAAATAATAACCATTGGTAAGAAATGGCACTTTGGACTCGAAGCTGGAAGTAAAGCTGAACTTTTAATTGCATTGTCACTTGTTGATGACCCCCAATCTCTTTTAATATGTAATGGATATAAAGATAAACGCTATATAGAAACTGCAATTCTAGCAAGACAACTAGGGAAGCAGCCAGTAGTAGTTATTGAACAATATGATGAAGTAGAACGCATCATTTCTGCCAGTAATGAGCTGCGTGCAGCACCACTCATTGGAATCAGAGCGAAGTTATCAAGTCAAAGTAGTGGAAGATGGAAATCTTCCACAGGAGAAAAATCCAAATTTGGATTGTCAATACCAGAAATCTTAAAAACAGTAAAGCATTTAAATAAAGCAGGCCTTCTAAAAGAACTATCTCTCCTTCATTTTCATATTGGAAGTCAAATTAATGATATCGCTGTTCTAAAAAATGCTTTACAAGAAGCCGGCCAAATTTATGTTGAACTTAAGCGTCTAGGTGCACCAATGGGGCATCTGGATGTAGGAGGTGGTCTTGGAGTCGACTATGACGGTAGCAAAACATCGAGCTCTGCTTCTACTAACTATTCCTTACAAAATTATGCAAATGATGTAGTAGCAACAATTCAAGAGTGTTGTATGTCCAATAACATAGAAGCACCAATCTTAATTAGTGAAAGCGGTCGCAGTCTCTCAAGTCATTTCTCAGTACTTATATTTAATGTCTTAGGAACAAGTGCTGTTCAAACAGACATACCACCTTTAACCAAAAATGAATCACTCATTGTTAAAAACCTAAGAGATACTTTAAATACTCTTAATGAAATTGATAACGGAAAGAAAGTAGACATTTCTAAACTTCAAGAAGCATGGAATGATGCATTGAAATTTAAGGAAGATGCCTTGGCTGCTTTTAGACTAGGGTTTATAGATTTAACAACAAGAGCTACAGCAGAACAACTGACATGGGCTTGTGCAAAACGTATAACTACACTTTTGCCCAATAGTCAATTAGTACCAGAAGAACTGAAAGCATTACAAGCAGCACTAGCGTCAACCTATTACTCCAATATGTCTATTTTCCGATCAGCACCAGATACATGGGCTATTAATCAACTTTTTCCTATCATGCCAATTCATAGACTAGATATACAACCTAATCAATTAGGCCATTTTGCAGATCTAACATGTGACTCAGATGGAAAACTATCAACATTTATTGACAATGGTCAAACAAAATCATTGCTAGAATTACACCCATTTAAACCTAATGACGATTATTGGATAGGCTTATTTTTAGGGGGAGCCTATCAAGAAGTAATGGGAAATCTACACAACCTTTTTGGAAGTACAAATGCAGTACATGTACGACTGAAGAAAAATAAAAGTTACCAACTTGATCACGTGGTTAGAGGAAATACAAAAAGCGATGTACTTGAAGCGATGGAGCATGACGCAGAGGAGTTACTTGAAAAATTACGAATAGCCAGCGAGTTAGCAATCCAAAAAGGAGATCTTAAAATCAATGATGCACAACGTCTCATAGAACATATAGAGACCAGTCTAAGGAAAATTACTTACCTACAAGAATAAAAGTTCTGAAAGAATTTACTCAATTCATCTTTTGCACAATTTAAAGCATCATCTAATGCTCGAGGTTCTCTGCCGCCTGCTTGAGCAAAGTTGGGCTTACCTCCTCCTCCTCCTCCACACAGCTTAGCTATTGGTGCAAGGAACTTTCCCGCATGCATTCCATGAGCAACTATATTTGAACCAAAAGCGGTAACTAAAACAACTTTATTATTCTCTTTAAGGTCTGGTATTCCAGCTAATACTACAGCCGAATCGACACCTAACTCATCTAACAAAGTTGTAGCTGCCGATTGCAATGCTTCATTAGAGAGATTATCAAGACGATGAACTATAAATTGACTACTACCGATAGTTATTCTTTTACTCATTAAAGATAAAGCTTTAGAAGAAGCAACTTCCCTCTGTGCAATTTGTAATGATTTTCTTAAACTTTTAACTTCACACTGTAATGCACTGACCCGTTCAATAATTTCATTTGATTGTGTCTTAAATAACTCACTTAAGTTTTTCACGATCATATCTCGATCATTTAAATAATCCAAAGCAGGTTTTCCTGCTATTGCCTCAATCCTACGTATACCTGCAGCAATTCCAGTTTCACTAATTATTTTAAGTAATCCTATCTCAGATGTATTTTTCACATGCGTACCCCCGCAAAGCTCCATAGAAATATTGGGAATATCAACTACTCGAACTATATCCCCATACTTCTCACCAAACATTGCAAGCGCACCAGCACTCTTAGCATCATCTATAGTCATTTCGGACACATGCAAAGAGTGCCCTTCAGAAATCCAAATATTAATCAATTTTTCTACTTTTTCCAATTCCTCTATTTCTAGAGGACGCGAAGAATGAAAATCAAAACGCATACGATCAAAACCTACTAAGGAACCTGCTTGACTAATACCAGAATCAACTATTTGCTTTAATGCTGCTTGCAAAAGATGAGTAGATGTATGGTGAACTTGAGCACATCTTCTAGTGAATCCATCTACTGTAGTTTTGACATTATCCCCTAACAATAGTTTTCCAGTTTTCACAACTCCAGAATGAACAAATGCTCCATGAATACAGCGAACATCGGCAACTTCAATTAGACAATCCAATTTTTCCGAAGACATATTACTTATCAAACCTCTATCCCCTATTTGCCCTCCACTCTCTCCATAAAACGGAGTAGCGTCTAACACTAGCTCAACCTTATCTCCCATATTACATTCATTCGAAGAAACACCATTAACAACTATCGCTTGTACATTACTACTATGTTCTAATTGTTGATATCCAAGAAAATTAGTAACACCAAGTTCAGATACAACCTTATCAATAGTATCTTGTAGTGTTAAATCAATTGTCGTATTCGCATCCTTGGCTCTTTGACGTTGTTGATCCATAGCCTCATGAAAACCCTTTAAATCAATTCCAACAGAATTTTCCGCTGCAATCTCTTCTGTCAATTCCACTGGAAACCCAAATGTGTCATATAATTCAAATGCCTGGTCTCCAGTAATCTCAATTGGTTTAGATAACAATAAATCATTCAATAACTTCTCACCTCGTTCCAAGGTTTCAAGAAAACGAATTTCCTCCCGCTGCAATTCTGCCAATATTTGTTCCTTTCTTTCTATAAGTTGAGGGTAAGAGCCTTTCATTAGTTCAATAGCAACTTGTGCAATCGCAGTCAAAAAAAGCTCGTTTATTCCTAGTAAACGACCATGTCTAACAATACGTCTAATTAATCTTCTCAAAACATAACCTCGACCTAAATTACTAGACAAAACTCCATCACTAATTAAATGGACACAAGCTCTAATATGATCACCAATAACCTTAAAAGAAATTTTATTTTGTTCATCCAATTTGTGATAGTTAAGGCCTGTTAAAGAAACAACCTTCTCCAAAAGCGGAAAGATTAAATCAGTTTCATAATTGTTAGAAACTCCCTGTAAAATTTGGGCCATTCTCTCTAACCCCATTCCTGTATCAATATTGCAATGCGCAAGGGATGTTAAAGTTCCCTCAGCATCTCTGTTGTATTGCATAAAGACCAAATTATAGAACTCGATAAATCGACTATCATCTTCTAAATCTATTTTCTCATCACCAAGTTCTGGGTGAAAGTCATAGTAAAGTTCTGAACAAGGACCACAAGGTCCAGTTGGTCCTGACGACCAAAAGTTATCTTCTTCGCCCATTCTAATAATACGGTTAGGGTTTACACCAACAACATTTCTCCATATATCCTCAGCTTCATCATCTTCTTGAAAAATGCTAACCACTAAATTCCTTGGCTTTAATCCAAAAACTTGAGTAGTTAGTTCCCAAGCCCATTCTATTGCCTCCTTTTTAAAATAATCACCAAAAGAGAAGTTCCCCAACATCTCAAAAAAAGTATGATGTCTTGCTGTTCTTCCAACATTTTCAATGTCATTTGTTCGTATACATTTCTGACTACTTGCTGCTCTCTTCGATGGCCTATCTTCATGTCCTAAGAAAATGGGCTTAAAAGGAAGCATTCCTGCAATTGTAAGTAAAACTGTTGGATCCTTAGGAACTAAAGAAGCACTCTGAATAACTTTATGGGAACGCTGCGCATAGAAATTCAAAAATGCAGCTCTTATCTCATCACCTGTCATTGATTTCATATCAGATTTTGACGATACTCGTTCTACTGCCATAACAACCTTGTAACTGAGGAGAAAATGCACCAAGTATGATGCAAGTTGAAAACTAAAGAATACTTAGCTTCTCACAAAATCTAGCTAATTAACTGTCATTATTAGCTGTATAATTTCTCAAAATTATTATTTTTATTGCTTACAAGAACAACATCAAAAAACAATTGATGTTTAATTGATCCATCTTATGAGCTTGCTACACGCGACTTGGTTAAAAAATATTGAAAATTGGTCACATCCCAGCTGCCCAGTTTTATTCCTTTGGGCAGACAGCTGGAAAGTAGCAACTCCAATTCAAAATAAATTCGAACCTGCGACTCATCCTTATACTCTCACCAGTAAAGAATTAAGAAATTGGTTAAGTAATAAGCAATTGTTACCTGAAAAGCTAATTGATCAATCTGCATGTCTGACGCTACCAACAAAGGCACTTGAAACTAATACAAATCAAAATGATCAATTTTCCAAGAAAAAACTTTGGTCTTATTTACCACTTCAAGCTGAAGAATCAATTAGTAAAAACTATGAATGGTGGCCTTGGAAAATAGAAGGGCTTGCATTGAATTCTTTAGAAGCCTCAAAATGGCTTGCTAGCTTACCATTGTCAAATAATGATTCCGAACTAAGTGAAGAAATTCTATGGTGGATACATCTACAGCGATGGAGTTTTAATCTACTTGCACATGGTTTATGGCTACCTGAAGTTAAATTAGCTAATTCTGTTATATCTGATCATAGGGCGCGATGGGTTCCTTTACTAAATCAAGAGAAAGAAAGAAGTCGTTTAGAAGAATTTGTCAAAAGAATGCCGCTAGTCATTAATTGTGGAGTCCGATGGACAACTATCAAAGAGAAACATCCTAAAGGCAAAGACTCATCTCAATTAAAAATATGGTCCGTCAATAATCCACTTGCATCATGTCTACCTAGGCATAATCGTATAGAAATTATGGAAATTCTTACAGAGATTCTAGATGCACAACTAAGAAATGAATTTAAACCTAATAATGATGGTCTTGATCCCTTGTTAGCTAAATGGCAAATAGCACTTGGTTCAGCAAATGGAGTATTAGATTTAGCTATTGAAGATGCAAAGCGATTAGAAAAAGCAACAAGAACTTGGAAGGATGGGCTATCCAGTAAAGTTAGAGCTGCAAAAACATGTCTAAAATTAATTGCACCAATTAAAAATGACGAAGTATGGAGCCTAGAGTTCTTTTTACAATCAGAAGAGAATCCTGCAATTAAAATTCGCGCAGAGGAAGTCTGGGCATCAGAATCACATGATATTCAAATTCGTGACATAAGAATTCACGATGCAAGTGAAATACTACTTGAAGGTCTTGGAAGAACACTCAAGCTTTTTCCTATTCTTGAAAAAGGACTAGAAAGTCCAACACCTACAGAAGTAAAACTTACACCTCAGGAAGCATTTGTATTTATTAAAACCGCAGCAAAAAAACTCAGAGATTGTGGCGTTGGCGTAATACTTCCAGAAAGTCTTTCCAAAGGATTAGCTAGTCGACTGGGTATAACAATTCAAGCTGAACTTAAAGATAACTCAAAAGGTACACTTCTTGGAGAAAGCCTTCAATGGACTTGGGAATTAATGATAGGAGGTAAAAAATTGTCAATTAAAGAGCTTTCAATACTAGCAAACAAAAAAAGTCCTCTCTTAAATCACAAAGGAACATGGATAGAATTGCGTCCTAACGATCAAAAACATTCAGAAGAATTCTTTGCAAACCCTCCAGAACTTAGTCTTGATGAAGCATTACAACTAACTGCTACGAAAGGCAATACACTGAAGAAACTACCTGTACATAATTTTGAAGCTGGACCAAGACTCAAAAATGTTTTAGAGAAATACCATCATCAGAAAAAACCTGAAGCCATAACAACTCCAGAAAAATTTAATGGACGATTAAGACCGTATCAAGAACTTGGTCTTGGCTGGCTTTCATTCCTAAATCGTTTCAACCAAGGAGCATGTTTAGCTGATGACATGGGACTTGGAAAAACTATTCAACTTCTAGCTTTTATCCAACATCTAAAAAATCAAAACGAGCTATCAGGACCATTGCTATTAATAGCACCCACGTCTATTCTAACAAATTGGAAAAGAGAAGCTTCTAAATTTACTCCAACACTATCGTTATTAGAACACTATGGTCCTAAGCGTTGCTCTGAAAAAAACAATTTTCAAGAATCACTAAAAAATATAGATATTCTGTTAACAAGTTATGGATTAGTCTATAGAGATATCGGACTATTTAGAGTAATTAATTGGCAGGGAATTATTATAGATGAAGCACAAACTATAAAAAATCCCAAATCAAAACAAAGTATAGCCATTAGAGATATAAGTCAAAGCCTAAAAAATAGCCCTTTACGAATTGCTTTAACAGGAACCCCAATAGAAAATCGTGTTAGTGAACTTTGGGCAATGATGAATTTCCTCAATCCAAAAGTTTTAGGAGCAGAAAACTTTTTTAATCAAAGATACAAGCTACCCATTGAACATTATGGAGATATCTCATCTTTCAAAGATCTCAAAATACGTGTAAATCCTTTTATTCTTAGAAGAATTAAAACAGATAAATCAATCATTTCAGATTTACCAAAAAAAATCGAAATTCTTGAATGGATCAAACTAAATAAAGAACAAGAAGAACTATATAACAAAATAGTGGAGAAGAGTCTTCATGAAATAAAAGCAACATCTCCTAATCTAAGAAATAGTAAAACGCTTGGTCTTCTTACACGTCTAAAACAAATTTGTAATCATCCAGCACTTGCATTAAAAGAAAAAACTAGTAGCTTAGATTTTTTTAAGCGTTCCACAAAGCTTCAAAGACTTGAAGAAATACTTGATGAAATTTGGGAATCCAATGACCGCGCTTTACTCTTTACACAATTTTCTGAATGGGGATATTTACTTCAGGAATACTTAGAAAGAAAGTATAAATCAGACGTTTTGTTCCTACATGGAGGTACATCAAAAAAAAATAGGCAAGCTATGATAGATAGATTTCAGGAAGACCCAAGAGGGCCAAAACTATTTCTACTTTCCTTAAAAGCAGGCGGTTTAGGTCTTAATCTAACACGTGCAAACCATGTCTTCCATATTGATAGATGGTGGAATCCCGCAGTGGAGAACCAAGCCACTGACCGTGCATATCGAATTGGACAAACTAAAAGTGTTATTGTCCATAAATTCATTAGCAAAGGTTCAATCGAAGAGAAAATTCATCAAATGATTATTGAAAAGTCTCAACTTGCTGAAGATATTGTTGGATCAGGAGAAACTTGGTTAAGTTCTCTCAATATAGATGATCTAAGCAAATTAGTTACCTTAGATACCCATGATTCTGAATTTTAAAGCCAATGACTAATCAAGAAATTACAACAGCTATAGGAACAGAAGGACTTGGAGAACAATCATGGTGGGTTCAACAATGGATGGAATTAATTAATTCTTATAGATATAAAAAACGCCTAGAACGAGCTTGGAATTATGCTAGACAAGGCAATGTGTTGTCGATACGGTTTGAAGGTAGAAGAATTCATGCAAGGGTTCAAGGAACAGAAAAAGAACCATATAAAATAAAACTGTGGCTAGACGTTCTTGATGATGAAGACTGGTCATATGTTATAGATGCTTTAGCACAAAAGGCAAAATGGTCAGCACAATTATTAGCTGGAGTAATGCCAAATGATATAGAAAAAGCCTTTGCATCCACTGGAAAAAGGCTATTTCCTTTCAATCTTCAAGAAATAAAGAGCGAATGTACATGTCCAGATAAAGCCAATCCCTGCAAACATGTAAGTGCAATTTATTTCTTGATGGGAGAGCAATTCAAAGAAGATCCTTTTATTCTTTTTCGGTTACGTGGTAGAGATAAAAATAAATTATTATCAGATTTAGCTCAAAAAAGGATCCATGGCCATAAAAAGAATTTCGAGAAAGTTAAACGGCACACTCACACATTGCACAAAATTACTAATGAATTTATAGGGAATTCCATTATGAGTAATCCAGATCATTGGTGGTCCTACAAGTACAACTTAGATGATGATCTAGTTGTAATAACGACTTCTCCTGAAGAAACAACTGGCCCATCTATAGCAGGTGAATTACCATTAGCAAAAGATCCAAAATTTCCTGAATCACAAAAAACATTTATTAAAAATTTAATTTCACACAGTCAAATCCAAGGAGAGAAAGCAATGCTTCAAGCAATGTCGATAAAAAACCCAACAACTAATATGCATTGATGTCCTCTTAATGTTGTTATATATAAGTAAAGTCATTCATAAAAAATAATTTCTTTCATCAATAAAAGCCACGAATTCACAAGAGAGCAGAATAAAATGATTAGGATGAAAGATAGAATCAATGACCATTGACTCAGAAAACGTCACGCATCAAAAATCAAACATACCGAAACTATCTTTGCAATGCGAAAAGATTGCTGAAAATACAACAACAATTCGCTCACTTGATTGGGAACGTAGTCGTTTTGATATAGAGTTTGGGTTACGTAACGGAACTACGTATAACAGTTTTATTATTAAAGGCGAAAAAACAGCATTAATTGATACTAGTCATGAAAAGTTTCGAGATATTTGGTTCAATCTTTTAATAGAGCAAGTAGACCCGAAAAAAATTGATTATTTAATTGTAAGTCATACAGAGCCGGATCATTCAGGATTAATTAGTAATCTTCTTGACCTAAACAATAACATTGAGATTGTCGCCTCAAAAGTTGCTATTCAGTTTTTAGAGAGTCAAGTGCATAGGCCTTTTAAATCAACAGCTATAAAAACAGGTTCTGAACTCAATTTAGGTGTGAATTCATCTAATAGAATTGAGCACAAAATTGAATTTTTAAGTGCACCAAATCTTCATTGGCCAGATACAATTTTTTCTTTTGATCATGGAACAAAAATTCTATATACATGTGATGCATTTGGACTACATTACTGTACAAATGCGTTATTCGATATTGAACCAGAAAAAATTGCAGCAGATTTTCGATACTACTATGATTGCTTGATGGGTCCAAATGCAAGAAGCGTCCTGCAAGCACTAAAACGCATAAAGAAATTTCCAAAAATAGAAACAATAGCTGTTGGCCATGGTCCACTTTTAAGTCAAAACATAGAATACTGGTTAGATAATTATGCCAATTGGAGTACTCAAAGAAGCAAGGGAGAGGAATATGCAGCCGTTTGCTATATAAGCCAATATGGATTTTGTGATCGCCTAAGTCAAGCAATTGCATTAGGTATAAACAAAGCAGATGCACAGGTGCAACTTGTGGACATAAGAGCAACTGATGCTCAAGAACTGACATCTCTTATTGGAGAAGCCAATGCAGTAGTTGTTCCCAGCTGGCAAAATAATCCAGATACAGAATTACAAAGCTCAATAGGCACCTTACTAGCTGCATTAAAACCTAAACAATGGATAGGAATATATGAAAGTTATGGCACAAATGACGAGCCAATTGATGTGATTGCCAATCAGTTGAGAAGTCTTGGACAGAAAGAAGGGTTTTCTCCACTAAGAGTTAAAAAATCACCTGACGCCAAGATATTTCAACAATTTGAAGAAGCAGGGGCAGATCTAGGTCAACTATTAAATCGAAAAAAAAATATTGCAACTATAAAAAGCTTTGATGGAGACCTAATGAAAGCAATGGGTCGTATTAGTGGAGGCCTATATGTAGTTACCGCAAGCCAAGGAAAAGATAATGAAAAAAGGCAAGGTGCAATGATAGCAAGTTGGGTTAGCCAAGCAAGTTTCAATCCTCCTGGATTAACAATTGCAGTAGCCAAAGATCGAGCTATTGAATCCTTAATGCAAGTAGGTGATCGTTTTGTATTAAATGTACTGGAAGAAGATAAATATCAGAAATTATTTAGACAATTTCTCAAACGTTTTCCTCCAGGTGCTGATAGATTCAAAGGTATTGATTTAATTGAAGAGGCCGCAAAAGGTGGTCCAGTATTGGTTGATGCTCTTGCATATCTTGATTGCGTTGTAGACAAACGGCTTGAAACTACTGATCACTGGATAACATATGCATTAGTTGAACATGGAAACATTTCAAATATAAATGCTAAAACAGCTGTTCATCATCGCAAAGTTGGTACTTCTTATTAATGTCTACTCAAAATAATCTTATAAATTCATCCAATAATATGAAAAGTATTATTCATTTACCCATTGATAATGGATTCTCCTGCCTCCGAGGGCTAAGCCCAAAAAAATTAAGATTTGAAATCGAGTACTCTTTAGGAAAAGGAACTACATCTAACGCATTTCTTTTTTATCGAGAAAATAAGTCTTTACTAAATAGAAAAACAATTTTGATTAATCCACCTGGAGCCAATTTTCAAGAAGTATTTATTCCTGAATTAAAAAAAATTATCTCCGATAAATCAGAAGAGTTAGTCATAATAATAGGGCATGTTAATCCAAATCGAGTTAAATTACTTCGCGAAATTGCTATAGAATTTTCCCAAGTTCGCATTATTTGCTCAAATCCAGCAGGAATTCTTCTCAAAGAATTATGGAATCAAACAAAACCATCACAAAAAAATATTATTAACAAGCAGAATTCAAGAATTCTACCCATACCACAATTAACTTTAGTTAAGCAAGAAGAAACTATATCTATCCAGAATGACTACGAATTAAAGTTAATACCAGCACCAACAGCTAGATGGCCAGGTGGACTAATAACTTTTGAAGAAAAAACAGGTTTGCTCATGAGTGACAAATTATTTGGTGGTCATATTTGTACCGAAGAGTGGGCAGAGTCAAATAGAGCAAGTACAGATGAAGAACGAAGACATTATTTTGATTGCCTGATGAGACCAATGGTTAATCAAATTAATAGAATTGTTGAGAAATTAGAGCTACTCAATATATCTGCTATTGCACCATGTCATGGACCAGCCATTGAAACAAGCTGGCGTAGTCTTTTAAATGACTATCAGAGATGGGGAGATCAACAAACAAAAGCTTCCATAAAAATAGTTCTATTATTTGCAAGTGCCTATGGTAATACTGCATCAATTGCAGATACTCTTGCTAAAGGTATTAATTCAACAGGCGTTCAGGTAAAAAGTTTAAACTGTGAGTTTGCAAAAGCAAGTGAATTAGTAGAAAGTATAAAAGAAGCAAACGCGTACCTTATTGGCTCTCCCACTCTTGGAGGTCATGCACCAACACCTATTATTTCGGCCTTGGGAACCCTACTAGCTGAAGGAGATAGAAATAAACCAGTAGGTATTTTTGGAAGCTATGGCTGGAGTGGTGAAGCCGTAGATTTATTAGAAAGTAAATTACACGATGGAGGTTTTGAATTTGCTTTCAATCCAATAAAAATCAAATTCAGTCCAAATGCACAGAGTTTGAAAATGATTGAAGAAACAGGTGTTATGTTTGCAAGAAAATTGATCAAAGAAGAGAAACGTCAGCAACGACAACTATCTGGCGGTATAAGTACTACCAAAAGTGATCCTGCATTACTAGCACTTGGTAAAGTAATAGGCTCATTATCGGTATTAACAGCTCAAAAAGGTGAGGAAGAAGATACAATAAATAGTGCGATGATTGCAAGTTGGATCAGCCAAGCAAGCTTCTCCCCACCAGGTATTACAGTCGCTGTCGCTAAAGACAGAGCAGTAGAAGCTCTTCTCCATACAGATGATATGTTTGCACTAAATATCCTTGATGAAAATAATTACCAAAAACTATTAAAACAATTTCTTCAGCCTTTTACACCTGGTTCCAATCGATTGTCAGGACTTGACCTGTTAAGTAGTCCAGGAAAGCAGCCAATCCTTCCAGAGGCATTGGCATGGATAGAAGGTTGCGTCAAGCAACGAATGGAGTGTGGTGATCATTGGCTTATTTATGCAGAAATATTACATGGAAAAGTTCTAAACCAAAATGGAATTACAGCTGTACATCATCGTCGCACTGGAGCCACTTATTAGACACAAGATCTGATAGAAAGAAGTAAATAGTCTATTTAAAGCATCTAATGAATTCTGAAAAAAAACTGCTCATTATCACAGCCAGTAACGGCGAGAACTTAAAACTAGGAAAACGCTTTTTATCTTTAGCTAAAGAGATGAATACTAATCCTGAATTAATAGACCTTACATGCCTTGATCTAGCACTTTATAGTCCACAAAACCATTCTAAATTGGGTATTCCATCCGAAATAAAATCTCTGGAAGATAAAATGCTCTCAAATCCTTATTGGGTAATTTGTTCTCCTGAATACAACGGTTCAATTCCACCTGTACTAACAAATGCTATTGCTTGGCTTTCTGTAAGAGATAACAATTTTCGAAGCCTATTTAACGGACGTCCCATTGCAATTGCTAGTTTTTCAGGAGGTGGTTGTATGGAGTTACTGATATCACTTCGCATACAACTTACTCACTTAGGCGCTCAAGTTGTAGGACGTCATTTGGCAAGCAACAATAAAAACCCAGCAAAAGACGAATCCATAACAGATATTTTAAAAAGATTAATTCAAATGCAACCTTTAATTCTTTAAAACAAGTCAAATTGATTAAGAGTATAGATAATTTATACAGGGAAAAATATTTTCTTAGTATTTACAATATATAGCCCTAATTCAATAATTTTAAAGAGATCTTTTATGCCATATGTTAAGAATATCTTGTGCCATCGGAATTGCATGCACAGAACCTCCTCCAGGAGTATTTTGTGCAAAAGCAACTATCACAATATCACTTGAATCGTAAGGGGTAAAGCATACAAACCAAGCATGATCATCTCCTCCACTACTATCTTCAGCTGTTCCTGTCTTACCTGCAACAGGAGGCAATGTAAGTGAATTTAACTCTAAATCTCTACCAGTACCAGATTCAACAACTTTTCGAAGACCTCTCCTGATTGTATCATAAGTATTCTGAGTAATATCTACTTTTTCTCGATATTGAGAATCAAGCCAATCAATATCTCCTTCAACTAAATGAGGAGTAATTAGATAACCTCCGTTTGCGAAAACAGCATAAGCTCTGGCTAGTTGTAAAGGTGTCACTTGTACAACAGCTTGTCCTATTGAAGCGCTTGCAATATCCTCTGGAAGCCAAGGAGTTGAACCTGGCAAACCCCAACCTCTTCCTCGATCAGCCCATTTTTGAGTAGCAACAAATCCACTACTTTCTTCATTGGACAACTCAATACCAGTACGAGTATTAAATCCTAATTTAAGTGCTGTTGCATGTAATTCTCTAATACCAACCTCAACCCCAATTTGATAAAAAAAAGTATTACTAGAAACTCTAAATGCATCTTCGTAACCAATTATTCCCCATCCTTTGCGATTATGTTCAGGGAAGCAATGTGCTCCATATTGAATACATGGAGCAGTCTTTAATAAAACATCTGATTTAAATTGACCGCTCTCCATACCAGCCATTGCAGTGACAATTTTCCATGTACTTCCTGGGTCATAAGCATTTAATGCACGACTTAATAATGGGGTAGTCGGTGACAAAAATATCTTTTCATATTCACTTTGAGTAGTAATTGATTGTGTAAAGAAATTAGGATCAAAACTTGGCTGACTAGCCATAGCTTTAATAGCTCCTGTATGCGGATCTAATACAACTATGGCACCTGCCTTTTTATCAGAAAGAGCTTCTTCAGCGGCCTTTTGTAATTCAAAATCTATTGTTAATCGCAAATCATTACCTGCTTCTGGTGATTTAAAACCTAGACTGCGTTGAATATTACCTACAGAATCAACTTCCAACATTTCTCCTCCCCACTTACCTCTTAAATGCTCTTCAAAAGTGGCTTCTAATCCACTTCTTCCAATAACATCCTGTATTTTATATCCTTTGTCTGAAAGTTTTTTATATTCTTGATTATTAATTGCTTGAATATAACCAAGAATATGAGCAGCAACCTTTTGATGAGGGTAAGTACGAATTGATGCAACCTGTATTTGCAAACCCTTAAAACGAGCTTCCTGCTCTCTAAAACGTAATACTTCTTCTTGAGACATCTCAGGAATCAAAATGATACTAAAATCATTATTTTGAAGTCCTTTTTTATATTTGCTTTCTAGATTATTACGATTAATGTTCAGTAAATTAGACAAATTTGCTGATAATACTTTCCATCTATATTCATCTACTAGGTGAGGTTGAATAATTAAAGAAAACCTAAGTTTATTAGATGCTAATAAAACTCCATTGGTATCCAATATCTTTCCTCTTATTGGAGGAGTAGATATTAAGCGTATACGATTACCGTCCGAAAGCTTTCTATAATACTGACCATTAATTATTTGCAGCCAAAATAATCTTCCGGAAATAAAAGAAAATAATAAAATAATAAAAAGTATCAAAATATTGCTTTGATTTGTTAATGATACCTGCTTCTTTTTCTTATTACTCACAGGTTAAAATAGTTGGAATCAGGAATCTACAAACATTCCATCATCAAGGGAAGATTCCAATACAGATAGTCTATCCTCAATTCGTTGCAAAATATCAACTAACAACTCATTATCAAGCTGATCATTATCTACACCTAAATTATTTGGATTTACTCGCACCTCAAAGGCAGGGTTTCCAAGACCTGGGCTTATTTTGTCTAGTTTTTCTCTAAGAGATTTAGCAGCTGACAAACCTTCATCTCTTAATTTTTCTATTGGATGATCTGAAGAAAATAATCCTTGTAAAACTTTATCAGCTCCACCATCTTTGGCTCTTTCAAATATTGCCATCCCTACTGGAAGGAAATCCTCCAACATTGAAAAATGCAAGTTTTGGAATTTATTCTCAGACATAAGCTGAATTATAAACCTAATTCATTCCTGTAGTTTCTGTAGAAGAAAAATATGGCGTGCAACTATTACTTGAAAAACCAAAGGACCAACCCCCAAACATAGAAAGAACGCATATGACGACGAAAGGTAGAAGAGCTTTTTGCGTAGTCTCTAGATTAAACCACTCATTCCATTCTCTTAAAAAACGTTCTCTTGCAAAACGTTGTCTTTCTTGTAATTGTAAGTTGGACTTTCTTCTAAAAGATTTTTCTACCCATCTTTCAAAAGCAAGTTTCTTTGTTACAGCCATTTTTCGCTCAACTTCAAGTAATTGACCAGAGCTCAAATCTGGATGGAAAGTATTAATCAAATCAAGACTCTTCAAAAACATTTCCACTGCTCCATCTTTAATCTTACGATCTTCCTCTTCCAAGTAATTCCAATCCAACTCAGGGTAAAACCTTGTTCTATTTAGAATAATTTGATCTTCACCGATCTGACCTGGTTCTCTAAGCCATCTGTCTGTATTGGAATCAAATCTACGCCAATATAAAAACGGATTTAAGAAAATCGTTTTACCTGATAGTTTGATGCTGTCACGCTGCAATCTTCTATCTACACGCAAGTTAGAATAATTGGCGACTGTCAATGTTAATTAAGAAGCTACTAAGCCAAAATAGCTTCTATAAAACTGTTTAACCAGTCTTCAAACACAAAACAATTACTTAAATAATCAATTGCAAATAAAATTATAAATACTTGTCATTTCTTGATGGTCTAAAAAGAGTCAACTAAAGAGTTTGACTACGAAATATCTTTTAAAAATATATCTTATCAGGTCTAGGTTCTAATCAGAGGGCCTATTCATTATACTTAGATTAAGTATATATACTACATAGATGAAAATAATAATTTCTAAAAACCAACAGGTATAGAAGACTGAAACTTCAATAATTTGCTAACCAAAACTGGGGTAAGACTTATTGACCTAATTTCCTAGAAAACTATAACTGGCATATGTGACAGTTAGAGAAGTACGGACATACCACTTGCTGCAAGAAAATCCACATGGGATATTTCATATGTGAGGAGATGAGACTCTTTAACCGTGGAAACAAGGTAACACAGATTATAGACCTCCAAAAAACCTGCCTAAAGGCAGGTTTTTTTGACTTCAAATAACTTGACTAGACAATTTAATCAATGATAAAACTAATATCTAAACTTTTTTGTAAATCGAAGAGAAAGGTATGATAAATAATATTCAATATCTCATTATGCGATTTAGTTATAATTTTTTTTAGTAGTCATGACTATATTCATCCAAGATTTAATAATTTTGAACTCCATTTGAATTGCTATAAATGGTTCTTATCAAAAAATATATTAACGTGCATAGCCCTTCTTATACTAAATGCCTCGTAAAAGAAGTCTTTGAAAATAAACTCTAATAGTATTATCTAGTATTACTCGAAGCACAAACATTAAGATAGGAGGTTTTCTAAATTATTTCAAATAATTACTTGTGCGTATGAGTGATAAAATTATATATTTAAAAGATTTTTCTAAAATTATCGTCTATAATTCAGAGTCCAATAAAAAGCTATAGAAATAATCAAACTTCAAGAAATTTTTTACCAAAAATTAAAGAAATTACAATTCTCTATTAAAATAAATTTAATTTTTCTAATTGTCATCTCAAAAGAAAGAAAATTACAGACCAGAGATAGATGGCCTTAGAGCATTCGCAGTTTGCGCTGTCATTCTTTATCACTTCAACAACAATATTCTTCCAAATGGGTATTTAGGTGTTGATATATTTTTTGTAATATCTGGTTATGTGATTACTTCATCATTAGCAGGAAGAAAAAGTAAAAATTTTTTAGATTTTATCGGTAGTTTTTATCAAAGAAGAATTAACAGGATAATTCCTGCACTGACATTTTTTATATTAATAACGACCATATTAACTCAACTCTTTATACAAAATAGATCAGGTCAATATTACTTAACTGCTGCTTTTTCCATTATAGGGGTTAGCAATATATATTCGAGTTTACAAGCTGGTGGGTATTGGGGTGTAGATTCACAAATGAATCCTTTTATACATACCTGGTCGTTAGGAGTAGAAGAACAATTTTATCTATTCTTCCCTTTTTTAATTTGGTTTACAGGTTTTGGTAAACAAAATAGAGAAGGCTCAAGAAATCTTTTGATAGTTCTATCATTTCTAACAACTTGTTCTTTTATTTATTTTATTTATCTTTACCTTTATTCAAGCAATGAATCTGCTATTTACTTTTTAATGCCAAATCGATTTTGGGAAATAGCTAGTGGATCTATTCTATTTATTCTTAGAAAAAGAAAAGTTTCAATTATAAATAAGTTAGAAAATATTTCGCCTCTTTTTATTTTAGGTATAATGATTTTTATTATGTTTTTACCTAAATCATCTATTACTTTTGCAACAATTTTAATCATCTTTTTATCCAATTTATTAATAACATCATTAAGAAAAGGTACAAGATTATTCAATCTATTTTCTAACAAGAGAGTTGTTTATATAGGACTTATCTCATATTCACTATACTTATGGCATTGGGGTATTTTAACTATAAGTCGGTGGACAATTGGAATTCATTGGTGGAGCATACCTTTTCAGATATTATTTATATATTTAATTTCCACACTATCTTATGAGGTAATTGAAAAAAGATTTAGGGTTATCAATCCTTCCATTAATAAATTACAAAGAAGTTTAAAAATATTTTTCACATCTATCCTCATTGGTATTTTCAGTATATCTTTAGGAACTATTTTTAAAGGAAAGTTTTATTTAGGGAACAATGTCTCAAAGAATCCTCCTAAAAATATTCGTACCAATAGCAAGTTCTTTATTATTGGTGACTCTCATGCTGCTGATATTGAAAATCTTTTACTAAATAATAAATCTTTCAAAACTATTAGCATGAAAATTGGTGGATGCAAGTTTTATGAGATAAATTCTAAAAAATGTAAAAAGCATATCTTGCACCAAGAAAAATTAATTAGCAAGATTAATAAGGGTGATGTAGTAATTTTTGCATCATTTTATGCACCATCGATATTCTTAGAAACAAACAAGATAGATTATAATGAATCGAAAAAAATAATTGCCTATTTTGATTATATATTACCTATTTTAGAAAAGAGAGAAGCATTTTCTATTCTAAAATTACCTCACCCAACTGTTAATTCTCCTAAAGTAGGGGAAGCGTTATTATGCAAAAAAGAATTTTTTCGACCTTACATAAATCCTGAATGTTTTAATGCAAAAGGAGTCTCGAAAAAAGATTTTTTAAATAAAAATATAGCTTTTAGAGAATTGATGGTTAATTATGCAGATAAATATAATAACTTTCATCTTTGGGATGTGACATCTATTGTCTGCCCAGAAAGTGAATGTGTTCCCATGACAAAAAATAATCTTTATTTCCGAGATAGACATCACCTTTTTATTACTTCCTCGACTCTTTCTAATTCTTTGGTAAATAGTTTAAATAAAATATTGATAGAATTTGCAAATAAATCTTCTTGATTTCTTTCAATAAACTATCAAAATTTAATACCACAAACTTCTAGTTAAAGACTAGAGTGCTGCAGTATATGCTATTCCCACTCAATAGTTCCTGGAGGCTTACTAGTTATATCTAATACAACACGATTAACACCTTGTACTTCATTAACAATTCTATTAGAAATTCTTTCTAATAGTGAATCTGGTAAACGCGACCAATCAGCTGTCATTCCATCTTCACTAGAAACACATCTTAAAACTATAGGCCAAGCATAAGTTCGTTGATCTCCCATAACTCCAACAGACCTAACAGGTAGTAATACAGCAAATGCCTGCCAAATCTCATGGTATAAACCAGCTTCAGCAACTTCTTCTCTAACTATAAAGTCAGCATCACGAAGACAATTTAATTTTTCGTTTGTAACTTCACCAAGAATTCTAATAGCTAAGCCAGGACCAGGAAAAGGATGGCGCGAAACAATCTCTTCAGGTAAACCTAAAGATCTTCCGACCTTCCTAACCTCATCTTTGAATAATGTTCGTAATGGCTCAACTAATTTGAACTGCAAATCCTTAGGCAAACCACCAACATTATGATGACTCTTAATCTTTACAGCAATTCTTTCACCTGTTTTTGGATCTACATTAGTACCAGAACTTTCAATAACATCTGGATATAAAGTTCCTTGAGCTAGATAATCGAAAGGTCCTAATCTTAAACTCTCTTCTTCAAAAACACGTATAAATTCTTCACCAATTATTTTTCTTTTTCTCTCTGGATCGATCACTCCCTGTAATTTAGAAACAAAACGCTCTCGCGCATTGATATATTCTACATTTATATGAAACTTTTCATGAAAATATTCCATTAAAAACTCAGGTTCACCTTTACGCATAAAACCTTGATCAATAAACATACAAGTCAATTGATCTCCTATGGCCTTTTTTAACAAAAAGGCAAGCGTCGATGAATCAACACCACCGGATAAAGCAAGTAAAACTCTTTTATTACCTACTTTCCTTTTAACATCATCAATAGCTTCATCAATAAAGGTATTGGTAGTCCAATCAGGAGAACAAAGGCAAATGTTATAAACAAAATTTCTAATCATTACCATTCCAAAAGTTGAATGAACAACCTCTGGATGAAATTGAACTCCATAAAACCTTCGGTTGTGACAAGCGATAGCTGCATCAGATGTATTTGAAGTATGAGCTAAGCGAACAAAGCCATTGGGAAGTTCTTGAACAGAATCTCCATGACTCATCCACATAGTCGAACCATTTTCGACATTTGTTAAAAGTGCCGTTGGATCATCTACTTCAAGAGGTGCTTTTCCATATTCAGCTTTCCCAATTGCGGCTTCTACAAGGCCGCCAAGCTGTTTAACCATTACTTGCATTCCATAACAAACTCCCAAAACCGGTATATTTAAATCCCAAATTGCAGGGTCACAAAGAGGAGCTGATTCTTTATATACAGAACTAGGTCCACCGCTCAGAATAATTCCCTTAGGTGCCATGATTCTTAATTGGTCAGCTGTAACGGTATAAGCAACAACTATCGAATAAACATCCGTCTCACGAATTCTTCTTGCTATTAACTCAGAATACTGAGAACCAAAATCAAGTATGACAATTGATGGGTTTCTCTTGGCTGAATTCTTAGAATCACACATATCGCCAGAAAAGTCTGAAAATCATATTGAAACTTAGAATAGAGAAAATTCTTGAACTAGTCTTCAAGTGTCATTCCAAGAGAATTTATTTTTTTCAAACCAACCAGACCAGCCCATCTCAATTTTCTTTTTCGGTCAAACATAACTGTTCCTATTTGCATAGATGAAGCTAAATATCTTTTCACATAACCAATTGATCTTCTTTCAACTTCTACAGACAATCTATTCCACAGTTTTTTAGCAGAAAGTTTATCTTTATTTTCTAAAATCAAAAAAGCTTCATCTACTGAATTAGCTTGGTCTATATCCTTTATTAAAGATAAAGAAAGACTTTCTCTTAAAGCTATGGTTATTAAAGTTTCAAATCGATTGTCGGCTAAATGATGATGCGTATGAAAAACCCCTCCGGCTAACTTTATTAATTTTCCATGGTAACCAAATAATAATAACTCCTTAACTCCCTGCTTAGAAGCTTCGACTAGTAAAGGGCCTACCCAGTTACCTATTTTTATAATGGAATTTAAAGGAATACCTAAATCTAATGCCAGATTTAAACCATTTTCACCTATTACAAATGTAATAAAGCCAGAAAAATCATTTTGTGCACATTTTATTCGGAGAGCTTGTATTGTATTTTGAAGTTGTTCAGGTGAAGCACTAATTTGCACTTCAGCTTGCATACCTATTAAAGCTAATCCATCAACTATACCAAAAGAACTATTACTTGTTTTCTCAGCTAATTGTTTACCAGAAGGAAATATAATTTCCAATTTTAAATAATATCCTTTTCTTTTAAAAGGCTCTAAATTAAAAAGAAGTAGTTGACTCGCAAACTCTGAAATAGATATATAATTTGTTAAAGAAGACTTTCCAACTCCATGCCCAGCAATAATCTTTAACCAACTTTCTCCATAAGAAGAACAATCAAGTGCTACATACTCTAAACAAGTCCAAATTTCCAAATTACTTGTTATATCAAGACACTCTCCAGGATCACAATTACTAATTCCTATCGCTTTTTGGGAATGATCTAAAACTGATGCTGATCGAACAGGGACAATTATTGAGTCCTTATGATCAGGAAAATCTATCCTCTGCTGACTTTCAAAATCATTTCCAATTAACACCTGCGCTGCAGACTGTGCCGCAGCAGCAACCCAAACTGGCAAAGTAAATCCTGTCAAATCAACAAAAGAATAAAAAACAAGCCAAATTTGCTTGATAGTTTTTTAAAATACATTTTATAGATAATCAGTTCATGAAAGAAAAGCTTACTTTGATGATCCCGGGACCAACACCTGTGCCGGAAAGAGTCCTAAAAGCACTAGGGAAACATCCCATTGGTCATAGAAGTCCAGAATTCCAAGAGATAGTAAAAAGTACAACAAATCTTCTTAAATGGCTGCATCAAACAAAAGGAGATGTACTCACAATTACTGGCAGTGGTACTGCAGCAATGGAAGCTGGAATAATTAATACACTCAGTAAAGGAGATAAAGTTATTTGCGGTGAAAATGGAAAGTTTGGTGAGCGATGGGTAAAAGTTGCTAAGGCCTATGGACTAAATGTAACAACTGTAAAAGCAAAGTGGGGAGAACCATTAGATCCGGAATCTTTTAAAAATCTTCTCAATAAAGATAAAGACATAAGAGCTGTAATAATTACTCATTCAGAAACATCTACAGGTGTCATTAATAATCTAGAAGCAATTAGTAAGTTGGTTAAATCTCATGAAAATGCAATAATGATCGCTGACTGTGTAACAAGTATTGGCGCTTGCAATGTGCCAATGGATGAATGGAGTATTGATGTTATTGCTTCAGGATCTCAAAAAGGTTACAGGATGCCACCAGGACTAAGCTTCGTTGCAATGAGTCAAAAGGCTTGGGAAGCAAATGAAAGATCTGACTTGCCAAAATTCTACTTAGATCTTAGATCATATAAAAAAGCTGCTGATAAAAATAGCAATCCCTATACACCAGGAGTCAATTTATATTTTGCTCTTGAAGAAGCCCTAAAAATAATGAAAGAAGAAGGGCTAGAAGCAATTTTCAAAAGACATAATAGACATATGCAAGCCATTCAAGAAGCAGTTAATGCCATCGGTTTAACATTATTTGCAAAAGAGGGTTATGGTAGTCCCTCAATTACTTCTGTGATTCCAAATAATGACATAAATGCTGAGGAAATAAGAAAGTATATAAAAAATAAATTCGATATATTAATTGCTGGTGGTCAAGACCATTTAAAAGGAAAGGTATTTCGTATAGGTCATCTAGGATTCATTAATGATAGAGATATTATTACTGTTATAGCGGCCTTAGAAGCATCTCTAGATCACATGGGAGTTTTAAATAAACCCCTTGGAACAGGAGTTGCTGCAGCTACAAAAATATTAATAAATAACTAAAATATTAAATATATATGAGCAAGTTAAATATTGGTCATTGAATAATAAATTATTTGATAAAATATAATTTAGAATAAGATATTTAATGTTATAAATTCCTCTTATTAAATATATTAAATTCTTATAAAGGTATATGAGTTAAAATTAGATTCTTTCAAATTCAGATAAAGCTAAAATAGAAGCTGGTTTTCTTTAGAAATTAATTTTATTTTACAAAAATTGTATTTTTTATAGAAGCGCCTGTGAACCAAGCGTAATTAAATAAAGAAATTAAACTAGACATTCCAAAACATATAGATATCTTAAATTAGAAAGGTCTCAATTAAGTGATGCGTCGACAAAAGAATCTCATTTTACTTCCATTATCAATAGGAGTTCTGACAATAGCATCTGTCGTTGGAGGTGAAACAGCTAAAGCTGGTTCTCAAGCAGTTGATATTTACTGTGTGATGAGAAACGGTGGAAATACACATGAAGCCAGCTGGCAAGCAGCCTATACATCTCTAAAAAATGAAAGAGGAGGGTTGTTTAAAATTTCACCGAAACAAGCGGCAACAATTATTGTTCAGCAAGTTGTTGGAAATACTGAAAAATACGATGATTGCATTCAATTTCTTGGCGATCTTTATCCCAAACCTAAGCCTGAAGATATGATTCCAAGCGATAGTAACTCAGATAAAGAAAACGAAACAGAAGAGTATATAGAAGATAGGTATAGCTACTAAAAAATGTCTCAAAAAAATTTGCTTGAATTAATTTTGTTAAATAATTTTCATCAGTTGCATCGATTATAAAGTTGACTCAACAGTCAAATAAGGCAGAATATTATTAAATAAATATCTCTAATGCATAACAGGGATGCGGTTTTCTTAGAAGATTTGTGCCCAAAGTTACAAGACAGACGTTGGAGGAAATCACTTCATAAGTTTACAGGTCAATCGTGCATATATTGTGGCAAAAAATCCGAATCAATAGACCATATAAATCCACTGAGTAAAGGAGGTGTGAGTATTACTAATAATTGCGTACCTGCATGCTTATCTTGCAATGGCAGCAAATCAGACTCAGAAGTATTTTTCTGGTATAGAAATCAACGTTTTTATGACCCAAGAAGAGCAATGGCAATACGAGCTTGGATAGAAGGAGATCTTAGGCTAGGAATAAGATTGCTACAGTGGGCAAAGCCAAAGAATAATTCAAGAGATGGAAATTTAGATAAACATTCAAAAAATAATGATTTTGACGTAAAAGCAGCCTGAGAATTACCAAACTTGGCAAGCATTGACTGTATTATATTTCTCACAAATAGAAGCGTATTGCTTAGGCTGCTCAGGAGCAAAGAAAACCGCTAATCCCATACAAAAAATCATCATTCCTACAATAAATTGGAATCGACTTCGTTCTTCTATGTCACAATTGTTTTTAGAAACTTGGCTACTGTAATCATCAGTAGATACAAAAGCCCGAGAAGAAAAACTATTCATTGAAAAAACATTCAGTAATACATTTGTACTCATGCTAGAAGAAGTTGTCAAGTCTTCCAAATCGTTACCGTCAAGAACAAAGATTCTTATCTTTGGGGGCGGCTATAGCGGTCAACACATTGCGAAAGTTGCTAGAGCCCTAGGAGCAAAGGTCCTTTGTAGTCGTAGAAATATAAAAAATATTGGGGCGGATTTTGAATTTGATAGTGAAAATAAAGCTTTAATATCCGAAACAATTTTTGATGATGTTACTCATATAATTAGTTGCATTCCTCCTAATAAACTTGGACAAGATCCTGTTATATATAGATTTGGAAAAATATTAAAAAAAATTCCTCTAAAATGGGTGGGTTATTTATCTACTACAGGAGTATATGGGGACTATAAAGGGGAATGGGTAAATGAAAATAGCATTACTTGCCCAACACAAGAAAGAAGTATTAGACGTTTATCTTGTGAGAGAGAATGGCAATCCCTAAACTTACCACTACAAATATTAAGATTACCAGGAATATATGGTCCAGGAAGATCTGCCTTAGAAGCAATTAAAAAAAATAAAAACACTATGGTGCATAAGCCAGGGCAAGTATTTTCTAGAATTCATATTGATGATATTGCGGGATCAATTATACATCTTATAAATTTATTCTCTGATGGCATTACCCCTAAAATTATTAACATAGCTGATGATAATCCTGCTAATAATGTTGAAGTATTAACTTACGCGGCAAATCTATTAAAAATTCCTCTACCTCGTATTGAATCCTTTGAAATTGCAACTAAAAATATGAGTCCTATAGCACGTTCATTTTGGCAAGAGAATAGAAAGGTAAGTAATACAACTCTATGCAATATATTAGGTTATAATCTAATTCATTCTGACTATAAATCTGGTCTTAATGATTGCTTTAAATCATTCAGCTAATGATTTATCCTTTGATTCATTAAATGAATCTCTATCTAAATTGTTAATAATAAACTCTGACCAGTTCATAGGTTTATTGGGATCAACTTTAGTAAAACCAATCGTATGAAAGAAGCGACTCCACTTAATAATCAACCACCCATCTCGCATTCCACTGGCGATACTGTAACTAAGCAAAATTAAAAAAAGTAAGCGAAACATGAAAAATACAGATACACACGTTGAAGCAAAAAACCGCGTTGTTATAGCGTTGGGTGACCCAGCAGGGATAGGAATTGAAGTAACGCTAAAAGCACTAGGAAATGATGACTTACCTAAGGATATGCATCCTTTACTAGTTGGCTGTAAACAAAATGTGGAAGTTATTTTTTCCAAATTGAAATCTCAGGGTGTAAAACCTTTAGCCAATCCATCCAAGCTAGATTTTGAGGACATTCCCTTGGATGATGAGATTAAAGAAGGAGAAGCTAATAAAAAAACAGGGTCAGCTTCATTTAATTGGTTAACAAGAGCTGCAGAAATTGTTCTTGAAAAAAATGGGAGAGCTTTAGTTACTGCTCCAATTGCAAAATTCGCTTGGCATTCTGCTGGATACTGTTATCCAGGTCAAACAGAAAGATTGGCTGAATTATCTAGCGTCCGAAGTCCTTCAATGCTATTTACAGCAAAATCACCACATAATAATTGGAGGCTGAATACTCTTTTAGCAACAACTCACATTCCTTTTTCTGATATTCCTGATGCTCTTTCCCCAGAGTTGATAAAAGAAAAATTGGATACTTTATTAGCTTTTTGTAGAAAATTTAAAACCGTGCCAGAGTTGTCTATAGCAGGACTAAATCCACATGCAGGAGAGAATGGGAATCTAGGGTGCGAAGAAATTCAATGGTTAATACCAACCTTAAACACTTGGAGAAAAGAAAATCCAGATATAACACTAAATGGACCTATGCCTCCAGATACTTGCTGGATTTCAGCGGGAAAAGCTTGGCAAGAAAATGAAAAGGTAATTTGCCCTGATGGAATTCTTGCTCTCTATCATGATCAAGGTTTAATTCCAATCAAAATTATTGCATTTGATCATGCAGTAAATACGACTCTAGGATTGCCATTTTTAAGAACTTCACCAGATCATGGAACTGGTTTAGATATTGCAGGTAAAGGAATAGCAAAGCCAGAGAGTATGCTTTCTGCCATTAAAACAGCCTGGGAACTATCAATAACAAACTAAGCAGGTCTAACTTTTATTAAAGGCTGACCAAATTCAACTGGAGTTCCATTTTCCACAAGAATTTCAACTACTTCGCCACTTAATTCTGATTCCAATTCATTCATTAATTTCATCGCTTCTAAAATGCATACCGTTTGGCCAACAGAAATTCTAGACCCCACTTCTACAAAAACAGGCTCTCCTGGTGCAGGAGCTCTATAAAAAGTACCAACCATAGGAGCCGTAATCTCAATAAATTCTCCCTTTGTAGATGCAGCCGCTGGAGGAGGAGTTCCTAAAGAATCATTAACTGGAGCAGATGCTGCTGCTACAGGTGGTACAACAACTTGTGCTATTTCATTAGAAGCAGAAGGCACATTTACTAAAGTTGGACCTGAGGGAGAAGGCAAATTTCTCTTGATTTCCAGTCGGAAATCCTTTCCCTCTAAACAGAATTCTTGAATATCACTATCGGCCAAAGTAGCCAAAAGATGATCAAGTTGTTTGTGATCAAGATTCATTTGTATTAGTTCTCCCGACCTAGATAACTATCATTGCGGGTATCAACTTTGATCTTCTCACCTACTGAAATAAATAAGGGAACCATAATTTGTGCACCAGTTTCAAGAATCGCCGGTTTTGTACCTCCTGTTGCAGTATCTCCCTTAACTCCAGGATCAGTTTCTTTTATCTCAAGTACAACAGAATTTGGTAACTCTACCTCAAGTGGTTTGTCATTCCATGACACAACATTTACTTCCATACCCTCTTTCAGATATTTCCTGCTTTCACCAATTTGTTGAGCAGTAAGTCTTGTTTCTTCATAACTACTCATATCCATAAATACATAATCCCCTGATTCCATGTATGTATGTTGAAGTGTAGCTTTTTCAAGTAAAGCTTGGGGCACCATTTCTCCAGCTCGAAAAGTTTTTTCTACAACACTCCCAGTCTGTACTCCTTTTAATTTAGTACGAACAAATGCAGAACCCTTACCAGGTTTAACATGTAAGAATTCTATTACCCGCCACACAGAACCATCTAACTCAATAGTGGTACCAGTACGGAAGTCGTTACTTGAAATCATTTCCGCTGAACATACCACGCGATCATAAGACTGTGCCAAAGTTATGCATGAGTTGAAAATCACATGACAAAAAAATTTCTCTTCCTAATTCTCTTAACACTGTTTTCTATTGCAAACGTTTTTGTCTATTTAGAGCCTGCTGAAGCAGCTCTTCCGACAGGAAATAGGGTTAAAGATCCTTATGCAATTCTAAGGAATTCTCTTCCTATAGATCAAAGACAAATAAGAGAAATTCAACACACTCTTGAAGATACTAGTGACCTTATAAGAGGAAATAGATGGCCTGCCATTAATCAAGCTTCTTCAAGAAGCCTATTTTTGGTCAACACACAGAAAAATGAAATAATACAAGCTATACCTTTGGAAGATAAGAAAAAGGGTGAGCAAATTATCTCAGAACTAAAAACAGATCTAACAAACCTTAACGAAGCATCAAGCAATAAAAATAAAAATAGATTCATAGAAATTCGCCGGAAAGCCCTTAAAGAAATTGGAGAAATAGAGGCACTAATTTTGCCTGAAAAATTCCCCCATAAAATCCCCAATGAATTTGATGATCTTCCGCGCCTTCTAGGTAGAGCGAATGTAGATATTAAAACCAGTAAGGGAACTCTCTACGCTGTAATAGATGGATTTAATGCTCCCCTAACAGCAGGATCATTTATCGATTTAGCCAATAAAGGATTTTATGATGGACTGCCTATGAATAGGGCTGAAGAATTCTTTGTACTACAGACTGGGGACCCTAAGGGATCAGCAATAGGGTATGTAGATCCAGAGACAAAAAATGAGCGGCATATTCCTCTTGAAATAAGAGTTCCTAATAGAGAAGAAACTCTTTACAATCAAACATTTGAAGAAGCTGGTCTTTATACAGAGACACCAGTCTTACCATTTGCAACTCTTGGAACTCTTGGTTGGGCTCATTCTGGAGAAGCACTTGATGATGGATCATCTCAATTTTTCTTTTTTCTGTATGAAGCAGAATTAAATCCAGCAGGAAGAAATTTAATTGATGGCAATAATGCAGCTTTTGGATATGTAGTTGAAGGAGAAGAAATACTTAACAATTTAGGAGTAAACGATCAAATAATTTCCATAAAAGTCACTCAGGGTTTAGATAAATTACTTGCACATGCCTAAAGCAAACAAATTAGTCGAATCGCTTGCAAATATTGGCGAAAAGGAAATTTTAAATCGCCTTAAAAAATATATGAGTATTGGACAAATAGATGACGACACAGCCTTAATTAATACTTACGGTAAAAATTTAATAATTAATACTGATCTTATTGTGGAAGACATTCACTTTCGTGAAGAAACATTATCTCCAGAAGATGCTGGTTGGAAAGCAGTCGCAATTAATTTATCGGACCTTGCTTGCAGTGGTGTAGAAAAAATTATAGGAATTACAGTTGGATTAGTAGCACCCTCTTCAACATCGTGGGATTGGGTGGAAGCTGCATATGCAGGAATAAATAGTGCTTTAGAAAAATTTGGTGGGAAATTACTTGGAGGAGACTGCTCCTGCGGAAATCAAAAGATTCTTTCTATAACTGCAATAGGCACTCAAGGTCCTTTAAATCTTCATCGCTCCAATGCTCGACCTGGAGATTATTTAGTTACCAGTGGAAACCATGGCCTTAGTCGATTAGGACTGGGTTTACTCTTATCTGATCCTTTAACTAAATCTATAAAAATAAATGATTTATTAATTCAAAGTGCTATACAGGCTCACAAACGGCCCATGCCGCCTCTAGATGCTCTATCAAAGCTATTAAGCTGTAAACCTTCAAATATGCTCTGGAGAGCAGCAGCAACTGACAGCAGTGATGGATTATTAGAAGCAATCCAATGCATCTGCAATAGTAGCAATTGCAAAGCAATTATTGATATAAAAGAACTGCCTATGCATTCTCACTGGCCACAAGGAAAGCAATGGATGGAATGGTGTCTAGAAGGCGGTGAGGATTTTGAATTGGTAGTGAGTCTTCCACCTCAGTGGGCCAAAGAATGGCTAAATTTAATACCCGACAGCAAAGCTATAGGAAAAATAGAAGAAGGACCTCCTGAGGTTTTCTGGGCAGATGGAAAACCAGTTCATAGAGTTTCCAAAGAAACCTTTAGACACTTTTAAATTAATTTGCTTTAAATTTCTACTTCCAATTTTTTGCCACAACTTCAGCTAAATCAACCACTCTTTGACTGTAACCCCACTCATTATCGTACCAAGCAACAACTTTACCCAAGTTATCTCCAATAGCCATGGTTAAATCTGTATCAACTATTGTTGAATCATTGGTTCCAGCATAATCACTTGATACAAGAGGTATATCTCCATATTTAATAATTCCCTTCATAGATCCCTCAGAAGCGGTTTTAAGAGCTGCATTTATTGAATCTGCTGTAATTGAACGTCCTGACTCAAATACCAAATCAACTGCGGAAACATTAGGTGTTGGAACACGCATCGCAATACCAGTTAATTTGCCTTTCATTTCTGGATACACCAAAGCCACTGCCTTTGCAGCACCAGTAGATGTAGGAACAATATTCATTGCGGCTGCCCGAGCTCTTCTAAGATCTCTATGACTGTTATCAAGAATTCTCTGATCACCTGTATAACTGTGAATTGTAGTCATCAAGCCTTTATTTATTCCGAATGACTGATCAAGAACCTTGACTATTGGTGCAAGACAATTAGTTGTACAACTTGCATTACTCAAAACGTCATAATCATCATGACGATATTGATCAGCGTTTACACCAACAACAAAGGTACCCACACCTTCACCCTTACCAGGAGCTGTAAGAATGACTTTCTTTGCTCCTACTTGTAAATGCTTACTAGCTCCTTCAAAAGTATTGAAAACACCAGTTGATTCAATCACAAGGTCTATCCCCCACTCCTTCCATGGAAGATTCATTGGATTCCTGTCAGAAAAACACTTTATTTCCTTACCGTTAATAATAAAGGTGTCATCAGTGTAATCAATTTGAGCATCCTTTATTTGACCAAGAATTGAGTCATACTTGAGCAAATGAGCATTTGTCTTAGGATCTGAAGTTACATTCACTCCAACAACTTCGAGATCGGTATTGGCACCACGACTTAACCAACACCTCATGAAGTTGCGACCAATCCGGCCGAATCCATTAATCGCAACACGCAAAGTCATTTTAAAACACAAAATCAAGAAGGCCTGTGATCATACAGAAAAGTGGCGCAATTACTAAATTTTTTGAGGTTTTTCATGAAAAAAAGTCTGAAACCTCAATAAAACCGTTAAACATAAACTCAAAAATTCAAAAATTAAGCGTACTTTGAAGGTCAGAGTTATTCTTCATTCGTCTAGAGAATCGATTTGATCACCACTTCAAAAAAGAAACAACATTTTCACTTCATTGGGATTGGCGGAATTGGGATGTCCGGTATTGCTTTTATTCTTAAGCAAAGAGGCTACTCAATTTCTGGTTCGGATAAAAGAAAAAATAATGTCATGAAAAAGCTTAAAAGTATAGGTATAACTATTTTTGATGATCAAAAATCATCCAATATAACGCAAATTTTTCAAAACTTAAATGAAGAAAATTTCGTAATTGTAATTTCTTCAGCTATTTCAAAAGATAATCCAGAATTAAAGGAAGCTTATAAAAATAATTTGGAAGTATTACATCGTTCAGATATTCTTTCTTTTCTCATAAAGAAATATCAATCTATTTTAGTTGCTGGAACGCATGGAAAAACAACTACTAGCAGTTTCATATCAACATTATTTTTAAAAAATGATGAAGACCCAACCGTTATAATTGGAGGAATTCTTCCACATTACAAAAGCAATTCATATTTAGGAAAAAGTAAATTTATAATTGCTGAGATTGATGAATCTGATGGAACTCATATAAAGTATAATGGGGATATAGCTGTAATAACTAATCTAGAGCTGGATCATACAAATCATTACAAGGATATGTATTCATTAACAAAATCAATGAATACATTTGCAAATAATTCTCAATATGTAATTGCAAATTATGATTGTCCTAATCTACAAAAATATCTTACAGCAAAAGCACATTGGTGCTCTACAGTAAAAACTAATGGCATAGATTTTGCTGCAATTCCAATAAGCATGGATGGAAATAAAACCGAAGCTAATTATTATGAAAAAGGCAATTTAATTGATAGTATAATAATTAATATACCTGGTAATCATAATCTTAATAACACCCTGTTAGCTATAGCAGCCTCTAGATTATCTGGAATTAGTTTTTCTGATATAAATAAAAATCTTTCATTTTTAAAAAGACCAAGTAGAAGGTTTGAATTCAAAGGAATATGGAATGGAAGGAAAATTGTTGATGATTATGCTCATCATCCTACTGAAATAAGAGAAACGATATCAATGGCTCGTTTAATAATGAAAGAAGATATCATAAAAGAAAAAATAAAACGATTAATTATTATATTTCAACCACATAGATACAGCAGGCTCCAAGATTTGATGGATGATTTTGCAAACAACTTAGGAGCAGCCGACTTTATCATACTTGCACCTATATATAGTGCTGGAGAATCTAAAATTAAAGGAATCAGCAACTCAAAGCTTAGAGAAAATATATTAGAAAAGTTTCCAAATAAACCTATTATTATTTCTAAGGATTTTTCAGAAATAAAAAATATTTTAAGTGATCATACAAATGAAAATGATTTGATTTTAATTATGGGTGCAGGAGATATAAC
>QCFH01000004.1 GCA_003278345.1 Prochlorococcus sp. AG-363-C02 | reverse complement strand
ATCAAGGATTAGAATTTGAGCATCTTTAAGTATTGCCCGAGCTAGTGCTATTCTTTGACATTGACCTCCAGATAGTTTTTGACCTCTCTCTCCTACAAGTGTGTTATAGCCATCTGGAAGTTTATCTATAAAATCAGAAGCCTCTGCAAGTCTTGCAGCATTTCTAATTTCAAAAAATGACGCATTGCTTTTACCATAAGCGATATTTTCTTCTATAGTTCCATGAAAAAGATATACTTCTTGGCTAACTAATGCTATAGACCTACGTAAGTCAGGAAGGTAAAATTTTTCTATACCTACTCCGTCAAGTTCGATTTGTCCAGAACTTATACTATATAGTCTTAGTATTAATTTAACCAGACTACTTTTACCTGAACCAGTTGGTCCAACAATTCCTATAGTACTCCCCGCTAATATGTTTAGATTAAAATTATCTAATAGTTTAATTCGATCATCATATTGAAAACATACATTTTTAAATGTTATTTTTCCTTTTACCTGGCCTGGTTTTAGCCGTAATGATCCACTTGAAATTTTTATTGGTCTATCGATCAGATCTAATACTCTATTTGTAGATGCCATTGAGCGTTGATACTCATCAAGAACATGACCTAAAGTGGTTAGAGGCCAAAGTAACCTTTGAGTAATAAATACAAGAAAACTATAGACACCTATTTCTAGATTCCCACTCCAAGCTTTAAGCCCACCTATAATAAGAATAGCAAGAAATGCAAATAGAATTGCGAATCTAATTAATGGTATAAAAGCAGCAGATAGCTTTATCGCTTCTCTATTGCTTTTCTGATATGTGTAACTATCTAAACTAAGACGATTAAGTTCCCATGATTCAGTTGCAAAGCTTTTAATCGTTAGCATTCCTCCCAAGTTATTGCTTAATCTCCCAGCTAAGTCTCCTGCTTTATCTCTTACATCTTTATATTTAGGTGCTAATTTCTTTTGGAAATTAATTGAACCTAATAATATTATAGGAATTGGTATAAACGCATAAATTGCCACTTCTGGTGCAAGTGAAGCCATTGCACCACCAACTAATAATACTGTTATAATTAATTGTATTAGTTGATTTGCTCCATGGTCTAAAAATCTTTCTAGTTGATTAATGTCATCATTTAGTATTGCTAAAAGCCTTCCTGAATTATCATTTTCAAAAAAAGACATTTCTAATTTTTGTAAATGCTTATATGCCTGTATCCTTAAATTATGCTGAGTACTTTGAGCCAAATTTCGCCATAATACAGCATATAAGTATTCAAAGAATGATTCAGCTGTCCATATAATAAAAGAAGTAATTGCAAGTACGAAAAGTTGACTTGGTACAGATTTGAATCCATAGGTTGATAAATATGATGACTTTTCTCTGATAACAACATCTATAGATAATCCTATGAGAACAGGGGGAGCAAGGTCAAATAGTTTATTTAGTATTGAGCTTGCTACTGCTAGAATGATTAAATTATTTTGCTTGGATTGATTCTTCAGCAGCCTAATCAATGGATTATTATTTAAATTAATAAAAGAATTATTTCTTAAAATATTTATCATTATAATTTCTATATTGTTTTATAATTAATCTCTCTTATGATATCATCCTTGCATTTTTCACGGGCTGATTCTATGGTTTCATTATTGTTTATTCTGTCTACAAAGCATTCACATACCTTATTACCTAGATCTATATCTATATCTTCTTTATTATTAATAAGTTCTTTTTTGAAACTCTCTATACAAATAGCCTTTATAAGTTCATTTAAATCTGCACTATGATATTTTTTAGGAATAGATGAATCTATTATCACTATTATTATTATTATTTGAATTGAAGATATTATTTTAATTGCTGATTTCATTTGATTGTGAATTTTTAACTAAATCGATTAATATTTAGTTCTTTATTCATTACTTTTACTTTTTTAAGGCTCTTGAAAATATTTGTTGGCATACCTTTCGGGAGATCAACGAGGCTGTAATCTTCAAATATTTGAATTCTACCTATCATACGTCCATTTAACCCTGATTCATTAGCAATCGCACCAACTATATTCCCTGGTTTTACTCTGTCTCTATGGCCTACATCTACTCTAAATCTTTCCTTATCTTTATCATTCGAGCCTATGTCCATAGGGTTTTTTCGACGGTTGCGTCCCCTACTATCTCGACGCTCTCCACTTTTGTTGTATCGTTCTGCTTGATTTATCCAACTTTCATCAGTTTTCATTAATAAAGTACTTTGACCAATAGCAAGATTTAATGCTGCCAAAGCAAGCTCTTTAGGGTTTAGTTCTAGTTCCTCCTCTACTTCGTTAATTATAATTTGAAGCAAATCAGATTCATCTTTATTCTCCTTACTAATAGAGGCTTTTTCTAAGAGATCTTTTTTTATTTTTGCAATACGGTGCTCATTGATAGATTGATTACTTGGGATTTCCATCTTTTCTATACTTTGACCTACTGCTCTCTCTAGGTGGCGGAGATATGATCTTTCTCTTGGGCTTATAAATAAAATTGCATCACCTGTGCGACCTGCTCTTCCTGTTCTCCCTATTCGGTGGACATATGCTTCTGAGTCGAATGGCATGTCGTAATTAACTACAAGGCCTATACGTTCGACATCTAATCCTCTTGCGGCTACATCAGTTGCTACTAAAATATCAATGCCACCTTGTCGTAGCCTTTCGACTGTCCTTTCTCTCAAATTTTGTGGTACATCTCCATTGAGGACGGCTACATTGTGCTTAGATGCTTCAAGGGTTTCTGCAAGCTTTAAAGTTATTGCTTTAGTTCTTGCGAAAATTATGACTCCTTCTCCACTAGATAACTCAAGAACTCTTTTTAGCACTTCTAGCTTATAGCTATTTTGGATTATTATGTATTTTTGTTTGATTAACTTGGCTTCTTTTTTGTGAGACTTAATAGTAATTTCTGCAGGATCTTTAAGGAATCTTTTGGAAAGATGTCTTATCTCTGAAGGCATTGTTGCTGAAAAAAATACCATTTGCCGTTCATTTGGTATCTGTTCAAGAATCCATTCAATATCATCTATGAAACCCATCCTCAGCATTTCATCTGCTTCATCTAGAACTAAGCATTGAAGACCCTCGTGAATTAATGTTCCTTGCCTTATATGGTCCATTACTCTGCCTGGCGTCCCTACTACTATTTCTACGCCTCTTTTTAGTGAGTAAACCTGTGATCGAAAATCTGAACCACCGTATAAAGCAAGTATCTTTATATTTGGATGTCCTACTGCGTAAGCCTTAAATGACTCAGCTACTTGCATGGCAAGTTCACGAGTGGGCGTTAAGACTAGGACCTGTGGATTATGTTCTTCATTATTTATTCTTTCTAGCAAAGGTAATGCAAAGGCTGCTGTTTTTCCTGTACCAGTTTGCGCTTGTCCTAGAAGGTCTCTTCCCAGAAGTAACTCTGGAATAGCTGCTTTTTGTATTGGAGTAGGTTCTTCGTATCCTTTCTTCTCAAGTGTATGTATTAGATCTTTGCTAAATCCAAAAGAATTAAAACCCTTTTTAAGACTTTCATCATCTATTTTCTTAGAAGATGGGGTTTCTTTGTCTATGAAATCTATAGGAGTTGTTTTTTCAGAATCAAGTTGAGTTGAACCTTCTAAAGAAATAGAGGAACTAATATCCTCATTTGTTTTGGTTTTTGTCATTTAAGAGATTGTTTGCCTGATAGCCTTTAAAAATCAGGCAGACAACTCTCCAATCGGCAATAACCGCTCTTTGTTGACTCGCCTTTTTAAAGGTTCTTTTAATCTATCATTTTGTGTGTCAAATAAGTTTCTAAATGTTATTTTCTATTATTTAATTTTTCTCAGCAACTGCTAAATCTAATTTAATTTTCGTTCTAGTGATAGCAGTATATAATAATTTTTTTTTATATTCATCATCTTCGTATTCCAATTCTTCTGTTGTTGGATTTTGATTGGCAATATGATCAGGCCAAAAACAAATTACGTGCTCAGATTCGCTACCTTGTGCTTTGTGAATTGTAATTGCAAAGGCGGCTTCAATTAACTTGATTCTAGCCGGATTAATTAGCTGACAATTTCCGCTTTCTCCTGGTGAATTTACTCTAAATAATAGGTATTTTGAATTTATACCTTCAATGATTACTCCTATATCTCCATTAGCAAGTTTAATATTGGATTGGTTTCTTGTACATATCACAGGAGTGCCCTCAGGCCATTTTGATAAGCCTTCTTCAAAATTCTTTCCTAAAAATGTTTTATTGATATGTTCTACACTCCAATATCCATATTTCCTAGGGCAAAGTACAATTAATGATTCTAAACAAGTCAAAATATCTTCAGCAGCATTCTTTGCATCTGAATTATCTAATAAGATTAGTTCTGGGTTTACAAATGTTTTTAGAGTCATAATTAAATGCTTTAATTTATTTTGCTGTATATGAATTGTTTCAATTATTTGTTCGGGTATTAGCTCCTTATTTGAAAAAAATATGTTTATATTTTCAGAAGCATGATGATTTTGGACTTCATCAAAGAACTCATTCAATTTTTTTGACCTGATAAGTTCTGATAAGTAGATAAGCTCTCCTTTACTTCGATAAATTTGATTAAGATGTATTGAACAGTGTTTAAATTTTAGACGATGATTAGATTTATGTAGTTCATGCCAAATTGAACCAATGCCTATTGGAGGCAATTGATTAGTATCTCCTACTAAAATCAATTGACTTTCTGGATTTAGAGCATTAAGCAAACCCTGCATTAATGAGAAGTCGACCATTGACATTTCATCTACTACCAAAAGATCTAGTTGTAATTGATTGTCTTGGCTTTTAATAAAACCTTCATCAGATGCTTGTAACCAGCTATGAATTGTTAAGCAAGGTATATCAGCTAATTTTTGCTTGTATTTGCTTTTTAAGTGTGATAATGATTTTTTTAGAGTTTCTTCTAATCTTCTAGATGCTTTTCCGGTAGGTGCACAAAGACCAATATTAATATTTTTTTTAATTGAAACTGCTTTGACTAACATACTTACAATTGTAGTTGTTTTCCCTGTTCCGGGGCCTCCACTTAAAAGAATTAAGTTATTATTAACTACAGCATCAACTGCTAATTTTTGCTGTGAGTTTAATTTCAATAAAATAGTATCAATATTTTCAACTTTACTATTAAGATTATACTTTGGCTTAAGTAAAGATTTCTCTGATAATTGATTTATCAAGTTCTGCATTTCCTCAAACCAGCGCCGCCAACTTATTTGATTGTTATGAATAACTATTGGAGATTGCTCTTTATCTATCCATCCACTTTCTTTTAATTCTTTTAGATGTAATTTTGGCCAGCCATCTTCTTTCAGTTCAATGTGAGGGTATGATTTATTTATATCAAAATATACTTCGCCTTTTGATAATGAATCCATTAGTAAATTAACTATATCATCTAAGTAGTTAGATTCTTTTTCAGGTGGAATCCTTTTCTTTAAGGTTTCGATTAATTTTTTGATTAATCTTTTATTATATTCTTCATGTTTCATTTAGTTTGTATTACTCCTATTAATTAATTTGTCAAGTTCAAGTACTATAGCTATTGGATTGTTCTCAATAAAAAGACCTGGATGTTGAAATTTTGATACTTCTAAAATTTCTTCTGGATTAGGTAAGCCTCTTAGAAATACGTATATATAACCTCCTAGATGTTTTTCAGGCTTATAATCTTTTATTCTCCATTTAAGAAATCTATGTAATGCCAAGAGATATAAGTATGCCTGCAATGGATAATGATGGCTTATCATTTGCGCTTTCATAGCATCTTCAGTATAGAAATCTGGACCACAACATGATGCATTAATATCATTAGTATCTTTACCAATCCAGTTACTCTTCCAATCAGCTATCCACCAACGAGCATTATTAGGGTCTTCATTGTCAGTAAAAACAAGATCAATGGACCCTGTAAGAAATCCCTTGCTTGATATATCAAGATCTTTTAAGGAATCATTGTACTGATTACCAAATATAATTACTCCTGCTTTTGTAAATGCATTTCGTATTTCTCTTGTATTTAAGGACTTGCCTCTATCTGAAATAGAAAGATCGAATTTTAATTCCTTAATGCATCTATTTTTACCTAACTTACTGAATTTAGTGTTGCTTAAGTGTAATCCTAATGGGATATTAAGTATCCTATAAAGTGATTCTTTTATATTATCTTTAAATTGTAAATCAAGCCCAATTTGATCAAGTTCTTTCGAAATTATTAAATCAGTAGTTTTTGAATTAACAGGCAACTGAAAATCTATTTGTTCTAAAATTCTATGGAGACAACTCCCTGCTTTAGAACCTCGAGGAAAATTAGCAAGTGGACTTTGGGAATAAAGATTTGATTTTACTTCTAATTTGTAAAATTGGTTATTTATTCCTTCAGTTGTATTATCTATTAATTCAACTTCATCCTTTATTTCTTCATCATTAAGACTTTCATTTATTCCTTTTTTTAATTTTTGTTTAGTTATCCATGATGAATAACTATGTCTTCCCCAATCTTCATCTAATTTTCTTTCTGGTATTGGTCCAGTATGTAATAATGATTTTTTAGACTTATTCTTCCAAAATCTTTCAGCTTTGAATTCGTTCATATTTATTATATTAATATTTGAATTATATAAGGTTGTCCAATCGCGCATTTTTCGTTCATTTAGTTCTTGAAGATTATATTCTTTTTGATTAGAATTAAATAATATATATCTCAGTGGGTTGTTTTCTTGATTATTAGTTAAAGACCATATAATAACTAATTTATCTCGTGCCCTTGTTAAGGCAACATAAGCAAGCCTTTCTGCCTCTTCTATTGATTGTTGTATTGATTCTTTTAAAATTGAATTATTTTCACCCCATCCAGTGGTAAGTGATATAAACCAACGCTTTGACAATTCTTTTTTCCATAATGGCCCTTTGGGGAGCGGTGGAGATTGCCAAAGATATGGACATATAACTATTTTATATTCAAGTCCTTTGCTTCTATGGATAGTCACTATATGTATAGCTTGATCTTCAGTGTCACTATTAGATCTACGATTCTCAGAAATAATGTCATTTTGATCTAGCCGCTGTTGATATAACCATCTAGAAGCTTTCTTTGCATCCATTCCTTGATTATGGATTGCTTCTTCAACTATTTCGGCACATTGTTTTAGGTCTCCAAGTAATCCTCCTTGCAAAGAAATATTTGCCATATTTCTACTTTCTAAAACTTCAAATAAGCATCCTATTAATCCTATCTCTTGTAGTCTTTCAGACAAACTTATACATTTAACTACAAGCTTATCAAGCTCATCATTATGAGTTGAATTTGTAAATTTTTCTATGTTCCATTGGAGTAAGGGGGAGCAGGCAAGAAGTTTTATGTTGTTGCATTCTTTTGGATATGCAAGGCAATTTAAGAAAATTTGTATATAACTCGCGGCCTTACTATTAAGTATATCTTGTTGGTTAACTAATTTACTTGGTAAATTTGAATTGGCAAGACGTCTTCTAATTTGTTCTGCTTGATCATGACTACTAACTAGTATGCAAATATCATCTAAGCTAATGTTTTCTGCATGATTATCCATTAAGTCAAAAATATAATTATTAACTACTAATGGAATATACGAATCTATTTCTATCTTAGAAGGTAGTGATTCGTTAGATGTTTTATCTATAGAAGATTTAATTTGAAGATTAATTATATCTATTGGCGCTGAAGCCTTTGTTGTGTAAAGAGCCTTTTCTCTTGATGAGTTTAAACGAGGAACCTTTAATTTTGATTGCACAAGTCCATTTCGCATTAAAGCATTTAATCCTTCTAAGAGTTCTGGTGAAGCCCTATAGTTAGTTAACAACGAATCTGTTCTGCTTACAGACATTTTAGCCTTTAAATATGTTTCCAAGTCACCACCTCTAAATTTATATATTGATTGTTTTGGATCACCTACCATAAGTAGTAAATGATTTTCACTATGGCCAAAAGTCTGATTTATTATTCGCCATTGAATGGGATCCGTATCTTGAAATTCATCGACTAATATAACTTTGTATCGTTGGCGTAATTTTTGTAATAGGAGATTTCTTTTGTTTTCATCTAGTTCATTTGAATTAGGATCTAAGGCTGCAATCTGGTCGCTAAAACTTTCAACACCAATTTCACTCTTTATGGTTTTTAATTTTCCCAAACAATAGCTGAGTGCGTGTTGCCATACAATTTGTGCAGGCATATCCCAAATATTTGCGATGTCATTTTGTAGCTTTGGTTTAATTAATGGTGAAATATCTATATTATTACGACGTTCAACATCACAGATTTTTATTGGATGAAAATAATCTCTTAATAAATGATGACTTCGTATGTCGCCATAAAAAACAACTCTCTTAGAATCTTTCTCTTTATTTGTTTTATCCTTTATGAATTGATTAAGCCATTCGTTTGTCTCATCAAAGCGATTTCGTCTAGGTTTACTGGAAAATGGTTTGGTATTAATAATTCCCATTTCTTTCCATTTAATACATTTGCTTTTTAGGCCTTCTTCTAATTCATATCCCTCTTTGCACCATGAGTTGACAAAGTGAGTCCAATATTTAAAGAAACAGCTTTCAAATTGCTCTGATATTCCTTTATTGAAATTAATATCGTGTAAACCTACTTCGAAATTTATACTAGGATCACTATCGATCTTATACAAACAATTCAAAATAACTTTACTAGATAGGCCGGCATCTTTTAGCCCCTTTAAATCTAATGGATCAAGGCTTAGAATTTCCTCCCTCCAGTAATCATCAACGATATCAGCCATTAACTCTTTGTTCTCTTTCTCAGAAATAAGACTAGAGTTTATATTGCATCCAATTTCTAGGCCTTCTCTTTTTATATTTCTGCTACAAAAACCATGAATTGTTGTAATATCTGCATTATCTATATTTTCTAAAGAACTTAATATAAGGCTTTTATACTTAATTATTCTTTCAGGCCTTTTATAGTTTAACTTTAACCATTCTTTAAGGACTTCATCAGCTTTTTGATCAATAAAGTCATTATCTAAATTTTCTAGTCCTTTTAGCGCAAGCATTAATCGAGAACTTATTTTTGATTTTATTTCTGAAGCTGTAGCTTTTGTAAAGCTAATTACTAGTATTTCATTTATCTTGTGCTCTGTCTCTGTAATTAGCCTTAAGACAAGATGCGCTAATGAAAAAGTTTTACCGGTTCCTGCGCTTGCCTCAATAAGACGTTTTCCTGGAGTTAATGGGTAATGATTTGGATCGAATTCAGAAATAGATTTAGTCATAATAAAATATATAATGCCATTTCCTTGGTTTAGTAAATATCATTAGTGCTGTAATATCGTTGAGTAATAGTGAAAAATAAGCAAAAATATTTTTGCCTATGTAATTGAAAAATGAATAAAATATTTTCATGCTTTGATGTCAAGTTATTATATTTTTTAGGATTGGATCATATAGTTCTAAAAGGCAACTTTCAATTATACTATTATCAAGAAATGTCATGGAATCACATTCTTCTCCAAAACAAATTTTCATTTCTTCTTTTGATCTTTCTCCAGACCTTTTATAACTTCCTTCCCATGAATTTTTGAAAATACTTTTAAATTTAGTTTTATTATAGTATTTCGCTCTGTAAAATTCCCAACCACTTTGAGGAGGTACTGGCCAGCACGTTATAGTCCCCTGCTTAACTAATAATTTCAGCCTTGAAATCAAATTCATTGCTTCTTCTTTGCTTATTGAATTAAATTCTAGAGATTTATAATATTTGTTTGCGCTTTTAATGGATTCAGCTCTGCTAATTATTATTGTTCTTCTTGGATGAATATCGTAAGCGCAGACATATAAGTGTTTTAGCCATGTAGATAAAATCGATTTTAACTTTATCTGGCCAATCTCAAATGTTAAAACGTCCTCGTTAAGTAAGGTGATATTCATCCTTTCATTTTCTATCTCTAACAAGTAATTTCTCGCTTGCCCCATATTTTTAAAAATATTTAAAATGCTAGTCCATCTAGATTCTAGTAATTCACATTCAATTTTTGCGGCTGATTTTGGTGGAAGTATTCCTTGACCTTTGACTTTGCTTTGCCAGTATATACTTCTTGGGAATTTATACAGATTCTGATTATTAGTATTGAAGGATGCATTTTCTAACTCTTTGTACTTTTCTTTTAAAAGAGAATATCTTTCTAACTCTGAAAGTTCATAAATTTCAGTGTTTAGTATTTTGGGTCTCAAAAGTTTTGGCTTTATATCCAATTGCTCGAGCCATGTAAGTTGAGGAGCTGTTAGCCATTTTCTTATCAGTTCAATATTTATTTCAATAGAATTTGCATTGGGTTTGAAGTTTTTTTCCCAATTAAGTGGCAAAGCTAGAGCCGATGATTTTGGGTTTAATTCATTATCAAGATATAGCCTTGCTTCTAGATCTCGATGATCACAACTTAATATTCTACTCTTCTTATTAGATATAAAATTATCAAAACTTAGAGGGTTTGATGGCGGTGTTTTTATTATTCCATTAAAACTTTCATCGTCTAATTCATTCCTTAAATATTCTATCCACTGATGTATAGGTGTTGCAGGCTCAAGGGACTCTCCTGTTTTTTCGTTTCTAGCATTCCAGCTTATTAATAGCTTATTCCTTGTAGACATTATCGCTTCTAATAGTACATATCTATCTTTATCAGTACTTCTAGGGTCACCAAGAAAACGGTAGTGTTCTAACAAGCTGTAACTTGACCTGTTTTCACTATGAGGAAATATAGAGTTGTCTAGACCCATTAGAATAATAACCTTGTGAGGAATTGCTCTCATTGGCTCTAGAGCACTAAAAGTAATTTTTCCGCTTCTATGACCAAATCTTCCGCTTTCTAGTGATATATATTTTTTTAAGATATCACTAAGGACAGGAGTTTCTATTTTTAACTTGCAATTGCCCGCATGGCTTTGCCATCGTTTTATATGTGAGAGAAAAGATTCATGCTCCCAAGTCATATTATTGTCTACTGAGAAAAGGTCGTTTAATATTGAAAACAACAAAACACACCAATCTTTGCAAGATCTGGAAACCCTAAGAGCTTGTAAATGTGTTTTTAATTTTGATAGTAACACCCACCATTTTGTAATTTCATGGACTGAAAAAGATCCTGAGAAAGGAGCTATTCCTTGCGGAGCTAGACCTGGAGTGTCAGGCAAAATAATTCCCAGTAACCACCTCTCTAGGCACCAGTCAAGGCTATTGGTTGCTTCACCGTTTCGATCTGTTTTATCAACACCCCAATGAAATCCGCTACTTTGTAGACAATTCATCAATTTATCAATTTCTTCTTGTTCATAATTAAATTCTTTTTGGATTACGTCGTTAGATAATAGTCGAATAAGCTCTAATGGGGTTAACTTATTTGATGATAGATCTATAAGATCTATCATGAATTGAATTAAGCCTGGTTTCTCAATTTGAGTTCTATCGGTGATTCTCCAAGGGAGTTTAACTTTAGTAGATGAAACGTCGTTAAATACAGATGTAATTAGCGGAGCAAGTTGTGAGATCTGTGGAGTCATGATCAATATGTCTCTAGGTTGAAGTTCACAATCTTGAGCTAACAATTGAATTATCTGATCTCGAATTATTTGAATTTGCCTTTTTTGACCAGGTGAAGCAATGAATAATAATGAGTTATCGCAAGCTTGTCTGCATAATTTGATTTCAGAATCTTTTTTGACAAGACTTTCTTGTAATTGTTCTAGAAGAGTAGGTACTCTTGAATCATTTGTTGCAATTTTAGCAGGCATTGAAAACAAGTCTTCTTCATTCCATAGGCCTAATTGATATTCGCCACTTCCTTCAAGCAATTGTTGAAACTCTGCTCCCATGCGACCAAAGTTTGCTTCGAGTCTTGGTGAATTAAGTAACCAAGATCCATCTGTTGGTATTTCTAAATTATAGCCAAGATTTATTCTACGATCTTTGCTACGCATCCATAGATCTTTGCACGGAGTTAATAGGAAAACCTTTATTTCCATTATGCTGGATAATGCTTGTAAAAGATCTATTTGGATTGGGGCCAGACTACTAACGCCAAAAATTATTATTTCATCAGGCATCTCATTTTGTGGAGCCACATTTCGTTTTAATTTATTAATAACGTCAATAATTTGTAGGCAAATTGGCTTGGTTTTGATTCTTTCCTTTAGTAAAGTGATTAACATTGCTTGCCACTGCTCTTCTGCTGAGCCCTCTTTCTTTCTCTGATTATGCCTTTCTCGTGATTCCCACCAGCTCTTAATAGTTTTTGGTCTATAAAATATATATTCATCAATGGTATTGGTTAGATCGTTGGCTATTTCCCAGATTTGCTTATTAATTTTTCTTTGACTCAATTTCTCTTTAGTATTTATATTAATAAGAGTTTGTGCTTCTTTCTTTTCAAGCAACTCTGGTAATACATCAATAATTGTCCAAATCAATTGATTGGCTTTCCATGAATCAACATCGCTTTCTTCTTGACCTAAATAAAGCTGAACTAGTTTTGCTAAATGTGCATTAGGGAAAGGAAAATTTATTTGCGCACTTATTCCATTAACACTTGCTATTTGTTCACTAAGCCAACGGCTAGTAGGCCATGTATTAACAATAATGTCTACTGTTTTAAATGGCTCAGGAGGGCTTACCCTCAGCTGCTCTGAAAGAAGCGCTGATAACCATTCTGCTCGATTACTTCTGTAGACCGTTAACAAGGATTTATTGGTTTAAAATTTTTAAGACCCAAAAAAAGGTTCTTTGCGTGGATTTAAAATCAAATATTTCATCTCTTTGACGGCATCTTTTAGTCCAACTGCAATTGCTCTAGCAATAATCGTATGCCCAATATTTAATTCTTCTATGCCTTCTATAGAAGCTATAGGTTCAACGTTCTGATACGTAAGTCCATGACCAGCATTAACTCGTAATCCGAGGCTTCTTGCTTTGATTACACCTTCTTTTATCTTTGAAAATTCAAATTCTTGCTTGTTCAATTTAGACATTGCATATGAACCTGTATGAATCTCTATCCATTTAGCGCCAACTTCTAAGGAGGCTTCGATTTGGGTCGCAATTGGATCGATAAAAAGACTCGTAGGAATATTATTTGATTTAAGAATCTCTATAATATTTTTGATATTTGCTTTGCTTTGCTCTATATTTAACCCTCCCTCAGTAGTTATTTCTTCTCTTTTTTCTGGAACAAGAGTTACCATATCTGGTTTTGTTCCCAATGCTATATCAAGCATTTCTTTCGTTGCGGCCATCTCAAGGTTCAGGCGACTTCCGATAGTTTGTCTTAGTAGATTCAGATCCCTTTCTTGTATATGTCTTCTATCTTCTCTTAAGTGAATAGTAATACCATCAGCTCCACCTAATTCTGCTAAATAGGCCAATTGAACTGGATCAGGTTCAGTTGCTAAACGAGCTTGTCGCACATTTGCAATGTGGTCGATGTTTATGCCCAGGGTTGTCATATTTAATTGTCAATTTGGCTTAAGTTTATTATCCAAATTAACTTTTGTTTCCTAATGATATATATAGCCGATGACTTAACTGCCCAATACATGGAGATAAAAGTTTCATTTGACCGTTAAGTTCTTAATAGATAGAAACTAAGCTTCTTTTAACTTCTTTGGAATTAGCTCAACGAGAAACAACTTTATGTATGGGAGTAAAGCCTTTGTGGGGCAAGCTTGCGATGATTGCCACTCAAGATATTGCATTGAATATTTTTTTTAAAAGAAGGATTGTTCTTGGTAAAGAAAATTTGCCTAAAGAAGGAGCTGTAGTGCTTGCTCCTACCCATCGTTCAAGATGGGATGCTCTTATGTTGACAATGGCAGCAGGCAGGAGAGTAACTAAAAGAGATTGTCGTTTTATGGTTACTTTATCTGAGATGCAAGGGCTGCAAGGTTGGTTCTTAAATCGCTTAGGTTGTTTCCCTGTAAATAAAAAGAAACCTTCTTTAGTTTCACTTAGATATTCAATAGATCTTTTGGTTGCTGGAAAGCAACTTGTCGTTTTCCCTGAAGGAAGAATCAATCGAAAGAGAAAACCAATTAAAATAGAGAAGGGCTTAGTTAGACTCTCTCAGCTTGCCTTTAGAAATGGTGTTGATGTCAAAGTTGTCCCTATTGGGCTTGGTTATAGTGAAGTAATACCTAAATTTTTTGGACAAGCAGCAATTTGTTTTGGTGAACCTATAAAAATTAGTGAGCCTGGTAGGTTAGCAGCAGCAGATTTTGATACTAAATTAGCTGAGAGTATGCATTTAGCAGAGAAGAATGCTCTTTCAGCAGTTGGTAGAATCTCTTAATTATTATCAAATGCAATTTTATAAAGAAAAATTATTTTTATGTAAAATGATTTGGCGAGTTCCTATAACAGCTTTAGCAATAAGTATTAGTTTTTTTTTCACTAGTGTTAAATATATAGCAGAACCTACTAAAGCCCATGATTATAGGATTTTGGCTAATGAGGAAATTGGTTTAAACTTAAACAGTGTAGAAAAATTAATTACTGAAGGTGATAAATATTTATTAAATGGAAACTATACTGTTGCACGAAAGAACTATGATAAGGCAAGGGATATGTCAAAGTTATTATTAGGTTTTTATAATGATTTAAGTACTTCTTTTAAAGGGGTTGATGCACTTATACCTCGAGAGATGGATATCAATAGTAGACAGGCACTTTCTTTACTTACAAAATCTAATTTGCGTTTAGTGGCTGTTTTTAGGAAGATTAATAAAACTGAATTAGCTGTTCCTTTACTGGTTGAAGTTGTTCGGATATCAAGCCCTTCAAATACGGATGGTCAAAAAGCTTACAAATTACTTTTTGAATTAGGATTTGTTGACACACCTTATGTTGGGAACAAATAAATTATCTATTATCCTGGTTTATAATTTTTTTATTTATTAATATTTTCAAAAATTATGGTTCTTCCTCAAGAGGTGGTCTCTTCAATAAACAAACTCTTGCCTGATGCTGAGGTATTAGTAGAGGATTTGAATGGTGGAGGAGATCACTTACAGGTTAATGTTGTCTCATCAGCGTTTTCAGGACTCTCAAAAGTTCAACAGCATCAGATTATTTACAAAGCTCTTCAAAAGGAGCTTGCAAGTGAAGCAATTCATGCGTTGGCTTTAAAGACTTCTACACCCTGAACCCTTGCTTTTTTAAAATGGATTCTGAATCAAAAAAAAGAATTGAAGATCTAATCACTTCTAATTCAATAATGGTCTTCATGAAAGGAAGTAAAATCATGCCTCAGTGTGGGTTTTCAAATAATGTTGTGCAAATATTGAATTCGCTTGGAATTCATTTTGAGACTTTTGATGTTCTTCAGGATATGAATATTAGAGAAGGAATAAAAGAATATTCAAATTGGCCTACCATTCCCCAGGTTTATTTGAAGGGAGAATTCTTGGGTGGCTCTGACATATTGATTGAGATGTATAACTCAGGAGAATTAAGAGAAAAGATTGATATTGCTCTAGCTTCTTAAGCTTTTTCTTTTTGATTATCTATACTTTTGGAAATAAAGATTATTTATATCCCCATCAGGTCCAATGAAGCTGGATGGATCCATTATCCAAGCTGAGACAAGCTTTTCTAGCTTATCTTGGTCCTTGGGATTAAGTATTCTTTCTTTTCTAAGAGCATGTAAGTACCCATCTGTATAAAGTTTTAATTCTGCTGGAGTATGAAAAGTATTAATAAGTTGCTGACATACATCGCAAATTGATTGAAAATGTCTTATCGATTCAGGATCTTGAAATGCTTGTGATGTCATTTTGCGATGATGTTTAGGTATTTCTTACAGTTGAGCTCTTGATTCGTTATCATAAACCGACTTGAATTTGCCCTGTGACATTAACTCCAGATTTGCTTTCTGATGAGCAGAGTGCGCAGGATTCATTAGCCTCCAGTCCATTGAATCCGACTTCACAAAGTCCTTCGAGAATACTTGTTGTAGAGCCTCATCCGACTTTAAGAACAGTTCTTGTTCAAAGACTAAGACAGGATGGTCATCTTGCAGCAGCTGTTGGATCCGTTTTTGAAGCAATTGACTTATGTAGGGATCAATCGCCTGATCTTTTGGTTAGCGCAGAACTACTAGAGCAAAGCTCTGCTTTAAATTTAGGCCAGCAATTGGGCTGTCCTGTTATGGTCCTTACAGCTAGAGCTGGAGTTGAAACATTAGTTGGACTTCTAGATGATGGTGCAGATGATGTATTACGCAAGCCCTTTGGATTAGAGGAATTGGCAGCAAGATGCAGAACACTTTTAAAAAGAGGTCGTATTGGCCTTCAAGAGAGAGTTACTGTTGGACCATTAGAAGTTCACTTGCTTCTTAGACAGGTTACTTTAAGGGAAAAGCCAGTTGAATTAAGCCCTAGAGAGTTCGCTTTGCTTTGTGCTCTTCTTATGCCACCTGGCATGGTCAGAAGCAGACATGAGCTTTTGAGAATGGCTTGGCCTCCTTTTAGTGGAGGTCCAAGGTCAGTTGATACGCAAGTGTTAACCCTTAGAAGAAAACTTGAGCAGGCTGGTCTAGGTGATGGAGGGGGTATTACAACAGTTAGACAACAGGGATATAGGTTTAGCCTAGATAGCTTACCTTCATAATTTAACTTTAAATAATTACTAATTCATTTCCCTTTACTCCAATTTCGATATTTTTAGAGCAATCATTTTTATTATTAAGTATTGATTTAGCTAGACAACTTTCAATCTCCCTCTGAATAATTCTTTTTACCGGTCTTGCTCCATAAAGATTATCAAACCCTTTATCGGCTATCCAATTAATTACAGAATTACTTATAATAAGTTCTATATCTTTAGATTCTAGCCTCTTTCTAAGCTTATTTAATTCTTTCTTGACTATCTTTTTTAAGTCTTCTTTGGTAAGACTTTTAAAGATAATCTTTTCATCTAATCTGTTTATAAACTCAGGGTTTAAATATTCTTTTAGCTTTAGTTCTAAAATTTTTTCTATATCTTCAAAATTATTATTTTTAAACTCCTTATCTGTTATAAAGTTACTACCAATATTGCTGGTTAGTATTATAATAGTATTAGTAAAATCAATGCTTTTCCCAAGCCCATCTGTAACCCTACCTTCGTCTAATATTTGTAACATAATATTCAGGACGTCCTTGTTAGCTTTTTCTATTTCGTCAAAAAGAATTACTGAATAAGGATTTCTTCTTACTGCTTCCGATAATTGTCCCCCTGTTTCATATCCAACATAACCTGGAGGAGCTCCTATTAATCTGCTAATGCTATGTTTTTCCATATATTCAGACATATCAATTCGTATTATTGCTTTCTTGCTATCAAATAATTCAATGGCAAGAGATTTTGCTAATTCAGTCTTACCTACTCCAGTTGGACCTAGGAACAAGAAACTTGCTATAGGTTTGTTTGGGTCGCTAAGACCAGTTCTTGATCTTAATATTGCATCAGAAATAGCTTTAGTTGCTTTTTTTTGACCTATCACTTTTGTATTAAGTAATTCTTCTAGGCCCAATAACTTATCTATTTCTGACTTTACTAATTTTGTTATTGGAATTGATGTCCACTTTGAAATTACATCTGCAACATCATTCTCTGTAACTTCTTCTCTTAATAAAGGTTTTTTATCTTGATCAATACTATTTGTTAATAATAGATCCTCCTTATTTCTTAATTTAATATTTAATGATGCAAGATTACCGTATTCAAGTTCAGCTGCTTTATTTAAATCATAATCTCTCTTTGCCTGCTCAATTTGTACTTGTATTTTTTCTATCTCTTCTTTTAATTCACTAATAGTATTTATAGATTCCTTTTCATTTTGCCATTGAGTTGTTAGAGAATCTTGAATTTTTTCAAGATAATTTAGCTCTTCATCTATTGTCACTAGCTTTTGTTTACTTGTTAAATCTGATTCTCTTTTAAGCGATAATTTTTCCATTTGTAATTGAATTATCTTTCTATCTATTTCATCCACTTCTTCTGGTTTTGAAGTTATTTCCATTTTTAATTTTGATGCTGATTCATCTATTAGATCTATTGCTTTATCAGGTAGAAAACGTTCTGAAATGTATCTTTTGCTTAGTACAGCAGCAGCAACAAGAGAATTATCTGAAATTCTTACTCCATGATGCACTTCATATTTTTCTTTTAAACCTCGAAGAATAGAAATTGTATCTTCTATAGAAGGCTCATTTATGAGTACTTGTTGAAAGCGTCTTTCAAGGGCTGGATCTTTTTCAATATGAGTACGATGCTCGACTAAAGTTGTTGCTCCTATACACCTCAGTTCTCCTCTGGCAAGCATTGGCTTTAATAGATTGCTGGCATCCATTGCCCCACCTGCTGCACCAGCGCCTACAACTGTATGTATTTCGTCAATAAAAAGGATAATTTTCCCGTTAGAGGAAGTTACTTCTTTTAAAACTGCTTTTAGCCTTTCCTCAAACTCGCCTCTGAATTTTGCGCCTGCAATGAGTGCTCCCATATCAAGTGATATCAGCTGACGATTTTTTAAAGCCGATGGAACATCTCCATTAATTATTCTTTGTGCTAGACCTTCAACTATGGCTGTTTTCCCAACACCTGGTTCACCAATAAGGACAGGGTTGTTTTTAGTTCTTCTACTTAAAATCTGTATAGTTCTGCGAATTTCTTCGTCTCGACCAATTACAGGATCTAGGTTGCCTTTGCTGGCTTCGCAAGTAAGATCCCTTCCGTATTTCTCAAGTGATTCATATAAAATATCTGAATTTTTATCTGTCACTTTTTGGTCTCCTCTGATTTGATTAATAACTTTAAATAGAATTTCATCATAAATTTTTTCATCTTGGAGAATCTTTTTGCAACATCGAAGATCCTTTGATAGTCCAAGGATTATATGTTCTATAGAAATAAAATCATCTTTGAACGATATTTTTATTTCTATAGCTTTATCAATAGTATCTTGCAAGGATTTTCCTATAAATAGTTCTTCTGGTTTTTTGCTTAGCTTTGGTTGTAACTCTCTAAAATTATTTATTGATTTTATTAAGTTATCAACTGATCCATTGGCTTTCTCTAAAATTCTTCTAGAGAGTTTATTGCCTTCTAAAAGTGCTAATAAGAGATGTTCGCTTTCTATATATTGAGTATATTGCTCTTTACACTTTTCCTTAGCAGAAATAATGGCCGACCAAGCATTATTTGTAAAAAGATCAGGTTGTAACTGCATAATTTTATTATTTTAACTTATCTTTAATTATCTATAAATTAATTCTTTGATCTAGAGGGTTATCCGAATTTTAAAGTGTGGAAATCTTAGTTTGTTCGGTAATCAGTAAATTTTTTAATTACTTTATTCATATTTTGGATTATTTAAAATAGTTTTCAATATTAAATATAAATTAGAACATAAAAAAACCTTGCAGTTTTTAAACTGCAAGGTAAATAAATCTGATTTATTTAATTAACTACTACCTTGCCAACCATTCCAGCCCCTCTATGAGGCTCACAATAATAGTTATAAGTACCAGCTGCTGAAAAAGTCTCTTCCCATGATTCTCCAGGAGCAAAAGCAAGGTCAGGATGGCTTAGTTCATCATGACCTTCGAAAACAGCATTGTGAGGAGCTAGTTTGTTATTTACAAACTTAACTGAGTCACCAGTACTGATGTTTACAGTGCTTGGCTCAAAAGCAAGCATACCTGCATCTGTTCCAAGTTTTACTTCAACTGTTTTTGCCTGGGCTGCACTTACTCCCAAAACCATTGCCAACACTAAAGCAGAAGCAGCTGCAATAGCTTTACGAAGGAATTGAATCATTCTTTTTTTTATCTCTGTGTATATATTACCTCTTAAATGTAAATTTATGCTTTTTTGGTAATCCTGAATGAAAAAGTATGTCATCTAGAGATTTTGCATAGCTAGTTCCTCCTAAATCTTCTGGTTTTGTAGTTGGAGAGTGAATAAAATGGCGTTGTCTAATGCTTAACCTATCCCAAGCAGATAAATTTAGGGGAAGAATTTTTATTAGGATTTCAATTAACCATCCCCAAAGAGGTATTGATATAAATCTTTTAAGTCCTCTCCAATTTAATAAAATGTTTATTGCTTGGTCTATAGACAAATAGGGTTGTCCTAGGACTATTTTCGTGAGTCCTGTGTTTTCGATGGAGATTTTGGTTCCACTAAAAGTTTTATTAAATAAAAGTTGACAGCTTACATAAGCGATGTCTTCAGCATGCATGAAATGGAACTTTGAATATCCCTTAAACCATCTTGCAAGCCAAAGCCAATTAACAGCTTGCTTTAGCCCTTGAGTCAAATAACTTGCGGGGAATAATCCTGAATTGTCATACCTACCTCCAAATACAAGGGTAGGGAATACAGCAATTATTTTTTTTGAAAGACTGTGCTTTTCAAGCTCTTGTAAGCACTTAGCTTTAGTTTGTATGTATTCTGTACCTTTTGTTCTGGCTTCAGGAATTGGTTGTAGTTGCTTGTTTAAAATACTTGCAGTAGAAAAGTAAATAATCTTTTGGATAATAGCTGGATTAACTAAATCTAAGATTTTTTTCACAGCAATTAAGTTTACCTGCTTTGTCCTTTCTAAATCGCCCCAGGCTGTAGCTGTATGTATTAAATGTGTTGCAGAAAAAATTTCTTTTGAAAACTTTTCTGGCGTTCTTAAGTCCCCTATTAATAATTTTACTCTTGGGTTATTAGGGTCAATTGCAGTAAGTTTATCCGGGTCCCTAATCCACAAAAGTAATTTTGCTTCTGTATTTCTTAATAGCCAATTACTAGTGTATTGGCCTACACATCCACTTGCCCCTGTTACGAGTATACGTGCTTCTTTCAAATTGCAGAAATTAAATTATTTACATTTTTACCAGCTTCAAAAAAGGTTCTTGCATTTTCTTCAGGAGTGCCTGGAAGAATCCCGTGACCAAGGTTGAGGATATGCTTCCTCCCTTTAGCTTTTAAAACAGTATCAATAATTCTCTCTTTGATCATGTCTGATGAACCAAATAAAATGCCGGGGTCAACATTTCCTTGAATACCAATATCCTTAGGTAGACGAGCACAACCTTCAGCCATGTCTACGGTCCAATCCAAAGAAATTATATCTACACCTGTAGCAGCCATCCTTTCGATAACCCCAGCACTTCCTGATATATAAAGGATCATCGGTGTATCTGGATGGGTGGCTTTTACAAGATCTACAACCTTTTTTTGGTAAGGAGCTGCGAAAGTGTCGTAGTCGGTTGGACTTAACTGTCCGGCCCATGAGTCAAACATTTGAACAACTTGTGCTCCTGAATCAATTTGATATTTCAAATATTTCGCTATTGATTCAGCAAAATGATTCAAAAGTTTATGAAGCATCTGAGGTTCTCGGAAAGCCATTGCTTTAATGACTGAGTAGTTCTTGCTGCTTTTACCTTCCACTACGTAAGCTGCCAGTGTCCAAGGTGCACCAACAAAACCTAAAACAGCAGCTTTATTTCCAACACTTTTTCTTAGTTGATTTAGAACTTCCCCAACAAAAGGAAGACTTTCTTTTGGCTCAAGAGTGGAAAGATCTTCTATTTGTTGAATTGTCCTAATGGGATTATTTATAATTGGACCTTTGCTTTCAACGATATCAAAATCAATTCCCATTCCTGGCAGAGGGGTCAATATGTCAGAAAAAAGAATTACACCATCAGGTTGGAATTCATGAAATGGTTGCATTGATATTTCGTATGACAAAGCAGGATTTTCTGACCTTTCTCGAAAACTAGGATATTTTTCTCTTAACTCTCTATACACTTTCATGTATCTACCTGCTTGGCGCATCATCCAAACAGGTGTTCTGCTTACTGATTCACCCCGTGCAGCTCGGAGAAGTAGTGGAAGAGATTCAGTCATTCTCTATGCGGATCAGTTCAAAAATTTACTGGAGTGTGAAGTCCAAAAGTAAAAAAAATCTCATTAGTGTGCATCTTCTTCACACCTTTTTGGATTTCACCGTTTTTTGCTTGGGATTGATTTATTTTGATTTTAATTTAGTTTTAGATTTATTTTTGTCGTATTTAAGAATAAGTACACTTAAAGGTGGTAGAGAGAGTTCTAAGGCATTTTCATATTCATGTATATTATATTTTTCGGTATATTTGCCACCTAGATTTCCTTTATTTGATCCGCCATATTTATCAGAATCAGTATTAAATATTTCTCTATAGAATCCATCTATAGGGACACCTACCTTATAATTTGAATGTAATTCTGGAGTGAAATTAGTCACTATAACTAGCCACTCTCCTGTTTCTCTTTCTCTACGCATAAAGCTAATAACTGAATTGGCATTATCTTTGCAGTCAATCCACTGGAAACCATATTCATCAAAATCTTCTCTCCATAGAGCTGGTTGATTTTTATATAGAGTATTCAAGTCATCAATTAGCCTTTGAATTCCTTGGTGAGGCTGATGTTCTAATAGTTCCCATTGAAGATCATCCCATACATTCCATTCTTGCCTTTGACCAAATTCCATTCCCATAAATATTGTTTTTTTACCAGGATGTGTCCACATATAAGCAAGTAACGCTCTTGTATTTGCATATTTTTTCCAATCATCTCCTGGCATTTTGTGTAATAGATGACTCTTGCCATGTACCACCTCATCATGACTAAGAGAGAGCATAAAATTTTCCGTGTAGTTATAACAAATTGAGAAAGTTACATTATTTTGGTGAAATTGCCTGAACCAAGGATCTATTTCGAAATAATCAAGCATATCGTGCATCCATCCCATATTCCATTTTAGATTGAATCCAAGCCCTCCTACGTCTGTCGGCTTTGTAACACCTGTCCATGTTGTTGATTCTTCTGCAATAGAGAGTGCTCCAGGAAAATGTTGAAAAAGAACATGATTTGCTTGTTGTAGGAAATTTACTGCTTCGTAATTTTGATTGCTACCATCCTCATTTGGAATCCACTCTCCTTCAGGCCTCAAATAATCTTTGTAGAGCATTGATGCAACAGCATCAACTCTTATCCCATCTATATGAAATTGTTCAAACCAATAAACAAGATTAGCTACAAGAAAATTCCTAACCTCATTTCGGCTGTAATTGAAAATCAATGTTCCCCATTCTTTATGTTCTCCTATTCGAGGATCGGAATGCTCATAAAGATGTGATCCGTCAAAAAATGCTAATCCATGCTGATCTTTTGGGAAGTGTCCTGGAACCCAATCTAGAATTACACCTATGCCTTCTGAATGACATGCATTTACAAAAGATTTGAACTCATCAGGACTTCCATATCGACTTGTAGGTGCATACCAGCCGGTAACCTGATAACCCCATGAACCATCAAATGGATGCTCTGAAATAGGCATTAATTCGATATGCGTAAAGCCTCTTGCCTTTACATAAGGAATAAGTTTTTCTGTTAGCTCTGGATAAGTTAGGAATCTTGTTTCAGGCTTTAAGTCAGCTGCAGGAACTGGGGCTCTCTCTGATCCATCATCTTCTAGAAAAGGGTCGGAGTTTGATGCATGCATCCAACTGCCTAGATGCATTTCATATACTGATATGGGTTTATTAAGTTGGTCTTCTGTATCTCGTTTGCTCATCCAAGTTTCATCTTCCCATAAGAAGCCATCAAGATTTGAAATTACTGAGCTTTGAGCAGGTCTAACTTCATGTTGGAATCCGTAGGGATCAGCTTTTTTATAGCAATGACCTTCTTGGGTTCTGATTTCATATTGATACAGATCTCCTTTGTCTAAACCAGGTATAAATAATTCCCAAATTCCTCCAAGTCTTTTTTGCATGGGATGGTGTCTCCCATCCCAACTGTTCATTTCGCCGACAACTGAAACACTTTTTGCATTAGGTGCCCATAAGCAGAACATTACCCCTTCAATTCCTTCTTTTGAAATAATATGCGCACCCATTCTGCGCCAAATATGATGATGATTTCCTTCTGCAAATAAGTGTCTATCAATTTCACCCATCCATTCTGATCTAAATGCCCATGGGTCATATTGGGAATGTGATATACCACCTCTTTTTACTTTGACTTGATATTTACAACCTGGATCTTCTTCTAACAGTGCCTCAAATATCCAAGGGTGATTTGGATTGGTTAATTCCTTTTCCTGGCCATTTAAAATTAGATTAACTTCGTCTGCCTCAGGCATCCATACCCTTAATGACCATTTGTTTTCATTGGGTTGTGGACCAAGAACACCAAAAGGGTTGTCATGTCTGCAATTGGCTAGTTTTACACCTTCTGCTGCCGTCCAGTCCATAGCAATACTGGGAGACATAACTTAATTGGATAGAAACAGGAGCTTATATGATTAAAGGTAATATTGGGAGTTTAGTTTGAGAATATAGGATTGAATTTTATTTTTGATTTAGATAGGTCAATAGATATTGTTGTTATAGAACAATTTGGATTCGAGGAAATACAGGGTTTATTTATTGAACCAGGATTAATTGCAATTGCTGGCCAAGAAGAACCAGAAATAGATATACGTATTTGAGATCCCTTGGGAAAACTTGCTAAGAAAGGTTGCAAGATTACTTTTCTTTGGGTAAATATTTTTGCATTTTCACCAATTATTCTTAAAAATCCAGTAGATAGTTGATTTGCCTCGTTTTGTTCTTCGAAAAATATTGAAAGAGCTACACAAAGATCGAATCCTTCTTTATCAGCTTTTGCTTGTATTTCCAGTGTGGGGGTACTCTCCAAAACTTCCTCTTTGTTAAATGGCTTGCTTGTGAAAGTGGCTACATCACCTCGCATATCAATAAGAGCTCTATTTGCTTCTCCAGGATTAGGACTTAAATGACCACCAATTGAAGGTACTGGGCGCCAAGGATCATGAACGATATTTATAAATCTTTCCTTATTAGGTGAGGCTATTAGTTTTCCATCTTTTGAGCTGTTACAAGCCAAACCCTTGCTTGAAAGAAAAAAACTTATGTTTTTAGCTAAAAGATTTGATGGCTGTTTGGGTTGCCATGTCTTGCCAGTCATGTTCCATAGCCTTATAGAATTATTGTTTTTCTTAGAAGAAGTAAATTTTAAATGCCGGTTAAAGAAATCTAATTGAGTATTGTTTGTCTCTTCCCACCATTGAAGATGTGTTGCAGGACCTATATATAAATCAGGATTTCCTCCTGCTTCAATTGCTTTTTGATTAATTTCTAAAATCCCTCTTAGGTGGGGATCCCACCAGCCTCCTAATAAAAGCATCGGTTGTTTAAGCCATTCTTTTAAAGGCTCATGAATTTTCCAATCCTTGGAAAAACTTTCTGATGTTTTCATCCATTTTATGGCCATACCTTCTGAGTCGTATTTTTTTAATAGTTCAAGTCCATTAGTTAAATATCTTTTTGACTCTAGGCTTTCTCGAATAATTGCCCATCCTTCTAAATTTTTCTCTCTTGAAAGTTTTTGTGCGGCTAATTGAAGACCCCAGGCAATTCCGAGATGCCACCAAAAAGCTCCTCCTTCATTGCTCCAATGGGCTCCTTCATTTAGACCAGTCATTGCAGGAGCAAGGCATTCTGGAGGGCGGCTACCAGGCTCTCCTAGGAGTTGTGTAAGCCCTTGATAGGAAAACCCATATGTGCCTAAAAGACCATTGCATTCCGGGAGAGACCTTACCCATTTATGTGTTTCAGTTGTATCAGATGATTCTTGTTCAAAGCCAATAAATTTTCCTTCAGAATCTCCCTGACCTCGAACATCTTGAATGATTACTAAAAAGCCATGTCTTGCCCACCAAACTGGATGAGCATAAGTAACTGTTGAGGCTATTTCTCTTCCATATGGTTGTCTCATCAATAATGCTGGCCATGGTCCTTCACCATCAGGAATCCAGAGTCTTGCCTTAAGCTTTATTCCATCTGTAAGAGTTAGTACTTCATCTCTATAATTTATTTCTAAACTCATAATTTTCTTTTTGCTATTTCACATCTGGGCAGTACATACCAATAACGTATATAGAAAGTATTTCTGCATCAGTGAAGCTTAGATTTTTCTCTTGACTGATGCCCTCAATTACTGCTTTTGATCTAGAAGAGATGCCCATTGAATTGTCCCTTCTGAATTTATTGCAAAGTGCTTTTGCCTCTTCAGGATTCTTTTTTACATTTTCAAGAAGTTTAGATTGCCCATAAACAATTGAAGGTGAGGCAAGATAGGCAATTAATATCGCAACAAAGTAGCTCATTTTTTCTCCTGACTTACTGTCTATATTTCAGACTCGAATTCATTCTAATTGGTGATCCCATATGTCAGTTCATATATTGCCTATAGGTTGATTAACTAAACAAATTTGTACTTTTGAATTTTTATAAGCTTTTTAAATATTTTAAGCATCGAATATCTAGTTAAATAAGATCACTTTCTTTTTGAGGATTTACTTCTTTCTGACTATCATCCGTTGTCTCTTCTAGGGCAAAAATATCATCTGAGCTTTCTTCGTAATTGCTTTCATTTTCTTTAAATTCCTTTAAAGGATCGCTAAGGCTGAACTCATTCATTTTTACGATTTCATCAGGGGATACAGGAGAATTTATCTTTTTTGAAGGGTCTCTAATAATTTGCCCTAGAACCACAGGCTTACTAATCCCTTCTTCAACATCTTCTATTCTACGAATTCTTACATATACATTTTTCACATTCCTTCCGCCTCCTTTCAAGTTTTCAGCTATTTGTTCAAGTGATGGTTGTATTGCTTCCTCAGGAAAGTCTTCTGAGGCTTGAGCCACTACAAGATCTGCACCATTGTCATAAACCACAGGTACGTATAAAGCACCTTCTATTTCTCTTGGTGGTGTATAACTTTCTTGAAAAGCCCAAAAGCTTCCAGAAAGTAATATGGTGAAAATCGTTGCTCCAACTAGCCTGAACTTTATACCCCATCTAGTTATAAATGCGATCAAGGTAATTATTGTTAGTCCGATGCCTGACCAAGCAAGCCAGCTGGTGGCATCTTGTAAGAATTGAGAAATTGACATTGACTGGTTAACAATACATTCACTCCTTATAGTTCGTCTGCTCCCTAAAAGACAAAGAAACTTCTAAAGGAGTGAAGATTCAAAACACAAAAATTAAAAAACTGGGCATATATGGGGCTCTAATGGTTTTTGGTGGAGGATCACTCTACCTTGTTACCAATAATGTAATAGGAAACATTTTTCTTAATTCTAGATCTCAGCTTCAGAAGAATTTTTCAGCTCAACTTGGTCATGATGTAATTATTGGTCCTTATAAAGGCTTAAGGGCATGGGGATTCTCTATAGGAAGCTCAAAGATATTAGAAGGACCTTTAGACACTTCAAGTGCGAGCTTCTCTAATTTGAAAATCCAATTTGCTCCAATTGCGAGCGTATTGAATTGGCGACCTGTGTTGGTAGTTAGCCCTAAGGATACAAAAATCTTTTTAAATTCCAATAAGGACGGATCTTATTGGGTTTTGGGATCTTCTGAAGGAGGTAGCCCTCCTAATTTAAATCTAAGGTTACGTTTGGATTCTTCTTCAGAGATTTATATTGATTCCAAAAGTAGCTCAATAAAACCTAAGGCTAATGTTTTATTCAGGCTTCCAGAGAAAAAGATCGTTGGTAAACTCTCATTTTTGTTTAATGATGAAGGATCTTTATCTTTAAAAGGTTCTGGTTATTTCAATCAAGTTAAATTTAACGGTAAGGCAATAGCCAGAAATCTTGATTTAGAAAACTTTCAATCAACATTATTTAAAAATAGAAACTTTTTTGCAGGTGGAAATGTTAATGGAAATATAAAACTTGGTGTTAATTCATCAAATCTAAGTTGTAGGGGAGAAGTTTCTTTTAAGAATTTAACTTTGCTATCTAAAACTTCTACTTCAAAATTAATATCTCCAAAAACATCAATAATTTGTAGAAATGGAAAATTAGAATTACTTGATTCTGACTTTCAGTATGAAACTTGGAATGGAAGGATTAGTGGAGCTATTCCTTTTAAGAATACGACTAAGTATGATTTAAAAATAAAATCTTTTTTACGCTCTAATGATCAACTTAATGCACCATTAAATTTAAAAGCTTCTTTACCCTTTTGGATAGATGAAGGTAGATTCTTAATTGGTGAATTGAGTTCAGAAATTGATCTAAAAACATTTAAATTGTCTTCTTTAAGTCCATTGATTGGCGTTCCTGTCTCTGGAAAAATCTCTACAAGTGGAACTATTAACGGACCTTTACCATATTTGAAGACAGATTTATCAATAAAATTAGAGGATCCACAGTTAAGTGCTTTAAAGTTACAAGAAAAATGGGAAGGTGAATTTAATGGATTAGGAGGGAGCGGTCAACTTTCTATTGCTTCAGTCTCACCTGATACTGCTGGTAAATTAGATGCAACATTTACCAACAATTTTTCATTAAAGGATCTCGCATTAGAAAGATATGGTGGTTCTATTTTAGTAAATCAGACTGCAGAAGGATATTCATGGAAAGCGGATAATTTCAGATTGGATCGTTTGGAGATTGCTGTTCCTCCTGAGAATAGTTTTAAAAGAGTTATGGGCAAGATGATTGGTCAAGGCTCATTTAAAATGAATCCATTTTTTATAGATGGAAAATTAACTACAAAGAGTTATAGGTGGCTTGGTGTTGCATTGAAGAAATGGCAACTAAGTGGTAGCTATTCAGAAAACAAATATTCGATGACAGCAGAAATAATTCCGCCAGCTAAAGGAAAGATCTTGATTAATGCAGATGGACGAATAGGGGGAGAGATTAAAGCTAGAACAGAAGTTAAAGGTATTAGACCTAGCTGGCTTCTTGATACTGGACTTAAGATTTCAGAATTCGATTTATTTCCGAAAATAGCTTTTGGTACGGCTAATGACCTCAGCAAAGTATCAATTAATCCAGATGAATCATTAGATAATCAGATATCTCTATTGCAGAAATCACTAATTGCGTTGAATGACATTTATTTAAATGAAACTAGTAAGAAATTAATTGATCCTAAGAAATTAAGAGGTAGTATTAATGCCATTGCGAATCTCGAAGGCTCCCAACTCTCCGATTTAAAACTTGATGTTGAGGCTTCTGGAAAACTTTGGATTAGAGGAAGTCGTCGTAAAGGTGTAGCTATAAAACCTTTTAAAGCTCAATTTTTCTCACAATCACTAAATAAAAATGGTGAATTTGTTTTGCTTAATCTTCCTTTCTCTATGCTTTCTTTGTTTTTCTCAACACCTTCTTCAATAAGCGGAATGTTTGGTATAACAGGAAGATATAGATTTAATAAGAAGTCCCCAGAGTTAACGGCTGAATTAGTTTTAGAAGATGCGAAAATATTAGACAAGGAATTTGTATTAGAAAAATCTGATATTTTTATAGCTAATTCAGTATTAAAGACTGATATATCTTTTAGAGAAATAACCTCTACTGAAACTGTTTCTATTTTTGGGGATATCCCTTTATCTTCGGAGCAACCATTTGATTTGCAGATTGAAAGTCATGGAAATGCTCTTAGTTTTCTTGATGGTCTTTCAAATGATGTTGTTTCTTGGGAATCTGGAAGTATCGATATGAAACTTTTAATTAGAGGCGCTTCAGAAGAAGTAACATCTAATGGTTTTTTAGTTATTAAAAATGGAAGACTCCTTTTAAACGAAATGCCAGTAAGAGATTTTAATAGTAAGATATTTTTTGATTTTAATAGATTTGATGTTCAGTCTTTAGAAGCAAAATTAGGTCGTAAGGGAAAAATAAAAGCCTCTGGGGCTTTAGCCCTCTTTAGGCCTTCCAAAGAGGCTAAAGAGCAACTTAACGTTCAGATGAAATCGATAAAGCTAAAGCAGCAGAATTATGATGTAAATATTTCATCAGATCTTCAGATAGGACGGTCTGTTTTAAATCCATTAATTGGAGGTCAAATTTCTATTAGTGAAGGAACAATTTCAACAAAGCGGTCGAGACCTAGACGTAAGGATTCAATTGACTCGGGAAGAAATACACTTAAATCTATTCGATTAAATAGTCAAGTATTTCCTGAGCAGAGTTGGGATTATCAAGATGTTGCAGCTAAACCTTTAATTCTTTTTCTCCAAGATAAGGAATCTCCAGCAAGTAAAATTCTTAGTTCTGGAATTCCAAAAGGATACTCTTATATTGGATTTAATTCGCTTAATGTTGTCTTAGGACCTAATTTAAATATTGTTTCTCAGCCAATAGCAAGTTTTACTACTTCAGGCAAAATTATTCTTGACGGTACATTTGATGAGAATCTTGATTTGACGGGCTTAATTAGACTTGAGAAAGGTAGAGTTAATCTATTTACAACTACATTTAATTTAGATAGAAAATATAAAAATACAGCAACATTTACTCCTTCAATGGGGTTGGTTCCTTTCTTAGACATCAAGCTTATAACCAGGGTGCCCGATGTTGCTAATGATACTGATCAGTCAACTTCTTCCAATGATTTTGTTTTAAATAGTTCAACCTCAGTTGGAATAGGTGGATCAAGACTTGTAAAGATAGATTTAATCGCTACTGGCTTAGCTGATCGTGTAGCAGAAACGTATGAACTAAGCAGCACGCCTGTATTGCCACAGAGTTATTTGTTTAATCTTATAGGTGGAAACTCTTTAACGATGTTAATGACAGGTAGTCAACGAGAAGTTCTTGTAGGACTACTTGGAAGATCTTTAGTTTCTCCTGCCTTAGGTAGATTAAGTGATGCTTTTAGTGAGAGAATTCAGTTAGCTTTTTATCCTGCGTTTGTTTCGAATAAATTTACTAGTGATGAGACAGATAATAGTGATGTTGAAGAAGGAGCTGATTTTGTTGATTTAGAAGACTCACAAGATGACTTGTCTCCTAAACAGTCTTGGATAGCAGAAGTGGGTATGGATCTCTCTGACAAAATTAATTTATCGATTCAGACAACACCCAACCGTAATGATATTCCTCCACATGGAACGCTTACATATCAGTTCCTTCCAAGTGTTGGGGTTTTAGGCTCTCTTGATAATGATGGAAACTGGCAAAGTCAATTACAATTGTTCCTTAAATACTAATTTTATATAATAAATATCCTTATTTATCTTTTAATCGAATTTAAGATATTCTTGCCACTCTAACTATTTTAAGATTTTACAGCCCATTAAAATTCTTGAGGCAGGATGTATTTAAAAATCTAGTAACTCATGCAAAATCAAACCAAAATTTCTGCACCTACAGATGATCTGCTCTTACGTGCTAGTGATGTTAAGAAAGCCTCAATAGAATTAGCTCAAAGTAGTAATGAGCAACGTCAAAGTGCTTTGTCTTCAATGGCAAATAGTTTGCATGCTCATGCTGATGAAATTATTCATGCTAACGAAAGTGACCTTCTAAGAGCACAGGAAAACGGGCTTAGCCAGGCACTGTTATCAAGATTGAAACTTAATAAAGAAAAGTTGAGCAATGCTATAGAGGGTGTTACGCAAGTAGCCGCTTTAACTGATCCGCTCGGATGCCGCCAACTATATCGGGAATTAGATAAAGGTCTCATTTTAGAGAGAGTTACAGTTCCTTTAGGAGTACTTGGAGTTATCTTCGAGTCTAGACCTGATGCTGTTATGCAGATAGCTTCCTTAGCTATACGATCTGGTAATGGAGCTATCCTTAAGGGAGGTAGTGAAGCAAGCTTAACGAATGAGGCAATTATAAAAGCACTTAATAATGGTTTAAATGACTCTGATATTTCATCGAACTCTTTATGTTTACTAACAACGCGAGAAGAAAGTTTGAGTTTACTTCTTTTAGATAAATATGTAGATCTTATAATTCCCAGAGGAAGTAATGAATTAGTGAGGTTTATTCAAGACAATACTCGAATACCTGTTTTGGGTCATGCTGATGGTATTTGTCATTTGTATGTAGATTCTAATGTTGATTTAAATCAAGCTCTAGATATAACGATTGATAGTAAATGTCAATATCCTGCTGCATGTAACGCGATTGAGACATTACTTTTGCACAAGGATATCGCATCTTCTTTTTTAGAGATTGCCGTGCCAGCTCTTGCCAATCTAGGAGTTGAGCTTGTAGGAGACGAGCTGTCACAGGAGTTAGGTGTGAGTAATAAGGCCATTGATAGTGATTGGTCTACAGAATACCTTGAGTTAAAACTTTCAATAAAAATTGTTTCTTCTGTTGATGAGGCAATAGAGCATATACGTATTTATAGTTCTAGGCATACAGATGCTATTGCCACAAATAATAAAGAGATAGCTAGAAAATTTATGTTATCAGTAGACAGTTCAGGTGTTTATCATAATTGTTCTACTCGGTTTGCTGATGGTTTCCGTTATGGATTTGGTGCAGAAGTTGGAATTAGCACTCAAACCCTTCCTCCAAGAGGACCAGTCGGCCTAGAGGGCTTAGTTACATATAGATATTTTTTAAAAGGAGAAGGACATGTGGCTGCGGATTTTTCTTTAGGAAAGAAAAGTTTTTCTCATAAGGATTTAAAGTAATGATGGATGAGACTTCTTTGACTTCTATTAACATTTCGAATGTCAACCTTTGGGCTCATGTTGGTGTTCTAGAAAAAGAACAATTGTTAGGACAAGATTTTCTTTTAGATATTATACTGTGGGTTGACGTAAATGATGCTGCTATAAATGATGAGCTCTCCGCAACTCTTGATTATAGCCTTGCTATTAACAATATTCAGCAATTAGCTCTCGGAATTAAATGTAAAACCATTGAACGTTTTAGTGAATGCATTTTAGAAAGGCTTGAAAACTTGTATGGCCCTATTCCTATGGAGATTTCCTTGAAAAAATGCACACCTCCAATAGATGGTTTTCAAGGTAGTGTTTCAATAAATAGGAAAAAAAATATTTTTCCATGAGCTCATGAAAAGACAATTGATTAGACCATTGGTTTTGGTTCATGGCTTATGGAATACTCCACAGCTGTTTGAGAGACTTATAAATCACCTGAATCAAAAGCCATCTCTTTTATTAGCTCCTCATTTGCCACATGACTTTGGAAGAGTAGGTATTAGGGAGTTAGCTAAAGAGCTTGACCTTCAGATTCAAAGTAGATTTGGTTCTGAACAACCAATAGATATATTAGGCTTTTCTATGGGTGGCTTAATTAGTAGAGTTTGGTTGCAGGAGTTTATGGGATTTAAGCGAACTATACGCTTCTTTAGCATTGGAAGTCCCCATAAGGGGACTTTGACTGCTCAATGTGTACCTAGGTCTTTCTTCTTAGGTATTGCAGAAATGAAGATAGGTAGTAATTTGTTGTATTCACTAGATAATTCTTTAATTAACCTGACAAGTATTCAATGTATAAGCTATTTCTCTTTTTCTGACTTAATGGTTTTCCCTGGTTTTCATGCAGTGTTGCCTATAGGAGATTCAATTTCTCTACCAGTTATAACTCATAAAGGGTTAATAAGGAATTCAATTAGTATTCAATTAATAAGTGAGGACTTGCTAGGAGTTGCTAATAAGCCCACTATGTCTAATTAATGGTTTAGTACTTGGAGATCTGCCTCTAAATAATTTAAATACTTCTGCAGGTGATTTACTTCCTCCTAGACTAAGGACAGTATCTCTAAAGAGAGTTCCTTTTTTTCTTATTTCTAATTCGTTATCTAGACCTGACTCTTCAAAACTTGCGTATGCATCTGCACTTAGAACTTCAGCCCATTTGTATGAATAGTATCCTGCCGAGTATCCTCCAGCAAAGATATGATTAAAGGCACATAAGAAATTATCTTCTGGAATAGGTTGCAATACGCATGTGCTTTTAGCTAAATCCCTCCTCAAATCATTTGGTTTTATGCCAGATTCCTTCTCCCAAGAGCTATGAAGCTTTATATCTGTAAGTGCAAAGTGAATTTGTCTCATCGTAGAAATACCAGAGTTGAAGATTTGATTTAAGCGCAATTTATTGACATCTTCATCTGACAAGGATTCCTTTGTTTCCCAATGCTTTGCTATATCATGAATAGTTCTATTATCTAGACACCAGTTCTCCATAAATTGGCTAGGTAATTCAACAGCATCCCATTCAATGTTGTTTATACCCGCAGCCTTAGGGTAATCAATGGTTGTAAGCATATGTTGTAGACCATGACCAAATTCGTGAAATAGTGTTCTTACTTCTTCAAAGCTCATAAGACTAGGCGTATTGTTCATTGGAGGTGTTTGATTACATATTAAATACGCTACTGGTACTATGTAATTTCCATCTTGAAGCTTTTCTTTGGTTAGACATTCATCCATCCATGCGCCACCTCTTTTGGTTTCTGGTCTTGAGTATGGATCTAAATAAAAAGATGCTATTTTGGCCCCTTTGTTATCTATAACATTAAATAATTGAACATCTTTATGCCAAACTGGATAGCTTTTGTTTTCTGGCTCTATATAAATATCAAAAAGTCTCTCACACAATTTAAACAGGCCATTAAGTACTTGAGATAGAGGGAACCAAGCTCTAAGTTCCTCTTGATTTAGATCTAGGATATCTTGTCTAAGCTTTTCCGACCAAAAGCTTAGATCCCAAGGAGCAAAATCATTGAATTCTTTATTGGTATTTTTAGAGGCAAAATCTTGTAAACGTTTTATTTCTTTATGAGCTGCTGGCATTGCTGCCACTCTTATTTCTTCTAAGAGAGACTCAACTTCGTTAATATCTTGTGCCATTTTATTTGCAAGGCTTAATTCAGCCCAATTCTGGTAGCCGAGTAATTTAGATTGTTTACTTCTGAGATCTAAAATTTCCTCAATTAAAATCTCATTGTTTTTTGTTCCTTTACTTGCTCTACTAACATAGGCTTTATAAATTTTTTCACGAAGATTTCTATTCTCTGAGTAAGTAATAAATGCTATGTAGCTTGGAACATCTAAAGTAAGTAGCCAAGGACCTTGATCTGCGGTGTACTTATATTTTTCTTTTGAGGAGGGATCTGAATTGTTCTTTGCTGCTTTTGCCATCAGTTCACGATTTCTTCGCGGTAGCCCTGCTATCTCTTCTTGCTTGGTTAGAAGAAGTTTCCAGCTATTTGAAGCATCTAAAACATTATCACTAAACGTAGTAGATAATTTGGCAAGACGTTCGCTATTGTAATTGAAAAGCTCCTTCTCGTCGCCTGTAAGGCCTACGCCTTTGTTCTTCATTTCTAAAAGCTCTGCTCGAATAATTCTTTGCTGTGTTTCGTCTAGCTGTTGTTTCTTGTCTTGAAGAAGTTTTGTTAGAGCATCAAAAAGAATCGTGCTCTGTCCAAGACGATTACAAAATCGTATAACTTTCGGTTGTTGAGAAGAATATACTTCTCTTAATTCCGGAGAGTTTGAGACTCCATATAAATGTGAGACAACACCCCAGCCAGAATGAAGCTTTTTCTCTATTTTATGTAGAGTTCCTATTAATTCGTTCCAAGTAAGAGAATCATTCTTATTTAATTTTCTTCGTATATTGTTTTCTAATGTAATTAGTTCTTCATTAAGCTCTTTAAGTAAAGGAGGTAGATGGTTTTCAATTTCTTTAGGAGTTATTCTTTCAAATGCAGGTAGTCCTTTGCTCGTAAATATACATCCCATATTCTTTCTCACTTTTGCTTAAAGTAAATTCATTGAATTATTAGTTATTATAAGCATATGAGACAAAAGGTTATTTGCAATTAGGTTCGAAGAACTCTCATATAATTCAGTTATGACTCTTGGCCAAAAACCAATAAGGAGAGTGGGTACTATCAGACTTAATGATATAAACAATTCTCTTGGACTCATCTCTTCCACAATTGCTAGTGCTGGTATTCTAGGTCCAAAGAATACACGTCTACACATTGATAAAAGATATATAGGGGTAAGAACTAATCCAATTGCAGCAATAAAAATTGAAATCGATTTAAATAATGATGTAAATGCTTCTTGACTTGTTATGCCTAAAAATATTGTTATTTCACTAATAAATCCACTCATCCCAGGCAAGGCTAAAGATGCCAATGAACATGTTAGAAAAAGAGCAAAAGTAATTGGTAAGGCTTTGGCTACCCCTCCCATATTGGGAATTGAAAGTGTATTTGTTCTTTCGTAAAAGGAGCCTGTCACAAAAAACATTGCTGCAGCTATTAATCCATGGCTAATCATTTGGAGCATTGCTCCATTAATTCCAAGAGTATTTATTGCACCAATTCCTAGTAAAACGAATCCCATATGGCTAACAGAACTGCAAGCAATTCTTCTTTTTACATTATCTTGAGCAAATGCATTTAATGCCCCATAAATTATATTTACAATTCCTATTATTATTAGAGCAGGTGCAAATTGAATATGTGTTTCAGGGAACATTTGTACATTAAACCTAATCAATGCATAACCTCCCATTTTTAAAAGTACGCCTGCTAGCAACATTGAAACAGGAGCATTTGCTTCACCATGAGCATCAGGAAGCCATGTATGAAGAGGGAATATTGGTAGTTTTACTCCAAACCCAATTAAGAATCCTAAATAACAAAGCAATCCAAAAGTTCCAGAAGCAGATCTTGTACTGAGATCTGTAAGGTTTAATGAAAATTGATTACCTGATAATGCAAGTGCAAGACCACTTACAAGAATTAGGAGTGATGCAAGAGCTGTGTAAAGTATAAATTTTGTAGCAGCATATAACCTCTTTTTCCCTCCCCAAATTGCAATTAGTAAATATACAGGAACAAGTTCTAATTCCCAAGCAAGAAAGAATAATAGAAAATCTTGCGACAGGAAAACCAATGCTTGTGCTGAAGCTTGAATTAAAAGTAAGGAGAAATAAAGTTTTGGTTTATTATTAATCTTCCAACTTGCAGCTGCAGAAAGGAGAGTTATTAAGCCGCTTAAAGCAACTAAAGGAGCTGAAATACCATCTACTCCTAGTGACCATTCAAGCCCTATTGAAGGCAGCCAGCTTATTCTTTCTATTAATTGAATTTCACTTATTTTATTATCAAAAAATCGACTAAAAACAGTTATTATTATAAGAAAATCAAAACCTAAAAATGCAATTGCAATATTTCTAAAAAAGGACGGATTATCAGATTGCTTTACTGGAAGGAATTGTATTATTAGTGCCCCAAAGACCGGCAAAAGTACTATGAGAGAAAGCCATGGTACTGAGCTTGTGGACGCTGTATGTGTTACTAGTGTGGCGTCCATAATCTGACGAGAATGAGAATAGACTTTATCAGCTGTTGTGCCTTTTAGTAAGTAGATCTACTCACTTCTGGCCTGGCATCCATGTGGAGCCTGATGTTTGAAGGTTTAGTAAAGGGGCTCGGCTGGCTACATCAGCTCTTTCCCAAGCTTTTACCATCGCTTGGCTTATAGCTTTCCCATTCTCTTCCTTGCATAAGGCAAGAATGCTGGGCCCAGCTCCGCTTATTGCACATCCTAACGCCCCATAGCTCATAGCTGCTTCACAGACTTCTTTACCACCCTTTATGAGTTTCCATCTATATGGCTCATGAAGGCGATCATGCATTCCATCTGAAATTAAATCTTCTCTACCTGTCCTTAGGCCATGAAGTAATAAGGTTAAAGAACCTAGATTTACCACTGCATCACTTATTGGAACGGTTTTTGGCATAACCCTTCTTGCTTCACTTGTACTTAAGCGAAGTGATGGTATTGCAACAACTGCTTTTATGGATTTATGCCAATCACATCTGACAACTCTCCACCTTTGTGAGGCAGCTTTAGCTGTAAAGCATAATCCTCCAAGAAGGGATGGGACGACATTATCTGGATGACCTTCAATGTCTATTGCTAGTTCAAGAAGCTTTTCTTTGCTTAGTGGGTCTTCAATTAAGGCATTGGCACCTACCAATCCTGCAACAATTGCAGTCGCACTACTTCCAAGCCCTCTTGCTGGAGGTACTGCAAGTTTTACTCTTGCCTCTAATGCAAAGGGTTCTACTTCAGCTGCACTCCAAACTCTTTGTGCTGCTCTATAAAAAAGATTTTCAGGACCACCTCTTAAATGATTTCCTTCTGTACTTTCCATTATTAAATCAAACTTTTCACTATCTCCTTCAATTCGGGTAATAGTAAAAAAATTCTTCAGTCCTAATGCTGCGCCAAGACAATCAAATCCTGGTCCAAGGTTAGCTGTAGTAGAGGGAACCTCCACTATTACTTTTTTGCCTATATGCGGCTGAATCATTATGTTCTTTATCTTATGTGATTCTGACACTAGATTTGGAAATTAAATGCGCTTTGCATGCAGCTCCAAATAAGCCAGCATCAGAATCAATTAAAGCTATTACCGGGAGTTGATCGAGATAATCAGTAAAACGACCTTTGTTTTTAAAAGCATCTAAAAATTTTGATGAACGAATTCCTTCTAGTTGTTTATAGGCAGTGCCACCAGCAATCCATAGCCCACCATTACAAAGTTCGTGTAAAGCAATGTCACCTGCTGCAGATCCATAAGCGCTAAGCCACATCTCTAAAACTTCTTTCATTAAATTGTCACCTTCATTAGCTAGTTGGCTGACAATTGCAGGCAAATTGGTTTGTAATTTATTTTGACTTTCTAGATCTTTAATGATTTTCATTATTGGATGATTCTTTATATCACCTCTGCTTACTCTCCAACGAGCTATATTTCCTAACCCTGTTCCACTTATTACACGCTCTATAGATATTCTTTTTAAGTTAAAAATTTTTTTGAGCCATAAAGAAAGTTCCCATTCTTTTTCACATCTTGGAGCAAATTCTGTATGCCCAGCTTCGCTTGCTAGAACTTCTATTCTATTTTTAGAAAATAATGCTCTTGCTACACCAAGTCCAGTACCTGCACCTATTATTGTTATAGGAGAGTTGTTAACGATATCAATTGAATTACTTTTAAAGTTTTGGATTATCGCAAATTGGTTTTTATTTATAAATGGTATTGCATGAATAAGGCAATAAAAATCATTTAAAATTAAAAGATTTTTTAGATTTAATAAATTGCATATATGACTTTGATTTATTTCCCAGCTTAAGTTTGTTAAAGATACTTTTCCGCCATTAACATTTCCTGCAACTCCAATGCATCCATATTTTGGCCATTCCAGATCTTTTGGCCATTTTGAGACAAAATCCATTAAAAGAGATTCAAAGTTTGTCCATTCATTTGATAAATAATATTTCTTATAAATCAATTCTAATGTACCAGAATATTTATATATTCCCAAAAGAGTTTTTGTTCCTCCAATATCGCCAGCTATTAAATGCATTAGTTTCTATTTAAATTTTCTCATATTTTATTCGGATGAATTAGATTTAGACTTTTTAATTATAGCCTCATCAATTATATTCTGAAATTGCTTAAAGTTCATGATGCCTAAGTCTTTGCCTTCTCTTGTCCTTACTGATAATTTATTAGAATCTTGCTCTTTGTCTCCAATAATTATCATATAAGGTATTTTTTGAATTGTGTGCTCTCTTATCTTAAATCCAATTTTTTCATTCCTTATATCTAAAACTGATCGATAATTATTTTTAATAAGCAAATTATAGATATCTTCACATAAATCTTTATTCCTGTCAGTTAGGCTCATTATTGCAACTTGAATAGGTGCTAACCATGTTGGAAATTTTCCTTCATATTCTTCTATTAGAATTCCTATAAACCTTTCAAATGATCCAAGTATTGCTCTATGAAGCATTACGGGTGTTTCTTTATTACTTTTTTCATTAATATAGCTTGCGCCTAATCTTCCAGGCATTGAGAAATCTACTTGAATTGTTCCACATTGCCAAATTCTTTCTAGACTATCTTTTAATGAAAACTCTATTTTTGGACCGTAAAAAGCACCTTCTCCTGGCAAATATTCCCACTCTAATTTTTTAAAATTTAGCGCTTCTGAAAGAGCTTTTTCAGACTTGTCCCAAATTTCATCACTACCGACTCTGTTTTTTGGTCTTGTTGATAATTTAATGATAATTGAATCAAAGCCAAATGCTTTATAAACCTCAAAAACAAGATCTATAAAATTATCTACTTCTCCTTGAATTTGTTCTTCTGTGCAGAATATATGTGCATCGTCTTGAACAAAATTCCTAACCCTCATAAGGCCATGGAGTGCACCTGATGGCTCATTTCTATGACATGAGCCAAATTCAGCAAGTCTTATTGGCAGATCTTTATAGCTTTTTAAACCTTGATTAAAAACTTGTATATGACAAGGACAATTCATTGGCTTTATTGCGTACTCTCTATTTTCAGAATTAGTAGTAAACATATCGTCTTTGAATTTATCCCAATGTCCAGATTTCTCCCATAGTGATCTATCTACAGCTTGGGGGGTTTTTATCTCTTTATAGTCATTAAGCGCAAGAATTTCTCTTATATATGTTTCTAAGACTTGATATATTGACCATCCTTTTGGATGCCAAAAAATCATTCCTGGTGCTTCTTCTTGGGTATGAAATAAATCGTATTTTTTACCTAGCTTTCTATGATCTCTCTTTTCAGCTTCTTCTAACCTCTTAATATATTCTCTTAATTCTTTTGAATTACCCCAGGCTGTTCCATAGATTCTTTGTAGCATTTCATTGTTAGAATTTCCACGCCAATATGCTCCAGAAACTTTTGTTAGTGCGAATGATTTAAGATGTTTCGTATTAGGTACATGTGGTCCTCTACACATATCGATATACTCTTGATGTTTATATAATTTTATAGTTTCATTCTCAGGAATATTATCTACTATTTGAACTTTATATATTTCATTTCTATCACTAAATATTTTACGAGCTACATCTTTAGAAACTATCTTTACTTCAACATCATAATTTAATGCTATAAGCTTTTTTATTCTAGATTCAATATTTTTAAGATCATCGGGAGTAAAGTTTTCTTTGTAGCCTATATCATAATAAAATCCGTTCTCAATCACAGGTCCTATTGCCATCTTTGCATCTGGATATAATTGCTTTACAGCATGGCCTACTAAGTGAGCAAATGAATGACGAATAATATCAATACCTTCTTTATCTTTAGACGTTATTATTTTTATATTTGAATCTTTTGTTATTGGTATACATGTATCTATCAAATTACCATCAACATTACCTGCTATTGCTGCATTAGCTAAACCAGGTCCAATGCTTGATGCTATCTCATAAATAGTTACTGGTTTTGAATAGTTTTTCTGACTTCCGTCAGGCAAAGTAATAATTGGCATTATTAATCTATTTTTGGAAGAAAACCAAAAGCAGATCTTACTTTATTGAGAGTTAAATTTGACAGTATAGTTGCTTTATCTGCACCATCACTAAGAATTTGATTTAAGTATTCCGGATCCTTTCTAAGAAAGTTGTATTTTGTTTGGATTGGTTCTAATGAAGAGATTATGGCGTCAGTAAGCATAGGTTTGAATTTTCCCCACCCTATATTTGAGCATTCCTCGCTTACTGTTTCTCTTTGTTTACCACTTAGCATGGAGTAAATTCCTAAGAGATTTTCTGATTCTGGTCTATTTGGATTATTAAACTCTAGACCAAAGTGCTCATCTGTCCTTGCCTTTTTTATTTTTTTTCTAATCATATCTGCGCTATCTAAAAGTGCAATTCTACTATTTTCATTGGGATCGCTTTTGCTCATTTTATTTTTTCCATCACATAAGCTCATGATTTTTGCTCCTTCTTTAATAATTAGGGGTTTTGGAACTTTAAGAATTGGTGAGCCCTTTTTACTAAATCGGGAATTTATTCTTTGCTGAGCTATATCCCTTGCTAACTCAAGATGCTGTTTTTGATCTTCACCTACTGGCACTAAATCAGCATCATAAAGAAGTATGTCTGATGCCATTAATACTGGATAATCAAGTAATCCTAGAGATACATTGTCGCCTTGCTTAATAGCTTTTTCTTTAAATTGGATCATTCTTTCCATCCAATTTAATGGTGTTATGCAATTGAGAATCCAGCAGAGTTCACTATGAGCAGGAATGTGACTTTGAATAAATATTGAGCACTTTTTAGGGTCCATCCCACATGCAAGATAAAGTGCTGCTGTTTTTAATGTATTTTCTTTTAGTTCCTGAGGATTGTGAGGAATAGTAATAGCATGTAGATCTACTACGCAAACGAAGGTTTCGTATTCATTTTGTAGTTCAACCCAGTTGCGAATAGCTCCCAGCCAATTACCTAGATGAAGAGCCCCTGTTGGTTGAACGCCGGATAAAACTCTTTTTTTTTGCACTGATTTTTATTCGTTAGATGTTGTGGTTTGTTGCTCTTTTACTTCTATAGTTTTATCTTTTGATTTTTCAGTACTTTCAATTTCTTCATTGGAGTTTATGTTTGGGTCAGCAGTAGTTAATGATTTATCACTAGTTGAATCTTCAGAATTGGAAGTTGCTTCTGGTTCGGCTTCAGGCTCTGGTTTAGCTGGCCTTGCAAATGGATTTGGCTTCGAATTTGTGTTTGTGTCAACTCTTTTAACTCCCTTTACTGATTGATTTCTATTGAAATTGTCATGTGGAGCTTGAGAACGATATTGATTGATGAGATCATCAAGTTTTCCATCTTGAATCATTTGACCAAGTGTCCTAAGCGCAAAACCTAATACTGCAACGGTAGAGCGAAGGTTAAAGGCTTCTTGAATTATTTTTGCTGATCTCATTTCATTGTCACTTAAGCGTATTCTAAAACCACCTCCTTCTCGATTATTCCCTCCTCGACCTCCTTTGAAACTTCCTCTGCCAGTATCTCTAGCCCCTTGGCCTTGATAGCTTTTTGTCCTTTGAGAATCTCCGTAGGAATCACCCATTTTATTTGGTTACTATTAATGTAATTTTGGACTATCGTTGCCCCTATCGAGAAGTTTAGTTGGACTCGTTGAGCAGATTCACACGTTTTTTGATATTGATAAAGTCATAAGAAAAAAGAAAGAGTTAATCTTTGTGAGAATTTCTACTGAAAAATCAAGGTTTTAAAGGCTTTTTTATTTATATATATTTGCTTTAATAAAAATTATGCAGTTAAGTTAGTAGGAGGCGAAAGTTAATTTCATGAAAGGTTCTTTTAACATTCCATCATTACCAGTTGGAAAAGTGGGTTTAGTTCTAGGCTCCATAATTGCTGGGCAATGGGTGGTAAATGATCTTGTTCATATCCCATCAGGAGGTCTTGCAGTTTTAGCTGCTGGAGCGGGAGTTTGGTTGATTTCAAACCCTTCTAAAGGTTTATTTGTCCCTCCTGATTCTGTTAAAGGATGGATTAAACGCTGTAAAGAAGTTCTATTGCAATTTGAGGCTTTAGAAGAGCCAGGCGAACATTTGAAAAAATCTGCAGAAAGGACTTCTGAGCTTGAGAAATTGTTATCACGTGATACACCCCAATCTTTAACTTTTTTAAGTACAAAAGGTATTACTTTTCCTAAATCAAATGATTTGCAAGATGCTCTTAAAAGCTCTAATCCATTAGATCTTGCGTGTTCTTCTTCTCTACCTTTAAATAATCAATCGTGGGAATTGCCTAACGAAATATTTGAGCAAGATATTATAGTTTATTGCTTGCCATTACCTTTAAGAGCAGTTGATTTGCTATGGCTTAAGAAAATTCCAAATGACTTGCCTTCATGGATAATAGCTTGCACTAAAGATGATTTTGATTGGTGTGATGAGCTAAAAGAGCTTCAATCTCAATTGCCATCTCGTTGGGAAAACAGAATATTGAAATGGAATAAAACTACTGATGAAATTAAAAACACTTTGACTCCCATTAGAAGATGTTTAGATAAACCAAAGCGTAATTTTGATATAACTCGTCAACGATTGTTGTCTAGATTACATTCTTCTTGGCAATCGGATCTAGAAAATCTAAGGAGAGATAAATTTCGTTCTATTCAGAATCGTTCTCAATGGATTGTTGCCGGAGCTGTATTTGCATCGCCAGTTCCTTCTACTGATCTTTTATCTGTAGCAGTTGTCAATGGCCTCATGATTCAAGAAATGGGTTCGATTTGGTCGTGCAATTTGAGACCTGATTTGCTAAATGCTGTTGCCCGTCAGTTGGCCATGGCCGCATTGGCGCAAGGAGTTGTTGAATGGACTGGTCAGGCGCTTCTAGGGGTAGCTAAATTGCATGGAGGCACTTGGTTGGCAGCAGGTACTATGCAAGCAATAAGTGCTGCTTATTTGACAAGGGTTGTAGGAACATCTATGGCTGACTGGATGGCTTTAAATAATGGTGTTTCAAAGCCTGATTTGGAATTACTTAAGCTTCAAGCTCCATCCTTAGTAGCTAAAGCAGCAGAAAAGGAGAAGGTTGATTGGTCTGGTTTTCTCCTTCAATCTAAAAATTGGATCAACAACCAAGTTAAAGAAAGAAACAATATTCAACCTCAGATTGGCTAATAAGGATTTAATCTATTAGATTTTTTATTTGTCGATAACATTGATTTCATTTTTTTTAGCAAAAAAACAACAGAAATATTTAATGATAGGCGTAGTTTTTTTTGCCCTATTTTTATCATCTTGCAGAAGAAATTTAGAAGATAAAAAATTACTAAAAATAGACTCTAAACCTGTTGCTTTAACGACTTTTACAGTACTAGCAGATATTGCTTCAAATATTTCAGGAGAAAGAATAGAAATAGAGTCAATAACTAAACCTGGAGCAGAAATTCATGGATACCAACCTACTCCAAGTGATTTAGTTAGAGCTTCAAAAGCAAACCTAATTATAGAAAACGGATTAGGATTAGAACTTTGGGCAAAGAAGTTTACCGCTTCTTTAAAAGATGTTCCCAGAGTTGTCTTGTCAGATGGAATGACACCTCTTTATATCAAAGGAGATTCTTACAATGGCAAACCAAACCCGCATGCCTGGATGTCTCCTAAAAGATCTATTTATTATGTAGATAATCTTGTAAAAGCCTTTATTGCTATAGACCCAGATGGTAAAGAGCTTTTTATATCAAATGGTGAGAGTTACAAAAACAAATTAAGAATTCTTGATTTAGAACTTAAGCAGGCTCTAGATCTAATTCCTCCAGAAAAGAGAATAATTGTTAGTTGTGAAGGTGCTTTGTCTTATTTGGCAGACGATTACGGATTTAAGGAAGCTTATTTATGGCCAGTAAATGCAGAAAGTCAAGTTACTCCTCGTAGGATGCAATCTCTAATAGATACGGTAAATGAAGCTAAAGTCCCAGTTGTTTTTTGCGAATCCACTGTTAGCGAAAAACCTCAATTGGAAGTTGCTCGAATAACAAAGGCTACTTTTGGTGGTAAATTTTTTGTTGATTCTCTTTCAGACGTTGATGGACCCGCACCTACATTTTTAGAGATGCAAAGGCACAACGTGAAATTGATTCTAAAAGGATTCCTTCCTAATTAATCCCTATAAGAATGGAACATAGAACTAAAGAAAATATAGACACAATTAGAATTCAGGCCGACCAGGTTTGTGTTGACTATAACGGCACAGTAGCCCTTTATGATGCCAGCTTAAAGCTTAATTCATCATGCATTTGTGGTCTTGTTGGGATGAATGGAGCTGGAAAAACAACCTTATTTAAAGCATTGATGGGTTTCGTTCGTCCATCAAGAGGGAGAATTCTCATTAATGGTTCTTCAGTATCAAATGCTCAAAAAGATCAATCAGTAGCATATGTTCCGCAAAATGAGGGAATAGATTGCACTTTCCCAGTAAGTGTTTGGGATGTTGTGATGATGGGTAGATATGGGTCTATGAATTTTTTGAGAGTACCAAGAGAATCTGATAAAAAAGCAGTTGTTCATGCTCTTGAAAGAGTGGAATTGCTTCATCTCAAACAATCTCCTATCGGAGAACTTTCAGGAGGACAGCGCAAAAGAGCTTTCTTGGCTAGGGCGATTGCTCAGAGAGCATCTATTCTTTTATTAGATGAGCCTTTTGCTGGAGTTGATATCAGAACTGAAAAACTTATGGCTGAATTGTTCTTGCAATTACGACAAGATGGAAGATCAATTTTAATCTCGACTCATGACTTGGGTCATGTAAGAGATTTCTGTGATTTAGTAGTTCTAATAAATAAAACAGTACTAGCTTATGGAAACACTGCGGAGGTCTTTACTACAGAAAATCTTTCAATGACCTTTGGAGGGATGACTCCAAATCCTATATCTGGCTCAATTTCTTATAAAGAATAGATATATGTATGATTTTTTTATCGCAATAAAACCTATCTCTTTTTTAGTGGAACCTCTTTCTCATGATTTCATGAGAAGAGCTTTAATGATTAGTACCATTGTAGGTGGTGTTTGTGGTTTACTTTCTTGTTATATGACCCTTAAGGGATGGGCTCTCATGGGAGATGCAGTATCTCATGCAGTCATGCCTGGTGTCGTGGTTGCTTATGCCTTGGGAATACCTTTTTCAATAGGAGCATTTGTTTTCGGTGTTGGTTCTGTAGCGTTAATAGGATTTGTCAAACAAAAATCTAGAGTTAAAGAAGATACGGTTATAGGTCTTGTTTTTACTGGCTTCTTTGCTCTTGGTTTAGTCCTTGTGTCAAAGATAAAAAGTAATATTGACTTAATGCATATTTTATTTGGAAGTCCATTAGGTATTTCGAATTCTGATTTAACACAAACAATTATTATTTGCCTTATTGTAGTAGGAGTTCTAATTGTTTTTAGAAGAGATTTAATGCTATATTGTTTTGATCCAACCCATGCTAGATCTATTGGAATAAATACAGGATTACTTCATTATCTTTTATTATCTATATTATCTTTAGCAGCAGTTGCAGGACTGCAAACTGTTGGTATTATCCTTGTAGTTGCAATGTTAATAACTCCTGGTGCTACAGCCTATTTGATGACTGATAGATTTGATAGAATGACAATAATTGCCATTATAAGTAGTATTATTTCTAGTACATTAGGTGTATATATTAGTTATTGGTCAGACATAGAAACAGGAGGTTCAATAGTGCTTGTACAAACAGTATTATTCTTAATAGCTTTTCTTTTTGCGCCTAGACATGGAATATTGAAATTTAATAATTTAAATTAATTATGTCTAATTTAGACTTAAACGTTACTTTGTCCAAAGATAATAATTGGTTCTGGTGGCCTTTGTTTCCTCTTTATCCTTATGGATCAAGAAACACAATGTTTTCAGAGCTAGTCCCAAATTTGGTGTGGGGATTTGAACAACTTCAAGGTCTTTATTATGTAGCAGTACCAATAAGAATGGTTGTTGTTAAAGTCCCCAAAGGGTTGATGTTAATTAATCCTTTGCCTCCTACGAAATCTTTGATTTTAGCTTTAAAAGTACTTCAAGAAAAATATGGCCCAATATGTACGATAGTCCTCCCAACAGCATCAGGATTAGAACATAAGGTAGCAATGCCTGCAATGGCAAGAGTATTTCCAGACTCAACTCTTTGGGTGTGTCCAGGTCAATGGAGCTTCCCTTTTAACTTTCCTTTATCTTGGCTTGGTTTCCCATCTAAAAGAACACGGATTATGTTTGCAGATGGTTTGCCACATAAAGGAATTTGTAGGTGGATTTCTTTAGGACCTATTGATATAGGTCTTGGTAGATTTCAAGAGATTGCTTGTTATCATAAAAGTTCTCAATCTTTAATCGTTACAGATGCCTTGGTTGGTATCGATTCGGAACCACCTAAATTATTCGATAATGACCCTACTCCTCTATTGTTTCATGCAAGAGATAAAGGTGATCAACCGCTTGAAGATTCTCCTAAAGCAAGAAGAAAAGGATGGAAGAGACTTGTTTTATTTGCTTCTTATTTAAAACCTGATCAACTTAAAATACCTCCTATTAGCGACATTCTTAAGAATTCTTTTAAGCCGGGATTACGTTCATTAAAATCACATTTTGGTATATTCCCCTTTAAATGGGAAAAGAATTGGGATTTGTCAGCTAAAGATATAGTTGGTAAAGAAAAACCTATTTTACAAGTTGCACCAGTTATTAAAAGATTAGTTTTTCCAAGAGCAAAAGTTGAGTTTCTTAGATGGCTTGATGAAATAAAAGAAATAAAAGAAATAAAGAGAATTATCCCAGCTCACTTTACTGCACCTATAAAATTTACACAAAGAGATTGTATTGAGTTTAGAAATAAGATTAACTTTTCTGAGTGGCAAATTTCCAAAGGAAATTGGTCCTTTTTATATTTATTAGACAAGAATCTTTTGAAAAACCGAGTTGTTCCTGAAAAGCCGTTAGATACTTTTAAAGACTAAAATCATCAGGATTAATTGACATCTCTTCATCTGACAAAAGTGATTCTTCAAGTTCCTTACGTTGTTCCATTTGTCTTAGGAAATATCCAGTCATCATTGCTGAAGCAAGAAGGTTTGCAAAATGGTCTCTTGAGGAAGTTACTTTTACTTCAAATTGATCCCCAGGAAGCATTCCTAGAAGACCTTGAACATTGTGTCTAATAATATCTTGTATATCAGTACTTGCGGATTTGGCTACTCTTTGAAGAACATCTGGTGATTGTTCTTGTAGGTATTGAATCAGGGCATTGCCTTCATTTGAATCATTGTTATCTGCAGCTAGAAACTCTGGGTTAAACATCCAATGGAGTCCTAAGTATCTATAGACCTTATCGCAAGAAGGGGTTAATAGTCATTCTTTTGTGAGGCGGGGAACCGAATAAATGCAATTCTATTTAATGGCCAGTATCTTAAAACAGCTGTTCCCAGAATGTTTTTTACAGGTAATGGGCCCCACAAATGAGAGTCCAAACTGTTGTTTCGATTGTCACCTAGTACCCAGATTGAGTCAGCTGGAACAGTAATTAAATCCATTTCATATTTCATTTTTTCTAGAATCCAAGGCTCATTTAAATCAATATCATTTCTAAATAATTTTCCATTATGAATTTTTAATGTATCCCCAGGAATTCCCACAACTCTTTTTATTAAGGCTTGATTACTTTCATATCCTGCATCTATAAGTATTTGGGGAGCTTTGAAAATCACAATAGAGTTTCTTTTGGGATTTGTTCCAAATAATTTATTGAGTTTTGGACTAACCTTTTCTATTAATAGTCTTTCTCTAATATTTAATGTAGGCAACATTGAGCCTGAAGGAATCCACCTTGGTTCTATGACTTGCCACCTTAATAAAATTGCAATAAATATCCATATTAAAAGATTTTTCCAGCCACCTTTTTTGTCTTTAGCGTTGTTTGGACTAGATGATTCCATTTCATTAATTGTGTAAGCTGCAAAAGATTCTTCTTTTTGAGAAGATTAGAGAAGTCACTTTTCTTGCACTGTCATTATCACGCAAAAATTATTTTATTTGCCTTAAGCTTTTAGAGGGTTTTAAAGCAGAAGGCTTGGAACATATTGTTCTTTGCCCAGGGAGCAGATCCTCCCCGCTTGCTTTGGCAGTAGGAGCAATTGCTAATAAATCAGGTACTAAATTTTACCCTGCCATTGATGAGAGATCTGCTGCGTTTCTGGCATTAGGCTTAGCAGCTGCAACAGGTAAGGCAAGTATTGTAATAACAACTTCAGGCACTGCTGTAAGCAACTTACTGCCCGCTGCAGTAGAAGCCGATAGGTCTTGTTTGCCTATTATCTTTATTACAGCAGATAGGCCTGCAAGACTCAAAAATTGCGGAGCAAATCAGACAGTTAATCAAGAGGAATTTTTATTACCTGTATGTAGAGAAGTAATTAATGCTCCTAAAGATGGCATTCATCTAATCATTTCAAGTAGAAAAGTAGATTCAATTGTTAAAAGGTCTTGGAAAGGAGCTCATTTTAAAACGGGTCCAGTTCATTTAAATATTCCGATTGAAGAACCACTACATCCTTCATATGAAGAACAGAAGGAAGTTTTGATGGGATGGAAACCTATTTCTTATAAACAAGAATTAGTCGCGGAAGAAGACAAAAAAAAAGAAAAATTGGGAAATGTATTAACAAATTTTCCGAAGTTGGATCCTTCAAAACCTGGTTTGATTTTGGTGGGACCCTGGAGGGGCAGACCAAACGATTTAAAAGAATTTAGAGAATCATTAAAGAATTTTCAGTTTTTAAGCGGATGGCCAGTATTTGCAGATCCTTTGTCTGGCATTGATAGTGAACAATCTGGAGTTGTTCAGTTTTGGGAATTGTTGATTGCGGCGTCAGTTTTTACCAAAGGATGTAATATACAAATTTTAAGATTGGGACCATTATCTTCAAGTAGAAAACTTGAGTCTTTTTTAAAAGAAACTAAAGGGAAACAGATACTTATTACAGAAGGAGAAGAAAGATTTCTAGATCCTCTTTTGCTTGCAGAACAGTATTCAAAAGGAATGAAATGTTGGTTAACCCTTTTAATAGAAAAATATAAAGGTATGGATTTAAAACCAGGTAGAGAATCTATAATTTTTTCTTCTAAACTTTATTCAAAAGATAAGTTGATTAGAATTTGGTTACAAAATAATATTGATAAAAATGCAATAGTTAATGAAATAAGTATTGCTAGAAAATTATTACACTATTTACCAAGATCATTTCCTATAATGCTATCTTCTAGTAGTCCTGTAAGAGATTTTCTAACATTTTCAGGAAAATTGGCCTTAACTAGAAAATGTTTTAGTTTCAGAGGTGCATCAGGCATAGACGGCAATATTTCCTTAGCTATAGGTATATCAATTGCTATTGGATCTTTAATTCTTGTGTGTGGTGACTTGGCATTTCTTCATGATAGTAATGCACTTTTACTATCAGAGCCTAAAAAAAATCCTCTAATCATTATTTTAATTGATAATCAGGGAGGAGGTATCTTTAGACAGATTGATTTAGATGATTTTTATGTAGGTAATATTGACTCTCTATTTTCCATGCCACAAACCTCAAATCCATCTGATATTGCAATGTCCCATAAGATTCCATTTAGAAAGATCTTAACTTTCAACGATTTAAAAGATGGTATTGAGTGGGCAATGCAATTATCTGGACCTGTTTTGCTACATGTATGTACAAATGCAAGAGAAGACAGTTTATTAAGGAAGCAGATTGTTAATGATTTGAAGAAGATTATCGATTAATTATAATGAATAATATTATTATGAATTTCATAGCAATTTAAATAAATTGAATTTCTCTAGTTCTTCGAGAAGAGTATTGCCAGGTGAAGTTGTTACCTCGTGGGAAAAATGGGGAGAGTATAAGGATATATTTCTAGATAAAAGTGATGAGGGTATTGCAAGAGTAGCTATAAATAGACCTGAAAAGAGAAATGCTTTTAGACCACTTACAGTTACTGAACTTTGCCACGCTTTTACAAAAATACGAGAAGCAAAAGATATAGGAGTTGTTTTATTTACTGGTGTTTCACCAGCTAATGATGGTGGATATGCTTTTTGTTCAGGAGGAGATCAAAGTATCAGAGGTGATGGAGGTTATGTGGATGATGAAGGATTGCCCCGTTTAAATGTTCTTGATTTGCAAAGAATCATTAGAAGCCTTCCAAAGGTTGTAATTGCACTTGTTGCTGGCTATGCAATTGGCGGAGGTCAGGTTTTACACCTTCTTTGTGATTTAAGTTTGGCTGCAGAGAATGCTGTCTTTGGTCAAACAGGTCCTAAAGTTGGTAGTTTTGATGGGGGATTTGGAGCGGGATATTTGGCAAGAGTTGTTGGTCAAAGAAAAGCAAGAGAGATCTGGTTTTTGTGCAGACAATATGGGGCAGAGGATGCTTTAAAATTTGGACTTATAAATTCAATCACACCTATTGAAGAATTAGAAGCAGAAGGGGTCAGATGGGCTAGGGAAATCTTAAAAAACAGTCCTACTTCAATACGTTGTCTTAAGGCAGCTTTTAATGCTGAAACAGATGGTTTGTCTGGCATACAGGAGCTAGCAGGTCATGCAACACATCTTTTTTATAAGACTGCTGAGGCAAGAGAAGGGAAAAATGCTTTCTTACAAAAGAGGCAGCCTGATTTCTCAGAATTTGATTGGTTGCCATAAGCTACTAGTATTGCTTAACTTCTTGAGTCTTGTTGTAAATGCGCGTTCTTTTTGCTGCTGCTGAATGCGCACCGATGGTAAAGGTCGGTGGTATGGGTGATGTTGTTGCTTCTTTGCCACCATCATTAGTAAAACTTGGCCATGATGTTCGTTTAATTATTCCTGGATATAGCAAACTCTGGGGAATGTTAGATATACCAAATGAGCCTGTTTTTCGTTCCCAGACCATGGGATCTGAATTTGCCGTTTTTGAAACTAAGCATCCGATTCATAACATACCTTTATATCTAGTTGGACATCCTGTTTTTGACCCTGAAAGGATTTATGGCGGAGATGATGAAGATTGGAGATTTACTTTTTTTGCAAGTGCCACTGCTGAGTTTGCTTGGAATTCATGGAAACCTCAAGTTTTGCATTGCCATGATTGGCACACTGGAATGCTCCCTGTATGGATGCATCAAGATCCTGAAATAAGCACTGTTTTTACAATTCATAATCTCAAATATCAAGGTCCCTGGAGATGGAAGCTTGAAAGGATGACGTGGTGCCCTTGGTATATGAGCGGCGACCATACAATGGCAGCAGCTATGTTATATGCGGATAGAGTTAATGCAGTTTCTCCAACTTATTCAAGAGAAATTAGAACATCTGAGTATGGAGAGTCACTTGAAGGTCTCTTAAACTATGTTTCTGGAAAGTTACGTGGAATTCTTAATGGTATTGATTTAGAAGAGTGGGATCCATCCTCTGATAAATCGCTTCCGGCTAATTTCTCTTCAGATAATATTTCTGGCCGGTCTATTAATAAGGAGGCGCTACAAAAACAAATGGGGCTTGAAGTAAATCCAGAAAAATATTTATTAGGCATGGTTGGTAGATTAGTCGATCAAAAGGGAGTTGATTTGCTTTTGCAAGTAACGCGAAGATTATTAGCTTATACTGATTCTCAAATTGTTGTTCTTGGTACTGGTGAACAAGTATTGGAATCTGCACTATGGCAACTTGCAATAGAACATCCAGGACGGTTTGCTGTTTTCTTAACCTATGATGATTTCCTTTCAAGATTGATTTATGCAGGTACAGATGCTTTCTTAATGCCTAGTCGTTTTGAGCCTTGTGGTATAAGTCAGTTACTGGCCATGCGTTATGGTTCTATTCCAATTGTTAGAAAAGTCGGAGGTTTGGTAGATACTGTTACTCCACATGATCCAACATTAGAATCTGGTACTGGGTTTTGTTTTGATAGATTTGAACCAATTGATTTTTATACCGCTTTAGTTAGATCCTGGGAAGCTTTTCGGCATAAAGACAGTTGGTCAAAATTACAAAAGAGAGCAATGACTCAGGAATTTAGTTGGGAAAGATCTGCTAAAGACTATGAAAAAATGTATATGGAAGTAAGTGGAACCAAAGAGCCATCTCCCGATGCTGAAGAGGTAGAGAAATTTTCAGTTGGACAAGATGCAGATCCATCTTTAAAAAATAAAAATATAAAATGAAGAAGTTTTATCGATTTATCTAATAAATACTTGATTTATTGAAAATGGAAGTTCAGTTGTTAAATCTGATAGAGATCTTTGGTCAACCATTTCATTCTAAAGGTAAAAATCTTGATGATCCTCTAGGTAAAGTTTCTATAGATAGCCGAAGCTTTGAGAATGGAAATTTCTTTGTTCCTTTAAAGGGTAAGAATTTTGATGGGCATCAATTTTTAAATCAAGTCATTGCGATTGGTGTTCAAGGAGCTGTTATCTCAAAAGATTGTAATTTTCTTATCCCAAAAGAATTACTTCATTGGAGAGTAGATGATACATTAATTGCTTTTCAGGAAATAGCATTCCTTCATCGCCAAGCCCTTTCTATCCCTGTAGTTGCTATTACTGGTTCAGTAGGTAAAACAACGACAAAAGAATTAATTTATTCTACATTGAGTACATTAGGTCGTATAACTTCAACTGATAAAAATAATAATAATGATATTGGAGTACCTTTGACATTGTTATCGGCTACTACTAGAGATTTAGCAATAGTTGTAGAAATGGGGATGCGTGGATTAGGCCAGATAGAAAGATTGTCAAAATGTTCACGACCGGATATTGCTGTGATAACAAACATTGGGACGGCTCATATGGCTTTACTTGGTAGCCGTAGAAATATTGCAATGGCTAAATGTGAGATAACATCGTACTTAGATCCAAAGGGTGTAGTTATTATATTAGCGGGAGATGCCTTGTTAGAAGAGGTATTGTGTTCAAGATGGCAAGGTAGAATTATTCGTGTTGGTTTAAAAGAAAAGGGAAGGTCTAGTTTTAGTTCTACTAATAAAGCGGAAAAAGAAATTGATATTATTGGCTTGCTTGACGAGGAAAAATGGCAATTAATTTATCAGGATAAGAAGTTTGAGTTGCCATTGCCAGGTAAACATAACGCAAATAATTTTTTATTGACCTTAGCCGTAGCTAATGAATTAAATATTCCTCTTGATTTAATCTGTAATATTAAATTACTAGGTTCTTCATTTGGAAGGAATAGATTGATTACTATTAAAGGAATAACCATATTAGATGAGACTTATAATTCTTCGCCCGAGTCGGTTTTGGCTCTACTAGATTTTTTGATGACAAAGAATGGCCGTAAATTTGCAGTCCTTGGAAATATGTACGAACTTGGATCACAAAGCGTTCAACAGCATGTTCAAGTAATTGAACATGCTGTTGAAATAGGAATAACGGGTTTAATAGTTTTTGGAAATGGACCAGAAGTAGAGGCTATGTTTTTAGCCGGTAGTACTTTGAGTTATATCGATTTAGTTTCTTCTCCAGAAGAGGCTTTTTATTTATTAAAAAAATGGCTCAAACCCGGAGATTATCTTTTGCTTAAAGCTAGTAGAAAGGTTGCTTTAGAAAGATTAATTCCTTTACTTAAATGTCTTTAATATTCTTTCGTTTTAATGACCAGTTTTCCTTTATAATCTGTTTAGAGCGACTAATTGCCAAAGAATTACTTGGTACGGTTTGAGTTATAGTTGAACCTGCGCCTATGGTCACACGTTCACCTATCTCAACAGGAGCTATAAGCACAGAATTTGCACCTGTTTTACTATAAGCTCCAATCATTGTTTTGTTTTTATTCTTACCATCAAAGTTTGCTGTGATTGTACCTGCACCGATATTTACTTCTTCACCTATATCTGAATCACCAATATAACTAAGATGATTTGCTTTTGTACTTTTTCGTAAAATAGAGTTTTTAACTTCTACAAAATTTCCTATTTTACACTTATTGCTTATATTTGAATTTGGTCTTATATGTGAATAAGGTCCTATATTTACATTTTCTCCTATTACAGAGTCTTTTATTACCGAATAGAAAATATTTGAATTATCCCCAATCCTAGAACTTTGTATATAACTATTAGGTCCAATAATACAATTATCTCCAATAATTGTATTACCTCGTATATGTGTTTCTGGTTCTACAACTATATCTTTCCCAAACTTACAGCTTTCACTTAGAGTACAACTTGAAGGATTTATAAACTTAACTCCTTCGCGCATCCAAAACTTGATCATTTTTTCTTGGAGTAATTGCTCACATTTAGAGAGTTGTTGCTTATCATTTATGCCACATGTTTCTTCTGGATTCTTTGTTTCTAAATGAACTGCTGATGGCAGCTTGGCTATCGCATCTGTAAGGTAAATCTCATTTTGATTATTTATGTTGGATAAAGTAGGTAGTATTTCTCTTAATTTTAGCCAATTGAAGCAATAAACACCTGCATTAGTTAGGTTGTTCTCTTTTTCTAGTTCTGAGCAGTCTCGCTCTTCAGTTATTTTGGATACTTTACCATTTTCATCTGCAAATACTCTTCCATACCCTTTTGGATCATTAGTTCTTGCAGAAAGTATGGAAACATCCGCATGGCTTTCGGAATGATGAGAAACTAACTTTTTAATTGTATTTGTGGTTAGAAGTGGTACATCTCCATTTAAAACTAGGAGGTTTCCTTTGAAATCATTGAGGATTGGAATGAGCTGCTGAATTGCATGTCCTGTTCCTTTTTGAGGTATTTGCTCTACAAATTCAATTTCAGTTAGATGGCTTATTTTACTTTTAACTTTATTTGATTCATGTCCAACAATGACAATTGTTCTGTCTGGATTGATCCCTTGGCTGCTTTTTAATACTCTTTCAATAAGCGATAGACCTGCGAGTTCCTGCATTACCTTTGGGAGAGAACTTTTCATCCTCGTCCCTTTGCCAGCAGCTAATATCGCGATTGCAAGCATGTTAATTAATTCGCTAATTGCAAATCTACTATTTTTAATAGCCTTTTGTATGTAACCATTGTCTTTTCCATAAGCTTGTAGGTTTTAAATTACTTTTACTTTGTTCAATGTTCCTTCTGGATATGATCTCAGGCTGTGTTGACTTTCCCGAAGGATCTCTGTATGGAATCGCTGCAAGAGTTTTTAAATGATCTTCTTCCATTTTGCTTAGATTTGACCATAGCTTTATTTTATTCTCTTGGCTTTCATAGTCATTATTTTTAAAAGCTAAAGTACCATTACTCCAAGCTTTATAGTTATCTCTTGGTATAATAGTTTTTATATCTAAGCCGGAATTTTTTAGACTTGTTCTTATAGCAGCAGCTCTACTATATGTAATCAACCATCCGTTATCATTAAGTTTATTAGATAATTTAGTTAAAAATTCCTCACTCCAGAGGCATGGACATTTTTGTGGAGAGAATGGATCCAAATATATCAAATCAAATTTTATATCTTTTGGTATTTTATTAATACTCTTTCTTGCATCGCCCCATAATATTTCAGCATTAATCAATTCATTATTAAATGTATTATGTTTCAAGATCTTATTTAAAATCTTAATTGTATTAGTTGACCAGTTTGATCTGAAATTTGCATTTTCTAGTGCAATATTAAGGGGGTTTTTATCAATTTCCAGAGCCCACAAATTTAGATAAACTTTTTCATTTTTAAGAGTTTCTATTAGAGAAGCTGAGTTGTATCCCATTCCTAAACAGACATCTAATACAGTAACGATTCCTTTTTTTCTAAAACGACTTAGTTCAGATGGATTTATATATTTCTCTAAAGATTCTTTTTTTGCACCAGAAAAACTATGAAACAATTCATTAAAATTTGAACTTCTTAAACTTATACTTCCATCTTTTGTTTCATGGACAGAAAATTTATCTGAGTAATTGTAGAAGTCTATAGAACTATGATTTAAGCCTTGCAAGGTCATTCCAGAATTCAGGATATGAAACATATGCTGCATCACTTCTTGTTATGGTTGACTTACCGTGTGCTAATAAGGAGGCTATAGCAAGACTCATCGCTACACGATGGTCTGTTTCACTGTCTACATCAGCCCCTATAAGCTTTCTAATTCCTTTTATTTTTAAGCCGTCTGGATTTTCTACAATATTAGCACCCATTTTTGTTAGCTGTTTTGTCATTACTTTAAGTCTATCGGTTTCTTTGACGCGCAATTCACTAGCACCAGTTATTTGAGTTGTTCCCTCACAGAAGCATGCCGCTACAATAAGAATTGGTACTTCATCAATAAGTCTTGGCATTATTTCATTATCTAAATTAAACGCTTTAAGATATCTGCTGTAAACAACATTAATATCACCAACCGGTTCTCCCGCAACTTCTTTTTTGTTTTGCAGATTAAAGTTTATTCCCATCTGTTCGGCGATTTCAAGTACACCTGTCCTTGTTGGGTTTAGGCCAACATTTTCAATAGTTATATCTGATTCAGGGATTAAAGCTCCTGCTATTAACCAGAAAGCAGCAGAACTGATATCTCCTGGGACAATAACTTTTGTACCTTTTAGATTCTCTCCAGATTTCAATGTTATATGCCTACCCATTTCGCCACTGACTTTTATATTAGCTCCAAATGCTTTAAGCATTCTCTCGGTATGATCCCTTGAATTAGCTGGTTCAATAACTGTTGTTGTTCCTTCGGCAGTAAGTGCTGCAAGTAGAATGGCAGATTTGATTTGCGCACTGGCTACAGGCGTTCCAATAACAGCTCCATGGAGTTGTCTCCCTATTACACTTAAGGGAGCAAATTCCCCTTTAGAACGTCCATGGACTTTCCCTCCCATCATAGTAAGTGGATTGCCAATTCTTTTCATGGGTCTTTTTCTTAATGAAGAGTCTCCAGTTAATACAAAATGTCTACTTTCTCTACCAACTAACAATCCAAGCAACAATCTCATTGTGGTACCTGAATTTCCACAATCAAGAATTTTCTCTGGCTCTTGGAGTCCATCAAGACCTACACCCTGAACCTTTATTAATTCACCTTGTTTTATAGGACTTATATTTACTCCCATTGATCTTAGGCACCTTGCCGTGCTAATTGGATCCTCTGCAGGAAGTAAACCTTGAATAGTTGTTTCACCTTCAGATATTGCTCCAAATAAGAGAGCTCGATGTGAAATGGACTTGTCTCCTGGTACTTTTACTTTCCCATTTAAACTTCCTCCTGGTTCGATTTCTCTTATAGATGTTGAGCTAGTGTTATTTATGATCAAGGGCTGACTCTATTTAATTCTTATAAATCTTATTAGCTAAAGGTTTAGAAAAAGAGTTTCTTATTATCCATTTAGGATTTTGTGATGTGATTAAGTCTAACAACCTCATTTATTACATAGCCAAATAATGATGGATCGGGCTCTTGATTCTTTATATCTGAAAGACCTAACTCATCCCATCTGGAATCGATTTTCTTTTGTAATTCATCAGAATGATAAAGAGGTTTTCCCCATTCATGGCGTATTTCAGGGCCTAATTTAGTTGTTGCGTCTATTGCTAGTCTCCCACCTAGACCAATATTCTCGCTTGCAAAATCAAGGCTATCAAAAGGTGTATTTTCTATATTTAATAGATCTCTTTGAGGATCAACTAAGCTTGAAATTGCCCAAATGACTTGACGAGGATCTCTAACGTTTATTGTTGAGTCAACAACAACAACAAATTTAGTGTAAGTAAATTGAGGTAAGGCACTCCAAAAAGATATTGCTGCTCTTTTTGCATGACCAGGGAAAGCTTTGTTGATAGATATTATAGCTAATTTATAACTTAAAGCCTCCATTGGCAGGAAGAAATCGACAATTTCCGGGATTTGACTACGTAAAATAGGTGTATAAATTCTGTTTAAGGCAATTGCTAGCATTGCTTCTTCTTTTGGTGGTCTTCCACTAAAAGTTGTTAGATAGATAGGACTTTTTCTGTGAGTTATACAGCTTAATCTTATTAAAGGAGAGTTTTCAACTCCTCCGTAATAACCCATATGATCCCCAAAAGGACCATCTTTCATCTCCTCTCCTGGTGTAATAGTCCCCTCGAGAACTATTTCACTATGACTCGGGACAGCAATATCAACTGTTTTGCATTTAGTTAGCCTGACTCCTTCTCCTGCATAAAGCCCAGCAAAGAGCCATTCACTTAATGCAACAGGAATGGGGGTTGCAGCAGCCATGATTAACAGAGGGTGTACTCCAATAGCTATGGCTATTTCTAATTTTTCTCCCATTGCCGCAGCCTTTCTTAAATGTCTAGCCCCGCCTCTTACACTTAACCAGTGCACAGTCAAAGTGTTTTTAGATTGTTTCTGAAGTCTATAAACTCCTACATTTGGAATTTTTGTTTCAGGATCTTTTGTTATTACTAAACCAAATGTAATTATTTTGCTTGCATCTTCAGGCCAAGGGCGTATGAGTGGAAAATCATTCAAATCTATATCGTCATCTTTTATCACTTTTTGATGGCACGGAGGAAGTAAATCTATATCTGGTTTGGCTTTAATCAAATCCCATAGCAAAGATCCAAACTTTATTGATTCTTTGATTCCCTTAGGCGGTTCAGGTTGCTGCAGTGAAGATAGTTTTATCCCTAGTTCTTCCAGCTCTTCAATCGTTTCGTATCCCATACTCCAGGCAACTCTCTCTACTGTTCCTAGAAGATTTATTGCGACAGGGATAGAAGAACCAATTACATTTTCAAATACTAAAGCAGGCCCTCCTTTTCCCAGAACTCGATCACTTATAGCTGCCAGTTCTAGATCAGCATCTACTGGCTTGCTGATTCTTTTTAATTGTCCTTTTGTTTCGAGGAGTGTTAGGAAGGCCCTCATATCTTGAGATGCTGTTCGTTTTTGGAAAACATTCATTATGTTCTTCACATTGATATCAATGTTTTAGTTACTCTTACTCAGATTGTCACAGATTGGACCATGGATCTTAGTTATTATCATGTAGCTGATGATGTACCGGAGAATATTGAGGAAGAAACAGCTGTTGTAATCGATGTCCTTAGAGCGACAACAACAATTGCCTGTGCTCTGAATAATGGAGCAGCATCTGTACAAACTTTTGCTGATTTAGATTTATTAAAGAAAGAGTCATCTCTATGGCCATCTTCTGAAAGAATTCTTTTGGGAGAAAGAGGAGGAAAAAAATTAGAGGGATTTGATTTAGGAAACTCTCCTATTGCAGTTACTAAAGACGTTGTAGAAGATAAGAGAATATTTATGAGTACAACAAATGGAACCCGATCATTTGCAAGGGTAAGAGATTTTAAAAATGTTTATGCAATGTCTTTAGTTAATAGAAAGGCTGTCGGTGAAAAACTACTTTCACAGAAAAATGATCAAGTGCTTATCCTTGGGAGTGGATGGGAAGGATCTTATTCTTTGGAGGATTCTCTTGCAGCAGGAGCACTTGCCTCATTTCTTATGAGTTCGAAACAGAATTCAGTTCAAATAATTAATGATGAATTAAATGCCGCTATTGCCCTCTGGACTTGTTGGGAAACAGATTTGATTGGATGTTTGCGTAAATCTACACATGGACAAAGACTTCAGAGAATTGGGAATCATGATCAGGATTTCCTTTGTTGTTCAGAACTAGATAATATAAGTACTGTTCCAGAACAAAGAGAAAAAGGTATTCTCTTTTCTCTTTGATTTCTCTTCTTCCTCATTTGGTTTAAGCTTTTGTCGGATTTCCTAGCAGCGGCAATTCAAATAACAAGTACCTCTAATGTGGAGGCTAATCTTGCTATTGCAGAGGAGCAAATTGAACTTGCTTCTCGTAGAGGGGCTGAGTTAATTGGATTGCCAGAGAATTTTGCTTTTATTGGAGATGATCAAAAACGATTAGAGATTGCATCATCTTTATCTGAAAAGTGCAGTAAGTTTTTAGTAACAATGGCTCGTCGTTATCAAATATTTCTTTTAGGAGGAGGTTTCCCAGTCCCTGCAGATGATGGTAAACGTACCCTAAATAGAGCAGAGCTTGTAGGTAAAGACGGACAATTACTTGGTAGGTACGATAAAATACATCTTTTTGATGTTGATTTACCTGATGGGAATAAATACAGAGAATCCGAGACAATTATTCCAGGCCAAGAATTACCTCCTGTTATTGATATCCCTGGTTTATGTAAGGTAGGGGTGTCTATTTGTTATGACGTTCGATTTCCTGAATTGTATAGGCATCTTGTAAGTGAAGGGGCTGAGTTGTTAATGATCCCAGCTGCATTTACAGCTTTTACCGGAAAAGATCATTGGCAAATTTTGCTTCAATCAAGAGCCATTGAGAATACTGCTTATGTCGTTGCTCCTGCGCAGACAGGAGAGCATTATCGCCGTCGTCAAAGCCATGGTCACGCAATGATAATTGATCCATGGGGAACTGTTCTTGCCGATGCTGGCGTTCAAGAGGGAGCAGCAATTGCACCTGTCGATTCTTCCAGAGTTGAGAGTATTAGGAATCAAATGCCATGCTTAAAGCATAGAAAAGAAGATTTTTTTTAAAATCTATGTGGTTAATTAAGTCAAAATCAAAAACCTGGTTTGTCTTAGTTGTTTTTTTACTTACATTTTTAAATTCTTTGCCTTTAAGTGCAGCAAGTGTTTTAGCTGCATGGCTTATTACTTCTGAAGGCGTTTTGAAACTTCGAACTTCAGCTAATGCCAATTTGAATGCTTATTATCAACCAGGTTATAAGAATATTGGAGATCGTTTGTGGATAGATTTTCCTGGTGAATTAATCCAACCAAGAAAACTTAAAGGAAATGGACCAATTAAGGAAATAAGACTCGGGAAACCTTTTGTTGGAAATACTAGATTAGTTGTCGAATTTGATCAAAATGTCTCTCTTAACCCTTCTGATTTAAAGCTTTTAGGTAAATCTCCAACATTATGGGAATTACGCTTAACAGGACTTAATGTATTTAATTTAGAGAGTTTTGGAGAAGGAGATGTAACTACAAAAACTTCGAATTTGACTTTAGCTAGTTCAAGAAATAGATTTTTAAATAATAGATTAAATTCAAATTCTCTTCCTAATGTTGAAACAGGTAGATTTAAAATAATCATTGATCCAGGCCATGGCGGGCCTGATACTGGGGCAATAGGACTTAGAGGAGTTAAAGAGACTGATATTGTTTTAGATATTTCGAAGAAAGTATCACGTTACCTTTCTTCAAAGGGTGTGGCTGTTCAATTAACTAGAACTAAAGATATTGATTTGGATTTATCAGAAAGAGTGATAATTGCAAATAAATCTTATGCTAATGCCTTTATAAGCATTCATGCAAATGCTGTTAGAGGTTATAGGAGAGATGTAAGCGGAATAGAGACATATTTTTATAGAGGATATAACGGAAAGAATTTAGCAAATAAAATACAAAGTGAACTTGTTAAGGTACCTGGAGGAAGTCCAGATAGAGGTGTTCGTCAAAGCCGATTCTTTGTAATAAAACATACCCATATGCCAGCTGCATTAGTAGAAGTGGGCTTTTTAACAGGTAGAGTTGATTCACGTTTATTATCTCAACAAACTTATAGAGATCAGATAGCTTTTGCAATAGCCAAAGGAATACTTAAATATCTTAAGGAGACATATTGAAGAAAAGAATTGCTTTATTTGATAGTGGGTTTGGTGGAGTTAGTGTACTTAAAAGTATATGTTCTAGGCATTCAAATTTCAGTGCAATTTATTTAGCTGATACAGAAAGATTACCTTACGGCTCAAAAGCTACCTCTGAAATTAGAGAAATAGCTTTTGAGATTGTAAGTTGGTTTGATGTTCAAAATATAGACGCTATTGTAGTTGCATGTAATACAACCAATTCTATTGCACTAGATGTTATTAAGAAATTCTCTAATGTTCCAGTATTTGATCTTATAGATTCTTCTTTGGACCTAATAGATGAGTCAAGAATAGGCGTACTTGCAACCGTTTCTACTGTCTCTTCTAAGGCATATACAAAAAAAATAAAATCATTTAAAGAATCTGCTTTTGTTATAGAAGAAGCATGTCCAGAACTTGTTCCACTTATAGAAAGAGTTCAATCGAACTCAAATTATATTAGGGAGGTTGCTTCTTTTTATCTTGAGAAAATAATTAAATACGATGTAGAAGCAATTATTCTTGGTTGTAGTCACTTCCCTTTAATTAAACCTATTTTCAGTGAATTAATTCCTCCTCATATACGTATAATTGATCCTGCTATTGGTTTGGCCAGACGTTTGGATTCTTTGTTAGACCGCATGGATTCGTCGTTATACAACTCAAAAGCATCCTTTGATATTCGATTCTGTGTTACCTCAGACCCACAAAGATTTTCTTTAGGCTTAAGTCAGTGGATGAGAATTAATCCTAAAGTTGATATTATTTCTCTACGTTCTAGGTCCTGCGTCTTCTAATATCTTTATATCGATTGTTTTCATGGCCACAGTAACTGAGTTGCTTCTGCCTATTGAGATGGATTTAGAACATCTTCTCAAGGATCTTCGTGTGCTTATAGGGGCTGGGCATCCGATATTACAGGCAGCCGCTGAACACTTGTTCAGTGCAGGAGGTAAGCGTCTTCGCCCTGGCATCGTTCTTCTAATATCCAAGGCTTTATCTGTAGATGGTCAGTTTTCAAAAAGACATAGAAGATTAGCTGAAATAACAGAAATGATTCATACAGCATCTCTTGTTCATGATGATGTTGTTGACGAAGCTTCGACGCGTCGAGGAGTAGATACTGTTCATAACCGATTTGATCCCAAAGTAGCTGTTCTCGCTGGCGATTTCCTTTTTGCTCAAGCTAGTTGGCATCTTGCAAACTTAAATAATTTAGAAGTTGTAAAGCTTTTGAGTAGAGTAATTATGGATCTTGCTGAAGGAGAAGTAAAACAAGGATTATCTAAATTTGATGCTAAACAATCTATAGAAACTTATCTCGATAAAAGTTATTTTAAGACAGCATCTCTAATTGCTAACAGTGCGCAAGCAGTTGGGGTTTTAAGCGAAGTTTCTGATACTGAACTTAAGTACTTATATAACTATGGAAAACAGTTAGGCCTTGCTTTCCAAGTTGTTGACGATATTCTTGATTTTACTTCTAATGATAAGCAATTAGGAAAGCCAGCTGCTAATGATTTGTCTAATGGATATTTAACAGCTCCAGCACTTTTTGCAATAGAAGAAAATCCTATTCTTTCTGAATTGATTAATAGAGAATTGTCCCTAGAAGGAGACATCGAACAAGCCTTAAATATAGTTAGAGATTCAAATGCTATAACTCGGGCAAGATCATTGGCAGAGGATTTTGCTAAGGAAGCTTGTGAATCTATAAAATGGATTCCTGAGTCTCCGTCTAAAAAAGCATTGCTTGATTTACCTGAATATGTTTTAGGAAGACTTTATTAGGATATTAATTTTGTATTATATTGAGGATATAAACTATATATTTATTAAAAAACTAAGAACTCGCATTAATTTCTTGTATTACTTAAGTTGAACTCTTTTTCTGTATTTAAGAGGATTAATAACATTATATTATAAAGTATATTTCTATATTTGTCTACATTTTAAATGTTGATTCTTAGACACCTTCAAGCTTTTTATGTTTTTAGTTGTAAGTAAGTATTAAATTTATTATTATTATTTTTTTTGTATTTAAATACCTGTTCTTAGTTGAATATTCACTAGATTTATTTGTTTTACTAAATTAATTGCTATATAAGCAGGCCATTTTCTTGTCTGTAACAAACTTCAAAATTGCTTTAACCTTGAAAATATAACAATTCCAGAAGTCTAGATTCCTGTTATAAAGCGCTTTATCTATCACAAGATAAATTTTTCAAAGGTCGCTTTCCAAAGAAAAATATTTTGAAATTATGTTTTTCTTTTAAATAACCATTTCACTAGGTTAACCAATTGCTCTTAAATGGCTTGAATGAATCATATAGACACTTTTGATTTTATGAGTTCTGAGCAATCAGCAAGAATTGAGACAGTACTTCAAGAAGAAAGAATCTTTAAGCCTTCTCAATTTGTAGCCAAAGAAGCAACTATTACTGGCCTAGATCAGTACCAGCAAATGATTGCTTCTGCAAAAGCTGATCCTGATTCTTTTTGGGGGAAAGCTGCTTTAGCAGAATTGCACTGGTTCAAGCCTTTTGATTCTGTTCTTGATTGGTCTAATCCTCCTTTTGCGAAATGGTTTGATGGAGGAACAACAAACGTTACTTATAACTGCCTAGATCGTCATATCCTTAATGGTAAGGGTGAAAAAACAGCAATAATTTGGGAGGGTGAGCCAGGGGATGTTAGGCGAATAACCTATAAGCAGCTTTTTGATGAAGTTTGTAAAACGGCAAATGCTTTAAAAGATCTTGGTATTAAAAAAGGGGATTTAGTTGCTCTTTATATGCCTATGGTTCCGGAAGCTGCAATATCAATGCTCGCTTGTGCGCGTATTGGAGCCCCCCATTCCGTGGTATTTGGTGGTTTCTCTTCTGAGGCCTTAAGAGATAGATTGAACGATGGTCAGGCTAAAGTGGTTATTACGGCTGATGGTGGATTTCGTAAAGACAAAATTATTTCGTTAAAAGATGCTGTTGATTCAGCTTTAGCAAATAAATCTTGCCCCTCTGTTGAATCTGTATTAGTAGTTAAAAGAACAAATGAAAATATATCATTTGTTCCTGGAAGAGATTATTGGTGGCATGAGTTAATTAATTCCAAATCTAATAAATGTGAAGCAGAACATATGGAGAGTGAAGATCGACTTTTTGTACTTTATACATCTGGTTCAACAGGAAAACCCAAAGGTGTTGTTCATACAACTGCGGGCTATAACTTATGGGCTCATTTGACTTTTAAATGGATTTTTGATGTACAAGAAAATGAGGTCTATTGGTGTACTGCCGATGTTGGTTGGATAACGGGACATAGTTATATTGTTTACGGTCCACTTTCTAATGGGTCGACAACTTTCATGTATGAGGGAGTTCCTCGGCCTTCAAATCCTGGAGCTTTTTGGGAAATTATCCAAAAACATAAGATTAATATTTTTTATACAGCTCCTACTGCTATAAGAGCATTTATGAAATCAGGCAGAGGCATTCCAGATCAATATGATTTAAGTAGTTTGAGATTATTAGGCACTGTTGGAGAACCGATTAATCCAGAAGCATGGATCTGGTATAGAGAAGTAATAGGTCAAGGTAATTGCCCAGTAGTTGACACATGGTGGCAAACAGAAACTGGTGGAGTAATGATTAGTCCTATTCCTAATGCTGTTTCTACTAAACCTGGTTCGGCAACATTACCTTTGCCAGGTATAGAAGTCGATATCGTAAACGCAGCTGGAGAATCAGTGCAAACAGATCAAGGGGGGTATTTGGTCATCAAGAGACCTTGGCCAGGGATGATGAGGACAGTTCATGGCAACTCTAAGAGATTTAGAGAAACATATTGGGAATATTTAAAACCTAAAAATGGAAAATTTATATATTTTGCTGGAGATGGGGCGAGACGAGACAATGATGGTTACTACTGGATAATGGGAAGGGTTGATGACGTCATCAATGTATCTGGTCATCGTTTAGGAACTATGGAAATAGAGTCTGCATTGGTAAGTCATGCATCTGTAGCTGAAGCAGCTGTTGTAGGAAAACCTGATGAACTTAGAGGTGAATCAATCGTTGCATTTGTAACTTTGGAAGCAGATAAACAATTTTCAGACAATTTGTTAGAGATATTAAAATCTCATGTTGTTAAAGAAATTGGAGCAATTGCAAGACCAGAGGAGATTCGATTTACAAATGCTTTGCCTAAGACAAGAAGTGGAAAAATTATGCGAAGATTATTGAGATCTCTTGCTGCTGGAGAGGATGTTAAAGGAGATACGAGTACATTAGAAGATAAAAATGTACTTGACGAATTAAGGAGTTGATAAATTATTTTGTAAGAAGAATAATTTTAATTTTAGATTATCACTTGAAAATATTTTTGGAAAATATTACCATCTATTATGTTTAGTATTTAAATTTCTGTTTTTTTTGCAGACCAGATTTTTGTCATAAAAAATGTATCAGTTTTAATAGAATCAAATCCTGCCTTTTCTAGCTTATTATTGATATCATCTTTTATATAATCTTTGTAGTAGGGTTCATGGAATATTTTATGAAAGTTTTCTAGTACTTCTATAAAATTAGGAATATCATTTAACTGAATTGAATCTGCAATAACTAAGATTCCATTAGGTTTTAATATCCTATAGCATTCATTTAAAACATTTTGCCTTGCTTCCTTTGGTAGTTCATGAAAAAGAAAAACACAGGTAATGGCATGAAAAGTGTTCCCTTTTAAGGGAGTCTTTTCAGCATTACCTTGAATAAGTTGAACTAGATCTTTTTCACCATGATTAAGATATTTACTTGCTTGTTTAAGGTATGCAGATGATAGATCTAAACCAATAAGATCACATTTTGGTATAGATGATCGTATTTGTTGGAGAGTCCGTCCAGTACCTGTGGCAATGTCTATTAATTTTAGGTTTGATGGATTTAGGTTAGGGAAACTTGAATCCAGGCCTTTTTTTAATGGTGAAATTACCCTTCTTCTCATGGCATCAGCTGTGCCATTGAAGAGGATTTCTACTTGAATATCATAGATTCCAGCGGAATGATCACTTAAATATCCATCAGTTTGATGATGAAAATTTTGCAGATAATAATCTGGATATTTTTCCTTATTGATTTCAACAGGGATATCTTGAAAATTTCTTTTAACTCTTCTGAGCCATGTTGATGGCATGTCCAGCCAAACTAAAGGGTACTTAAAGAACCACTGTATCCATGGAGCCTCAAAAAGAAGTGATTTTGGATAAATCCCTTGTTCAGCCTCTTGCCAGTCAATTTCTTCTAGCTCTTTTATAGACTTTCGTAGCTCAAATAGTAGATCAGCAGAAGGTATTGATGTCTCAGGAACTGCATCTGGTGCAACTAGTTCCATAAGTTTAGTGCTGACCTCCTTATGGACAATACCCACTATGCCCTTGCTCTGTTGAAGAGTTTGATATGCGATTTTGCCAAGGTTTGGCTGTGCCATAAACCTAAAATTTTCTACCATTTCAACAGATTTTTTGGGTTTTCGAGAGATTTATCAGCTTTATGTTGTCAAGAGAATTAATTTGAACCAGTTATTGCTTTTAAAGACTTATTTTGAACAAATTTGAATTGGAAGTATTTTTAGTAGCTTGCTTATCTCTGACCATGAATAATTGGGTTGAGCTTTATTTAATTCTTCCAAATTAATTTCTATTAAATGTAATGCAAAATTTGAATTTTTACAAGCTTCATCAAGATTATTATTATTTAAATTATACTCAATCTTATCCATTAAACCATTAAATCTATTTAAAATATTATCTGAGTTTACCGTAGAAGCTAAAAAGCCATAAGGTAAACATAATTCTATAAATATTACTATTAGAATATAAATATTTCTTATATACATTTGATTAAAGTAAAGACTTTTGATTTATTAGATTTTATAAATGAATAAACACTTAGAAATTATCTATTTCTAAGTGTTTATTACGTGAACATGTATAAAAAATTAATTAAGCGTCGTAATACATGAAAAACTCATGTGGGTGAGGCCTTTGCCTTAGCTGTTGAACTTCCTCATACTTCATTTCAATATAGTTATCTATAAAGTCTAAATCGAAAACACCGCCAGATGTTAAATAATCATTATCTGCTTTTAAGGCTTCTAATGCATCATTCAATGATGATGGAACGGTAGCTATTTTAGCAAGTTCCTCAGAAGGAAGTTCGAAAAGATCACGGTCTTCTCCGTCTCCAGGATCAATCTGATTTTTGATACCATCTATTCCCGCCATTAACATTGCACTAAAAGCCAAATATGGATTTGCTATTGCATCCCCTGGTCTAAATTCTAGCCTTTTTGCTTTTGGACTTGGACCTGTTAAAGGAATTCTTATTGCGGCTGACCTATTCCCTTGAGAGTAAACAAGATTTACGGGTGCTTCAAATCCAGGGACTAGTCGCTTGTAGCTATTAGTGCCGGGGTTTGTGAAAGCCAAAAATGAAGGTGCATGTTTAAGGATCCCTCCTATGTACCATTTTGCAGTTTGGGAGAGGTTGGCGTAAGTTCCTTCTCCAAAGAAAAGTGGTTGTCCACCCTTCCAAAGGCTTTGATGGACATGCATACCCGTGCCGTTGTCATTCCAGACAGGCTTAGGCATAAAAGTTGCTGTCTTGCCGTATTTCTTTGCAATATTTCTGACTACATATTTATAAGTCATTACGTTATCTGCTGCATTTATTAATGAAGCAAATTTCATTCCTAACTCATGTTGACCTGGCCCAGCAACTTCATGATGATGCTTTTCTATTGGTATGCCAAGTTGACCCATGAGAAGAAGCATTTCTGATCTCATGTCTTGAGCAGTGTCGTTTGGAGATACAGGAAAATAACCTTCTTTATATTGGATTTTATAAGCTAGATTTCCTCCTTCTTCTGTCCTGCCTGTATTCCAAGGTGCCTCAATAGTGTCGACGCTATAAAAAGATGTTCCTTCTTTGGAATCGTATCTAACATCATCAAAGATGAAAAATTCTGGTTCTGGTCCAAAAAAGGCTGCATCTGCTAAGCCTGTAGTAGATAAGTAGGCAAGAGCTTTTTGCGCTAATGATCTAGGACACCTTGAATATGGATTACCACTTCTTGGCTCTTGAATAGAGCATATTATGCTCAGTGTTTTATGGCTATAAAAAGGATCTATCCATGCTGTGTCTGGATCAGGGACCATAGACATGTCTGATTCATTTATAGCTTTCCAACCTCTAATTGAGGATCCATCGAAAGCCAGTCCTTCTGAGAAAGAAGCTTCGTCGATCATGTCAGAGGTGACAGTTAAATGCTGCCATTTACCATGAATATCAGTAAATTTCAAATCAATTAGTTCAATGCCCTCATCTTTGATTTGCCTGAGGACATCTTGTGATGATTTACCCATTGATGTTTTAAAGCTATTTATATATTTAAAATTAATTAGCACCGGAAACTAATTTTGTATCAATAAGTACTTTTTTGAACACTTTGCTAGAAATAGCAGCACTTTTGCGTCCTTATTTGATCTAAAAGTCTCAAAAAACGTCCTTTTCTCACATTTGTCAGCATTGCAATACCTAAAATAAATTTCACTAGGTGACCTTCAGATGTTTAGGCTTTTGGTTAGGAAATTTAGTATCCTCAAGTCTTGGAGACAAAAATAGCGCACTCTTCAATGGTCAACAGTTTTGGTACAAGAGTTTCACCTCTCTCTGTGCCTGAGAGACTCCTCCTAGGACCAGGTCCTTCCAATTCTCATCCATTAGTCCTTAAGGCATTGTCTAATCAGCCTGTAGGCCATCTTGACCCCTATTACATTGATTTAATGGCAGAGGTGCAAGGTTTATTAAGGCATGTTTGGCAAACAGATAATCGTTTAACTCTTCCCATGAGTGGTACTGGAAGTGCTGCGATGGAAGCAACAATTGCAAATATTGTTGAACCTGGAGATACTGTTCTTGTTGCAATTAAAGGCTATTTTGGAAATCGTCTCGCCGATATGGCGTCTAGGTATCAAGCCAATGTTAAGAAAATAGAAAGATCATGGGGCCAGGTATTTTCTATTGAAGAGTTGAAAGAGGCTCTAGAAAAGTATCGTCCCACTGTTTTGGCATTAGTTCATGCAGAAACTTCTACGGGAGTTTGTCAACCAATGGAGGCTATTGGTGATTTGTGTAGGAAATATGATTGCTTGCTTATTTTGGATACTGTTACTTCATTAGGAAGTGTTCCTGTACATTTAGACAATTGGAAGGTGGATCTAGCTTATAGCTGTAGTCAAAAAGGTTTAAGTTGTCCGCCAGGGTTAGGTCCATTTACTATGAATAAGAGAGCAGAAGAAAAATTAAATAAACGAAAAGGTAAAGTCCCTAACTGGTATCTAGATGTTTCTTTATTAAATCAATATTGGGGTAGCGATCGCGTTTATCATCATACTGCTCCTGTGAATATGAATTTTGGAATTAGAGAATCATTAAGGTTAATTATAGAAGAAGGTCTTGAAAATTCTTGGAAACGCCACAGTGAAAATGCTAATTATTTATGGGATGGATTGGAAAATATTGGCTTGCAACTTCATGTTGATAAAAACTATCGACTACCTACTCTTTCGACAGTAAAGATTCCAGAGGGTGTAGATGGAAAAGCTTTCTCTATGCACTTATTGAATAACTATGGAGTTGAAATTGGAGGTGGATTAGGTGAACTAGCTGGCAAGGTTTGGAGGATAGGGTTAATGGGATACAATTCCCAGAAAAACAATGTTGATAGAATTCTGAATCTTTTTGATACAGAATTATCAAAATTCAAGTCTTAATAGCTTTTTGCCTTGTAAGAGCGAACCAGTTTTCAATTTCTTTTTTAATTTGGTCTCTCATAATTCCTCCTTGTACATCCATTTTATGATGTGCACTTTTATCAGCTGAAAGATCTATGGCTCCTCCTAGTCCCCCTCTTTTGTGATCTTCTGCACCAAAGATTACTTTTCCCATTCTTGCTTGTATAAGTGCGCCAGCGCACATTTGACAGGGTTCTAAAGTCACTATCAATGTACATTCGTTAAACCTCCAATCTTCTTTAATCCAAGCCGCCTGTCTTAGAGCAATAAGCTCCGCGTGACCTAGAGGGTTATTAGTTTTGTTTCTATTGTTTCGCCCATGACCTATGCAATGACCTCTTTCATCAAGGATAATTGCAGTTATTGGAACTTCTCCATTCTCTCCGGTTTCCTTTGCTCTTTTAAGAAGTGTCAACATCCACTCTTGTGTTTGTGTATCGTTAAGCTTTACTGGTTTTCTAACTTGCATGGTTATAAAAACAATCTTCTAAAACAGGACATAATAACGTTTGAATCTTTTCTATTTTCATTTGCATAAATTATAGGAATAAAAAACATTGGAATTCTTTGCTTCACCAGATCGAACAGACCCTAAATTCAATTCTTTTTTAGGTGATGCATGTCTCCAACTTTCAGATTGGTTCGCAACCACAACTCAAAGAGACCCATCACCTCGTTCCCCACAATTACCTGATATATCTCCAGTTGAGGAAGGCCTTTCTTCTCAAGAATTACTAGACGACCTTCAATTGTTAATGGAAGGTTCTTATAGACCATCTCATCCAGGAGCTCTTGCACATTTAGATCCCCCACCTCTTACAGCATCTATTGTTGCAGAATTGATCTCTGCTGGACTTAATAACAATTTGCTCGCAGAAGAACTTTCGCCAAGTATCACACGATTAGAGAGAGGTCTTTGTAAGTGGTTTGCTGAAGAATTACTTATGCCAGAAACATCTGGAGGACTAGCTGTAAGTGGAGGAAGTCTTTCAAATCTTATGGCTTTATTAGTTGCAAGATCAAAAGTTCACAATAAATCTAAATCTGATTTATTTATTATGGCAAGTGAGGAATCGCATGTTTCTATATCCAGAGCAATATCTGTCATGGGGCTTACTCCCGATTCTTTTTGTAAAATTTCAACCGATGAAGAAGGGAAAATAAAGATCAACTCTTTAAAAGAAAAATACTATGCAATGAAATCAAAAGGTAAGAATTGCTTTGCCGTAATAGCTACAGCAGGAACGACTGTTAGAGGAGCTGTGGATCCCTTATTAGAAATTTCAGACTTTTGTAAGAGTGAAGACCTATGGCTACACATTGATGCCGCTATCGGCGGAGCTTTTGCATTAAGTCCTTCCACTGCAAAAATTGTCAAGCATTTATCTAAATCTAATTCTGTTACTATTAATCCTCAAAAACTTCTTGGTATTACAAAAACTTCTTCTCTACTAATTGTAGCTAATAAGGATGACTTATATTCTTGCTTCTCCACAGGTTTTCCTTATATAGAACCATCTCAAGGTGAATTATTTCAAGGAGGAGAAATTGGATTACAAGGTACACGTTCAGCTGAGGTTCTAAAGTTGTGGCTAGGTCTTAGGCAATTAGGTAGAAATGGCATTACATTCTTGTTGGAAAGTGCTTTGAAACGTAGATCTTATTTTTGTGAGAAGATAGATTCTTCGAAATTGGAAATCATAACTGGTCCATTACATTTAATTGCTGTTACTCCAGTAAAATCCAAAGATTTTGATTCAAGAAAATGGGCTATAGCTACTAAGAATAACCTTGCAGAAAATGGCTTCATGCTTTCGCGACCATGCTACAAAGGAGTGAATTATCTAAAAGCTGTTATGGGAAACCCTCATACTACATTGACTCATATAGATAGCCTAGCTGACATCTTAAATAACTCTATTTAAAATTCCTATGAATAATGAAAACACCAGGGGAAAACTTGTAGCTATTATTACAGGGATTTTTTCGATTGCGATAGGCATTATTTATTTGGGACTAATAACTATTCTTGATTACCGGGGACCTATGCTCCCTCCTCCTCCTGAGGCCTTTGGCGCGGCGGCAATTGCTTTTTTTCAGAGTTATTGTTTGGTTTAATCACTCTGGTCATAGCAGATTTTACAAATTTTCTCAGGATTGATTCTCTAATATTTAAGTTGTAGTGTCGCTGTACAACCTCTTGCATACCACCATCGCCCCAATCCTGATCTTGTTGAAAATATGTTATAAAACTTTCTCCTGCGATCTTTGTTAACCAAGCGGCAGTGATGCTTTGAACTGTTTTGCTAATAAGATATGTAGGTAAATGTAGTGATAATGAATTGCTAATGAGAGAAAAGCCACCTTTAATTATACCTAGGCCTGCAAGAATCTGAGCTACTCCTTTTGTTAATTCTTTAGCTCTTTCTTTGGTAATGTTAACACCATATATTTTTGAAATATCTATTACCATTCGACTGCTGACCACAGCTGTTCCAAGAAGATCAACACCAGGAAGAGGGGTTACCAGTACAACACCACTACTAATCCAAGCATACTTGTCTACACAATTGGATGCTTCAATAAAACGTTGTTTTACAAGTAGTTTTTTCCCAGACTCATCAAGGTTTCTGCATTGCAATAAAATATTGTCTGCAATTAACTCTTCTCCTTCTTGGTGCAAGACATTTGCCATACGCTGAATTAAATGGTTTATATCAGGTTTTGGTTGTATAGGATGACTACCAACCATAGGTATTGTTTGTGGAGATGCAGAAGTGGAGATGATATCGTTTGGACTGATTAGCCCTTTACAGTGATTCCTTAAAAGATTAATCAATCTAATTTCCTCTTTTTCTGAAAGAAGGTCACATTTATTTAAGGCTATAAACATTTT
>QCFH01000003.1 GCA_003278345.1 Prochlorococcus sp. AG-363-C02 | reverse complement strand
TAAGTTATGGCATTTTATCCGCAAGTTGGGAAGATATACCTGGCAGTATTTTGGGCTTAGAGAATATTCGACCTAACGTAACGAAGATGCGTAGTGCTTTTAGAGCTGTTGAAAAAACAGAAAAAAAATAAATTAATTATTTTACAAGGCTCTCACTGCAAGTTGCTTGAAATGAACTTTCGCGTAAAGCCTTAATTAGTGCATTGGGGTCTTTTACACAGAACTGATGACCTAACCGAACATATTTAATACCATTCACATCCTTAATAGCTGCTACCACTGGAACCTTTACACCGAGCTCATCCTTAGTCGGCCTATATTTATAAATACATTCTCTAAGCCGATGCTGATATTCAATATTACTAATTTGCTCTGGAAGCAAATCAATCAAAACAAACCTCATTTGATCAATTGATCTGCAGTCATCTACTATTAGCTGAACATTTTCATCCCTGCGATCTACTGAAGCCCAAACAAGTAAACGCGCTTCAGTTAACAAATGGTCAGATAATCTATAAAAACTTTTAGGGAAAACAACAGCCTCACAAGATCCGGTCAGGTCCTCAAGTTGCAAAATAGCCATCTTGTCTCCCTTCCGTGTTGTTACTACACGCATCTCCTTTATCATTGTTATCACGCTAACTTTAGTCTTATCTTTCTGATCGTCTAAATTAATCAAACTGATTGGAGCTATCAGTTTTGCTGGCTCAGAAAGTTGTTTTAATGGATGATCAGATAAATAAAAACCCAGTAACTCCTTTTCAAGTCTAAGTTTTTCTGCAGGCGGATAATCTCTAACCAAAGAAGCTTTTGGAGCTGAAGAAACATCTCTCTCCTTCGTTTTTTTATCAGATTCAGAAGAAAAATCAAATAAATTTCCCTGTCCACTTGCCCTATCTCGTGCTCTGGAAGCTGCCCAATCAATTATCAAGTCAAGATCTGAAATTAATTGTGATCGATTTGATTCTGGGTGAAAATTATCAAGTGCTCCGCAATGAATAAGTGACTCAAGGGATCTTCTATTTAAAACATTTGGAGGAATTCTGTCACAAAGATCTGCTAAAGAATGAAAGGGTCCATCCTCATTCCTAGACTTAATTATTTCTTTTATAGCACCATCTCCAATATTTTTTACAGCAGACAATCCAAAAAGAATTCTGTTATCTGTAGGAGTGAAGTCTGTGCCAGATGAATTCACATCAGGAGGCATAACTTCTATTCCCATAGAATTACAATTGGATATATATCTTTGAATTTTATCGCTTGAACCAGCATTAACTGTTAGTAATGCCGCCATATATGCAACAGGATAATGTGCCTTCAAATAAGCAGTTTGAAAGGTAACTGCACCATAAGCGGTTGAATGGCTTTTGTTAAAACAATATTCAGCAAAAAGTACCATTTGGTCAAACAAGTTATTAGCAACATTTGTATCAACTCCTTTCTTACTTGCTCCTTCCACAAAGAAAGCACGGTGCTTTTGCATTTCAGAAACTTTTTTCTTCCCCATTGCACGCCTTAACAAATCAGCCTGACCTAAAGAATAACCAGCTAAATCTTGTGCAATCTTCATGATTTGCTCTTGATAAATCATGATCCCATAAGTTTCACTCAGTATTGGTTTTAAAGAATCATGAGGGAAATCAATCAATTCCTTGCCATGCTTACGATTAATAAATTTAGGTATTAACCCTGCATCAAGTGGTCCTGGTCTATATAAAGCCAAAATAGAAGATATATCTTCTAAAGAAGACGGCTTTAAATCTCTTACTATTTGACGCATTCCGCTAGATTCGAGTTGAAAAATGCCCTCTAAATCACCTCGAGATAATAAATCATAAGTTGATTGATCTTCTAGATTTAATGAATCCAAATCGACCTTTTCACCTACTGAGTCTTCAACAAGATTTACAGTTCTTTGAAGCATAGTAAGGTTTTTTAGGCCTAGGAAATCCATCTTTAACAATCCCAAAGACTCAATATCTTCCATAAAATACTGAGTAATAATTTGTCCATCATTATTCTTTTGCAAAGGAACTAATTCATCTAATGGGTCTGATGCAATAACAACTCCAGCCGCATGGACTCCAAAAGTCTTATTTGTTCCTTCTATTCTTATAGCCATGTCTATCCACTTTTTAACTAAAGGATCTTTTTGATATTTATCCCTAAAATCATTGCTAGGAGAATTTTTTCCAATCATTGCCTCAAGCTTGGCTGGCTTACCTCTTACCACTGGAATTAACTTTGCTAGTTGATCAGCATCCCTATAAGGAATATCCAATACTCTTGCAACATCTTTAAGTACAGCCTTAGATGTCATTCTGTTAAAAGTAATTATTTGCGCAACTTTATCCTCGCCATAACGCTTGGTAACATAATCAATAACTTCGCTACGTCTATCAATACAGAAATCAGTATCTATATCAGGCATCGACTTCCTTTCTGGGTTTAAGAATCTCTCAAACAAAAGTCCATTCTTAACTGGGTCAATATTTGTTATACCTAATGAATAAGCAACTAAAGATCCTGCTGCTGAACCCCTTCCTGGTCCAACAGGTATTGAATTTTCTCTAGCAAATTTAATATAATCCCAAACCACCAAGAAATATGTTGGAAAACCCATTTGATCTATTATTTCTAATTCATTCGTCAACCTAATAAGATATTCTTGATCTAGTAAGTTAAGGGAGGTTATACTTAATTTATAAAGTAACCCTTTCTCTGTAACCTGTCTTAAATATTCTATTGGTGTACTCCCATTAGGGACAGGAAATTCGGGCATTTTATAATTTCCTAATATTGAATATTCTTCAACTTTATCCGCAACAGAAACTGTATTATTAACAGCCTTAATTATAACCTTCTCATCGATATGATCAGCAAATAATTGCTTCATCTGGCTCTCAGATTTTAAATACTCAGTTCCCGTATAACGCAATCTTTTTTCATCTTTAATTAATTTTCCTGTTAAGACACAAAGCAATGCATCATGCGCTTCAACATCATTTTCGGTAAGGTAATGTGCATCATTAGTAGCCAACAACTCTATGTCAAGTTCTTCTGCTATTTGAGAAATAGCTACATTTACAATTCTATCTTCTATAGAACCATGATCTTGTATTTCTAGATAAAAATCTTCTCCAAAAACGCCCTTATACCAAAGAGCAACTTCTCTTGCAACGTCAATTCTACCTCTCAAGATAGCTTGAGGAATCTCTCCACCTAGGCATGCCGTAGAAACCATCAGACCTTCTGAATATTGTTCAAGCAATTGCTTATCAATACAAGCTCTTGAAAATATTCCTCTACCTCGCATCCCCTTAAGATGACTAATAGTTGTTAACTTAACTAAGTTCTTGTAGCCAACGGTATTTTTAGCAAGAACTACAAGATGATATCTCTTCTCTTTTTTTGGCTGAGGCTCAGATAAAGAGCCATTAATTATATACATTTCATTTCCAATGATTGGCTTTATACCCTCCTTCTTACATAACTTTAAGAGTTCTATAGATCCATACATAACTCCATGATCAGTCAAAGCTAAAGCAGGGAAGCCAAGCTCTTTTGCCCTGGCAACCATTAATGGAAGCTGGCTAGCTCCATCAAGGAGGCTGTAATCACTGTGATTATGTAAAGGAACAAAACCCATGCCATCATTCTAGCCCCAAACTCAATATAGAGCGTAGAAATACAGCCTAAACACTACATACAGTGTATCAATCAACGTTGAAATGCATCTTTGGCGCACTCTCCATTACTTTTGCATTTTGTTCGTATTGAAACGCTACTTGCAATAAACGTGGCTCATCTAAAACATTTGCTATCAATTGGAGTCCAATAGGCAATCCTGCTTTATCAAACCCACAAGGAAGACTAATGGAAGGTAAACCAGCCAAGTTGGCTGGTATGGTAAGCAAATCTGACAAGTACATCTGCAAAGGATCATCCTTATGAGATCCTGCTTTAAATGCTGTAGTAGGAGAGGTCGGAGTTAAAAGAACATCAGCAGACTCAAAGGCCTTCTTGAAATCTTCCCTAATTAGAGTTCTAACTTGCTGGGCTTTTTTATAGTAAGCATCTACATAGCCTGCTGACAATGCGTAAGTGCCTATAAGAATTCTTCTTTGTACCTCACTTCCAAACCCTTCTGCTCTACTAAGAGTAGTCATATCAAACAAATTGACTGCATCCTTTGACCTATACCCATATTTTACTCCGTCATATCTTGCCAAATTTGCGGAGGCTTCTGATGGAGCAATTACATAATAAGTAGATATCCCATCCGTAAATCTTGGACAAGAAACTTCCACTAATTCTGCACCCAATGATTGAAGAGTATCTGCGGCTTTAAGAGTAGATTGCTTTACTTCTGAATTCAAACCATTCTGCTCAAAGCACTCTTTAATTAAACCTATACGAAGTCCAGAAATAGAAACTGATAAGTTTTTCGAATAATTTGGTACAGGCACTTTTAAGCAAGTTGAATCCTTTGGATCATGACCAGCGATAACTTGTAAAACCTCTGCAGCATCAGCAACATTATTAGTAAAAGGTCCAACCTGGTCCAATGAACTAGCAAAAGCAATTAAACCCCATCGGCTAACACGACCATAAGTAGGCTTTAATCCAACTACACCACAAAATGAAGCAGGCTGTCTTATTGAACCACCAGTATCTGAACCCAAAGAAGCCATACATAAATCCGATGCAACCGCAGCTGCACTACCTCCTGAACTTCCTCCAGGTACTCTTGTTAAATCCCATGGATTAGATGTAGCACCAAAAGCTGATGTCTCAGTTGAACTCCCCATAGCAAATTCATCTAAATTAGTTTTTCCAATTAATACTCCTCCTGCATTCCAAAGTTTTTCTGTAACAGTTGATTCGTAGGGTGGGACAAACGTCTCTAGCATTTTACTTGAGCAAGTAGTAGTTATGTCCTTTGTACAAAGATTATCTTTTATCGCAAAAGGAACTCCTGCCAAAGGGGGAAGTTCGTTTCCAGCCGACCTGGCCTCATCTATACTTTTAGCCATAGACTTGGCTTTTTCATAATTAATATATAAGTAGGAATGAAGTAATTTATCTATGGACTTTATTCTGGATATATATTCATCAACTAATTCAAGAGAAGATACTTCTCCCTTCTTGAGTTTCTGGCGCCATTCAGAAATGGTCATTATTTATTCTGTGTGCTATTTAAAGAATCTATCGCAATAGATAACGAAAAAATTATGATGTTAATGGCTCCACTTTTCTACAACGAATAATGCTTTGATCTACTGATCCGATACCTTCTTCAGACAAATCTTGAACAAAGACCGAGACTTTATACTTAAGACTTTTTTTGGTTAAGAAGGGGCCAAACCAATAAATGGCATTAGGATTATTGGTTTCGATTTTAGCCCACCAGGCAAAACCTAACCGATTACCTAAACTGCGAATCGCCCTAATTGGGCCCATGTGTTGAAGAATGATCTTTCATAATATTAGTACTTAATTTTAAAAAAACTAAGTAAAAAACTGATTTATTTTTTTTAAATGTTCAATCAACCATTTTTGTGTTTTAAAAAATGGTTTTTTTTTATTCTATTTACAAATAATTAAGAAGAACTGCTTTTATTTTCATCTAAAGGCCTAGTAATCAATTTAGCTCTTGCAATCTTTGGAGAAGGAGCCTGACCGGATAAGTCTTTCATCCAGCCTTGATTGGCAATCTCATATAAAAAAATCGAAGTGGCAACTGAAGCATTTAAACTAGAGGTAAGTCCTCTTAAAGGGATTCTTAAAAGAACATCACAATGTCTTCTGGTTAACAAAGATAATCCTTTTCCTTCAGACCCTATGACTAAGACTATAGGACCTTCAAAAGGAAATTCATTTATTGTTTTATCACCTTCTCCTGCTAGCCCGACGATTGTATAACCGGACTGTTTCAATTTTTCTAAAGCTCTATTCAAGTTAATCACCCTAGCAACAGGCAAATGTTCTAAAGCTCCCGCTGCTACTTTTGCAACAGAACCAGTCAATCCCGCACTTCTTCTTTGAGGAAGGACTATGCCATGAGCACCTAAGGCTTCTGCAGATCGTACTATTGCGCCTAAATTATGCGGATCAGTAAGACCATCCAAGGCTATTAAAACCGGTAATTCTCCAATACTTTTACATCCTTCAATTAAAGTCTCTAAATCAAAAGTTTCTGCCGCTGCTGTTTGTATAGCTATTCCTTGATGTACAGCTCCTCTTGTCACATGTGCCAATCTTGCCCAAGAAACTTCTTCAACAAGTACTCCTAGAGATTTAGCATCTTTTATAAGTTGAAGGAAGCGAGGAGAGCTTCTTATTTCTGATGTACACCAAATCCTATGAATTGGCCTAGTAGATTCAAGTATTGCTTGAGAAGAATGTCTACCCCAAAAAATATCATTTGATTCATTCTCATTAACAACTTTACCTTTAGTCTCCTGATGTTTAGCATTGTTATTTAAATTTTTGATTTCGTTAGATTTAACTTCACGAAAAATCCGTCCTCCCTCCTCTACTTTGTTTTGACGTTTTGAAGAAGAAAATTCTTCCTGTTTTGAATTTCGCCATCCTGATCTTGAATTGACTGAATTACTGGTATTTTTTCTTAGCCTTATAGAATTCCTTTTACTTTTGAACCCTTGTTTAGATTCAAACCTTCTATCAGAATTTTCTTCATACGGAGAAGATTTTTTAAAGTCTCTTTTTTCTGATTTGTCTGAATTATCTTTTTTCCATCGAAAAGATGAAGCATCTCTCCTTTGACTTCTTCGATTTCCAGAAGACACTTCCTGAGAAAATTTTCTGTTGCGCCGATCATTAGAACTCATTTGTTTAATTATTCAGATCTATCAGATTCGATTTTCTCCAATCGATCCAGTAGTTGAGCAAGGCGATTTGGATTCTTTAAAAATAACCACCCAATAAGTGTTTCGAATCCAGTTGCTTTTCCATAAATAGCAATATTTACCTTCCTATAACCACGCCCTACGCGATTACGTCCCTTTCTAACAAAACTTTTCTCGCTTTCAGTTAGATAAATTTCTATATTTTCAAGCGCTAAAGCCTGAGCTTCTGCCTTTACTTGGGAAACAACTGAAAGATGAAGATCTTTAGTTTTAGCAGGGGTTTTACTAAAACGTAATCGTTGATGTAATTCCCAAACAGAATCACCCAACCACGCCAACTGAAGTGGTCCAAGGTCGTCAGGGCACCCTGAAGGCTTTAAAGAATTGATCCAGTTAGTCAAGCTGCAATTTGATTTATTGCAGTATTCAAATCCGATGAAACCTTCAAAAACTCCTCAAGTCGAACAAGTTTAATTGTTTGAATAACTCTTGCATTTCCAACAACAACAAAAGATCTTTTAGATTTTCTACATTGTTTCGCGGAGTGAACAATTGCACCCAAGCCAGATGAATCAATAAAATCTATTTTTGTCAGATCAAGAACTATTGGCAATTTATTGGAGCTAAAAGACTTATCCAGAAAATCTGTAAACTGCTTTTCCGAATAGGCATCTAGTTGTCCTGTGAAATAAAAAACCAAACAACCTTTTTTCTTTTCAAAACCGCCTCTTAATGAAACGGTCAATCTTTGTAAATCTTCTATGGGACTAACCCCCCTAATGCTTCACAAAAGAAGTTTAGTGATCAATAAGAAACTAAACCACGTTTAAACGTCTTTCTAACATCAGTTCAATAAAACGGGCAAAATGATGATCGGCATCATGCGGGCCTGGACTGGCTTCTGGATGATATTGAATTCCGAAAACTGGCCTGTTACACATTGCTATACCAGCAACAGTTCCATCATTAAGATTCAAATGAGTTATATCAATAATCGTTGGATCAACTGATGAGGCTTCAAGAGCAAATCCATGGTTTTGGCTTGTAATTTCAATCCTGCCATCTTTACCACAAGGATGGTTTAAGCCTCTATGACCGTAAGGGAGCTTAAAAGTTTTGCATCCTAGAGCCAAACCTAAAATTTGATGTCCAAGACAAATTCCAAACATAGGTAGATCTTTCTCTTTTATTAATTTCTGAGCCAAAGATATGCCTTTTTTTACTGCCGAAGGGTCTCCTGGACCATTTGATAAGAAAACGCCTTCAGGTGCAAACTTCATGACATCTGAAAAATTTGCAGTTGCTGGCAAAACTTGAACTTCACAGCCATGTGAAGCCAATCGGTTAAGAATTGATCGTTTGATACCAAAATCAATTGCAACAACTTTAAAGGGATCCTTTTGATGCTTTCTTAATCTTTTATCAAATTCAACAGCAGTACTTAAACTCCACTTATATGTTTTTTTAGTTGTTACTTCTCCTGTTAGGTCTAGTCCAGACATTGAAGGCTGTTTGCTAATCTTCTCAAGTAAAATTGATGGTGAATTTTTTCCATCAGAAGATATAGCAGCATTCATAGTTCCACTGCTTCTTATAAGACGAACCAGAGCTCGTGTATCTACATCATATATTCCGACAACTTGCTCATCCTTAAGCCAATTTTCAAAAGTTTTCTTTGACCTCCAATTACATCCTTTGGCTGAAAATCTTCTTGCTATAACTCCTTTTACACAAGGAGAATCTGACTCTTGATCCTCAAAATTTACTCCTGTGTTTCCTAATTCTGGATATGTAAATGTTATTAATTGGCCAAAGTAACTTGGGTCTGTTAATACCTCTTCATAACCCGTAATTCCTGTATTAAAAACCAATTCTCCGAATACAGTCCCTCTGAATCCAAAGGCCTTTCCTTCAATTAAAGTGCCATCTGACAAAACTAAAAATGCAGGTTCTTTTTGAAAAGTGTTCAGCATATAAAAAATTAAATAAAATCCTGTGATGTTTATATTTTTACTCTAAAAATCTTTTTAGTTCATCAAATTTTTCCCAAGGCTTATTCCCCTCCAAAGCATCTAATGCGATTTTTATTCCCTTACTCAAATCCATTTCTTTACCAGAGGCCCAAAATACCAAGGCAGTATTTAAAGCAACCACTTCCTTCTGTGGTCTTGTCGCTTTACCATTTAATAAAGATCTAAGAATATCTATATTTGTCGAAAGATCACCTCCTTTAATCTCTTCATTAGAAGTTTGTGTTAGAGCTAAATCTCTTACATCAATAAAATCAGGTCTTATCTGACCATTTTCAACAAACCTCACTTCATTTACCCCCTCCAAAGAAGCCTCATCCAAACCACCTGCTCCATAAACAACTATTGCTCTCTCTAATCCTAAATTTTTTAAAGCCTCTGCCATTGGATCTAACAATTCAGCCTTTGCAACTCCTAAAACTTGAGCTTGTGGTCTAAACGGATTAACTAATGGACCTAAAAGATTAAAGACTGTTCTAACACCTAGTTTTTTTCTTAAAGGAGCCAAGCCAGCCAATGAAGAGTGCCAAACAGGTGCAAATAAAAACGAAATTTGGACTCTTTCTAAAGCTTTAGAAACTTCTTCAAGAGGAGCATCTAATTTAAGTCCTAATCCTTCAAGAACATCTGCGGATCCAACTTTGCCACTTGCGCTTCGATTTCCATGCTTAGCAATATTAACTCCACAGGAAGCCGAGACAAATGCTACTGCCGTTGAAATATTAAAAGTATCTGCACCATCGCCACCAGTTCCACAAGTATCGACCAAAAAGGATTTATCTCCTTCATAAGAAAAGGAACAGGCTTCTCTTAAAACTTCAGCCATATTTGAAAGTTCTACACCTGTAAGGCCTTTAGCTCTTAAAGCTGCCAAAAATGCTCCTGTTTGAACTGGAAGGAGCTCATTATCAAGCCAAGCACTCATAAGAGCTTTTGATTCAAGCGATGAAAGATCATTAGCCTCCAAAAGTTTTTCAAGAAGCTTTGGCCAAGAGATAATAGACATAAGCAGTGCTCAACTCAGAACAAAGCCCGGATGCTTTAATTTGCACTCCGGGCAAACAACGATTAACACTTACAATATCACCTGAAAATCATCACTTGGCGATAGATAAATGTGATAAAAAAACCTTCTATTAGCTCTCATTATTATCTGATGTATCAAAACCAGAGCCAACAATTTCTTCAGAATCATTTCCAGGCCTAAATCCTGCCCGCCATATTTTTTTAGTTCTACTATTTAGCTCCTCTTTTGATATACCCCAAAACTTCAAAGTTTTTAGCATATCCATCTTAATATCATTTGCGCCCGGAAAGCCTTCATATCTAATAAGTAATCTTGCTATATCGATTAAATCCTTCTCACCAGGGGTTTCTTTGGCTAACAAGCGGTTGACATGGTCTCTATCCACTAAATACAAAGGATGATTTTGATCTTCCATTAATTTGAATCCCGATATTTTGTAAGAAATTTAATCACTTTTTTCCTGATTCCAATCTAAATTAATAACCATACTAATGAATTCATGGCAAGTTTTAGAATTGATCTAATAAAGAGATATCTAAAACCTCATAAGAGAACATTGTTGTTGGGAGCAATAAGCTTGGTATTAGTAAATATTCTCAGCGTTGCCATCCCCTTTGAAGTGCGTCGAATTATAGATGGATTAAAAGAAGGATTTACTTTTACTATTGTTCTTCAGCAGTCAGTTTGGATTGTTTTACTAGCAAGTGTCATGGCTTTAGTAAGACTTTGTTCCAGACAACTTGTTTTTGGAGTTGGTAGAAAAGTAGAAGTTGATCTAAGGCAAAAATTGTTTAATCATATGCTTACTCAAGATCCAGGATGGGTACAAGAGACTGGTAGTGGTGAGGTAATAACTCGTGCCACTAGTGACATAGAGAACATAAGACGATTACTTGGTTTTGCAATCCTAAGCCTCACAAATACTTTTCTTGCCTATGCATTCACTATTCCAGCAATGATTGCAATCAATCCATGGCTTACAGCTACTTCAATTGCTCTTTATCCATTAATGCTAGGTATAGTAAGGCTTTTCGGGGGAAGGATGGTTAATCAAAGAAGGCGCCAACAAGAAGCATTATCTAGTCTTAGTGAATTAATTCAAGAAGATCTATCAGGGATTAGCGCAATAAAGATTTATGGGCAAGAAAAAGCTGAAGAAAAAGCTTTCTCAAAGTTGAATGGAAACTACAAAAATGCTGCAATAAATCTCGCAAAGACAGCAAGTACTTTGTTTCCACTTTTACAAGGCATCTCATCTATTTCACTGCTATTAATACTTGCTCTTGGAAGTGGTTTAATTGAGAAGGATTATTTAACAATTGGTGGTTTAATTGCCATGATACTATATGTTGAAAGATTAGTTTTCCCAACAGCACTTTTAGGATTTACTCTTAATACATTTCAGTTAGGTCAAGTAAGCCTAGAAAGAGTAGAAGAATTACTTAATAATACTCCAACTATAAAAGATAAATATAATAGTAGAGAAATGCATTCAAAAATCAATGGTAGATTAGAAGCTAAAGAACTCTGTATAAATTACAAAGGTAGCCAGAAAAAGATATTAAATAAACTTAATTTCACAATCAATCCTGGAGAGCTAGTTGCCATAGTTGGACCTGTTGGATGTGGAAAAACGACTCTAGCAAGGGCATTAGGGCGTATGGTTAATGTGCCTCAAGGTCAATTATTTATTGATAACATTGATATAACAGACCTAAAGTTAAAAGAACTTAGAAAGAATATTGCCTTAGTTCCTCAAGAAGGATATTTATTTACCAATACACTAGAGAATAATATTAGATATGGTTTACCGAATGCCTCTATTCAAGCAGTAAAGAAATCTGCGTCAGAAGCCAAACTTGATGAGGACATAAAGGGTTTTCCTGATGGATTAAAAACGCTTGTAGGAGAAAGGGGAATAACACTTAGTGGAGGGCAAAGACAAAGGACTTCTCTTGGACGAGCCTTGTTAATAGATTCACCAATAATTGTTCTTGATGACGCTCTAGCAAGTGTTGACAATAAAACCGCTGCAGGGATACTTTCCTCAATTAGAGGTAAAGAAAAGAAAACGATCCTAATGATAAGTCATCAACTTTCTGCAGCTGCTGCTTGCGACAGAATCTTAGTTTTAAATGAAGGCAAGCTGGTCCAAGAAGGGACCCATGAAAATCTTATAAAAATAAATGGTATTTACAAGAATCTATGGGAACGACAGAAAGCAAGTGAAGTCATTGACGCAGAAGAATAGACTTCTATTTAAGAAATAATTTAAAAGATATATAAGATTAGGAAATTAAGAAAAATTCTTTTAATCTATTAAAAAGGCTATGAATCTAGTAAATGACTACTTCAAATACGTACTCAGTCAGGTGTGATCTTAGTTTTGGGGATATCTATCTTCAAGTACTTTCTTGGATGGCTGTTATTTTTGTAAGCCTTGCTGGCGGACTAAGCCTTATGGGCGCATCAAGGCCAATCTTTGCCTTGATTGGTGTAGGGTTAATTCTAGTCTTAAGTCTTCCTTTCTTGTTATTTGCCTTTGTCACTACATTGTTAAATCATATTCAAATAGAGCCTATAACATAAAAAATAATCTAAACATCTCAAAAGAAATGATACCAAATTGGTTAAAACCTAAATTATCTAAATCAAGTCCTATAGATATAATGAATCTTAAGCATCATGTTCTACAATCTAATATAGGAACTAATCCATCTTCCGAAGAAGAAGAAATCTATTTTGGATGTGGTTGCTTTTGGGGGGCGGAGAAAGGTTTTTGGAAATTACCAGGAGTAAAAACTACAGCAGTAGGATACGCAGGCGGAAAAATTGATAATCCTAATTACAAAGAAGTTTGCACAGGACAAACTGGTCATGCAGAAGTGGTAAGAGTTGTATGGAATATTTCTTCAATTGATATAAGTGATCTTTTAAAAATGTTTTGGGAATGTCATGACCCTACTCAAGGCAACCGCCAAGGCAATGATTTTGGTAGCCAATACAGATCAGCAATTTTTAGTCGGAATCAATCTATTCTGGATATAGCATCTAATAGCAAAGAACAATATCAGTCTTTGCTAAGCCAAAATGGTTTTAGCTCTATAACAACTCAAATAGAATCAGATTTTAGATTCTTTTATGCGGAAGAATATCATCAGCAATATTTAGCAAAACCAGGTAGTAGGCCATATTGCTCGGCAATGCCTACAAATATTTCCTTAAGTAATTTTAATGGTGCAAATTATAAACTTGGTCCTAAGATTTGGGAAAATTTCAATTGGAAGGAAACTCATTGTGTTCTAAGAAGCAGTAATTCTCCAATAACAAACTAATCCCTTATAAGACAAGCAGATGGATGAAAAGATTGACGATAAAACAATGGTTTTAATAATTATTGGAACCATATTGTTAGTATTTATATTAATATTTAATTTCTTGCCATCTCAAGATCAGATGAATCCATCGATTCAATGGAAAGAGCCTTCTTCCCCGGGAATGCAAAGCTATTGATTTAAATAATTAGAACTAAACCAATGAAAATAATCATATATTAATGAAAAAAAATAACAAAGATAACAAAGAGATCACTTTAAATACTCCTTCTAAATTCATAATAAGTTTATATAGTTTACTAGCCATATTAATAGTTATAATACCTGAGTCTATTGCAGAGCTAATGTTAACACTTAAGAACAAGAGTCAAAATGAGGGCCTTGAAAAGAATAATGATATATGGGAAAGCATTCCTGAGCTTAAGCTTTCAACAATGAGCATAAAAGATTTAAGAGAAATGGCTCGAAATTTAAATATAAAAGAATACTCAAGAGAGAATCGTTCAGATTTATCAAAAAGACTTTTAAAAAGATTAAAAAAAGATTGATCTTTATATAAAACTTAGGCTAAGAAAATAATTATATTTTATTTGTTATAATAAATGAGATCGGGGCGTGGCGCAGCTTGGTAGCGCACCACTTTGGGGTAGTGGGGGTCGTGGGTTCAAATCCCGCCGCTCCGATTGATTTCTTAAGAATTTAAATTAAGAGCAAGTAAATTAAAATGTTTTTAACTCATGCAAATAAGAAAAATATGTTGACAAGAAATATTATAATTATTATTTTAATTATAATATTTTTTGCATATACACCTATTGTATCAGCAAACAATGCAGAAAAATATAAATATTACTTAGACAATTGGAATCAAAAAATAAAAATTGCAAGCGAATCTCTTGAAAATGCTGAAAAAGAATTAAAAAATGGTAACGAAATTCAAGCCTGTATAAAGCAAAGAGAAGCAGCAGATTATGGAATAGAAGCAACAGAATCACTTATAATGGCTTTTAAGATATCAGGTTCCACTGATGATCTTAGTAATATAGAAAGTGGTCTAAATAAGTGGAAAGAGTTGAAAGATTTCTGTTAATAATTAAATTTAGAGCATTACGTTTAAATCGTATTTAGATAGATGAACAATTCTTTTGCAAATCAATAGTTAAATATACTCCTTAAATTATTTTACTAAAAAAGATTTTTAAAGTTATTCTTCCAAAAAGAGATTTTATACAATTAAACGTAGAAGTTTCAACCTGATAAAAGGAACTAAAATATAACAATATCACTTAAAAGGTAAAGATCAAACTTTGCACTTTTGCTTCAACAAATCTATTAACATAGATGCATCTAAGCAATTGATGCCTTAAAGAATCAAGATAAAGATAATAAAATTCTTTTAGCATGTATCATTTGACACTTTCAATTATTAGCTTGACAATAGACATTCTTCAAACTGCATATAAAGTTATTTCTTAATTCAGTGAATGATTCATAGTGGAGAGCATGTTCAAAGTGCGTGGGTTCAAATGAAATCTTTCCAGCAATGGCTGATAGCTCCTGCTGCAATTGGTCTTATAGGGCCTTTGCAAGTAAACGCAAATGAAATAAACATAAATGACATCGCTGACTATGCATCATCAAGTACAGAAATATCTACCTCACAATTTTCAGACGTCTTCCCAGGAGATTGGGCCTATACAGCTCTTGAAAAATTAAGTGAGAGGCAAGGTTGTATAGACCAAAGCATTGAAAGTGGTCAGCCTTTAACACGTTATGAAGCAGCTGCACTTATAAATTTATGTCTTGAAGGAGGGATTGCTTCTTCTGACTCCAATGCAATTCGCCTATCAAATGAATTTGGCACTGAAATGGCAATTCTTAAAGGTCGTATTGATGGTCTTGAATATAAGATCGAAGAACTACGAGCTGGAGCCTTTTCATCAGCAACTAAAATGTCTGGTGGATCCGTATTCACAACAGGTTTTGTTGACAATGCAGCAACAGCTGATAATAAGTTAACTGTTGAGTACAACTACACAATAGATTTGAACTCCAGCTTCACTGGTATGGATAATCTATACGCTGGTCTTGAAGCTGGAAACCAGAATCAACTAGTAATGGATAGTTCTGTTACTGGCGGCAATGGACTTCAGGTTGCTTCCCTTTACTACGAATTCCCTGTAGGAAATTTCACAGTTACTGCTGGTCCTCGTTTTGACCAGGACGATGTTATTTCTGCTACTACATCTATCTACTCTAGTGCGTTCAGACTAGGCGAAATGCCTTGGGGAACAGCTGGAGACACTGGAGCTGGTGTAGGTGTTTCTTATGTAGCTGACAACGGCTGGAATGGTTCTGTGAACCTTCTAACTCAAGACGGTAGTGCTGAAGTAAGTACCATTGGTCTTTTCACAGAAGAAGCTACAGACATGTACACAGCTTCTATTGGTTATGACGGCGGCAACTGGGGTGGCGGTGTTGTAGCTACAACTGAAGATCAAACCGCAACTGATACCAAAGACAAGAGTCTTGGAGCAGGTGTTTATTTCAGACCTGATGGTTTCCCAAGTATTTCAATGGCATTTGACAGACTTGATAATGAAGATGGAACAAACTCAAGAGACTTCATGATTGGTGTGGACCATGGGCTTGGCTCTGGTGTTCTTAGTGCTGCTTATCAGGCTAGGGATAATCAAGGAACTAATACGGCAAACTATGAGGTTTACTACAACTATCCAATCAATGATGGTGTATCTGTTCAAGGTGGTATCTTCAGTCAAGAACAAGCTGCTGTAGACAACACTCAAGGCTTCATTGTAGAAACATTCTTCAAGTTCTAAGGATAATTTGATTTAGGTATTGGCTGCATAACTAACCATTGTGAATGCGCAAAATTACCTGGAGAAGCGTCATTTGATAGAAAGCTATGTATTTTTTTAGTTCGTAGACATTTTCTGAACTGGATGAGGTTTGCCTGTATCACACAAAACCGTCTCTTATAATTTGCTTGTTATCCTTAATGTGTGAGGAACCCTAAATGAAGCTTTTCAAGCAATTGCTGATAGCTCCTGCTGCACTTGGTCTTTTAGCTCCTGTAGCTGCCAATGCAGACGCTTTTGTAGCTGATACAGCAGTAACTAAAGTTACTGGTTCATCTGTATTCACTACAGGTTTTGTTGACAATGCAGCAACAGCCGATAATAAGTTGACTGTTGAGTACAACTACGCCCTAGACATCAACACTTCTTTTACTGGTAGAGATAATCTATACGCTGGCATTGAAGCTGGTAACCAGGATCAGATCGTAATGGATAGCTCTATTACTGGCGGTAATGGACTTCAGGTTGGTTCTCTTTACTACGAATTCCCTGTAGGAGATTTCACAGTTACTGCTGGTCCTCGTTTTGACCAGGACGATGTTATTTCTGCTACTACATCTATCTACTCTGATGCATTCAGACTATCCTCAATGCCTTGGGGAACAGCTGGAGACACTGGAGCTGGTGTAGGTATTGCTTATGTATCTGACAACGGTTGGAATGGTTCTTTAAACCTTCTAGCTCAAGATGGTAGTGCTGAAGTAAGTACTATTGGTCTTTTCACAGAAGAAGCTACAGACATGTACACAGCTTCTATTGGTTATGACGGCGGCAACTGGGGTGGCGGTGTTATAGCTACAACTGAAGATCAAACCGCAACTGATAGCAAGAACAAGAGTCTTGGAGCAGGTGTTTATTTCAGACCTGATGGTTTCCCAACTATTTCAATATCAGTGGACAGACTTGATAATGAAACTGGAACAAACTCAAGAGATTTCATGCTTGGTCTAGATCATGAAGTTGGTTCTGGTGTTCTTAGTGCTGCTTATCAGGCTAGAGATAATCAAGGAACTAATACAGCAAACTATGAGGTTTACTACAACTATCCAATCAATGATGGTGTATCTGTTCAAGGTGGTATCTTCAGTCAAGAACAAGCTGCTGTAGACAACACTCAAGGCTTCGTTGTAGAAACATTCTTCAAGTTCTAAGCCTAACTTGATTTAAGTCTAAAAGTTAGCTATATAGCTAACCTTAAAAAGCCTCCTCAATAGAGGAGGCTTTTTTATTTATTTAATCATTTAATCTTTAAATTAAATGCTGCAAGAAATAGGTAAATTTATATACTTTAGCGTTTTATTTAATCTGATAAAACAAAGAAATATATTAATACCAGCAACTTGTTAATCCTACTCATCTTCAGAGGTAAAAGCCGATTGAATTAATTTAAAAGAACTTATTCCTACAGCTAGAAATGTAAATACAGAAATAGTTAACAAAATGATTGCAGTAATATTTGATATCTCTAATTCTCCAAAGGGTATGGAGGCTAACAAATTTATAAGAACATGCATAATAATGGTAAGCTTAATTTACTTAAATCAAGAAAGAGCTAAAATAAAATGATTTGATTAGAAAGAACATATTCTCGATTTATCTTAACTATAAAATAAATTTTCTTATCAAAAACATATCAATTAAATATAGCTGAATAATTTAATAATAATAAGCTTATAATTAATAGCTTTTCCATGCAATAATTAGTATTAATATAGGAGTAAAAATTCTTGAAGGTATTAAGATTAAGTATTGAATAAAAATCAAGTGTCAATTATCGCTTCACATCATGAGCACATCCATCTCCCGTATATGAGTTTGAATTATAGTATCCATTTCTAGTTCCAAAATAAGCTGTCAAGCCTATGAATGGTAAAGACATCCAAACAAGGAAATCAGACAATTCCATCTTAAATATATTTATTGTAAATATAATAAATGTTTATTCATGAATTACAAGAAGCTGGTATTTAAAATATTATAAAACTCTATTAAGTATTGGATCTATTCCTAATTTAATAACTAGGCCAGACAACAGAAGCCAAGCCAAAAGGAATGAGACAACCAAATTAGCTCCTTTAAAAATAGGCTCAAAGTATTTTTTGCCGCCCTCGCTCTTCATCATTAATTGACATTCCATCAATTGAGATTTCGATAATCTAAAGTAATCTGTTTGAGGGAGCCTTACTTCTGAGTATCTACTCTGTAAATTACGATATAAAATCTCAGAATCTTTTTCTTTTATTTTCATATATGCGCATACTTGACAAGGTTTTAATAATTCCTTAGCTTTTTCAAGATTTCTAGTTACTCCTATATTAAAAAGGTCTCCATTCTGAATTAAATAGATATAAACTTCCATAAATAATGAAATTATACTTACGTATCAATTATGAATGGAAAAATAAATCTTATCAGAAATTTTGAAAATACTTATAAAAACATATATTAAGAATAAGGCCTTCAGATTCAGATCCTAGTTGAAAAGAGTTTTAGCTACGAAAATCATGCTGCAATAAGATTATCTTTATATTCGTTTCTAATTCTGATTCTTTGCTCAAGTTTTGGGCCATAAAGCTCATTTCCCCAGATTTCTAGCCTAGAATCATTTGGAACAGAAAGCACAATCTCTTCTGAAGGGAACAATACTTTTTCTAGAAAGAAATTTTTTGGTCCAACACATCTAAGAACAACCATGTTAATGCTCTTATTTTGATAGCTAAATTCAATCATTGCTTTTTTAATATGAGAATATTAAAAAATAGTTCGCCAAGAAATACTGTATAAAATATAACTAAAGCAATATTTATTGAGGATAGATTTCAATTATTTTTCTTGATTTATTAATCTCAATAACAACATCAGAATTGATTTGCATAAGACTTTCATGCGGAATTGAGCTCTGTATCATTCTTAAAAAAGATTTTAAAGAATCACCTTGTAAAGAGGCTCCTCTTGTTTTTAACATCTCCATCTCTTGTTGAACCTTCCATTGTAAAGATGAAGATAAATCATTTGACCTGATATGCCATATACGATTTATTCTTCTCCATATTGATGAATATTCTAAGAGTAATAGTTGCACTTTCTCTCTATATTTTTTCTCCTCGTATGTCAATTTAGGTGAAATATTTTTAGTATTAAAATCCATTTCAAGAGGCACTTTAATAGGTTCACACCCTAAAAACCATCCTTCTAGGACTAAAATATCAGGACTGGATTCTGACCACCCGGATCTATCTCCACGCCCATTTCTTAATGCTTTATCAAACTTAGGAGCTCTTAGAAAACCAGTAGAAATCCAATTTTGAATTGATTCTTCCATCAATTCTATAGAATGACTGCCAGGAAGTCCTCTGGGCACTCCCCAAGGATTTCCTTTCATTGCTTCTTCTAACTCTTTTTTTGGTAAATAAAAGTCATCCATAGAAACAACTTTGATTGAGAAATCAAATACTTTTGCAGCTTCTTCTAACCATTTCCCAAAACTAGTTTTACCACAACCTGGTAAAGCAGATATTCCAAATAATGTCCTTTCTTTTTCATCCAAAGCAAATCTCATTGTATCTGAAAGGAAAGGCAAAGCTAATCCCCAAATCCAATCAATTTTTGTTCCAGATGCTAAAGATGAGAAAGCTATATTTTGACCATCATGAGTTAACCAAAAATCAATCCAATCTGAAGGATCCCAACCTATATCTCGCAAAAGTTCATATAATCGTTCACCTCTAAATAAAATATCTGGATGTTTAATAGATTCAAAAGAAGGGTGGTCTGATGAGCTAGATGACATATTCAAATATTTTTCTCTATTAACTCTTTAACAGAAAAAGCCCAACCTTTTGCATGAGGTGCGGGTGCGAGTAAGTACTCACCTTTATCAATTCCTTCTTTTAGTAAGGGATTTGGTCCTTTTTCACCTGGAACAACAACGGCTATATCGGCTGCTTTCAATAAAGGCAAATCATTTTGGGAATCTCCTAATGCAATTATCTTAAGTTCTCTTTTATTAAAAAGTTTTTTTAAATGATTAACTGCTTTACCTTTATCACTTCCTTTAGCAAGCAAATGACTCATTCTATTGCCCTTGAAAATTGTAGTATCCATTCTTAAAGAGATTTCTCTTATTAAAGTAAAATCAGCATCGGGAGGGTTTAAGAATGGCACACTCCATTCTCTCTTAAGTGCTAGTTCTATTCCTTTATCATCAAGGCCAGTAAGATTAAAAATTTCTGAATTTGATAAATCATTTAAGGCTTTCAATTCATAACCAATTTCTTTAGAAATTAAATCTAATTTCTCTCTTAAATATTTATAGCTCTTACCTAGTACTATCTCCCATTCTTTAGCAGTAGATTCATTTTCTCCATATATTGCTCCTCCATTTTCTACTATAAAAGGATCTTTTAAACCTATAGATTCTCTAATTACTCTTACTTCAGAAGCAGTTTTACTTGTGCATGGAATAATTGGAATGTTCTCAGATTGAAGCCATTTTATTGTTGGCAAAGCAGGAGAGAAGTCATATTTATGATCCATCAAAGTTCCATCAATATCAGTGATGATCCATAGAGGTTTCTTATTAAAAATTAAGTTCATTTTTTTTGCATTAGCCACAAAACTGAATAGGGTGATAGCTCTATTTGATTATTTAAATAATTATTTCCATTTAAAATATCTTTCCAATGAAAGCCATCCTTTAACTTTATATCCAAACCATCATCAATAAAAAAACTTAATTTAGCATCTGTCATGTTATGAACTGCCCAAACTCTATAATCATCTTTACCTCTACAAAAAACCACAATATCACTACGGAACTTGCTGTTGCAAATCATTTTTTCTTCAGGATGAAAAGCTTTTAATTTACTTCTAATTGACATTGCATGTTTTAAAAAAGAAATATTTTTACTTGAGGCAGAGTTTTTATCTTCTAAATCATTAATCAGCTTATCTTTAGAAAATCTTTCTCGGTTCAAATCCCTTCTTTCTCCACTTTGAACAAAAGTATTTAAATCATTCTCAGATGCCAAAATTGCCTGCAAATAAAATGCTGGAACTCCTTTTAAACCCATAACAAAAATCTGACTCAGCATAAATCTTTCATACTGGAGGTGAGTAGAATTTATTCCCGTATCTGACATTGCACTCCACCAACTTATATTCAACTCATATGGTTGGTCTTCTCCATTAGCCATTCTTCTATGACTAATAAGACCTCCTCTTTTCTCACATGCTATTAACAGTTTATGCATCCTACTAGGATCCATCAATCCTTCCAATGCTCTTAAACCTATTCCGTCATGAGAAGCAGTAAAGTTAAGAAAACCTGTATGTTCAGGTAATGAAGGCCATGAAGAAAGCCAACTATTTATTAAATCAGCCTTGTTAGTTATTAAAGCTTCAAGCAAAAGAGGAGGTAAAGGAAAGTTATAAGCAAGATGAGCCTCGTCTCCGGTTTCTAAATAAGAAATATTCTCTTTTTCAGGAACATTGGTCTCAGTTATAAGAACACCGCAAGAAGTAAGCCTATTAAGTAATATTCTTAAGGTTCTAACAATATCATGAACTTCATCTCTATGAAGACATGTAGTTGAAGGTTCTTTCCAAATAAAACCTATAGCATCGAGACGAATCCATGTTATTCCGTGATTTATATATCTAACAATTAAAATAAAAAATTCTAATAAAATATTTGGATCTTGCCAATTTATATCAATCTGATCAGGTCCAAAGGTGGTCCATACATCTTTCTTTCCTGATTTAGTTACAATGCTGGTAAAAAGTGAGGAATTCCTAGGTCTAATAACATTATCCCAATCTTTATACTTAGAGGGATTTAATATATATCTTTTACCAGGTTCTAATTCATTCTTGAATTGTTGGACCCAAGGGTGAGAGGCTGAAACATGATTTAAAACAAGGTCAGCCATTAAAACATGTTTTTTTGATAGTTCTTTTAAATCTTTCCAGCTCCCAAATCTAGGATCAATATTTTCATAACTTGATACAGCAAAACCTCCATCACTTGTAGAGCAAAGAAACGGTAAAAGATGAATAATAGAAGCAAGATTTCCTAAATATTTATCAATTATTTCGTTCAATAAATTTATAGAAGACTTACCTGAAGAATTAATTCCATCGGCATATGTAATTAAAACCGCAGTAGAAGAGTCCCATGAAGGCAAACAAGTTTTGTCATAACTCAAGCTCATATCACAGTTTGATTCTAAAGTCTGCAACAATTGAGACCACATACAATCAAGTTCTTCTGCAGAGTGGCTTTTGTAAATTCTTTTTATCAAGCAACTCAGATTGTTTAGTTGCGACTCGTATTCTGTCACTGTGTATGTACCACTTTGCACAGGATCATCGTAGACAATTCTCTCATTCTGTTGCTCTTTTTAGCGAATGGACTTTAACCAGGGTTTAATCACAACAATTCATGAGTATGGAGTTACAGAAGATTCTTTGGCAAGACTTAATAAAGGTCTAAGAAAGCGTCGTACAACAATTCTAATACCTTGTCTATTTGAAGAATTCAGTAGACCCGCTTTATCACAAACAAGGAACGTTATAAAACAACTTGATGGTTTAAATGAGTTAGTTATTGCTCTATGTGCAAAATCCTCTGAAGAAGTAAACGAGGCTAAAGAATTTTTCTCATCAATGCCATTCCCTGTTCATGTCCAATGGACTAATGCGCCTGCTGTAATAGAACTTCTAAAAAAACAAGAAAAAAATGGTCTCAACTTATTAGGAACTCCTGGGAAAGGATGGGCTGTATGGCAAGGCATTGGAATAGCAACCAGAAATTCTGAGGTTGTCGCATTATTTGATGCTGATATAAAAACATTCAAAATTTCTTATCCAATAAGAATGCTGCAACCTCTCCTAGACCCTTCTCATGGCATTTCATATGTAAAGGCATTTTATAGCAGGCTATCTCTTGATTCAAATAGTCTGCAAGGAAGGGCAACAAGATTATTTGTAGGGCCCTTACTGAATTCACTTGAACAGGTATTCGGGCAAGGTCATTTTCTAAAATATCTCAGAGAGTTTAGATATCCATTAGCAGGAGAATTTGCTTTTACTAAAGACCTTGGAATGAATTTAAGAATTCCTTGTGATTGGGGATTAGAGATAGGTCTTCTTTCAGAGGTCTATAGGAATGTAAGCCTATCCAGGATTGCACAAGTAGATCTTGGCATATTTGACCATAAGCATAAAGACGTTGGGACAAATCCTCAAGAAGGTCTTCAGAGAATGTGCAAGGAAATACTATCAAGCGTATTGAGAGGCCTAATGGAGCATCAAGCAGAGGCATTAACAGATTCTCAAATATCAACTCTTGAAGTCCTATATAAACGAGTAGGACAGGACAGAGTAAAGCAATATGGATTAGATTCATTTGTTAATGGAATCCCTTATGACAGGCATGAAGAAGAATTATCTGTGCAAAAGTTTTCAAAAATTCTTAAACCCGCAACAACTAATTTTTTAGATAATCCAGTAACTCAGCAGTTGCCTTGCTGGTCAAGAGTTTTATCTTGCGAAAGTAATTTACAAGACAATCTTGCTGATGCAGGAGGAAATTATTAAAGAAAATAATATATAAATTAGATATACAGTTATCAAGCAAAGTAGAAGGTCTGAGTTATTTCTTTTGTTTTGACAACCTATACACTATGTTTAAATTATTTATTGACATAGTTAATTTACACCTTAATATTTAAGAAATTCCAAGATTTAATTAGCAATGGAAGAAAAGCTAGATTTAATTAAGTTCTTTGAACACTTTGAAAAAGGCAATCCCTATATGTACGCTGCCATTTCAGAACTTCAAGACAAAATACCAACACAGCTTTTAAGTAAGCAATCTGACTGGTTCCTAACTTGGTCACAAGCAAGAAAAAAATAGAAACATAACAATGTAAGCAAAAAAGCACGCCTCAAGATGCTTTTGATGTATTAATAACACTGTTTACTAAAAGCTATGTTCCCTCTTACATTTGCCGGTCTACTTAGTACCCCGGCCCCATCAGCTGCCTATCTAGGAATAGCAGCTATTGCTCTTTTTGCAATAATGGCAGTTTTAGTTGGTCCTGATTATGACCAGCAGAACATACCTGCCAAAAAGGACTAGATATCTCTTCCTTTTCTTTCGAGGGCATTGGCTTAAACGCCAGCCCTTTTTTAATGCCTAGAAATAACACAAAGCCCAAGCTAATTATTCGCCTCCTCCATTGCAGCTCCATACTTTGCTAGATAAGCCCTGATAGGCAACTGTTCTCTCTATACATTCTTTTTGCAACTCCGCCCAATCAGCCAAAGGTTCTAGCGACTTAATAGAAAAGGAAATAGAAATTAGACTGGAAGTACTCAGAAAAGCAAGCACTAAGAAAAAATGAGATTTAATTTCATCTATTGATTTCATAGTAAAATTTTTTAACTATCATAATTATAGTAAGCTCTGAAATTTCAATAAATATAAACTTAACGCAAATTTGAATTTACAATAATAGATTTATTAGCTCAAGTTCAATATAGAGGCATTAGAACTAATTAGTCCATATTCAAATTTATAATTTTTGGAATAAAAAGATAATAGATATAAATCAATTCATCATTTAAAGATACAAACCTACTTATTTATGATTTAAATTTAAGAATATAATATTTAAGGAAAGCAACTAGATAAAATATTAAATAGTATAAGCTTAAAAGCTATTTGCTATTAATATTGATTAAAGAAGAAATGTTAGAAGTATACGCAAAAGGAATCAATAAATTATTATAAAACATATCTCCATTCAAATAAATACAGTGATTATATTATAATTTATTAATTAAGTCTGCATAAAACAAATAAATACCCTAGAAGTGATTAGCGATTATTTAGATTATGCAATTTTACGTTGTTTCATGCGTTGTTCCTTCAGAAACCCAAGATGAAGGATATACCGCTTTTATAAAATATATGGAAGATGGTGCAGAGATGGACAAATTTGATGGATTTGAATTAATTGCAAGGCTTCATATGCCTGAATCTGGAGAGCTCTGCATCATATGCAAAGCTTCAAGCCCTAAAGAACTTTTTAAACATTTTATGTTTTGGCGATCAGCCTTTGGATGTGAATTTCAATATAGGCCTGCATTAAGCTGCGCTGAAATGGTTGAAATGCAAAAATCACACAATGCAGATATGGAAGCCAAAGGGTTTTAAACCACAAATTTATTATAAGTTAAATAAATTAAGGTCTGATGTTTTTATTAATAATTAATGCTCAATTTTATTCCTGAATTCAAATACAAGAAAAAATACTCGCAAAGTAAGAATTATTGCAAGCCTTAAGCCTAGTTTTTAAGGATTTTATAAATACACCTATTATTTACAAAAAGATTAAATCTATTAGTAATGGAAGACAAATCAAATAACGATATATAAGATTAAACTAAATAGCCAATCTCATGGAATCACTCAGCGAAATCAACCTTGGAAACCAAATATTGTCAATAGTTGTTGCAGCGGGTCTAGTTGCCTTTGGGGCTTTAGTTTTAAGAATTCTTCTTTCAGGTATAAAATTTATTTTAAAGAAAGTAAAAATTGCCAATCAATCTATTAATATGGAAAAGAATAAAGATTAAGCAATAATTAGCCTTATAAATCTTTCTAAAACGGTATTATGATTTATCCTAGTAAATAAAATATCCCTATGCTAAAATAAATGATAATTTAATTATTTATATTGTAATTCTCATGGAGCAAGAACTTTCCCTGGTAAAGATTGGATCTAATGTAAATATTAACATTGAACTAATTAATGAAAATTTATCTGATGACTTAAGAAAACAATTATCATATTATCCATATGGAAAAGTAGTTGGATATAAAATTACTGATGGAGTGGGTTTAGGTTTAATACTAGAATTAGAAGATGGCGCAAAATATTGGTTCTTTGAAGAAGAAATTTATTCAAAATCAAATGGGAAAGAGTTGAATAAATATAATATTTCATCTAAGCGCTATATTCAAAAACAAAGTTTTAATTACTCTAGAGATATAAATGCAGTTCTAAATCCTTTAAACTTTATAAAATGGCTAAGGATATCATTCGATAATGTGATTTAAGAAAACTTTAATTATCATGTATTTTTTCTGATCCCCCACTTGAGAATGATCTAGACAACTGATATATCTTCTCATGAATATTATCTGATTTCTCATTATTAGATTTATTAGAATTAGAGTAAAACCATGAATCATCTGGATATATTTCGTTGATACTTTTCTCTCTATTCCCTAATTTTAAATAGCTTGATGCTAATGTGAACCATCTATCGTATGGTTTCCTAAAGCCCAATTCAATAAGAAGGTTTCCATTTGAAACGACTGGCTTAACAAAGCATTCTTTACTGGATTTTTTTATCTCTACTTCCTTCATTATGCAGGTATTACTATTATATTCTTCTTGTGTAATATCATACAATCTCAAAGACAAGCAATAATTATCATTGCTAAATAATTTTCTCTTGTCTTCCTTAGTAAGGCTCCACTTGCATTTTATTAACTCATTGGGAAGATGTCTAACAGCAAAATAAGTATGTTCATTATTTAGCTTTCGTAAAATTTTTTGAGAAGCATCTTTAAACCTTTGCTTCAAAGATTGAATTAGATCCATACCTTGTTCATTTTTTAATTGATTATTCCATACATTTAATTTCTTTTTTTAATACTAAAGATTTTAAACCAAAAAGTCTCTATTCCCTAACAATGGTTTCAGAGGAATTTTTCTCACTGAGCTTAATTATGAAACTTCATCTAATTTACATATCAATAATTAGTCAATTAAAAGAAGTATAAATAATAATATCGATAAATTATCAAGTATAAAGATTAAAATGTTGGCTCAGTTAATTCAACAAATTGTTCTTGCAGCTATATCTTTGATTTCCAATTTTCTTTCTGCTCTTGCTGGCGGGGGGGCAGGGTTAATACAGCTTCCTGCCTTAATCCTACTGGGATTACCATTTACAAAAGCTCTTGCGACTCATAAATTAGCAAGCGTTACTCTTGGAATCGGGGCAAGTATAAGACATTATAAAGAGAATAATCTAAACACTAAATACTCTCTAGTTATTCTTATTTTTGGTATTCCAGGTGTCATAATAGGTACTAGGCTGGTACTTTTTATACCAGATAATTTAGCAACTTTAGCATTAGGCATATTAATACTTTTTCTTGGAATTTATTCATATAAATTGAAACGTACAGAAGAAATAGAAAAAATCTTTTTAATAACAAATCTAGATATTATCAAGGGAGGGTTAGTAATTACTTTAATTGGTATTCTAAATGGATCTTTAACCTCAGGTACTGGTTTGTTTCTAACTTTCTGGTTAGTTAGATGGTTTAATTTTTCATATACAAGAGCAGTTGCTCATACTTTAGTTTTAGTTGGTATAGCATGGAATGGTTCAGGCGCTATTGTTCTTTGCTTGAACAATGAAGTCAAATGGTTATGGTTACCAATACTTATAATTGGATCCCTAATTGGAGGGTACTTTGGGGCTCATTACTCAATAATAAAAGGAGAAAAGATTGTAAAAAAATCTTTCGAGATACTAGCCCTAATAATGGGTTTATCACTCATTATAAAATCATATATTATTTAAGATAAGAATTAAAAAGCAAAAGATTCTCTTGGACATCTAATATAAAATACAGTCTCATACTCAATAGGTTTTAATTAATTGAATTTAATTAGCTTTCTATTTAAAAAGCCTAATCATGGCTCTAAGCTTGTAAAGCTTCAGAAAGTTGAAGCAGCTTATAATATTAAAGATATAGAAGAAGAATTAGATTCTATAGAAAAAGAAATTAAGCTAACAACTCAAGAAATTTTCAAGGCTCATATCGTAAGATTAAGATCTTTGTTTACCAAAGAAACAAATATAATTGGAGGCTTTAAAAGAAAAATTGTTGAATCAAAGGCAACCACTTCTGCAGAATGGCATCAGAAGAAGCTTGTATTTCTTAATCAACAGAAAGTAAGGCTAGTAATTGAATTAGATCGTTTGACTGGAAAGACTTGGATTCGAAGAATAAAGAGTTGGATAAAGATTATTTCATTAATACTTACTTTATTATTTTCTTTTTTATTAATTATAATGGCTATACTTACAGCACTTTATCTGTTACCTATTTTTGCGATAATTATTCTAGCATTTCTTATATTTAAGAATAAAAAAAATACTTTTTAGTATAAATTTATCTGCATAACTAATTATTATTTACTTATAGAATTTTCTTAAAGCTTAAAAAATTCAAGGTAACCTTTATACTAAAAGTCTAAGCAACTTAATATTAAAAAAACAAGGATCTTACTCTTTAGAAATCGCATATTATGAATTTCTCTTTAAACAATCGATTCTACAATGGCTTACCTGAGATAAATTGATGAACCGAAGGTACTGATCTATAAAGCAAATAAAGCAATAGAACTAAAACATTTCCTCCCACAACTAATGCTCCGGTAATGAAATTTTGCCTAGAAGAAGTGTAATCCCACTTAGGTTCGTTATTTGGTTGTTCTTGGTTGGTCATTTTTTATGTCAATAGAAATACCATTATATCTGCAAAAATTCTAGTAATGGATGTTATTTCAGGACTTTAAGGTACATCTCCATCTATTAGTAACAAATGCATATCATTTCTTCCTCTTTTACCCACTAAAACAAACAATAATCACTATCTACTGGTCATTTCAAGGAAACCTTTGGCCTAAAGGCGATTTTAATCAAAAGGAATATTTATAAATTCATGAAGCCTTTGTATTTGCAATCAAAACAACCCTAAATTGAACCCAAAGCAATTCCAAGGCTTAACGACTGTTAAAGCTAGGTATACTATTCTTTCGTTGAGGCATATTAAATCTTTAATTCAATTTTCCTTACAAAATATCCAACGACTTTTAGATTAAAGAAATAATCTTTAAATCGTGTTGCTAAATACTTGATAAAAAAGAAATTACACGTGATCTTTAGAGAAACATTATTAAATAGATGATTATCCTTTTTCTTTTTATATTTCTCATCTCTGGAGTTGGCGTATTAATCCTCTATACCAATAAAAGTGAGCCGGCTAAAGAAATCAAATCGCTTCTAAAGAAAATATATGAAAATTTATTGGACTTATTTAAAAATATAAAAGCCCTGTTTACTTTAATAGCAAGTCTAATTTCTCAAGAAGACAAGCCTAGTGAAAATTCATCATCATCTAACGATCTAGATAGCAATGAAAATTCAACTAAAGAAACAGATCCCATTTCTGAGAATACAGATGTTCCTGAAAGTGAAGTTTCTATTGAAAATTTAACTCCACAAACAGATCCTATTCCTGAAAATACTGATGTTTCTGAAAGTGATCCTAATATTGAAAATCTAACTTTAGAAGCAGAGTCTATTCCTGAGAATACAGATGTTCCTGAAAGTGAAGTTACTATTGAAAATTTAACTCCTCAAATAGATCCTATGCCTGAAAATACTGATGTTTCTGAAAGTGAATTTGATATCAACAAAGACAAATCAGAAGATGAGTTTAATTAAATATCCATATAAGAATTTAATTTTTTAAATTCATCACATTAGTCAAGCCAACCAAATTTAATAAATAGTGAAAAATATTCTAATTGAAAGAATTTTTCTTCTAGTATTAGGAGTAATAATTGGTCTATCGATTTCTTGGCCTGGTTTGTTAACACCTAAAAACTGGTCATGCGTTTTAGATTTTGCAAGTAATAAAAGATCCAATTCACAATTCAAGAAAAGACTGAAAATATATCCAAAATACTTTCTAAAGAAGAAAAACTATAATACTCTTGTTGGCAAAACAAGAATTATAGGCGACAGTTGCTTCAGGTAAAGTCGACATAAAAAGAGTTAGTCTCAACTGGAATACTCTTTAACTGCAATTTTTTCAAGAATCTTATTCCAGCGCTTTGGGAATTTCCATCTAAATGCAAGGCCAAAGTAAAGAAGATAAGCACACCCTTCTATTGGATGTTTTACTGTGAGTAATAGATGTTCCATATCCTTTATTTAGATAGAAAAATCTCTGTTGTCAGTCTATTGAAAGAAAAATTCTAATCAAAAAGTTAAGTGAAATCAAATTTGACAGTCCTTTCTAAAACCATCGTCTTCTATTAATCTTATAAAATGACAAAGTTACAGTTTCTTTATTTGGTAAATTGCGAAAAAGATGGCGAAGGGTATTGGGAAATTGGACTAACCGACAATGCAAATCCCTTGCAAGATAACAAAAATTTTATTGAATGCTATCGCAAAGAATTAATTGGAGAAATAGCTGCTCAGAAAATTATAAAGGCAATTGAAATTAATCTAGAAAATCTCCTAAGTGATTGCATTCAAGATGGATATTCAATCGAAAACCCTTCAAAAGGGTTTTCATATGACCTACCATTAAATGTCATTGAAGAAATTTATGATTTCTGGTTCAACCTCTACCAAGAAAATGATCTCTTTGCAAAAGTCTTAAACATATTGCTAACTAGACAAAAACTAAATTATTCTAATCCTTCAATTTCTAATGCTTTAAAAGGTTTTACTGCCAAATGGGCATCTAAAATAGAAAGTCTTCATTCATATAGACCTCCTTCAAAGAAAATAAATTTACAAAAGGTTCCCATGTGGATCGATGGTTAAATTTGTTTCTATTTAAATAATATAAATTGTTGGAATTTAATTTTTATTGAAGTCAAAATTATTAGAAATTAAAGCTTATTTATTGATTTATAAAAATACTGTTTGTTAGCTTAATTATATTTAAAATATTTGTATTTCATTTTAAATTAATTCTCAACATCATTTAATATTATTTAATCAAGTATTCAGTATAATCTTAACAGTAAAGATTTTAGATTCATAGTAAATTCAAGATGCTTGATAAATTCACTATTGAGGAATGTAAAAAAAATCCTGAAGTGTTAGAACTTAAAATCAAGAACTTAGAACATGCAATAAAGCAATCAGAATTGATTATTACTGAATCAAACATGGAAAAAGATTCTCTAACTTTCTTAAGACGTAAGATAGCAAATTCTATTCAAGACTTAGAGACTCTTTATTTAATAAAGCAAAACATATATTAGCTATATATATGATTACTAATACAAACAATTCTTTTCAATTATATGTTAACTCTGAAGATCTCGAAAAAAGCGGATGACCAGACTCGAACTGGCGACATTCAGCTTGGGAAGCTGACGTTCTACCACTGAACTACACCCGCGTAGTAAAACTTTAGCTAATAAAATAAAATTGTTTCTCAAAAACACAAAAAGAAAAAAGTATGCAACCTGAGGCTCACATGAATCTTTACCATTGTCCTTACTGCTCTCCAAAACATCAGGTACATATTCAAGGCAAGGACGGTGTCCTAGTATGCGGAAATTGTGGTGACCCTTTAATTAGAGAAAAACTTTTCAAGTTAAATAGAGTGATTTCTATAATCTCGGTATTTATATTTGCAGCCCCTTTATTGCTAATGACTGCCTATATTATCAATAATCTAGATAAAAAAACTCCGGAAACAAGTAGATATTCAATTGCCATGGCAATTGAATATAATAAGTATTTTTTATAAATTTTTAATTATTTTCACATGTCTAGTAATTAGTTTTGATAATACCTATAACAAGATCAGCATTAACAATCTTCACCTTACCAGTGTCGACGTCAACAATCTGAAAAAGAGTATTAATTTCAGAATCTACTGAACTCCCAACTCTGCTCAATACATGACCGGCCCACCAATCAGTATTCTTTTTTTTAGAAATCTCTACAGCCACAAGATCACCGCAGTGAACACGAAGGAAATCATGCCCTTTCGAAAAAGATCCAGAGCTTAATTCACGCAAGGGAACCTCGGTCTCAGTGTAGTACTTGCGAACTACTGTACTGCGGTGACCCCCTCTTTTTTTTAACAGGAACTTAGTCAAATATCAGAAATCAAAAAAAAGTGTGCTGGTGCGGTAAAACTCAATCGACTTTACTTAAAAATCATAATAAGGTCTTGATCATTCTGTGTTAACTAATAAATTGGCACGTTTTATCCATACAGCAGATTGGCAAATAGGAAAGCCATATTTACAGATCAAAGACGAGCAGAAGCGTTTCAAACTCAAACAAGAGCGTTTTAATGCAATAGAGCGGATAAAAGCAGCAGTAGAACTTCATGCGTCAGAGTTTGTCCTTGTAGCAGGCGATTTATTTGATTCTCCTACTCCGACACTAACTAACGTGACGGAGATTTTGGAAATAATAGGTTCAATGAATATCCCTGTAATTGTTATTCCTGGCAACCATGACCATGGTGCTTTAGGGTCTATTTGGCACAACGCTGAATTTAAAAACTATAAAGATCAAATTGCTTCAAACCTAATAATTTCTCTAGACAATCAACCTATTGAACTTGAAACTGCGGTTATTCTTCCTTGCCCATTACTTCGAAATAAGGACAATATCGATCCAACTCAATGGGTAAAAAGTATTAATTGGAAGACACTAAACCATTTTAAAGCCAGAATTATTCTCGCTCATGGAGCAATTCATACTTTTAGTGGTCGAGACTATTTATTTGACGATGAGGCGCAGTCTTCCTCTACTAATATAATTAATCTAGAAAATTTACCGAAAGAGGAAGTTGATTATATTGCATTGGGAGATTGGCATAATCTAAAAAAGGTAGGAGTAAAAGCCTGGTACCCAGGAACACCAGAACCCGATCGTTTTGACCAAGGAGAAGACAATCAACGCGGGCAAGTATTAGAGGTAGAAATTAAAAGAAGTGGGGAACCCAAAGTCCAAGTAATTCCTACTGGACGATTTCAATGGCACAATATATGCTTCAAACTTAATGGAGATAGCGATGTAGATAGATTAAAAAGAAAGATAGATAATTTAACAGCTGGTCGCATTTCACGTGACCTATTAAGAATCGAGATAAGCGGCGTGCTTAGCCTAAATGGCTACAAAAGATATCAGTTATTAGTAACAGATATGAAAAACAAACTATTAAGACTTCATATCAAAGGAGAATGCCATCAAGAGCCTAAGGAGGACGAACTTGAAGAACTTACTCGGTCTGTAGAGAATCCTTTGATTGCTCAAGTAGCAAGTGAGCTAAAACAACGAATACAAAATAGCGAAAGTGAAGAGGAGTCTATTAGCCGAATTGCTCTCTGTGAGTTGTACCATTTTGCTTCAAAAAACTAATAATGCGCCTCATCGATTGCCAAGTTCAAAACGTCAGGCTGCATTCAGAAGTATCAATTAGCTTTTCTCCTCGAATAACATTGATCGGAGGGTTAAATGAAACAGGAAAAAGCACATTAATAGAAGCTCTCCACAAAGCCTTATTTCTAAAAGCGACAGCAACTGGCGCACCAATAGAAGAGCTAAGATCAAAATTACATGTAGGTCACCCAACTATTCGAATAAGTTTCCAGGCAAACGGAAAAATTTACAACTTGAGAAAATGCTTCACTGGATCCTCAGGACAAATATCACTTCATAATGAAACAGATGGTGAAAAGATTTCAGGTCCATCCGCTGAAGAATATTTAGCAAGTCTACTTAAGATCAAAGAGTCCTTAGGTAGCCGTCAGGCAAAGACACTACTGCAACATCGATGGGCACATCTATGGGTAAAGCAAGGAAATGCAGGCATTGATATTCTTAGCAAAGATAAAGATTTTTATGAGTTTGAGTCACTAGTCACGCAATTGAGTAAATCAGGAGAGTTATCAATACAACAATCAGCTCATGATCAAAGTGTAATTAAAAGAATTGAGGACGCAATAGATGAAAATTTTACTAGTCGCGGAATTAAAAAAGGTTCTGAATTGTGGCAACGTCAAAAAGAAGTAAATGATGCAGAGATTGCATTGGAAATTCAACAAAAAAAGCTTTTAGAATATGAACAGTTAAGCGACAACCTTATTAAGACTAATCAGCAGCTACTTTATTTACAGGATAATCAACTTCCAAAAATTATTAGCCAGCGAAAAATTGCTGAGAAGAAACTTGAATCTGCTAAAAAACTTGAAGTCAAGCTAAATGTTGCATTAAAGGAAATAGAACCGATTCAAATGCGATTTAAATCATGGAAAGATTCACTACAACATTACACTAAATTAATAGAACTAATTAACAAGAAAGAAAAAGAAAAAGATATTTTAAAGAAAGAATATAAAGATAGTAAAAATAAGGAGATGTTTCTATACAGTGAGTTCAAAAATACACAAGAAGTTTATGAAAATCTAAAAATAAAACTTGAACAAGAAGAGAGAAGAAGAGAACTGCTGGTTGTTTTGTTAGAGCAATATATAAATAAAGAGGAAATAACTAGACTTAACAATGATCTTGATAAAATTAAGGAGGTATTGGAAAAGAAGAAAAATCTTGAAAAGGAAATGTCATCTCTAACAAAAATAAGTAGAAAAGAGTTGATGCAATTAAGAGAATTAGAGCAGCAAGCAAGAGATTTTCGTACTCGTGAAGAAGCAATGGCAACTAATATTGAACTATTAAAAACAGATCAGCCAATATATTTAGATAAAAACCAAATATACGAAGGAGAAAATATAAGAATAAATGAAATTGTTGAATTAAAAGCAGGAAAGAATGTCTTAATAAGAATAATTCCAGGTGAGGGAAATATTAAAAAAGGTAAAGAATCAGAAAAACAATATTATAAGCAATTATTGAGATTTGGTTTCCAGTCTCTTGAGTTGGCTGAAAAAGATTTTGAAACTTTTACTGCTATAGAACTAAAACTTTTAGCTTTAGATATACATGAAGAAAATAATATAGAAACCAAAAATAATGAGTTAAAAAAATGCGTCATAAAAAATTCTGAGCTAGAAGAAAGACTAATTACACTTAATGAAAGTTTTGAAGATTTGATTTCTGAAATAGGAATACCAAAGAACAAAAGCCAGATTGAAAGTTTAAATAATACTATAAAAGAAACTTTTAATCAAACTTCAAGATTAATGAAACAAGCTGAAAATGATAAAGAAAGATTTAAATCCAACTTAGACAGGCTAAAAAAGGATATTTTTAAAAACGAAAGCAATATAAAAGTTATTAATACTGAGATTATATCATCACGAGAAGCTCTTATGCTGCTTAAAAAAGAATATGGAGATCTTGAAAATATAAACAATCAGTTAGCAATAATAAAAAGACAATTAAATGAATTAGAAGATCATATAAAAGCTATCAAAAAGGAATTAAACACATTCCAAATTAATTGTATTTTAAAAGATATATCAGATCTAGAAGCTGAAGTTAATGACTTAAACCTAAGAAAAATAGATCTTATTGCACAGCAAGCTGCAAGTAAAGCACGTTGTGAAGATATTAGTTCTAATGATCCTTATGAAGACATTGAAAAAACTAAATTTAAACTAGAAGAAATTAAATCTGAATATAAAACACTTAAGCGACTAAGTAATTCTCACAAACTACTAAAAGAGCTTTTTAGCAATTCACAGAAAATATCAAGCAATCATTACAGCAAGCCTTTAACTAATTCAATTGGTAATTACCTAAAACCATTAATTTCGAAAGGAAGTGTTGCTCAATTGAATTTTGATCAAACTAAAGGTTTTTCAGAAATTAAGATGCGACGAGGGAAAGTTTTCTATCCGTTCAATGAATTAAGTGGTGGAATGAGAGAGCAATTATCTGCAGCATTGAGATTATCTATGGCTGAAGTACTAAAGTCAGGACATGATGGATGCTTACCTATAGTATTTGATGATGCTTTTACAAATTCTGATCCAAAAAGGATAGATCTTATAAAACAAATGCTTACCAAAGCAGCAGATCAAGGTCTACAAATAATACTTTTAACTTGTGATCCAAAAACTTATGAGTCTTTTGCAGATGAAAATATTTTATTAAATACAAAATAAGAATATTCTTCAAATAAATTTAAAAATCTTATCGCCACCTTATGCGTTTAGGATCTTTTTTTTCAATTTTCTTTAACAATACAATCAGACCAAAAATAGTAAGTGGTCCTAAAATAGTTACGACAAATAAAAAGCTTCTAATTGCTGGATCCAAAACAGCCAATACTGGATTCATTATTAGTAAAAAATTACGTTCGCCACAACAATCTAACTAAAAGCGTACGTGAATTACTTAAAGGAACTTAATATGAATTACTTCAAAACTATTTGAAAAGATTTTCTATGAGGAGGACTATTCTTCCCCTGCAAACCTAGCAAAAATCCACGGCAATAGGAATAATCACCTATAATGAATTTTTGATTTTGGTTTTGGAAACGGATTTCCTAGCAATTATTTTCTCAGCATTGCTGTCTCTAGGAGGTTTCTTGGTTCTCATATCAAGTTTTGGGGATGATGACGATGATCAAGATGGAAGAGGGACAGGATCACCTGTTTTACCTCAAAACACCTATGCTGCAAACCCAGCCTAGTCAAACTATTTTATTTATCTTTTAACGGCATAAGCCCAATAAGGGTAATAATTATTTTCACCTAGTAATTTTTGTAATTTTCTACTATTTACTTTTAAAACGATGCCATTATTAGGTACTTCATAAAAAATTTTTTTATCTTTCCATAGAGCTATAAAAACCTCAACCTCATTTGTACTAACACGAGTATATTCATTTGGTGGTATATCAAATCCAAGTTTAGAAAGTTCTTTAAGTTGTGAATAATGATTTAAATCTGTGTTGACTATCTGAAAACTTATAAAAGATATTGATGTTGCTTTTAAAGAAGATTTATTTAGTAAATTTTCTAAATAAAATGTCCCTGAATTCATTTGCATAGCTTTATTATTATATATTATGCCTCTTATTATGAGGGTTTTTAAAATAGGAATTTTTTTAGGAATATTTTGAACTTGAGTCATTAGAATCTTGTTAAAAGACCCATTTTTGGTAATTGCATTCTTCAAATAGCCTTTCTCATATTTTAAAGATATTCCGCATCCTTTAATTTTAGGCTCAATAATCAAACGAGTATTAGGTAAAATTCTTTCTTCAAGCCAATACTTATAATTACCATGATCGAACCCCAAAAACTTCTCCACATAGTTTTTCTTTTGAAAGACTGATTTCTCAGCCGAAGCTCTTAATAGATTTGCTTCAAGATGAGAGAAATTTTTGCTGTCCAATTTAGCAATCTCCTGATTGAAAGAAAATCGTTATCTAAATCAAAGCTAAAAACCATTACTATTATTGATCATTGAAATTTAATTTGAAATTATAGTTCCGCTTCAGATTGGCAAACCAGTAGAAGCGCATCTCTTTCGATCTCCTTATTTTCAATAGGTATTAACTTTTAGGCATCGATACAACTATTTAGTATGTTTAGAGGCAAAATCATTAAGGAATAACGGATTAATGGAATCAATGCATTTATCACCTCTTTTCGCAATGTATGGCCAGGCAGGCATTCCTTGGGACTTTTACCTCCTTACTTTTTTTCACGCGCTTTTTGCAATACCAGTCCACATAGTTCTTTTCCGCTGGAGAGCCAGAGAGGGCTATACAAGTTATTATGCCAAGGACATTCAAAAGGCCGTAGTAAAAAATTAAGGCAACCTACTTAGAAGGGTTAGACCTAATACTTCTTTCCAATACACGTTTATACAAATGTGTATTGGAATTTATTTGAGAAATTTTAATTAAACTATTAAAAGACAAGGTTTAATTGCGGCTGATTAGTTTTTCATCGCATTAATAAAAAACTCAAGGAAGTAATTTTATAGAGACTCCCTTAAGGAGAAGGGCAATTCTTCTTGATATGACTAATAAAGGGAAAATAATATTAGTTCTCTGATTAGATGCAAAGGTCGCCATCAATATTTTTAACAGTGCATCAGATGGATTATTTATTTGAGAAGATAGAAAATTAAGACCTGCAGCTCCATGCAAAACCTCATCTCCATTAAGCAGAATTGCTCCTTCATTGAGATCAAAACCTTTTTTTAGCAACTTGGACATCAGAGTCATATTCTCTCTTCCATTCAAAATGGAAATATTAGTTAGGCCACTTTTCAATTCAAGTAATTCTGCAAAGTGATTGCAGAATGGGCATTCTCCATCATAAATAAAAACTAATTTTTCTGACATTAAAAGTTATTGCAATAGTAGTCTCATTTTATCAATTTTAATTTTACCCTGAAGAACATATCAATGACTAGTAAATACATTCAATAGTTTTATCAAAACAGAAAAGGTTTTGAGACAAGTAATTAAAATAGTAAGGCTTTTATCATTATCTATCTAGTTACTTATTATAAACCCTATTAAGCTTCTAACTAAAAATATATTTTTTATCAGATAGTTAAAAGGAATTTGCTTATAAAAAAGAAAAGAGCGCTATAAAAAATCAAATCCAAAGAAAAGATAATGATTTTTAGCTTTCTCAAGAAAAACGCACGTATTTCGTTTTTTTTTACTAGCTTCTACGCTCCTGTGAGTACAAGGTTCAAATGGCTCAACGAATTAGCGTTGCCCTAAATTCAATACCCTATGGAAGTAGAGAACTTTTAGAGTTTGCCTTTTTTGTAACTGTAGGTTTTGCAGCAGGCTCATTAGGATTGATATAAATTGAGAAACGCATATGAGCAGCTTGAAATCTCTGACTAAAAAAATTTCAATAATCCAACTAAATAAGAAGATATCGTCTAAATTCAGACGCTTTGAACTTTAAGTTTGTATGCTCTGCTGAATGTACATGCCTTAAACTGGCTATTCCTTTATGAATTTCTTGGCTACTTTCGCTTTAGGCGGCTTCAACCCCTCAGCAGCAGCAGCTGGAGTTGCCTCCTTAGTTCTGTTTGTAATCGTAGGAGCAATTGCAGGTCCTAACCTTTCTAAATTTGATGTAGAAGACAATGGTTAAAACCTTATAGAGCTATTTATATCTAAGAACAAAAAAGAGCCTAGAATAATCTAGGCTCTTTTTTGTTCTTAGAGAAGCTGCTGCGATAAGAATACTATTGCTTATAAAACATTAGATTTAACCTAAATTAATTGTATAAAAGTTTCTAATAATCTAATATTTAACTTTTTATAATCTAAATAAAATCAATTAGTTAACTATACTAAAAATATTTTTTATTTATTTCGATCAATTAAATGTAACGATAGTGAACTTGTATTATAATTAAATAGAAAGTCAAATTATTTACAGTGAATTTTCTTGAATCTTATTTAAATCCATTTTCTCCTATTTCCAAAAAAAAAATTAAAACACAATGGGGAAATATAAAGCCAAAGGTTGATATTTTCCCAATTTTATATTTAATATTTATTTATGGAATAGTATATATATTGCCCTATGGAGAACAATTAATAGGTATAAGTTGGTTTGATTGGTTTAGAAATGAGGATGGGCCTTTAGAGTGGATTCAATTTTTCCTATATTTAAGTGCAGGCTTTTTAGCTATTTCTTGTATACGAAAAAGAGTAAAAGATGGCTTAAATCTAAATTTGATAATATGGGGGCTACTTGCCTTTTTATGTCTATTTGTTGCTGGAGAAGAAATAAGCTGGGGAGAAAGAATTACTGGCTTCGGCTTCGATGCAATACGTAATCTAAACTCCCAAGGTGAAAGTAATATTCACAATTTACATTATTTTCACCATTTACTTCTAGATCCTTCGTTTGAGATATCATGTATTTTATTTGGTTGGTTAGGATGGAAATATCTCCCAAAATTAGATGCTTTGCCTGCCAAAAAGTATAGTCTATATTTTCTTTTTGTTGCTTTATTTTACCTATATTTTGATATCTCATTTTCTTCAACTGTAGAGCAAATTCGTAATGATCAAGAAATATTTGAACTCTTAATGGCTTTAGGACTTTTTCTACATTGTCGAGACAACTCTCTATTACAAAATAGAAAATAATTCACACCAGGTCACTTTGGGATAGATATATTAAAAATAACTTAATTTAAATAATATTTCTAAAGCGATTCAATCTAAAAAATAATATGAGCTAAGCTTCTTTATTAAGCATTCATAATGTAATGATTTAAGATCTTATCCAAAGAGCTAGTCCACCACCTCTCCCTCTAGCACAAAGCCATTCATTCTTATCTCCTATTGCTATTAGAGAAAAAAAAGGTCTTAACTTTTCATCTGGAGTAACAAGAAATCTTTTAAATAAAACTTTTTCTGACAAACTTAATTCTATTGATTCAAAGAAGAATGGTAAAACGGGCTGTAATCCATTTAGCGAGCCATATCCTGCAAACTTGATAGATAGAATTCCAAAACTAATTGAATTTAAAACCTTAAGAAGTAAGCCATCTTTTTCTTTTTCAATTTTATCTAGCTCTAAAGATGCTGAAAAATTTCTCAAGAGTAAGCTGCTAATTGAATCTGCTTGATCAGAACCCTTCTTCCACACACTTTTAAATTTCCAAAGTCCTAAAATAGAATCTAATTTGATTCCACTCCCTCTAGTTCTTGCTATCTTTTCTAATTCTATAAGTTCTACTAAATCAGGTGTTTTTACATCCATAGAATTTATAGTACCTTTGAAAATATAATTAACTAGAAAGGTTTTTATATGTTGTCTATAAGCAATAAAAAAAAGGCACCCCAGCAACAAAATTGCAAATAAAGTTTCAAATAAAATAGGGTTAGATGTCATAAGTAATTAATGAAGTTAATTAATTTTTCAAATAATTCAGGAAAAGATCCTATAGGAATTAATATCAAGCCAATAAATATGGCTATAAAGGCTATATCATGTGAAAAATCATTTATAGTGTATTTTCTATTATTAAAATTATTTTATACCAATAAACTAAAATAAGTTCAAGGATTAAAGTTAATAAATAGGATAAACTAAGAACTTGTATTAAATCTAATCTCAATTTACAAGCTGGAATAATTCAAACTAAGAAGAAAGTTTTTCCATAGAGACTACCCAAATTTTACTAGTTTTTTGGGGCAATCCCTATGGAAATAATTTAAACCCTTTAAGGTGATATTTTAATAGAGATTCTTTTCAAAATCATCTACCCAAGATAGAAAACATATAAAGAGAGCCGAAAAATTCTATATAATTCTGCAATGCTTTTAAATGTTTTTCTAAGCAGCCTCCTTTTCAGAACTAATTTCCTTATCTCCAGAAAAGCTAATAAAAGGGATAATATTATTTTGTTTGTTCTTCATCCTAGATAAATCAGTTTCAAGATCCTTAATACGGTTCTTTGTGTTTTCCAACTCTTTAATTTCTTGTTCTCTTAACTTATTTGACCAACTTGCAAAAAACCAAGCTCCACAAGCTCCTATTCCAGAAGAGATGATAACTAGTGCTGCAGTAGGTAATGAAGTTGAAACTCCAGGAAGAAGATTTACTTTTGTATTAACAGTATTCTCTAATGTGAAATAAGCCGTTAAGAGGGCAAGCGAAAACATTAAAGCAAAATTAACTGCCTTCAAGTTGATCTGTTGCATTAAAAAAAAAAGAACCAACTAAAAAATACGGCTTTAACTTTTAATTGCAATAGGAGAAAAGCAAAAAGTCATATGATTGTTTTAATTGATGAGCTTTTCCTTGCATTATTTCTTTCAATTCATTAAAGCCACGAAACGCTTTTATCCATAACCAAATCTTTTTGCATATACCTTTTCCATTTCTGCCAAATTTGCTTTCTTAAGATAGTTTTTGAGTTTTATAAAAACGCTCGAATAGTGCTCGATTGCATACTTTCTCTCCGCAAGCAGATCTATAACACCTTTCAAACCCCCATTGTCTATAGAGAATTTTTACGTCCTTCACTCCCTTTTGCAGAGGTTCTGAAACCATTCTTGCTCTTTCCATTTTTTAATTAAGCTCCCCAGAGACATATGAGCCCTTTTAACAGTTTTAACTTTTTAGAGCAATAACAAAAAAAACTATTAAGAGCATCATTCTTTGCAAATACTTCGCATTCAAACTGATTTACTAATTAAAACAAGTGCTTTCATAAAGATTAAGTACATCTAATGCCAACAATAATTGGATTTTTTCTTAAATTACAAAGCCATAGAATGCCTATTCTGCTTAAGAAAAAGTTACAAATTCAATTTTCACAATTAGGCTAACCTCCATAATCCTTGAGATAGTTTTCCACAGAAGAATCAATCCTTTATTTACAAAAGCCTAGCAAAATCGTCAAATAAGCAAAAAAGACCCTAGGGATGGTGTCCTTAGGGTCTGGGTGATGGGGATACTCTTTATAACTGTATTATGCTCTTTAAACAACCCCTACTACAGATAGGGGGCAAGAACGAGTGGGGCTTTAAGAAAATTCTATATATAGCGTTGCCCTGGTTTCGGATTAGTTGAAAAATTGCTATTGTTTTTGTATTGGCTGGGTGATGGGGATCCTCAGTCTTCCAAAAGTCTTCTTGGTCACAAGAAGACTTTTTTTAGGTAATTGTTTTATTGAATTCTCAAAAGTTATTAATTTTCAAATAATCCCTATATAAATTTATTGGTCTGATTCATAACTTTTTCTAATTACTCGAGAATTCCACTTAATCTCAGAAGATTCAATTCTTATTAAATCTTCTTCATACATAGAAGCTCCTCCAAGAAGAAGCTCATCTATGAGCAGAAGTCTTGCAATTCTCTTGCTCCACATATAAAGCCTGCCTCCTATAAAAGGTTCAGATAAGTTGCTTACTAAATAAACCTCAAAAATGGATTTAATGCTACATATTGTTCTAAGCAATAGAAATTTAATGAATAAAAAATAAATCCTTGTATTCAAAATTAATTTATTTTTTGCCTTACAAAAATCTCATTTCTCTATCTATTATAATTTCTCATCCCAAATATAGATGGGTTGTTTTTTGAATAAACCATTGAAAGGGTCTGCAGAAGAAGTGATTAGGAAGGAATAATGAGACCATGATCCGAGAAACTCGCATCAAGCAAAAAAATGCTTTACATTTCTCAACATAATTTAGATTCCTGTTTCAAAATTGGATATGAGCATCAATTCTAAAGAGTTGGTTAAACAAATAATTAGGCCTCAAGTTTTTTCATTGACTTCAGTAAAGCCCATAATTGCAGTAACTATGGCTACTAGTCGGCAAGGTAGAGCAGTAGTTCAGCAATTATCAAAAAACGGTCGATTTCATGTTAGAGCTCTCACTCGCTCACTTTTTAGTAAAGAAGCTTTAAAGTTATCCCTCTTACCCAATGTAGAAACGGTAGAAGCAAACCTCCTAGACCCAAATTCTTTGGACAAATGTTTCGCTAATGTTTATGGGATATTCGGCAATACAACTCCTACTAAAGGCTGGAAAATAGGACGTGGAAGTATAGATGAAGAATATGAACTTATCCAAGGCAAAAATTTAATTTCAGCTGTCAAGAAAGCAAAAGAAACAGGATCTCTTAAGCATTTTGTATTTAGTTCAATTTGCAAGGCAAAGAATCCTCTTGTAAACATTCCAGCTCCTAGTCATTTCTCTAACAAATGGAAAATCGAAGAGTTTCTTAAGACATTTAACTTGAATGAGATTTCAACAATTATTCGTCCTGTTAGTTACTTTGAAAATTTCAACAGTAATTTGCCTGGTGTGAATATTTCTCAAACAACCTTCCCTGGTTTGGTGCAAAAGGATAAGGTTTGGCAAACTATCGCAGTCGATGATATTGGCTTATGGACAAAAGCTATTTTTACAAATCCAAAAATATTCATAGGTGAAGAGATAAATATCGCAGGAGAAGAGCTCACTGGTGAGCAAATGGCTTATATCTGGAAAAAATTAAATAAATACAGCACATACTCTATTCGTTATAGAATGGTTCCACGTTTGATTATGAGCTTAATTGAGCATGACATTGCTTTAATGGCAACATGGATAGAAAAAGCAGGCTATGGAGCGGACCTTAACAAGTTAAGACGACTTGCGCAAAAATTAGATATAAGTATTACACCTCTATCAGAATGGCTTCAAAAAACAATATAATAAAGACTGAAAATATAAATTCTCAGAGCATTCAGTACATTTAAGGAGCTTAAATCAGCTAATTAGGTTATAAAAATAAAAAGTGACACTTCAGATATTATTATTAAGAGTATAATTGCAAACTGAAATCTGGAAATCATGGATAAGCTAATTAAATTATTATTTGTGGTTTTTATTCTTTTTTTTAATGCCAACAATATAAACGCCGAAACAGATGAGTTTGATCTGCCTCCTTGTATAGTAGTTACTCATTGCGTTAAAGAGAATTGGGAGGTAAAGGATATAGATCAATCATTTCAAAAAATAGAAACAGCTATTTCTAATACTCCAAGAACAACAATTGTAGAAAAGTCTCCATACTATATTCATGCAGAAGCAAAGACAAGGTGGCTAAAATATACAGATGACCTATTAATAAAGGCTTTTCCAAATAAAGGAATTATTCAAGTAAGGTCTGAGTCAAGGGTTGGAGTTGGAGATAACGGTGTAAATAAAAAAAGGATTAATGAATTAGCCTATCGCTTAATAACTAATCAAGTTGAATAAAAGTTAATTTTAATAATTATCTCTGCTTATTCAATCAATTGCTTATAGATATAAAAAATTTCTAGAAAAGCTTAGCTATCTATTATTATAATATCTCTGATAACATCCAAGGTATTGCTAATGTTGAAAATGCTATAAGTAAACTTGTCCTCCTTATGAAAGATCCCCATAATAATGCCCTGCTATTTCTAAGAAATAAGCTTATAAAAGAAGTTAAATATAATATCAAAGAAAAAGATTCTAGAATAATTTGATAATTTTTTAGACTTCCTATAAAGTCAAGTAGTAAATGAAAATAGTTCATCTAAAGGCATTTATTCTGTATTATTATAATTTTGTTAATACAAGTCGTATATACTTAATCTACTAACAAAACATAAATGCATAAACATATCATTGCTATTGGAGGAGGAGGCTTTGGCCGGTCAACTGGAAAGTTAAAGATCGAAAGATACATTAAAAACTTGTCCAATGCTAAACATCCAAAAGTTTGTTTTATACCTACAGCAACTGGAGATAATGGTGATTACAAAGTTAGTTTTTACAAAGTTTTTACAGAACTTGACTGCAAGCCTAGTCACATAGACCTTTTCAAACGAACAATAGATTTAAAAGAACATATCTACAATCAAGACATTATTTATGTAGGTGGTGGAAACACAAGAAGCATGTTAGGTGTTTGGAAAGAATGGGGCCTAGACCTGATTCTAAAAAAAGCATACGATAAAGGTATTATAATGAGTGGAGTAAGTGCTGGTGCAATTTGCTGGTTTGAAAAAGGAATAACAGATTCACTAGCAAGTGACTTATCTATAATGAATTGTCTAGGCTTTCTAAAAGGCACATGCTGTCCTCACTACGACGAAGAGAAGAAAAGAAAGCCTTTCTTAAGAAAGGTTATAGAGGATAATATTATTTCTGACTGCATAGCTATTGAAGGCGAATCCGCTTTACATATAAAGGATGAAAATAAAATTAAAAATATAAGTTTTGGAAAGAAAAAGAATTCTTATTTTATTTCTATAAAAAACAGTAAGTTAAAAAGAATTCCATACAAGTCAATTCAATTATAATTTATAGTCTTGTTATAATTTATTAAGTAACCTAGCACGTAGTCTTTAAGATTAAATAAGATTTAAAGAATATACTTAAGAAGGCATGAGGACCCTAAATAAAGTCAGACTAATTGATTATAAAGAGCCAGAATACTTAATTCCTAATATATTTCTTGATATATCTATAATGAAAAGTAAAGTTAAAATTATTTCTACATATGACATAAAAACTATTAATGTAAGCGATCAAAAGATTAAATTAAAAGGAGTTTGCATAGAGTTGGAAAGTATAAAAATAAATAATTACATTCTTAATAGTAATGAATATAAATATAGTAATGACAATTTAGAGATAATAAATATAACTAAGAGATCATTCAAGCTAACTATAATTAGTTATATTAATCCTTATAATAATACATCTTTAGAAGGTCTTTACAAAAGCAATCAAATACTAACAAGTCAATGCGAGGCTGAGGGTTTTAGACGTATATGCTTTCATCCTGATAGACCTGATATACTATCTAAATATACCGTTCGTATAGAATCAGATTTAAATCAATTTCCAATACTTCTTTCAAATGGAAATCAAATTAGTGAGTATAAGATATTAAATAGATCCAATAGACATGAAGTAATATGGAGCGATCCTTTCCCAAAACCATCTTACCTATTTGCTTTAGTTGCGGGTAAATTAATAAAAACAAATGGCACATATAATACAATTTCTGGCAAAGAAGTAAAAATAAATATATATGTTGAAAAAAATGATGCTAAATATACAAGTCATGCACTACTTTCATTAAAGAAAGCGATGCAATGGGATGAAGAAGTATATGGCTTTGAATATGATTTAGATATTTACAATATAGTAGCTATTAGGCACTTTAATATGGGTGCCATGGAAAATAAAAGTTTAAATATATTTAACTCTAAGCTTATTCTCGCCAATTCAGAAATAGCCACTGATACTGAACTTGAAAGAATTGAGAGTGTAATTGCACATGAATATTTTCATAATTGGACTGGCAATAGAATTACTTGTAGGGATTGGTTTCAACTATCTCTTAAAGAAGGGCTTACAGTTTTTAGAGATCAGTCATTTACAGCTGATTTGCATTCATATGGAATCAAGAGAATAGAAGATGTATCAATGCTTAGGAGGACTCAATTCAAGGAGGATAATGGACCGACTGCACACGCAGTAAAGCCAAAAGAATATAACTCAATAGACAACTTTTATACGACAACAATATATGAAAAGGGAGCAGAAATAATAAGAATGCTGCAAACAATTATAGGTAAAGATAGTTTTATATTAGGAATAAAGAAATATGCAAAAGACTTTGATGGAAAGGCTGCTACAACAGAAGATTTTATAAATTCTATAATTGAGGGAGCTTGTGAAAATGGATATAAGATTAATTTTAATATTGATCAATTTATGGATTGGTATTATGAGTACGGAACCCCGAATATTTCAATAAAAAGAGAGTGGGATTGCAAAAAAGGAGAATTAAAATTAATTATAAAGCAAGAATTACTAAATAACAAAAACTATAAGCCCAGGGTAATACCAATCAACATGGCATTTATATACAAAAATTCTATTAAGGAAAAAATTATTATATTACAAAATAAGGAAGAAATATATACATTTAAAGGTCTTCATGAATCCAAAGAAATTCCAGTGTTGTCATATTTTAGAGAATTCTCTTCTCCTGTTAACTGGGAAACTGACTTGACAATAGATGAAAAGTTTTACTTGGCTACAAATGAAAAGGATATGTTTTCCCGTTGGAATATTTTTCAATCTATGTATAAAGAAGCTATAGTTTCTAGAGCTTCTAAAAATCCCAAACATAATATAGAAAAGCTATTAGTTCATTCACTTAGCAAGATAATAAATAACTTAGAAAATGAACGCCTTGATTTTTTAGCTTCTATACTTAAATTTCCCTCAATACAAGAGGTTGAATTATCACAAGATCCAATTAACCCTATTGAAATATATAATTCCTACTACTATCTATCATCTTTTATAGCAAATAAATTATCCTCTACCTTAGAATATTTAGTTGATATATCAAAAAGTAAATTGCTTGAAAGCTGGCCGAAAGGAAAGGAAAGCCGTAAATTAATGAATACGATATGGGGATTACTTATATTCTCAAAAAGTGTTGATATTAAAAATGATCTACTTAATGTAATAAAGGGAAATTCTATGACTTTATCGATTTCTGCTCTTAATGCAATTAAGCTCATAAACTGCAAAGAAAGGGATCAAGCAATGCTTATTTTCTTCGATCGGTGGAAGGATAATCCTGTCGTCTTAGATACATGGTTTAATCTAGAGTCTTCAATTCCAAGAACAAATTCTTTAGATATAACAAAGTCATTATTGAATCATTATAAATTTGATTTTAAATCTCCTAATTCTATTCGTTCTTTATTAGGAGGGTTTATTAGCAATACAAGCTCATTCCATTCAAAAGATGGTAAGGGGTATTTGTTTATTGCTGAGCAAATAATTAATATTGACACTAAAAATCCCATTACCGCCTCAAAGTTAATAAAAACATTTAGCAATTGGAAAAAGTATATTGAACCAAATTCTCAGAATATGTTTAATGCTATTGATATGATAAGAAAGAGAAGTCTATCTTCAAATAGCAGGGAAATTATAGAACTTATTCTTGATAATTAAAATAAAATGATTAACACACATTACGGGGCAAGCAACAAAATATATATTTTTTAATATATTTGATTTAAAACAACGTCATGGGATATCGTCTAGTTAATATACAATTAATTTAAATGGCCCTCAAAGATAAGCTTGTCACAAAAGTATTTAGTAAAGAAGGAACAGATCAAAGTAAAGAAGCCATAAAACCTATGAAGCCAGATAACATATTACCTATTTTCCAACTACTTATCGCATTACTAATTGCATGTATTTGCATAGCTCCTTTGGCTATTAATATCATAAATCAAGGCGGACTCTAAATATCTAGTTAGAAAAGCCACCAAATCCTTTAGGTTCAACCTTTTTTGAAGTAGATTTTTTATTAGATATACGTGGATAAAAACTTTTAAACAGCAAGAAGGCCAATAACAAAAGTAAAGCAGCCAGGAAAGCAATCATACTCCACACAACCAATGAAGTAGTCAATGACATCCCATTCAAATCAAGTACTTTTGGTAAAAAAGAGTTCATTGAAAATAATCAATCCTATTAACTGAAGACTCATAAAAAGATTTTCACAAGGATCAGATCTATACAAAAAGACACTTTATCCAAAAAGGCCCCAAATGATGTAAATAGCATGAATAGTTAAGAAGTTTTGCTTAAAAAGCAGATGTATCAACATGAACTACAAGCGCAGCACGAAGCAAGTACTATGATTTTGTAGCAATTACTACAAAAAACGTTCAACTTGCTTTTAAGCAAGCCGCATTACGACCTAGGCCATGGAACGGGGACCTAGTTTAATACAGGAGTTCATTATGACTACTCTTCTTTATCGCGGTCATGACTACATTCAACACAAAGAACCTGCCGCAAAAAAATGCACAGAACTTACTTACAGACGTGAGCACTACAATACATGCAGAGATATAGCAAAAGAAGAAATTCATTATTCTCTTGCATATCGCGGAAATAGATATCAGAAATAAGTAACTTTCAAAGCAAAAAAAAAGCCCCCTATACGGGGCTTTTTTAGTTTTTTTAATACATTCCTAATATGTATCAAATTCATGTCTTTTATTTAAATTAATTAAAGTCTTTATTTTAATTAAATTTTCAAGATATTTATAATCCACTTTTATATAAATAGTAAAGTTTGATTATTCCAAAATATTGATTATGAATAAAAGCGAAAGCAAGAGCTTCAAAATATGGGCATTTGTAATTGGACTAAATCTTTTAGGGCTTCTAGGAGTTTTATTTTTACGCTTTAAAGGAATAAGTCTATCCGTAATTAAATAATGAATACAAACACCTAAAACTTTTTCTTGACTTTAGAATATGAAAGCTATAGTTCGAAATTAGATATAATTTTCTAGTCAATCTCTTAATTCCCTAAAGAGATGCAAATAAATATGAAAACTGGCCCTATAACTGCTTAAATATAAATAGCTTTATAAAAATCATGCTTAAGAAAATATCTAAGTTTCTTTGTTTGGCCTTCTCATCACTAGTTTTAATTTGTTCAATTTTTATAACTGATTGTACTCCTGCAAATGCTAATCAAACCTTTAAGCTCGAAGCATCATTTCCAAAAGTCAGCCTCGAAAACAACGAAATTTCAAGCTCTACAGAACTGGCAGATAAAGAATCTTCCTCTGTTTCTCAAGTGAATGAAGCCCCAGTTATATCAAATGATGAAACAGGATATCCTGACTTGGGTGACGATCAAGTTTTTCCTTTTGTAGCTGGATTAGATTCTTATGAAGGAAGCTAAGGCTATTATTTAAATTTGCATCTAAAAAAATAATAAATTACATAATCTAATTTTTTGAATATCTATACTTAAAGTATTTCCTGGAAAATTTTCCTATTATTTAACTAAATTTCTCGAGAAAATCATTTACAATAGGTAATTAAAGTAGTATTTCATTTAACATAAATGAAAGAAAGAAAAATTCTCTCAAAACTTGGCAAATGGGGACCAATTGTTGGTGCTATTTGGTTGGCTTCACATATTTTGGTTCCATTAGCTTTATTAAGAATACCTGTTTTCCATAAATATTTGATTTCATTGGATAATATACTTCCTTTCCATATACCTGGGGTTGGATAATTGACTCAAGGGAATTAATAAACAAATTAAAAATAGTCATCAGTACAATAATGATTTACTCAATTTTGTCGCCATTAGCTACTGAACCAGCAATAGATAACCTTGAGGCATTTAGACTAATCGTAATAATTGGAATGGCCGCTATATCGGGTCCTGTATTTATTGGAGCGTTAATTTTTCTACTAAAGAAGTTTTGAGAAATAAATTTTAAACCACTCCTTTACTAAAACGAGTTTCAAATCTTCTAAGGGTCAAAAATTCTATTCAATTTAAGGAAATGGTCTAGTAATCGAACTTAATTAGTTGTGGCGAAAAACAAAATATTTGTTATAAATAGATTAGCTGCAAGGTATTTATGTCATCCTTTGCCCGCTTGTCTAGGTCTGAGATTATCCATGGTCGAGCTGCTATGTTTTTAATAAGCATTTTCATTCTTGCTAAAACTCTTATTAATTGATTATTAAGGGTTAAGTAAAAGTTCTATATATATATTAATTGCTATATTTGTTTTGAACGTAATTTTATTTTAATGTAAAATTTCTGTTAAAGTAATTATTTTTCAAATCATATGAAATCAATTAGGTATATTATTTTAAACTAATGTTTTAAAATAATCTATTTACATTAATGTCAATTTATTTTCTTTTAATTGGGATTTTGGTTCTTTTAATGACTGGCAAATTGTCTAGAGACTGGGGCTCTGGTATTGCTGGCTTTATCTATGGTGGTATTATATTCTGGTCTGTTAAAATATTAATTATTTTAATTAAAAGCATATTTAAATAAAGACATGCTAAGAGTATAAGAAATGTAGAGAAAGAATTAATATCAAAAAAGAGTTTTCATTTTTTAATTTTAGAATCAATACGACAAGTATTTTTTGCAATATGGAATCTGACTCCAAGGCGCTTTTTAGAAGTCAAGCAAGCAATGTAGTTTATATACTCCAGAGACGTATTTAAACTACTAGAAGATTCTAAAGCCATGCTTTTATTTAACTCCTTGTTTAAATAGAAAGTTTGCATGCTTAAAGCCTTCTCAACTTCCCATTTATATTTATTCCTGTCTTCTTGTGGCAAATTACATCCCCCTGACAATATGGCAATTAATAGGAAGAAAAATAATCTTTTGATTATTCTATTTTGTTCATTAAATGCAGATTTATAGTTAATAATAAATTTACATGGTATATAAATAAGCATAAAGATATAGTTACAAGGAGAAGAGTTCTAATTGATATAAGTATACATTATAAAATAAAATTATATTAGGTGGTTAATCACAATAAGTTAATATTAGATTGAATATCAATAATTTTTTATTAAGAATCTTGCTAGATTAAAAAAGTTTTAAAATAAAATCGTAGCTTTGATAAAAGATTCATCAAAATTGAATGAAGGCCAATTGCTTAAAGTTGACCTTAGGAAAGTAACAGACCGACTTCCAAGGAAGCTTCTTATAAGTCTTAGAAAAGATTCAATTGGAAAACTAGTTGGCTATAAAATGGTTGATGGGAATCAATTTGGATTGGTTATTGAATTTAAGGATGGTAATTCTCAATGGTTCTTTGAAGAGGAGCTTTCTGAAGTGGAAGATGCTAATTAAATAAGCTTTATAGAAACAACTAATATTAACAATTAATTGCAAGGCTAAGTTAGGCTATATAAAAGATATCAAATAAGTTTTATAAGAGTTTATTTAGATTAATATTATATATAATTAAATCCTATATGAATTGCATAACAAAGATAGTCTATATAACATTTAATTAAAATATTTTTTAACAGGTTTAAGTTTTTATAGTAGTTAACTTTACGTTTATTGCTATAGGGCAAGGCAAGGCTTAGATTATATTTATTCACCCAGCATCAAAATATGACAACCCAATTAGAATTTAGTTCTCTTTTTAAACTCCTGAATGAAATTAAAGAAGGAGACGAAAGCAAAAAAGAATCTCTTAATTCAATCTTAAAAGATTTTAAGGAAGGTAAAGGAGTAGAAAGTTTTTTACAAGAGTTAGGTCAAACGTATATATATATTGGCCTAGAAGAATTGTTTAAGTATGCAAACTCTAAGGACTTAAATTTTTTAGGGCAGCTTAATAAAGAAGCATGGGACAAGCTAGCAACAAAAAATAACTGTGACCTTCCTGTTCATCTTGCCAATACAATGATTAACTATGTAAAAGATAATGATTTATTAGAAGCTCTTTCAATAAAGTGGAAAAAATCCGAAAGAGAAATTGAAAAGCATATTATGCCAATGGCAGCTTATATTACTGAGGGTTTCATAGACGTATTGGAATAAAATCTATTTTTTACTATTCTTTTAAGATTTAAATTAAATCAAAGTAAATAACTGGAATTCATTTGACAAGAAATAATTAAAAGGCTCGTATCGGATGGTAATAATTATGATAAGCAATCTAAAAGTACAAAAGAAGCTATAAATCTTTTTTAAATTTACATCCAATTAAAAAGTATTTTTCATAAGCCTACTAGAAAAGTTCTAATTGCTTATACATGAAAATATTACTATAAAAAAAGAGCTGATTACCCTGTAGTCAGCTCTTCAACTAATAGGTTAAAAAAGAAGGGCTATATAAACCTATTAATTATGTAACCTTTCAAGGCGGGAGTCACTGAGCAGTCAAATGATCTAATTCCCATTGACTCTTGACCGTTAGGTAGATACGACAATGGATCACCTCCGATAATGATACTTCCTTTAAACTAGCGAAATAAAAACTTCTTGTTGTAGGAATTGAAACAATCTTCCAAAATAAATTATAAGGAATTTGTTAATGAAAACAATTCCAGTGCATCCCAGCTAGAATTTTGACCTAAAACTTTGTTAAAGGAATGAAAATCAGCTTTACTTTTGGTTCTGAGGAATTTGACTGCGAAGCGCTAGCTAAAGAGCTTGGAATTGAAATCGAAAGAGATGAGAGCAATAAAGTTTTAACAACTTATGAATTGAACGATGAAGATATAAGAAGAATTGATGATCTAAAAAAATTAAGAATGGAAGATTTGTGTAGACAATTTTTTGATGACAGACTTGCTGAAGAAACCGTCGCATTTAAATGGGAAGAGTAAATTTATAGATACAAATAAAAACGTCAATCTATGTCTTGAGTTGTTTTTTAATAACAGCAACCTGATGTATAGAGAACCTAAAATGGCTAAAAAGAGTTTATGAATAGCTTGCTTCTTTTTATTACTGGTGTCTTGTCAGGACTTATAGCCGGTTTCTTGTTAAGTCGACGCTTAACAAGAGTCAATTTTGGTCCAATTGATAGCAAAGAGCAATTGCTCCAAGATCGCCTCATGAAAACGGATCAAGTTCTAGAGCAATTACATCTTGAAAGAGAAGTTCTAAAAAACGAGCTAAGAATTATTCAAAACAAATTACTAGACGCAAAAGAGAAAGCAGCTATAAGTTCTACCAAACTTGAAGAATCTAATAAAGAGAATGACGCACTGAAAGAAAATCAAAGATTTAATTTTGCAACCCTCGAAACAATGAGAAAAGAGAACAAGCAGCTAAGCATACAAGTAAGTGAAGCTTATGAAAAACTTAAATCTAAAACAAGTCAAGCTAAATTCATTGAGGAAGCAAGGGCTGATCTGATTTCTCAGTTCCAAGCATTAAGTGGGGAAATGCTCGACAATTCTCGTGAAGCTTTGTTGAAAGCAACAAAAGAAACAGTTGGAGAACCTTTTTCTAAGCAAGTTGAGATATTAAGGAAACAAGTGGAGAATATGTCCAAAGACTCAACGGAAAAACTTGGAATATTAGCTCAAACAACTAGAGATTTAAGGCAACGAAGTGACGATGTTCAAGGAGCTGCTCAACAATTAACAAGTGCCCTGCGTTCCCCAAATATTAAAGGCCGTTGGGGAGAAGTAAATCTTAAAAGAATTCTAGAGTTTGTAGGCCTCACCAAATATTGCGACTTCGACGAACAGGTAAATATAGAGACAATTGAAGGTCGATATAGACCTGACTGTGTCATAACTATTCCAAATTATCGAAAATTAATTATTGACTCAAAGGCTCCTGTAGAAAGCTATTTAGATGCAATTAAAGCCAACAGTGAAGACGAAGTTGAAAAAGCCTTATCTGAACATTTAAAGAAAGTACGTTCTCACATAGATCAACTCAGCAAAAAAGATTATGCGACAAAACTAAGATCATTAGGTCAAGTGATTGATGGTGTAATCCTTTTCATACCGATAGAAGGAGCACTTTCAATGGCACTTGAAAGAGATCCAGAACTCTTAGAATATGCATTCAGTAAAAAAATAATACTTACTTTTCCTACAAGTCTTTTGGCAATCCTCAAAGGTTTTTCAATAACTATTCAACAAGCAGAAATAGAGAAAAATATTGATGAGATACAAGAGAATGCTATTGAGCTCTACAAAAGATTCTCAATTTTTACAGAGAAATTCAATGCCATTGGTAGCAGTCTCTTAAGACTCAACAAATCTTTTAACGAAGCCGTAGGCTCTTACGAGAAAAGATTGATTCCTCAAGGGAAAAAATTTGCCGAAATGTCTGGTCAAAATAATGAATTAAATTTAACAGATCTTATTCAAAGCAACGTAAAAGAAGCAAATCAAGAAGGGACAGGAATATAACCTTATTTTTTTACATCTCTCATTGTAGAAAACAAAACCAATTCAAAAAGGGCTCTTGTAAGGACTCTGAGCAAATAAAATATATTTCTCCTAATCTAATAAATAGGCCTTACTCCAAAAACTGAAGTTTTTTTAGTTCCTAATCTTTTTGACTCTAGATGCAGTAATTCTCCAAAGACCTTTCTCTACCTGAGTACTCCGAAACAGAATATAAATAGCAAGGGCAAAAACCATTAGCCCTTCAAGTTGTATTAAGTAAAGCATTTGTTTAATAGCATCATTTATTTCTAACTAAAAAATCTAAATTTGCAAGTCAAATAAAATATTTTATAGTAAAAGTAATCCATTTAAAATTCCAGCGATTGGATAAATAAGAATAGTAAGCTATTTATTTTTATTTATTGAAAGGTTTATTATCAAAATATCACCAAGATTTATAAACCTTTTACCATAAATAAGAAGAAAAAGAAATAGTAAAATTATCAAAATATGAAGAACTAGGGAATAAAGAATTAATATCATTTATTTTTTGTTAAAGATATAATTGTTGAACCAGCATTGTTTAGCCTTTACAATAGTTTTGATCTTAAAATAATTGCTATATTTACTTAAAATGAATTAAAAAGCAATAAAAGTAGAATTATCTAACCTATCAAATTTATCTTTTATAATAAATAATGAAAATAATTTACTTACTTTCGGAATTAATCCCATGTTTATTGATTGGATATTTGCTTGGGAGATTTAAAAAGAGTTTTTCTTTATTATTTGCCGACTTATTAATAAAGTATGGTATCCCAATTAGTTTAACAGGACTTCTGCTTAAAACCGGTATCAATTTAAAACTAATTGAAGCTGCTCTAATTGCCTTGATTGTCATAGGTCTCTTAATGGCAATATTGAATATGTTTCCTAGTTTAAAAAAAAATTTAAATGGTACAGCTTTGCAGTTAGGGACTGGATTTGGAAATACGGGTTATTTTGGAATTCCTGTTTCATTAGCATTGCTCCCTAATGAAGCTCTTGTCTACAGTATGGGTTTTGACCTTGGAGCAACTTTATTCATATGGGGAATAGGACCACTAATATTGGCGAAAAATTCCTATAAATTGCACGGCATTAAACATTGTTTTTTTTATTGCAAAGAGCTTGTTAGCAGTCCAGCAAGCAAAGGATTGATTGGCGCATTTATAGTTCAAGCTTCTCCTTGGAATCAGCAAATAACCTCTTCCCTTTGGATTCCTGCCAGAATTGTAATTATTCTAGCTCTCGTAGTAGTTGGAATGCGCTTAAGTTTGCTAAATAGATATACTTTCTCATCAATAAAAATTCAGATTATATCTATCAAGAACAATGTAATTCTTAAATTAATAGTCCTTCCAACTTTAATGTTGATTCTATGCTTAATACTTCAGTTGCCAAGCATTATGAAGAACGCATTAGTTCTCCAAGCTGCTGCACCAACAGCAATATCAATTCTTTTAATTGCTCAAGCCAAATCCCAAGATGAAGATAAAGCTACATTATTAGTCGTTTTCAGCACACTCTTAGCTCTAATAACAATTCCTATATGGTCATTAGTTTTAAACTTATAATTACATGTATTTTTTTATTTGTAATCCCTTCCAAAACAACTCAACTTAACCAAAAAATTCGATTTAGCCCAATAAAAAAGGACCGCGCATAATGCGGTCCTTTTTTATTGGGCTAACTTAATGATTTATATCTCAAAATAAATCAGCTCATTTAAAAATCTCTAACCAAATAAAGCAGAGGCAACTGCAGCTACTGCAATTACCAAACCACCCCATTTGATTACAGCTTGATCCTTGTCATAAGTTGATGAAACAAGAATTGCAGCAAGAAGAATCTCTGAAAGATTGTCATTAATCATACAAAAAGTTTCCAAAAAGTATTGGTTAATACTTTTTTTAGCAAGTGTTTGATGTGCCGTCTACCAAATGTGAAGTATGCAACTGAATTACCAATCAAATAAATGAAGCTTTGCTCAATTTAATGCAGTGTTTTCATGAATCCAAGCAATAAGTCAAGAAACAGGCTCCTACAGAAAATCAATCCTCAAAATTAAAGCTTAATTGAAATTGATCTTTTGAATATTGATTATTAGAGGGTAAACCCTATCTATTTAAATGCTATGAATTAATAAGGGGGACGTATTTCGATGCCCCCCTTTGAGTCCAGCTCTTTCTGTATCTATGTACGAGCTTAGACCCCTACAGAGACTTTAGAAATTGAACTTTTCTATGAAAAGAGTAAAAACACCTGATTTATAAAATTCTATTGAATCAAAACCTATAAATCTAATCTTGACAGTCTATTTGAAGAAATTGCTTTACTGGCTTTAGCAAAGCAGTAAACTTTTTATTAAAGGAGAGAAATTATTCTTGATGATTTTTAATTAATATCTTCAGATTTTTTTGTGAAAAGAGTTTAGAAAGAAGGAATGGATTTTAAATTTTAAATGGGATTCCCTCACTGTCAGACTTGCGTGGCACTTGCAATTCTATCTATTTTCATTGCTAGCACTCGAGGATTTTTAGTATTTATACTCATAAAAAAACCATTAACTCGAATATATTTTTAAAATCAAAAGAATTTAGAGTTAAGACTCCGATTATTTATACCACATTCTCTTTTTTTTTAATAAATCTTCGATGTTAGGCCAAGCTGCAATTAATTCTTTAAGAGCTTTTCTGTTTGGAAGATACAAAATACATGAAAAAGCACTAAAAACATATCCCAAAAACCACCAATGACTTATTGCGTAAACAGAAAAGAATGAAAAAAAGAAGCTTCCTAAAAATAAAAAGAATAGTAGTCTATTAATTATCTCAAGAGAAGATTTTTTAAAATTCCTAAAGGATCTTTTTTCTAATTTTCTTGTTTCTGCGTCCTCCATCTTCTGCTGATTCCACCTTTTTTCATCTTGATCTAAAGCTTCAATTGACTCACCAAGGTTGGCAAATTGTTCCTGTGTGAAATTCTCCAAGGGATCAGAATCCTTTTTAACAGGCGTCATAAATCAAACCAATTTATAGGTGAAAGGAAATCTTTGAATTTAGAATATCAAGAATTTATATAGTCTTATTCTAAACCAAAAAATTTTTAAAGAGATTGAATAAAGAGGACTTGCATTAAAGCTTATCTGCAGGATTATTAGTTTAAGAAAAGCTAGGCTGTATGAACGACGAAAACTGGAAAGAAGAGTACAAGCGATGGAAGCAGGGGCTCAAGTCTTTCCAACTAAAATTGCTTGAGAATGGGGCACAGAGTCAAAACCAGCAATGGCTGATTAATGACATGTGGTGTGAGTGGAAAGCTCTTGCTATCAAGAGAAAGCTAAATAAAATAGCAGGGTCAAGTCTACTAATAGATGATCCTTGGGAAGAAAAAGAATCAAAAGCAGTGCAAGCACCTTTCGAATAAATTGAGATGAATTCTCTTGCAAGAGTTACGACTACTGCTTTACCAGCAGTTATTGGCTTAGGTGTTGCTTGGTTTGGGATGCGGTTCATAAAGAGGGAAGAGAAACTTATTGCAAGAAAAATGGAACTAGAAATTCAATTAGGAGCAAAATCTCTAAAAGGTTTTTAACCAACTTAAAAAGATTTTTTCTATTCTTTATAAATCAATAAATCAACTTTATCTGAAGAGTTATTCTAAGTTGTACTATTTAATACTTAGAATAGTATTATTAACTAATTATATGAAGGTTAAGCATCCTCCTTAAAGATCACTTCAACATCAATTATATCTCTAGATTTAATAATTTCATTTTTTTAATATCTATCCAGCTATCAATTTTATTCACAAAAGATTGCGAACTTCTATAGATGAGAAATGTCGTTAGCAAGATACTTATGATTCCTACTATAGGGCTTCTAAAAACAAAGCGTCCGGCTTTTATATTTAACAAAATTATCAATGCTGATGAAATTAATACACTAATAATTATCTTAATACCATCTGATCAGCCAACACGAAAAATTCACCAAATCTAAACTTCAAAAACAAGTATAAAGGAATATATCATAGCTTTTACAAGTCAATAGAGGTTTTATAGTTATGGCAAAAATAAAAAATAAGTACCCTTTTAAGCAAAATATTAAAAATAATCTTTATCAATAATTACACGCATTGTATAAACGTTGTGCTTTCTGCTGATCTTCGCATTTTTTAAGCTTCTCTTCCAGTTCTTTAATTTCCTTTTGAGCTTGATCTATTAAATCTAGAGACCACTTCCAATTGCGTTCTAAGCAATGTTTTCTTGCAGAATCCCAATCCATAATTCAAAGCTAATCCAATCAGTTTGTCTAAGAGCAAAGTATGCTTCTAGGAACCAACAATAATGCATTTTTAATCTAATTAGCAATTAAATCACACGGCTAAATTATATATTCCATTTTTTTGACATAAGCTGCATTCTTTCTTTTAAGAATTAGCTTACAGAAGTCAATAAAAACTTAGGCATAAATATTTTTAGAAACAAAAATTGGGCCTAAAGCAAGTGATTTATTACTCCAAGGAATTAAACCAATTTCATTATTGAAAATTCATTACTGCACATTCATAGCCTGATTCTCTAACGTCTTTACTTTGGTCAACGATTAAATCGAGAGCACAATCACAATAGTTCTCTATAGAGCTTTCAGAGGCACCTTCGATTGATGGATTCCCTTTAGCACTTGAAATACAATCAACTAGCATTTCCTGCTCGTAAGATCTAGCTCCTGTTGAGAAGGCAAATAGAACAAAGAAGAAACAAGCTATAAGAATAAACTGCTTAAAACTTTTCATCTAAAGAGGATTTTTCGAATCGTAAGTAAAGATGTAATACAGGCACCAGAAAACTCCAACCATCAATAAGAGCATCATCAAATTAACAGACCAAACAAAATCATTATTCATATAACTAATTTACTTTATGTTTATTCGAAATAGCCAATACAATTCTCACTAGGTGTTGAAACTAAAAAGGGGCGTTATTGCCTCTTTTTAGTTTCAGTTTAACTTGACCAATTTAAGCAAGCTTGGCTGCTGCCTTAGCAGGTGATCTTTTAGTTCGTCTGGCCTTTCTTGGGGCGACTGTTGTTAAAGGTGTGGCTTTGCTCGCTTCGGGTTTCTTTGCAACTGATTTCTTTTTGACTGCTTTTTTAGCAGCTGACTTCTTTGCAGTAGAACCTTTACGTGTTCTATGTGCAAGAAGCATTGCCCATTCTTCAGCAGATACACTCGCTGGTTTGCTGCCATGAATTTCGGACTGTTTGGCAGCCTTTTCAATATCCTTAATAAGATTCTTCCAAGATGATGCGTAACGCTTGTCAGACTGGGACTTGGCTCCGCTTTCTACAAGGGCTTCAACTACACCATGTGCAGTAATTTTCTTACGTCTACGATTAAAGATCTCCTTCTGAAGTTGAGCAATCATAGATTCTGCTTTCGCAGAGACCTTAATAGTTAGTTGAGCCATTAAAGTAGTTAATCTCTTATTTCTATCTCTACCATAAATAGGGTATAAGAATCAAATTGATGACCTAAGCTTTGTCATCTCATAGATAAATAAGCAACCTATTGGCGCTGAAGCTTAAAATATCTCCAACAAATATAGATTCAGCAATTCCTTCATTAAGCCAATGGATACATTATATTTACTTTATTGCTTGATATAAGAATAATTCCTAAAAATGATTCCATTCTATTTAAAACAATGCTTTAGAATGATCTTGATAGACATCGTTAGTCTTGGTGACAACAGAATATATACACCTCTAAAAATTGCAACAAGCTACTGATACTTATATTTTTCATCGCCACTACTTACTCTTAAGGGAAGAAGGTGATATCTTTTGTTTATCTCGAAAGAGATTTAACTAGAAGCAGTAGGTCCATAACGAAGTGCTACTGGCAAACCAAATTAATAAACCAACAACACTTACACAAAAGAATCATCTATGACTAAAGCACAATTAAATAAAGAGTATGAAAGAATCATGCTTGAAGCCAATAAAGCAGTTGGGAGAAAAGAAGCCATGGGGCTCTTTAAAAGAGCACGTCAAATTAAGAAGAAGCTGTATAGAGATGAATTTACTTATCCTCCACTTAATAATGACAACATGAGGATCAACAGAAGTCGTGCAGCATGATCACAGCAGGTTGATTAATAAGTGGATTTTTTATGAAATGTCAACTAATCACGAATATCCTCCAGCCTTGAAGGATATTTCTTTCTTATGGCTATCAACTGATAATCTTTAAGCAGCCTGCTGCGCTAATCATTATTTCAACTTTTCTTGTTAATGATCGAAAATTAGAGACTTAATAGGTCTAATAAGTACTATTGGAGCAAGATCTTGTGCTAAGAAAGAAATCTGTAATTGTTGGAATATTTTTTCTCTTGCTTTTTACAGGTGGGCTATACCTATATTACGAGCAATTTCCATCTTCTAAAACTAGGAAGGAGATTTCTGTATATGGCATGTTTCTTGATTAATGTTATCTAAACAAGGACCATGCTTAGTTCTATAGAAATTAAATACGCGCGATTCTCTTCAATTTCATCTCATTCCAAGTTTCCCAAAAGAAAATAAGAGTAAAAGGACAAAGCAATACCCCTAATATGGGGATTATCAAATAGGCTAGTGACATAGGAATTCCACTACTTCTAGTAATAGCCTAATAAATGAATAATGAAAATAGAAAATTTACTTATTTTTTCGGTCATAAAAATTCCCAATCCCAGTAGCAACCTTTTTGGATAGAAGAAAACAAAAACCTTTATAAAATAGCTATCTCATCAAAACTTCTTAAAGGAAGTGGAAAAACATCAATTAAGTCATAATGAACAAATATATTTTGTTAGTTAGCTCATTATGGATCCATTGCAATTAAAATTTATTTGGCCTATTGCTCTAATTGTTCTTGTAGCTTTCGCAATGATGATTGGAGTAATTGGAGGTTTTATAGATCCACACTCGCTAATGATTTAAAATTTGCACATTTTTTTAACTTTAAAAAGCAGAAGGCATAAAATCAAAATTTGACCAACTACATTTCAAGTAAAAATAATCAACAATTCAGGTTTTAAAGATTAGAGCCTTTCCTATCAGAAAATTCAACCTTGGCTCTAATCTTTAAAACGATTGTCAATTAATTCCTTAAGGGAATTAACTGGAAACTTTTTATTAAAAAATTAATGATTATGTGCTTTATGAATTTCGACCATACCTCCTTCATGAGAACCGGCTAATTCCTTTAATGACTGAGAACCGCATAATGCTGACAAGGCAATAACCACCAATGAAGCTGTGCTTAACAATTGCAATACGATTGGAAGATGTGCATTGATTCTTTCTCTAATGGTTGACATTTGATCTTTAATAAACACTTTCTATTAAATCAAGAAATTCTGAATAAACAAGTAACCTATAACCTCAATGCGTTATCTATCTTTAAAGAAGAAAAATAATTCTTGTTTAACCCAAAGAAAAATATATGGGAATATTTGTGTTTATCGCCTACACCTCGTCAGTCTTACAAGCTAATGTCCATCTCATAACATATGCAAAAAAAAGCAAATTAAAAGCTATAAAAAGAGTGGTGACTAAATAGTTACCAGCAAAATAGCTCTGCTTAGTTTCATGGTTACATACGCTAGAGCCATAACAAGATCATGGCTTTCAATGCTATGGCCTGATGCATTTAATAAATCTGAAGAACTTATTGATAAACAATCAAAACAAAATAAGCGTTTTCTAGAACTAACCAAAAACGGTGGAATGTGGCTTTCATAAAGCTTAGATTAATTTATATATTTTTAACACTACTCTTTATTTAAATAATATTTGCTTGCTTATATACCTGAAATTTTGTTGAAGAATTTACTTCTATTATTTTCCTTATGCGTAGAAATCCAACTTAGGTTCTTTTAAATATTGGTTTTTTCTTAAATCATCCTCGAATTTATCTGCAATAGCTCTCAATAGTGCAGCAATGTAACCAGGCGGGCAATTCAGCTCTTGTCTCAAGTCTTCAGCCTCCTCAGAAATGAAATCAACAGTTCTACTAATAATTCCATTCTCTTGCGCAAAACTAGGCTTCCAGTTTTTAGACATTTTTTATAAAAGTACTATTTTTTTCATTAGAAATTATCGCAAAAATCCAACTTATAAAAAAAGCAATTGAAAATTGGAATATAAAAAGTTGTATTTTAACTATTAAAAGCTATGTCTATTGTCAAGCCAAAAAAACCAATTTCTTTAAGTATTGGAAACCAAAGGCTATTAAAAGAGCTCATAATCCCAATAATAAATAATTATTTTTCATCTTCTTCTTTCTGAATCTTAACCTCCACCCTCATGTTCATTCCCAAAAAAAGGACGAGCATCCCAATCACAATTCCCCAAGCTGAGAACTGTCTTGCTGGTTCAGGTGACTGAAAAATTTCTGGGATCATTTTCCTATTATGCACCCAAGCACTAAAGTCACAAAGTAGGGATCTCCTATCTAGTGGCGCAAATGTTTCTCAGTCTCTTATCGCCTCCTAAGGAGATAATTTACTAAGATTCTTTACGCGCTTGGAAGTAAATAAAAGTTCTAATTTCTGAGAACCTTACTCTAAGCAAAAGGATTCCAGTCGAAGACTTCGTACTCCAATACAATCTTGCGAAATTAGCTCTTGGATTTTTTTTACAAGCACCAATCTTGACTTTAAATCTCCAAGAATCCTTCCAATAAGCTCTCGAAAAACTCAAAGGATGATATAGAGGGTTATTTCAATCATTAATCTTTGCGTTTTATGCACCTAAGCTACCAATACTAAAAATAGAGCCCTAATAAATGAAACAAGGTACGATTGACTTAGTGTTTCTTGGTGCTATTTTTTTAGTTCTTCAATTTTGGTGGATGAAAATGGTAATCAGAAAACGGCAACCTGAAAAAGCAATCGATATGGATAAAGACCCATTACTTGAGCAAAAGAAGCGCCTAGAAAGACTGCTTAATGAATAAAGCGACACGCCTGTAATTCAATAAGAAACAATATTTTTGGTAATTAAACAAATTTTTAAATTGATTTTTTAATAACAAGCAGCTATTAATGATGAATTGTTGGAGATTAATAAATAGACAATTACAAACAACAAGGAGAAGATAAATTACGCAAATGCAAATTTTGCCGTAAAAGCGTCATCATGTGTTTATGGAAAATGACTTTGCGGCGAATATTCAGAAATATTTTTTCTTTTTGCTTGCAGGCATAGTCCTCTTTACATTACTTGGGGTAGTAATATTTTTAATCACTTCAATAATATTATGATTGAGAAAAAAAAGCTTGATAAAGACTCATTATTTCCTTCAGAGGAATACTCGAAGGAAAACAATCCTGATGAAGAAAGTGAACCCTATTTCCCCCTTGAGGACTCAAAACCTCCTCACTATTAAATAAATGAAGAACTTCTATAAATAGAAATCTTAACTTGAATTTTTTTAAGGTTTTCCAAAGTCAACTTTTAATAGCAATAAGTATGACAACCACTTTGAGGGGCCTTGATTTTTTTTTTACACCCTCATCTTAGGAAGAATCTTACTTTCTGTAATGTTAAAAAAGCTCTTATTGTCTAAGAGAGTAACCGAATACTTCTGTCCATTCATACTTATTATCGTTTTATAGGTGCTAATACTCTCGCTTTTTCACTCATGTCAAAATAAAGTTTTTTTTCTAGATATAAAATAAGCCCAAGAGAAATAACAAATGAAGCACAAATCATCTTATCCTGCTTGTAATCTTCCAAAAAATCAGAAAGCTATTGAATCAATATATTCATTGCTTTGGAAAAGGCCTGAGGGGAAAAGATGGATAAGAACATAAATACGTTCTTTATATAGGCGCTTATTTGGGGAATGTATCTCACTCCACCTAGACAGAGGACTTCTCTAGCATCTTGAATAATATTTCTGTCTTTTTATAAAGAAAAAATAATGACTATGCATTCTTAGTGAAGACAACTTATTTAATCAACAAGCCTCTTTATACAACCACCTAAAAAAATTACATCAATGGTATAGAGCTAAAGTGCCTGAGCAAAAATCAAAATAATCTCAATATACTACTAACATTCCTTTGTAATTAAAAGATAGTCTTGTTTTACCTGGAAAAATTAATTCCAAGCTTTGATCTTTGGCCACATCGTCCACTCAATGAAGGTCACATCTTTATTTATTGCAGTTGCATGGGTCTCTAAATAGACATCATCACACCTCTTTATCAATGAATCCTGAGTCGTGAAATATGCATCTATTTCAATCTTCTTTTGAGTAAGATCAGTAAATTTGAAATCCTTACTATATAAACCTTCCCATTCTTCACGAGTGGGAGGTTCTCTTCCTTAATTCTTAGTAAAGAGCTTTTTCAATTCATTTTCATAGTAAAAACAATTAAAACCTTAGTGGCCTCATATTGAATAAACTTTAAAAGAAGATATAAATTTCTTTTACTCATACACACTTAATCAAATGCAAGATGTCTCCCTATTAGAACAAACTCATTTGAGAGGTTAGTGGTTTATTAATCAGCTCTACTTTCCATTCATCTGAACTCCAGACACCCAACATCGGTTCTAGTGCTCTCAAATCTGTTGCGTTCTTGACTGAAGCTATCCACTCTTCTTCTAATCCTTTAGGAATCACAACTGGCATTCGATTATGTACTGATTTTATTAGTTCATTTGCTTCAGTAGTTAGAACGCAACAACTTTCCAACTCGCTACCATCTGTTGACATCCATCTATTCCATATTCCTCCCAACCAAAATGGTTGACTATCTTTTCTACTAATACGATGACCAGCTTCAAAAAATCCACTGGCAGGAAGTAGACATCTTTTATGTCTCCAACTTGCTCGAAATAATTTTTTCTCTGCAACAGTTTCAGCCCTTGCATTAAATGGATTTGATCTTTCTTTATTAAAAGGATCCTTAGACCATTCAGATATAAATCCCCATAGCATTATGGAAGTAGTTGTTTTCCCTTCGTTTTTTAGAACCAGAACAGGGTCTGTCGGTCTAATTAACTCTTGCTGTGCGTACTTCTCTGCGAAACCTTTTGGCAGATTTTCCTTTAATTGAGGTGGCAGTTCCTCAAATTCACTCATCAACTCAAATCTTCCGCACATATGATGAATTTTTAGAATTGGTTTTCTGACATCAATAGATCGATCTTTAATAAGAAGCTTTTTATTGGTTTATCTAAGTTCATAGACAATAAAAATGCTTTATTGGCTTAAAAACATCGCTAAAGTTTTTTTTTCAACACCTAACTCATAATTCTCTAATGAATAAAAAATTCCAAGCACTATGAGTTGATAAATAATATATATGAATTAGTTGGAGCATGCACAGTAAATTTTTTCTGATATTTGTATGTAAACTATCTTCATAGCAAATAACCCTACTAGCCGAAAAGATTCTTTCACACTTTTATAACCATCCTATTTCATTACCCTTTTAGACTTTTGAATGGAATGAGAAGCTCTTCATATTGAGAGAGCATGATAGGTGGCAAGCTATGAAGAATAAGATAATTACCAGTCTGGATAGACAAAATCATCGCCTAAAGGCTCTTCATAGAAATCTCCTAAAGAAATAGCTCTTTGGTAAGCATTTAGAAAAAAAAGCAATAATCTCTGCATCTCTTAATTATGCCAATCATCTTTTATATAACCAAGTAACTAAATTTTTAAACTCGCCTATAAAAATAGATTTAGCCCATTATTAGAAGCTAATAGTAGGAGAGTACTTCCATCAAAAGCCTAAATCCCGATTCTCACACCGCTAATATTGTATTTAAAGACAAATTTAGCACTTGGGAAAATTAGATTCTTCTTCATTCCTATTGACTGAAGAAATTTGATAACAGATTTGATCAATGATTGGTAATATTCCTGCTTCAAGCTCCTGAATTAATTCTTTCTGAAAAGTTTCTAGATTCTCAAGGGTTGGTGGTTCATAGCCTGACTCTTGTATATCTATAAGAATTGCCAAAATGGTTCTATGAAATAGTTCATGTCTTAATGACATTCAAGGTGCCCATTGAACCGCATTGTTAGCCCCTATATGAATTAGGACAAACAAAAATACTTTAGAAATCAACCAGCCAATACCTAGGCAAATTGAAACTGTTATAAGAGTGTTTTTTAAAGATTGCATTGTCCCATTATGATAAATTTCTAATTAAATGGAGCATCTCTTAAAATATCTTTGGATGAAAGCCAATTAATTTGAGAGTTAATGAGCAGATAAATTAGAGTGAAAGAACAAAAACTATTAATTGGACTTTTATCAATTTTATTTTTATGGCATTTTTAATATATGGCTAGAGTCAAACTAAATCCAGAAACTGAGGAGGTTGGCAGCACTTTCAAATTTATTGCAATCTCTTTAACAGTTGCTTTAAATATTAGTGTCTTATCTTGGTTTTTTTTCTTCTCAAAACTATCTGGATAAATGAACATTTCCGAAAGTTTGGCAATGATATTTATTGCGATGATTTTCTCTATACGTTAAAGAAGCTCTTACTATTGGAGAAATAATGCCAAACGTAATAGCTTTTGTATTGTTTATTGGAGCAATTGATTCTTTTTTACTGGCACTATGAATAAATCTTTGGAATAAAGATACTTCCTAAAGAAATCTGATCTTCCTAACATTCGACCTGAAAAGTTCAAGATGAACACCACCTTGAAATTCTTGAGTCATCATCTATAAAAATGTCTAGGACTATGTCTTCTAAATCATCAGAGAATCTTCTTTCGATGAAAGTATACAAAGCAATTCTTGATGCAGAAGCAAATAGCAAAGAGTCTTATTTAGAGACGGTTCACCTGCATCAAGATAATATTCTACCCTCAAACCATAAATGGTTTAAAGGAAGTCGAGATAGAGGCCTCAGAGGAGATCTTGCCGCATGAAAAAAATCAACGAGCTGGCAGGTTTAGGAGTTATCTAATTTTTTTCATAACGAGTAGCTCATACAAGTCCAAATAGTTAAAGAAAGGAACTTCAAAGTAGCCCATTGATCTAAGTTTTCTTATAGAGAATCAATAACATCTTTCTTCCATACTCCAGCCAGATTCTTTAGTTTTTACAGTTATACAATCTTCCAAAAATAAAAAATCTTTTTATCCAAAACCATCAGACAGAAATTTTTTAATAATTACTTAAGGCTTAATTCCACTCAAACGGGTAGTTGTTGTGAAATGATTACAAACGCTTATTTATTAAAACAGGTGCAAGAAGTGGCAAACGCTACAAAAGAAAAAACTCAGAAGAAATATTCTTCCGTTGAACTCAGATATAACAGTGCTGAAGCTTTGAAGATCAGTATGAAGTTTGCTGAGGAAGCTAAAAAAAACTGGCTTTGAGCAATGCACAAGGTCAAAAAAATTCACTGCCAACTGTGTAGCAAAGACACAATGAGTTCCTACTGGTCCAGGAAGGGAATGACTTTATGCATTGACTGCAAAAGGAAATTGGATGCTTCGATCATGAAAGAACCAATTGCCAGTTAATGAAAATCATAAAGGTTCATTTATAAACGCAAAGTTAAAAAAGCTTAAGAAGCAGTTCTTATCCTTAGGCCTATCTAGAACGAGTTAGGTTATTAATACAGAAAAATATCATCATTAAATTTTTACTAAATAGTTGAGATCCAACTCTCAGCAACTAACTTCGAAAGTGCAACTTAATTACTCCCAAAACAAGTTGATTAATCTAAACTTAAACCCAAAAAGAAAAACTGAATGATGGAATGCAACTTTTCTATTTCCAAATCTGCTACTGCTGAGTTAACAAGGCAATCTTCATTTGGTGGTACTCCTGGTGAAATGCATATTGATTTATTAGCAGATAGTTTTGAAGAAGGCTGGTTATATATTCGATTAAGGGCTGGTCGTCATAATGGAGTTCCTATTGCAAGAACTGATGGAATAACTTTATTTGCCCAATCAGAGCAAATTATTTTATTGAAAGGCTTAAGACTTGATTATTTTGGTGATTTGAGTGGTGGTGGATTTTTGATTAGCACTCCAAAAGGTGCTCAAGCAAGTGTATGTGGATCAGGTTTTAAAATGGTTAATAGTTGATTAGAGGTTAAAGTCCTCGACTAAAATCAATACACACGAACTTTAATATATGAAAAAAATAGATGCCTTAGCCAAAGTACCGACTTTCAAAATTTTCCTTACTCGTACTTTCTTTTCCTCTAGAGCAGGTTAGTCAGACTAATAATCTAGATAAAGCTAACTAAAAGCTATAAAGGGAAAGAAAAAAATTCAAGATAAGCTCTGGACAATTTTGGATAAGCTTCCTTACAGGGCAATACCCAAGCGACCCAAAAACCTAGATAAAATTGACGATCGGTCCCATGCCAGCCAACTCGAATTCGTTCAAATCGCAAATAACAAAAACGTTCGCTGAATTTTCACAGCGAGCTGATTATTCACTTTTGAACTCACTCCAACCTGATCCCGAGGCAACTGTAGATGGTCACGATCACAGCCCTCGAGAAGTTTTTTCAGGTCATTACGTACCAGTCCGTCCTACTGCAATTCCAGATCCTGAATACATCTCTCACAGCAAAATATTATTCAACGAACTGGGGTTGAACAATAACCTCGCCCTCAACGAACAATTCCGCCGTCTCTTTTCAGGTGACATCACCGTTGCGAAAAAACCAATGCGACCTGTTGGTTGGGCTACCGGCTATGCCCTATCAATTTATGGCACTGAATATACACAGCAATGTCCCTTTGGAACTGGCAATGGTTACGGCGATGGCCGAGCAATTTCTGTGTTCGAAGGGGTATTTAACGGCAATCGCTTGGAAATGCAACTGAAAGGTGGAGGTCCAACACCATACTGCCGTGGTGCCGATGGGCGTGCCGTGCTCCGATCAAGCGTACGCGAATTTCTCGCGCAGGAGTACATGCATGCTCTTGGGATTCCGACTTCTCGCTCTCTGACACTCTATGTGTCTCAATCCGAAAAAGTGCGCAGGCCTTGGTATGAAGAAGGCTCTAGGTCAATAGATCCCGACATCTTGGTGGAAAACCCAACAGCCATCACAACACGCGTAGCACCTTCCTTCCTTCGTGTTGGGCAGCTTGAACTCTTTGCTAGACGCGCACGCAACAATACACATCAGAACGCCATGAGCGAGCTGCAAATGATAGTAAAGCACCTTATAAAGAGAAACTACCAAAATCTGATTGATCCTAGTCTTTCCTTCGACTATCAAGTTGTTGAGCTAGCCCATTTATTTCGTGGACGTCTTATATCACTCGTAGCTAATTGGATGCGTGTTGGCTACTGCCAAGGCAATTTCAACAGTGACAATTGTGCCGCTGGTGGCTTCACCCTTGACTATGGACCATTCGGTTTCTGCGAATTGTTCGAGCCAAGCTTTCAACCCTGGACAGGAGGAGGTGAGCATTTCTCATTTTTTAACCAACCGGTTGCTGCCGAAGCAAATTACCAGATGTTCTGGGCTTCCATACGACCTCTGCTTAAAGACAATTCCAAGGCTCTTGCAAGGTTAGACAAGATCCGAGACGGCTTTGCTGTAGAAATGAATCGAGAAATCGAGGCCATGTGGACAAAAAAACTAGGCCTAAAAACTTATGACTCAACTCTAGTAAAAGAACTCCTGCAGCTAATGGTTCTCTCCAAATTGGACTACACAATCTTTTTCCGAAAGTTGTCTTACATTCCAGAGCAAATAACATTTTTGAAAGGAAGCTTCTACTTATCCAGTTCAGAGGAAGTTGATGCACAGTGGGGTAGCTGGTTGCAACGGTGGCTGTATCTTATTAAGAGACATGATGACATCAGAGCAATATCCGCAGGGATGAAAAGAGTCAACCCCAAGTACACCTGGCGTGAATGGCTCATAGCACCCGCTTATAAGAAGGCTGCGGAAGGTGATTACAGCCTAATAAAAGAGATACAGACTGTGTTTAGTAATCCCTACGACGAGCAGTCGTTCGAGATAGAAAAGAAGTACGACCGCTTAAAGCCCAATAAATTCTTTAACACTGGTGGCTTATCACACTACAGTTGTTCATCTTAACAAGGTAACATCCTGCTATCCCAATCCATCTCAAGATAAAAAGAATAAAATAAATAAGCCTAAGGTCTTTATCTTTAGGATCACTTTAATTATCATTAATAAGAAGTTTTCTCAGCCTTATTTAAAGCATGTAAGGAATAGGTTAATAGCCAAACTAATTAACTTTAGAAAATGCTATTAACGATAGTTATCGATATCATTGAGAATACAATTAAGGCTTTCCAATTAACTCTGAAGACACTTATGAAATACAATTCAAACTGCGACTACTTTATCTAACCTCTGAAACAAGTATGTCTAAATTACTAAGAGTTAAAGAACTGTCCGAAAAGATACAAAAAAGCACAGATGACATAATTGCCATCTGTACCTTACTTGACATACCAGCTACCTCAAGAGTTAGCTGTTTGAGCAACGAGAATGCTCAGAAAATCATGAATTACTACAAACAAATCACTTAAGCTAGCTTTGCAGCTGCAGGCTTAGCAGGTGCTCTTTTTGCGCGTCTAGCTTTTCTTGGTTTCGCCGCTGTTGATGGTGCAGCTTTCTTAGCTACAGGTTTAGCTACTACTTTCTTAGCAGCAGCCTTTTTGGGCGCTGCTTTCTTAGTAGCTGCTTTTTTTACAGCTTTTTTAGCCGCTGGCTTCTTAGCAGCCTTTTTTGCTGCTGCTTTCTTAGGCGTTGATGTCCCTTTACGTGTGCGATGAGCAAGAAGCATTGCCCATTCTTCTGCAGACACACTTGCAGGTTTGTTACCATGTACTTCTGACTGTTTGGCTGCCTTCTCAATATCTTTGATTAGATTTTTCCAAGAAGACGCATAACGCTTGTCAGACTGAGACTTTGCACCGCTTTCAACAAGAGACTCCACTACACCTTGTGCAGTGATTTTCTTGCGTCTACGGTTGAAGATCTCCTTCTGTAGCTGGGCAATCATGGCTTCTGCCTTGGCAGATACCTTGATAGTTAGTTGAGCCATTGGGTAGTTAATCTCTTATTTCTACCTCTACCATAAATAGGGTATAAGAATCAAATCGATTACCGAACCTCCGTCATGTCAGAGGGTAGACCTAGCCAGTATTGCTGATAGTTATTCCGTAATAAATAACTGTTCCCAGAATCAATGCAATCGCCAGTATACGTGTGACTTGCTGCAAGATATAATTAATATAAGTTTAGACTATAATCCCATATCTACTAGCTATTCCAGCAATATCATCCATTGAAAGCTCCTGAAAGTAACTACTTAAACACTTATAGGTATTGAGATAAGCATTAACTGTATCCATACGAGCATGAGGAGGCTTATGCATCGCTAGGGATATTTTGAGAGCTAATTGATCTTTAGTCATTTGTTAAGCAACCTCCGGACAAAAGTGGTATTGATCCTCAAAGTTCTTATGCCAATGAGGACATTTACAAGTTAGATGTGAACCTTGAGGGATAAGGCTTTGATGAGCATTACACGCAAGAAGAGTATGGCAATGCTTATCACATGCATATCTGAAGTGGGTACACGTCATGCAAACGCGAGCTGAACGTGAGATTTTGAGTGTACCTTCTTCGATATACTCCCAATCTTCTTCCTCTGCGTATCGCTTTTTTGATAGTACTTTTTGGGACTCAAGCGAATACATTGACCAATACCAATAGGAGATGCTACTTCTTGACTCCAATCAGATGCTTGAAAAACAGCGTAGGGGGATGAGGCTGGAGTCATGGCTAGTTAGTAGTACATATATACTAACTATAGCTTATGGCTATTGTCAATGACTTCTTATTCTCGTTGCATGTGATATCTTCATAAACATCTCAAAAGAGATCAGCTAGAGATAGAACTCCAGCAGATGTGATATTGGCAACGACCCAATTCATTAAAAAACAACCAACACAACCGATTCTTGATGACCACAAAACAATTAAATAAGGAATACTCCAAAACCATGCAACAAGCCGCTGAAGCTCCAGGGAGAAGAGAAACTATGGAGCTTTATAAGAAAGCACGTTCTATCAGAAAGAAATTGTATACAGAAGAATCTGAATACTCTCTAAATTCATAACGGCTAGGGATAATCAACAATCCACTTCATATCTAAGTGATAGTGAATTGATCCAGATCTACGAGATAAAAACACTCCTCAAGGATGAACTATTAATAATTTCTGGAATTCACAATATAACTTTTCAGGAAGACAATTCTTTCATCAATAATTGCCAGCAAATAGTAGAGGCATGGGGAGTAAAGCTTACTCTCTGTTCACACATGAAGCCATGCTGAGTATCCTCAATTTCCATATATCTAAATCTGTTCTTAGTAGGATCTTCTTTAATTAAGGTATTTTTAATCACTTTTCTATCTATAGATGGTATTAGAGGATCAGTCGCGCAACAAATACAAGTTAATTTCCCTAAGACACTACTCAATAACTCCAAACTAGGAGCTCCTCCTCAAGGCCTAGCTGTTGTAACGCCAGCCCCATAAAAGTCAAAAGTTAAATCTACTTCCGATAGCGTTGAGACAATAAGAGCTGCATGGCCACCAAAGCAAAATCCTACAATAGCTATTTTTGACTAACTATATTGCTGCTTTAACCAATGCAAAGGGGAAGAAGCATCATGGAGAATTTGATGAATTGTAGTTTGTTTTTTGTGTCGACGTCCTTCTAATAAGTCATCCTCGCTATATCTAGATCAAATTTAGGACCTGTGAGTAAAAAAGTGGCATTGCCAAAGAAGGAATACTTTTTGCTGCAAGTCGATCAACAATACTTCTTACCCAACTATTGATACCAAATACCTCTTCAATAAAAACCAAACCACATATCAACAGAAAGAAATTGCTATTGGTTTAACAAGAACCCCACTCACAAGACAATTCACACTCAGTCAAGCTTGTCTTTTCTAGACGACTTAAAATTCTAGCCATGTCAACTGAAGAAAGACTCCCGTCACTATTCCATTTAAGAGTAGTTTTTCGCTGAACTGATATTTTATCTTTATTTTTTGCTGAGGGAAGAAATTTAACTTTTTTATTTTCTAGAAAATCTAAATAGGATTTAGCACTATGTAAATCCCCTGTATACTTGCAATGATTCGCAGTACAGGCTCTGAAGATTCTCCCTGTCAAGCCCTCTAAGCAATGAATTGAACCACCATTAGGAGTTATATGGAAAGGCTTTTGAGAGATCATCGCTCGTGCTCCTTTTTTGGTTGGGGGAAAATTTTGTATCAACCGCTACAAAAACACAATAGGTCTTAATGCCTAATTCTGTATCCACCCCATCCCTGAGAGCAAATATTTAATCTGACAATAAAAGAGGCAACGCCATACTTAACACCTTAAATAAATATTGTGTTTGCAAAGTAATTAAATCAAGTGATATCGAGCAAGCAAAAGTCTCTTTTCACGTAAAAGTGCCATATAGGAGTAGATGCTTAATTACTGATCGCAAATTCCAAAGATAGTTCTCTTTAAAAAAGTTAAGACTTTAAATTCTTTGAAAGAATTGCGTTATTTATTGACAAGAAATTGCAATATATTTCCCTCTCTATGTGACTGATTTTCAAGAATTAAATCAAATAAAAGCCAACAATAAATAAAAAAGGATTTAAACTGCTACTGGAAGAAAACTGATCTCGCCATAAAGGGATATGCTGTAAAAAAAACTGTCACCTATAAAGAGTGTATTCAAATAATTCTGCTATAATGAACTAATATGGTAAATTCACATAACGGCTTCCCAAATTAAATATAATGAATCCTAAAAAGCAGCATTCAAAACTACTGAAACTACAAGCAAAAGCTCAAAATTGTCTCTCAAGAAAGGAGGCTAAAGAAATAATAAGAAAAGCTAACAAGGCTGACGCTAAGTTATCTTCATAAAAAGCTTTAGCCGTTATTTTAAAGAATTTGATTAAATAAATTAACCTTATAGACTATTTCCTTAAACTTTTCTCAACCCAAATCATATCAAGGAGCTATAATGTAAAAAACAAGAAAAGGTCGTGATATCTCAAAAGAGAAATAATTTCTTTCTAAAAAAAAGATCCTTAACTGAAAAATTAGTTGATAAAGGCTTTAAGATTTTCGCGCTCTTAATGGCTTCCAGTCTCTCAATTTTGCTCCTTGCAATATTTTTTGTCATTTTTTATGAGTCATTAGATTCAATGAATAGATATGGAATTGATTTTCTTACAACCTCAGAGTGGAATCCTGTAACTGACGAATATGGAGCTTTTACAGCTATTTATGGAACGTTAATAACATCATTAGCTGCTGTAATTATCTCAATACCTCTTGGAGTTGGTACAGCTATTTTCATAACAGAAGATATTCTCCCTGCCAAAGTTAGAGGTTTAATCGGTTTCATGGTAGAGCTTTTAGCGGCAATTCCCTCGGTAGTTCTTGGTCTATGGGCAATTTTTGTTATGGAGCCATTTATAAGACCATTTTTACTTTTTCTATATAATTTTTTTGGCTGGATACCATTTCTAAGCTCTGAACCAATTGGGCCTGGAATAGCACCCGCAATATTAATTTTAGTCGTAATGATCCTTCCTATTGTCACTTCAATTGCGCGGGATTCAATTAATCAGGTGCCAAACAAATTAAGAGAAGCTGCCTATGGAATTGGAGCTTCAAGGTGGACTTCTATCTTTAATGTAATTCTTCCAGCTGCAATATCTGGAATAACAGGAGGCGTTTTACTTGGCCTTGGTAGAGCAATGGGAGAAACAATGGCAGTAACAATGATTATTGGTAATTCTAATAGTTTTAGCTGGTCAATATTCTCACCTGGCTATACAATCTCAGCAATGCTTGCAAATCAATTTGGTGAAGCAGATGGTAGTCAAGTTTCTTCATTAATGTATGCAGCATTTGTCTTAATGCTATTAACATTAATAGTAAATTTACTTGCTCAATGGATAGTTAAAAAATTAAGTCTTAAATATTCTTAAAAATGAAAAATATAAAAAAATCTCTTGAATACAATCCAAGGTCTAGAAGAAACATAAAGGAAACTACATTTACTATTTTATCAGGTTTATTTTCCATAATATCAATTTTACCTCTTATATTAGTTGTTACTTTTGTAGTAATTAAAGGAGGGGCTGAGATTAATTTGGATACATTATTACTTGAACCTGAACCCCCAGGGGATGATCTTTTATCTGCTGGTGGAGTAGGTCCTGCAATTGTAGGTACTTTTATAATAACGACTATATCTTCTTTAATATCAATTCCAGTTGGTATAGGGGGAGGTATTTATCTGGCCGAATATTCAAAAGAAGGACCTTTTTCAAAATTTATAAGGTTTGGAACTAATGTGCTGGCTGGTGTTCCATCGATAATTGCAGGTGTTTTTATTTACGCAATAATTGTTTCAACCAAAGTCTTATTTGGAAGTATGTTTAGTGGAATTGCTGGAGGGATGGCATTATCTATTTTAATGCTACCTACAGTTATAAAGACTACAGACGAAGGATTAAAATTAGTTCCAGATGATCTTAGAAGAGGTTCATTAGCTATTGGAGCTTCAATGTTTACGACAATTTCAAGAGTTACTCTACCTGCTGCCTTTAGACCAATAACAACAGGTATTATGTTAAGTATCGCAAGAGCAGCAGGTGAGACAGCTCCATTAATATTTACTGCTCTTTTCTCCAGATATTACATAACTGGGATTGGAGATTTGTTTTATGAAATGGGTTCTTTGTCAGTATTAATTTATAACTTCGCTCTAGAGCCATATGAAGCTCAAAATAAATTAGCCTGGGCAGCTTCCTTCTTGTTAGTTTTAATACTATTAACTATGAATATAATTTCAAGATTTATTGGTAAAAATTCTCTAGAAAAGAGATAATTAAGTATTAATAAATAGCATAGATTATTTGTCTAACATTGGCTGCATAAAGAATTCAAACAAGTTAATTTACAAGCAAATACTATACATCTAACAACTATTACTATATCTCAAGTAATTTTCTCAGGCTAGTTTAACTTCAAAAAGATATTGAAGTAAAAAATGATCAGCCATCTAATCTTTCTGCATAATCTCTTAGAATTTCTGCAATTACTTTCGGCGGCATGTCTTCTTGAGCTTGCTTGCACAAATCAAAAAACTGATCCATGAATTCTTTTCGAGTCATTCCTATTAAAAAGTGCTTTATTCCCACTGTGATCAGTAAATTCCATATGGTCAAATCATGGGTCAATAATTCTAAGCTAAATTTTACAAGTTGAAAGATATTTGCTGAACATATTCGAAAGAAATTTTCCCTATGACTTCCTTAACATAGATTCCCTACAACCAATGATTAGCACGATAAGACTCAAACCTGCTATCTAGTGCTAACAAATCACCTAATCAGGTTATAGCAGTACCTAAACTAAATTTCCCCCATAAAGACATATCTGCTTGACCAGAGGATCTTTGCATCCAAGCTATTTTCCATGTCCCATGAATTCTTTTGAATATAGCGGTTACTATTGGCAAATCATCATTCGGAGTTCCTTTATAGGTGAATTTTGAACCAAGCGTAAACACACACATAGCAGCATCCTCACAAAACAAATCAAACCTATGAATCTTGGTAATCTCAGCACTTTCTAAAACAAGGTCACCTGAAGACCACATCTCTTCAAAACCTTTTGCATCTATTGGGTTCCCGCTTGGTCTCACAAATAAGAAATCAGAAGTTGAGTTGTCAATGAAGAATGAGCCCATCCGCTCTGATGATGCAAATGCCTCAAGTATTGAAAGAATTGTATCTTTGTCAGACATTAAATAAGAAATTTCAGACTGCTGAGAGCATTACATATTTTCCACAGATTTTCTATTTCACAAGCTATCTCTTCAGGCTCTACTAACAAAACATCTATCCCAAAGAAATTTGAGGCAATAAAACTCTAAGAAAAGAATTTAAAACAAAGAGTCTTTGAACGTAATTCCAATAGCTTTTAACCTCAAAATTGCCAATAATTGCCAAGTATACAAGGGATTTCTGCCACTTAGCACTCTATAGCAACCCTAGCTGCCTTGTGGTTGAAGGAAACAAGGTCGCCATATTTTTCCCACCAGTTAAAATATAGGCTAAAACCTTATACCTCTAGAGAATCTGCTTCCATATTTAGCATTAGCCACCCTAATAGGAGCACTGTAACTAAATTAAGCAACTTTTTCTTCTTCTTCAGTAATCACTTCAATCAATTCTGGACTGAAAGAAGAAAGAGCTGTATCCTCTTCAACTTCTTCAACTGGCTGAACCATTTTTAATAGCTGTTCATCTATTCCTTTTGATACAGCAGAAGTTGACTCAACTGAATTAGAAGAGAAAGAATGCTTTACTAAAACTCCTACCAAGCTCTTTAGCGATACGAAAAACATCTTACAAATATCAACCAAGTTAGTAATTTCTTCTTTAATGGAGTTCTGAGAATCTTCTTTAACTAAGTAAGTTGTAATCGTCCATCCAAATATACCAATAAAGAATAGAGAGAAAAATACTGCAATCAACATGAACATTATTAAAGAATTCAGTTTCCTATATATATATATCTATTCTTCTTAGACATGGCAAGTAAGATAATATTCCTTATAAGTTTTGGCCGATTGGTCTAAAAGGTTTCTCCTAATGCCAACTCTTTTTTCTCAAAGGAGTGAGTTGAGGCAAAAAATAAATCATTGTTTAGATAGGGGTAATCGCAACAGCACCAATTTTTACTGACAAATAACTTAAGAAGCCAATCTGGACAGAAGATTTAAACCTTATACCTGCTGCTCCCAAAGAAACTAACCCTTCAATCAACACACATCCATCAAGTAATATTGTTAATTCAAGGTTATCTGAAAAGCTATAATCTAGATCACTTTGGATTTAACATGACCTTCGTAAAGAAGGCGCTTCTTCTCTCCGCTGCAGTTGCAATGGGTGCTGGCATCTCAGCCTGCGGTTCATCCAACAATTCCAATGTACGTCTTAGTGGCGCAGGCGCTACTTTCCCCGCAAAGATCTACACTCGTTGGTTCTCTGATCTTTCCAAAGAGGGGGGGGGCTAGAGTCAACTATCAAGCAGTTGGTTCTGGTTCTGGGCGCAAAGCCTTCATCGACGAAACAGTGAACTTCGGCGCCTCTGATGATCCAATGAAAGCAAAGGATATTGCGAAAGTAACCCGTGGTCTTATTCAAATACCAATAGTCGGCGGTACTATTGCCTTTGGCTACAACTACGATTGCGACCTTAAGCTCACTCAAGAGCAAGCAGTTCGTGTTGCCATGGGGAAAATTAAAAACTGGAGTGAGCTTGGATGCCCTGAAGGCAAACTAACCTGGGCACACCGCTCTGACGGTTCTGGTACAACGAAAGCTTTTACAAACTCAATGCAAGCTTTCTCAGAGACTTGGAACCTAGGCACAGGGAAGTCAGTTAATTGGCCTGCTGGTATTGGTGGCAAAGGGAATGCTGGCGTTGCAGGATTAATTCGAAACACTCCAGGGACAATTGGCTATGTAAACCAGTCATATATTCAAGGAGTAATTCAAGCAGCTGCCTTACAAAATCTTTCTGGTGAATTCCTTAAGCCTTCAGAAGAAGCTGGTGGCAAAGCTCTTAATAACATTCAATTAGATCAAAACCTAGCTGGCAACAATCCAAATCCTTCAGCTAAAGGAGCTTATCCAATAGCAACTCTAACTTGGATCCTTGCTTACAAAACAGGCAATGGTAAAAACACGGTAGCTATCAAGGAAACTCTTAACTACCTACTAAGCGACAAGGCTCAAAGCAAAGCATCTACCTTAGGCTTTCTTCCATTAAAAGGAGATATCCTTACTAAGTCTCGTGACGCTATTCAGATGATTGGGGAATAATATTTAAAGATTAAATCTAAATTGAACAGATTAAGACCAAAGAACTCAATGGCAAAAGAAAAAGAACAAACGGGCTTTCTCAAAAAGTTTGGCAAATGGGCGCCAATCATTGGTGGAGCTTGGATAGTATTGAACATTGTTCTCCCTTTAGCCCTATTACGTATACCAACTGTACAGAAATCCTTATTGGCACTAGGAGATAAGCTTCCTTTTCAGATCCCAGGGGTTGGCTAAATGTACTTTGCTGATAACTGGGCAAGGATATTTGTAGTGATAACTTTTCTAGGTTTTGGGGAAGCGCAAATCATTGGAGGGATAGTGCCAAACTTGATTGCTTTTACTTTGTTTTTAGGAGCGATAGGTTACTTTGCTTTTAGTGGCAAAATGACTAAAATATTTATTTCGAAAAAAAAACAAATGTTTCTATCCCATAAGAATAAAGAACAAAAACCATGAGATGGCCTCCTAATCAAGCTTGGACATCAGCGTTCAAAAGAGATGGCTATCGACATTTTGAAGTCAGGCAATATGGAGGCAAAAAAGATCAAAGGTGGGTTGAGCTTTCCCCCGTAATCAAAAAAGAAATTCTTATTCGAGTTTCGTGGAATGAGCTAAAAACGCATTCAAAATGGACATGCGGATGGCTCCAATTACCTAAAGATGAAGATTGCAGTGTATAGAAATGAATAATGAACTTATTTGCTTTTACTTGCTTGGCATCTCAGCACTACTTCTAAATGCTGGACTTTCTTCTCAAGCTCTTCCACTCTTTTGGTTAATTCTTCCATTGGCAATAAAACTCTTTCTAGACGCTAAGAAAAGAAGAACTTAGAAGGTAATAAACCCTACAAAAAAGGGTACGTAAATCTGGAGAGCTTAGTATCAGTCGCAAAGAGATAAAACTAGTTTTTATCTTTCTATTAACCTGGAAGGTAACTTGTAATAACAGTTGATTCCCATATATGACCACTAGCTTCAGCTATGGGTCTTGCTCCTTCAAACATTTTTAAAGCTGCACCTTCTTCTCCCTGATGGATTACTACTACTGATTCAGGATCATCCTTGCTAACACCTCTATATAAAGGTGTTATTCCTTTTGCCTTGTGCATTTGCTCTGCTTCTGGGCTATCAAAACCTTTAGCCCATTCTGCAAAAGGAACAGAAATTTTGAAAGTAAATACAGTAGTTTCAAGTGCCATCAAGAAAATTTGAATAACAAATGAAGATTACATATATCTCTTAAAATTTCTGTATTGCAAGCCATCTTTTCAGGTTCTTCTGACAAAAGTATTTATATTAACCTAATAAAATTCAGCAAAGATTCCTATAAGGAAGAGGTAATTATTTTCGCTTGCGAGTTGGTCGATAAAAAAAATTATTAATGCAAGAACCTTAAAGAACAATATACATTACTCTTCTATTTTCTAGGAGATTAACGCTTACGCGCCAAGTTTTTTAATTTTAAGATTATTAAATTTCACCTTAACGTCTATATAGAGGTTTTACCAGAAGCGAATAACAGCATCAAGAATAGGTTTATCGATAGGCATAATTTGACTTTATTGAAGTAGTTGGAAGCATTACATATAACCTTTTAGCTGATTTAACACATCCATAAAGGTTCACTTCTTTCCCAACCTTCTTTTATTAATTGATTCTAAAAATCTATAGCTTCATGCCTTGGTAGGTTTTGACATTCACGTATTACAACCTGTTGGGTAATCCCATGAGAGAAAAGATATAGCATGATGCTTTTTGTATATAGACATGTGACTTTAATTTGTTATGAGGATCATTAAAAAACCTCAATACCCAAATTCGATCAGATTTAACTAACCAGCCTTCTTTTGTTTCCAAGACTTACTTATCTGATTCTTCCACTTGCTCAGTTTTAGTCTCTTGGTTTGACTTATCTTTAGAAAAAGGGCAATCTCCTTCTCCCCAAGCAAGAACAGGAGCCGCACCTATAGAAAGGGCCAATACCAAAGGAAGAAATTTTTTCACTGTGAATTTAGAAGTACAACCATCCTAAGGACTTTTTTAGCATTCCGTTAAAACTATTTATTTGCATTGATCTTAGTTAAATTTTGGGTTCAACCCTAAAGGCCTATTCCTTAAAAGTCGATTCAACCGTATTCGAGCCTGCAACTTGGTGCTACGAAAGCACTTAATGTGGATGGGTTGAATCTATGAAAATATTTGCATGTTTGCATCTGAACTAGGAGAAGTCATTGCCAAGTAAATAAAAGCTCCATTAAATAATAAAAAGATTATTATCAGCCAAAAGTATTCTGAATAATTGAGATCTTGCTTAAGCGTTTTCTTTTTTATTGCTTCTTACTATCGTCGAGCGCTTTTCGACCTTCTTTTAGTATGATGACAATCCATCAAATAGAAATAGTATATTTTTAAGCCTTCCTAGGATACAAACCAAAAACCCAATCCTTCAACACCTATTCGGAGCGAGAGGATTTAAACCTGCTACCTAGTGCTCCCAAATCAATTCTGAGAAATTTCAAGAAAAATAATTTTGATTGTATTTACTACAACACACTTAAAATATTAATTAACAGAGCATCTTTGTTTTTATAAGTTGTTTTGGAAAGTTGCAGATTATTTACGAAATTGTCAACTTTAATACTTACCAAATATTTTGGTTATTCAAATTGTGAACAATTCCATATTAATAATCGTACTTAATTGAGAAAATCTTGATATGGTTTAAACTTAAGCTTGAATCACTATCTAAAGGCCAACTTAAATTTTAATAAAATAAATTAATGAAGAATTTAATTAATAGAAAATTAAATTTAATCTTTTTCTTAACTTTACTTTTATTAGCAGGGTGCAAAAAAACTGTTGAAAAGGATCCTGCTCTTAGGTTTATAAATATAAATTTAGACCAAGTTGATTTAAATGGGAATAAACAATTTCAGCTTGTAACAGAACGTGCCTATATTATTGAAAGTACTAAGTCAATGAATGCAATAGAGCCTCTATTAATAATACATTATAATAATAAGCCCTATTACAAAATTATATCAAAAGTAGCTTCAATTTTAGATGATGGGAATAAAATAATTTTAGAGAATAATGTATATATGGAATCTATTAATAGCAAACATTTTAGAATCGAATCCAAAAAAGTAGTTTGGGAAGAAAAAGATTCATCAATATACATGTCTGGGGGTGTTAAATCAATTATTAAAGGAGCATCATTTTATTCTAACAATGCTTCATATGATTTAGAAAGTAATACAATGGTATTTAATGGAATTAAAGATTATGAATATAATGGTAGCAGTCCAAAATTAAGAAAGGTCTCTACTATTAATCCCAAAAAAGCAATATGGTATGGAAAAGAGAATAGATTTAAATTTTACGCAAACAGCAACGAAGATATTATTAATATAAGAGAATAAAATGCTGGAGAATATCTTAATAAGAATAACCTTTCATCTGCTAGTAATAAGATTTATTTAGATAGTTTCTGTCGAGTCGGGGGAAGCTGCAAACCGCCAGAGGATCTACTTGGAACTTTATTTGATAGTTGAAACAGATAATCATCAAGTTCTTCTTTTGTACCTCCAAGGTCATTCCCACATCCTTCAAAAATATTATTGGATAAAGATGCAGCTAAATCTGCTTTCGGAGCAGACATTATTTCTTTCATAACAGGAGAGAACAATAAGCCTTTTGATAATTGAGCAGCAGCACTCTCTCCAGCTTCTTCGGGAGTAAGTCCATTCCCAATAGACGTACAGAACTTCTCTGAGAAATTCTTACTTACATCTGACACAGCAGGTGATAAATCTGCAGCTGATGCAAATGTCGCGACAGGGGCAAAGAAAAATGTTATTGCCGTAAGACAGGCAAATAGTAAGCGTTTCATATCCCCTTTCTAGCTCATCTAGTTAAACCCTACATTTAAATAATCATGAGAAAAAGTTTTTAAGGTGCAAATTAATCCAAAGAGTCAGTTAAATTCTTTTTATGGTAAAAACAATTCCTGCTACAACTGCATTCCCGGCAGATGTTTTCAATCTTGATCGACAAACCTTAGAGGATTCCTATCTCGAAATTAGGAAGAATTATTCAAGCCTGATGAGGAGCCGTGGTGCTTTTCGAGGTCAAGCAGAAAAGAGTCGAGAAGCAATGAAGGCTCTGGAAGAAAAACTTAGAGTTATAGCTCAACGTGAGGCTTCTGTTCGTCAAGAGGCTTATGAAATGCTTGATATTGTGACTGGTGTTATTGGTGAGCTTGAAGATGCTGGAGACGAGCTTGTCTTTGAATATCAAGCATATGTAAAAGGAAGAAAAACTTATACTGGAGGTTCATTTATTGGTCGACTGATTAAGGCTGTTATTAACTTCATCAATCGTTGGACTCGTTCTAAAGAGAAACTTGAAGTACTTATCAAGAAGAAAGAATCAATTAATAGGAAACTAGAAGAAGGCGATGGGACGAATAGCTGATTCCCTGCGTGCAAATTTAAAAGAGATTGCTCAATCAGATGCAAGAAGTCTGAGAGAGATGGATGCTGAACTAAAAGCAGCGACCCAAGACATCAGCGTTCCGCAATTTTCACCAAATCAAAAAATACAAGCTTTACTTGGAGAAGGAAGTTGGAAACAAACAAACAAAACACTAATCAATTTATGTAGATCAAATGGAATCAAAGGTTTTTCGAGTTTAAAGAAAGCTGGACTTGTTGCTCTTCTCAAGAAACATGGAGTTAAACCACCACCAAGAGCACTAGAAAGTTTCACCAAAAAAGAATTAGTACAAATGTTGAGGCAATTATTAGGTTGATTGCAATAAAAATTTGATAGGAATCAAAGGTACAAAAAAACCTGCCCGTAGGCAGGTATCTTTGGGGATCTTCTGCAAGTGTTTCCTTGTTTCCACTGCTGGAGAATCCCATCTCCTCACGAATTCAATATGTCATACAGGTTCTATTAGTGCTAGAGACAGGAGAAAGCTTCTATAACTGTCACATATGCCAGTTATAGGATTAAAGAAAATTAAGCACAAAAAAGGCGCCCTCAACGAGTAGCGCCTAACGACAATTGTGTGAGGAGTGTCGTACTTCCTTTCTAATGCTTCTCGAGACTTTTGTAATTAGGTAAAAAAACCTACATATTACTTAATTTCAATTCAATCTTTTCCAGCAATATTCAATAACTGATTTGATTTGTTGAACACATGTTGTTAATTAAAGCAGTGGAGGATTCAGAGCCAGGAATGTTGCACTATCAAAATAAGGACTTAGGTGAAGGTTCAAATACTGACCCCTCCTACTAATACAACATTGAGGTAGTACTTCCTGCATAAAAATTGATCTGTTGAATATATGTGCTTTTGCACTTGGTGTTAGCAATGCATAAGAACTTATTGCAACAAGAGAAATGGCAGAGATAGAGTTCTTAAGATGAAGTATTTTCATTAGAGATTCAATTGATTTTTGAGCTGACATTTATATATCGTTCTGACTCTTTGAAAGTGATTCCAAAAGCAAATAACTTATCATTTAGGGCATTGGGGCATCATTTCGTAGACAAGTTATGGCCTTTGTTTATAGCTATATCCCTTATATCTTTTCCTAAGTATTCAATACCCTAAACCTTCAATAATCTCAATAGGCATCTACTAGGCATTATCTTGGGCATGTTTTCTTGGCCTAATCCAACCACTAGTCTTATCTGTTCTTGAGCCATTAGGTAGGGTATACCTTTGATGCTTAGTCGTTTTTTGCCAGCCCATTGACTGTAGATAACGAGCCATAGCAGGACATATTTGTTTATCACGACGTTGATTGATATATCCCATATCCAAGGTTGGGGTCTTTATTTTGAGGTTCCAAAACGCCAAACCAGACTAGCGTCCAAGGTATTGGCATCCAGATTTCCATTTCTAGAAATCACTTTTCCTATACCAGTTTGAAGGCTGAAGTCCTTATTTAGATTGTACTCTAACCCGACACTCGGCTTGTACAATAATGCGCTACCACTATCAACGCCTCCTCCCCCTCCGGCACCTATGAGCATTTCGCCATAGAGTTGCCAGTTCTTCCAGCTCGGGCTAAAAACACCTGCCCCCCAGTGTCCCTCTGAATAGCCACCGGCTCCTCCTGCATACGCGCTTAATCCTTGTCCTGTAAGGTACCACCAATCTCCTCCCATCCAGTCGATTTTACCTCCCATAAGTTGCATATCGCGTGAAGGGATTTCCCTGCGTTGCGCATCAAAATACCATTGGTGCGCCGGGCGAAAGCGCCATTTAGTAGTTTGTATAAGGTCTGTTTCCGTTAAGGGAGCTCCTTTTTGATCCTGAGCAAAGGTTTCCATTACGTATGCCAAATTGAAGCCGACATATGGGGTGTCAAAATTGCCATCTGGGGCGGTGAGATAGCCGCCGTCCATAATTAGACTGAGATGAGGAGAAAGTCGGTATTCCGATCCTAGATTTGCTCGGACAACAAATCCTCCGCCGGTTTCGACCCGCCCGCCACCGGCACCGCCGATAGTTAGGGCGGGGAGTAGGGCCAGACGATCGTTTTGGGTTAAGGGGAGGCGATAACCTAACCCGGCTAAAAGTTCGGCATATCCGCCTACACCACCTGATACGGCACCGGCAGTCTCAAAAGTGGTAAACCAGTTGTCATCAAGAAAGTAAGAGTACTCTACGCCGACCAGCCCAAATGAATCATCAAGCGACCCACCGGAGGTGTTTTTGCTGCCGCTGGCCGGAGAATAGGAGCGAACGCGGGCGGCTAAGTGCGATCGATGGCGGCTCACATTGCTCAAGTCGGCTCCGAAGTAATCGGCCGCAGTCAGCTCATCATCTTCCCAATTGTGTGTCGGTGAACTGAAGGGAATATCCAGTGAAAGCGCGATTGCATCGCTGGAAATATCTCCGTTGGGGAAATCTACGTAGGTATAATTCAGGCCCAGTGCGCCCCATCTAAAGTCGTGCTTGAGACCGATATGGGGGCGAATCATTAACCCTCCTCCTTGCGCCGCGACACCGCCACCCCCGGCACCCACATAGCCTCCGGCATCGAGAATCCAGTTTTCGATTAACTGACGTTCCACGCCCAAGGTATAGCCACCAGTAAAGAACCCGCCACGGCGTCCGGTCGCGGCACCGTAAGCAGTGATACCGCCGTACAGCCAAGGGTTGAGTCGATCGTAAGCCCCTATACCGTACAAACCCATATGTTCGCCCGCATCTGGCATATCAATTTCCTCAAAGGAAAACCGCAAGGTACGATTGCGCCAAGTTGCTTTTTTTATATGAATTTTTTCTTCTGCTAACTTATTTTTGTTTTGCTCCTTTAAATTTTTTAGGCAATTTTCATATGTTTGGTTAGCACTAAATTCAGTTCTTTCTCCTGAAGCCCTATATCTACAAGTATTCTTTTCTTGTTCTGTAGTTCCTCCAAAAGCTTTAACAGGTGAGCCTAAACCCAAGAACAAAAATAGAACTAGTAAGCGTTTCATTTTTTTTAATAAATTCTGAATAACATAAATATCTTCTGCTTTCGGATATTTTTGCTGAAAAACCTTTATTTCATGATTAGGAGAAATTGCCAAAAGATTAGTTTTGATTCTGTATTCATCGATATAAGATAACTTTTCACAAAAAAAAAAAGGAGCTAATTGGACCTCAGTATAGATCAGCTGTCAATCAAGTAAATATTGCATTAATCTAACTCTAAAGGAATTTCTAGTATTGGATTTTTAATACCAAGTTTCTTGGCTGACTTTCTCATAACCTTATCAGCGTGCTTCATTTCCTTATATATCTTTTTGTCCTCTGCACTAGCAGCCTTTTCAAGTGGCTGGCATGTTTGAGACATAAACAATAATTGAACATATCTTTTGTTAGTAGTCATGATGCAACCCTCTCTCTAGCAAGTTTAAAAGCTTTGGTGGTACTAGCTTTTAAGCGTAGGGATAAGATCTGTGGTGAGCCTCTAGCGTGTGCCCCATACTCATGAAACCGATCCAGAATCAATCCCTAAAACGTAGGCTCTAAGAGAATAAGAATGCCTAAATCTGTAAGCAACAATATTCATTCCCTGAGTTTCTTTATCATTTTTTTAAGACTTTTCCAGCTTTCTTTTCTTTGTAAGTATGTATTGCAGGCTTATCCATCTACTCGATCAGGTTTAACTAACCAACCTTCAATTGGTTTAGTCTTCGCCAGCATTTACATTCCGACTACAGCGGCATTAAAGCATTTAGGGCATTCTATCCCTAGATTATTACCCTCAGGAATTAGTCCTGCCCTCTTAAGCTTAAATGAGTTTTAGTTAAATCTATTGCTCGATGGATGGGGACCAATCTGCTAACTTTTGGCACCTTTTATCTTTTGCATTCAAAACACCTCTTTCGCAAGCATCAGTCATATGGGTTGTTCTTTTTGACCAATCAGTAATTGGTGGATTGTCGTAAGGGTTCATTGGAACTAGATTGCTCTTATCCCTTCCATGCGTTTCTTGTGGACCTTGGCTTGCAGGTAAGCGGAAGTTAGGATATGGCTCTTCAACTTGATCTTTCCACCTAAAAAAAGCTCGAATGAATTCTGCTTGAGCCCTTGGATGCACAAAAAGAAATAATGCGTCTCTTTTCTGTCCTTTTTTATCTTTATAAGTGATGTAGTTATAGAATTCTTCTCCATCCCAGTCATATCTATAGTTTAGGAATTGAGATCTCTTAATGCCTCCTTGACCTTCAACCCATAAATTTTGTCCTTGTATACGAACTCGACATTCGTTTTTAAGTTTGCGGCACCAAGCATCGTGATAACTCTGAGGTGCATTATTAAATTTTCCAATAGGAAAATCAGCATCACCTAAGTCTGCCTTTGTAGGTATAGGTGCAATAGAAGAGGCTGCTATTAGAGCCATTAGTAAAGACTTTTTCATTTATTTACCTTTAAGGCAGTTGAAGCCAAAGACAGGACCTTTTTCTCCTCTGCTTGGTCTGCTCCCCATCCATTGAGCACCCATCATTTCGCAGTTTTGCAAGCTATTCATTGGTATTTTTTCAAGGGCTGCGCCAACGCCACTCTGTTTAAGACCTGTTGAATACCTAAGAACTAACCAAACAGTTTCAGCATTAGCCGCGGCAGGAAATGCAATAACAGCGATCAGTGAAATTAATAATCGTTTCATCTAGTCGTTCTAGCAGATCTACATCACTTGTAAATAGCCGAAGCTTGATTAAGTCAAACTTGCTTGTAGCTAATTGCACGGTTTCAACAAATGTTATGGACGGATTGTCAAAATTTTTGGAAACGAGTTCTTCTAGAAAAAATAGTGTTCATATTTCCAAAGGAAATTCTATTCCTTGGCTCAAAGGGAAAATCTGGATTGTTGTTAAAGGACTAATTAAATTACGAGCGGCAACTTTTGATGGTAAGGAATTAATTCTTGGTTTTGTGGGCCCAAATAAGGTATTTGGCGAACCTTTTTCTTTGATGGACCACTGCAGACCATTTGCTTTGACGGACTTACGGGACCACTATTCCAGATGTTATTCCTAGTTGGTTCAACCATTTACTTGGTTTGGATGTTCCAAATTTTTTTTAAGAAGAAGGATTCATAGCAGTATGAAAACTTGAACTAGCTCAGCCACTTAAAGTATGTTTTGTGTAATTAGAAAAAGGATGAAATGCCAACAGTAGAAGCAGCAAATTCAGCAGTTGGAACATTTAGCTTGATTTTGTTTATAGGCTCAACTATTTATTTAGTGTGGATGTTCCAAAAGTTTTTCAAGAAGAAGGATTCATAGCCGTCTGTACTAACTAAAGATCTGATCTAGCTATAGTCTTCATCATTTATTCCCTCCTATATCAATCCCTGACGCCCTGCGCTGCATAAACCATTTCCCGTAATTGGTTCATTTCGTCTTTGATTTCTGGTATTGATTTCTTAGGATAACTTTTCCAATAGGAATGAGAGCCATAATGAAGGTATGACTCTTGACTTAACCAACTTAGTAAAAGATTTTGTAGCAACAACAGCTATGAAATTTACAGCTAATTCAACTACTACAGTCTTAGATCCAAAGACAACAAAAAAGAAATATCCTGAAGCAAGGATAATAGTTCTGGATGATAATTTTAATACGTTTGAACATGTAGCAAATTGTCTCGTGACAATCATCCCAGGAATGAGTGAAGAAAGATCATGGCTACTTGCCGTCGAAGTAGATAGGCAAGGTTCGGCGGAAGTATGGAGAGGCCCACTTGAACAGGCAGAGTTATATCATCAGCAACTGATTAGCAAAGGATTAACAATGGCACCAATTGAAAAAACATAATTTTTCTCATTTAATAGAAACTCTCAGAAAAACAATGAAAAAACTCTTTACTTTTGTTCTTGGTCTACTTTTGTTTTGCTGTCCTATTGCAGTTCAAGCAGAGGAGATTGAGCTAATGCCCCAAGAGGAAATAGCTGAAGCACCTTCAGATGACGCACTCCGTTACTTACTAAATGAGGACCAGTATCAAGGCACTCTTTCTTGGCAAGGCAACAGAGCTTCTACTAAATTTAATTACAACAAGTCAAAGAAAAAATGAAACTTATAGAAAAGCACAAGCAGCTAATTGCTTGGTATCAAAAGAAGCTAGGCCTTAGTGATTATGGATTACTTTGGCTTGTCTTTTTCAAAGGGGTATTCATAGCTCTAGTACTAGAAAAATTGATCATTCATTAAATTTTTAATCGGCGAGTGCTTTACATGCAGTTGCTCTAAATCAAGGCAGTATGAAGACTTGAGCTAGATCAGGAGCCTTTTATCCCTACTGAATACTAATTACGATGTTTCTTTCCCTAGGACCATCTAGTTCAACCATAATTATCTCTTGGTATTTACCTAGTTGGAGCTTTCCATTTTTAAAAGGAACACTTACATGATTTCCTAAAAGCAAAGCTCTTAGATGTGAGTGAGCATTCTTTGGTTCATCCTCTGGGATGTTCTCTCTAAGATGTAAATCATCATGTTTATATCCTTGAGCTGTTGGGGCCATCTCTTCCAACCATTTCCCTAGATCCAATATCAGCCTTTCTTCCATTTCATTAACTATCATCCCAACGGTTGAATGTTGACTAAAAGCACAAACTACACCTTCTAGTTGTTGGGATGTATCCAAGAAACTTTGTATGCTCTCACTAATAGGATGGCAACTAAAAGAGGAAGTTGATTTAACTTGAATCGTTTCTGTGAGCATTGTCTGGGGGAAGTGAGAAACTCATTATCTTTATATTGATTTCATGCAAGTGATAAGACGAGGAATTGATATGAAAAACAAAATCAGAACAGCAACAGAAAGTCTTGAAGGTGGCAAACCTCCTGAGGTTATAGATATTGAATCTGACTGAAGACCGATGCCAAGAAGAGGAATATCCAAGAAAAAAGAACACCAATATCATCAAACCTTTATTAAAAAGTCAAAAGAAGAATGACGTTCTTTCCAAATGGATTAATAACCTAAGAAAAACTTCTAGTTTTGAGAAATAAAAAACTTACTACTTCCCTTACTTGCTGCTTTTGCTTTACCTACGGCTGTTAGTGCTGCTGAATACTATTTAATTATTCATACATTTGCGGAGAGACTAGCTGTAGTGCCAATGGAAAGCGAAGAGGCTCGTGAGAAGGCTATCAAGAAGTTAAAGAGTAGTGATCGCTTTTGGCCTCACCCGCAAAGAGGAGCAAGAAGATCAAAAATGGAATGTATAAACTCTAAATAAATGAAACGTTTATTACTTCCACTCCTCGCTGCAATCGCATTACCAAATATTGCTGTAGCGCATCCTCTTCCTCATGGTGAAGGAGGTCCTTTAGAAGCTGTTAATCACTCTGTAGTTTCACAAGAATCTGTCATAAAAAAGCATGGCCCTAGTGAAAATGAGTGCATAAAAAACCCCGTTTTATGTGGGATGATCATGGAATGATTTCTCTAACTAAGATTAATTCTTTTAGTTCTAACCCCTCTAATCAGTCGGCAGGGCCTTGGACCATTTGTTTTTATAAGGCAATGTGTAATCCTCGTTATTCATCGGTATCCAACTCCAATCAGAGCAAATAGTTATTTGGTAACCAATCACGTACAGCGCAATTATCGCGTTGAACAAATTAATATGCACTGCCGGAGCATCCATGTTTAGTTTCCGAATTAGACGCTGATGCTAACTAATCTCAATTAAAATAGAGCTGCAAAAACCGAACCAAATCATATTCAGAAATTTCAAATTTTAGCTTTTAAGAATTCAAAGAATGAATTAGTAGATTAAAAATGATTCTTTCAAATTCATGCGAGCATCGCTTTTTGCATGAGATAACACCGTATGCAGTAATTCGTGAAGGCCAGAATATTCCTATGCAAGAAGCTATTGAGATATGGCGGCAATTAATTGAGGAGGGTTGGGAGAGAAGTGAACCATTGTGGATGGTTTAGCCAACTTCCTCAAAAACCCTTGCAATAACGAGCGATCCTTCACGCAAAGACATGCAAACATATGCTAGGGATCGCCCAATGATCGCCCGTTCTTATTGTGAGAATCCAAAAAACTAGTCGGGGCGACAGGATTCAAACCTGCGACCTAGTGCTCCCAAAAGACGAGGTGGTTAAAGATGAGAATCATCAAAAGGCTTGCTATCAAAGGGCTAAGAGAAGTCATATAAATCGACTTGAGACTCAATATTGCAGAAAATTAGAACATATTTGCAAGGGGTTCTAATCACTCAGCTACCCCCCAGCGACCTAGTGCTTAGGGAGAACCAGTCTGAATTTTTTCGAGCCTTCGGACGACCCTCATGGGAAGCTCTAGAAAGGCCCTTTTAACACTTAGGAAGGTTTGACTTCTCTTCATTTCTTTTCACTGAAGGATTCTGATAACAACATCTTTCAATAATGGGAGTTATGCCTTCCTCTAATTCCTGGAGCAGCTCAGCTTTAAAAGCTTCTCTATTTTCAAGCGTTGGTGGTTCATATCCTGCTTCTTGAACATCTAAAAGAAGAGCCAAGATAGTTCTATGAAAAAGGGGATGACGTAAAGACATTTTTAACAACACGAACAATCGCTATCGCCTTCGGGCGCAGGGTTTTCGAATGCATCTGCAACATCCCTTAGCATTACAGCAATAAATTCAGGAGGACATTGAAGTTCGTTGATATAACCAGCACATTGCTTTGCTATCCCTTGCATGGCGGGAAGAATTATTTTATCGACTTGCTCATCTGTTGGTTGCCACATCTCTTTGCTCTTGTCAGTCATTAATTAATAAGCATTAATCAAACCATTTTGACTAATCAGTTACTAAATAACCATTTTTTACTAATTCATCGGTAATGGGGACGATCCTTACTGGGACAAAAAATATTAGTCAGCTTTAACTGTCTTTAACTTGGGCTCATAGACCGCCCCATTGCATACACCGACAGCTAGGGACTCTTTAGCTTTTTTGCTCCAAGTACTTAAATCTTCTTTTTCACCTATCCAAGCAACAGTGGCATCTAAGCAACGATTCCAATAGGCAGCCTGACGTGATACTGGTATCAACTCGATTGCGATGCACGAAACCCCAAGCGCAATCACTCCGAAAAAGGCTTTTTGCAATGAATCAACCATTTTTATCTATGAGCTAGAAGAATTTAAGCTTGTCTTATACCCCAAAGCTCGCCATTCTTTGATGCTTCAATAACTGCTTCGTAGACTTCTTTAGTCATAGTTCCGACAGGTTAAATTATTTGATAAAAAGATAACGAATCAAATGACTAATAGCCAGTGAGTTTCAAAACTCTCATAGGTGCTATAAACGAAACTTATCTATCAAAGTTTATTCTTTATCGGATCTATTAAGTAAGTGTGCAGGGTTGCATCAGCATTAGGAGAGATCATCATCCAATAAATAAAGCCCCAGCAGATAACAAAAAGATTATTCTTGGTCAAAAGTTTTCTGGATAATTTGGATCTTGCTTGAGTGTTTTTTTCTCTTTCATTGCTTCTTACTCTCGTCGACTGCTTTTCTACCTTCTTTGAGGGTAGTCCTAATCCACCAAAGAGATATAGCTACAATTACAACAGCTAATAAAGCTATAGATGATTGAGCAGGGTTCATTTATTTACCCATTGCTCTTCTTAATTTTGTGGCTTCATCCATACCTTCCATGATCGTAAAGGTTCCATTCTCTGTAGCAGCTTTACGGATTTTACTTAGCTCTTGATATTCCGCTGATTCATAAGCCTCAACTGCTGCACGCATTGAAGGAAACTCACAAATTACAGCTAGGTTTGCTCCTTCTGTTTTTTCTTTTCCTTGAGGCTCAGTATCTTTTGCAAATACTTCTCCACCAACTGCTTTTAGCCAAGGTCTTACTTTTTCTACATATTCAGAGAAAAGATCTTGATTAACTACTGTAGAAGTAGAGATCCAATAGCCTTTTGCACCTTTTTTATCCATAAAACTATTTAGTTAAATCTCTATTTCCTTTCTAGCTGATCTAGCTCAAGTCTTCATCATCCTCTTCTTCCTCAAAGTCTTCGAAAACTACTTCTAAAAGCTTTTCTAAAACAGACTCTCTTGTCTCAAGTCCCCACTGAGTACGAAATTCATCAATATCATCTATGAACGCTGTTGGAAGTTTGATTGAGAAAGTTGAGTACTCCTGATCAGACATAGCGGTAAACCTTTGACCTAAGCAGGGTGTTACTGATAAACAAAATCGTGAGGAATTAAATGCACTAAGAACAGCAATAGTAAGGATTGGAAGGAAATCGTTCGCCTGATGTAATTGATGTTTAGTTGAGCTAGATCAGCTCATTAAACCTTTATTTAAAGGTCAAAAGAAAAATGATGTTCTTTCTAAATGGATTAATAACCTAAGAAAAGACTTCTAGTATTGAGAAATGAAACGCTTACTACTTCCCCTCATCGCTGCTGCATTACCACTTATTGCTGTAGCGCATCCTCTTCCTCATGGTTGTGAAACCATGTCTTGAGGAGTGTGATAGTGGATATGAGAATGCAGATGAGAATGCAGATGGGAAGAAAATGGATTATGACTTTTGTATGATGTATAACTACAATCCCCCTAAAGAAACTTGCGAAGAATATGAATGATTGGATTTTTTGAACGTTAATGGATGGCTGGTTAGTAAAACCCGATCGAGTTTGGGCAAAGAGGTTTTATAAAAATCCGCATCTGCCTTCACCTCATGTTTATGTTCACACAGCTTCCTGCGAGCATCGCTTTTTGCATGGCATAACACCGTTTGCAGTAATTCGTGAAGGCCAGAATATTCCTAGACAAGAAGCTATTGAGATATGGAAGCAATTAATAAAAGAAGGTTGGGAAAGAAGTGAACCATTGTGGATGGTTTAGCCAACTTCCTCAAAAACCCTTGCAATAATGAGCGATCCTTCACGCAAAGACATGCAAAATGCTGCCACACATTTAAGTGTGTTCATTAGTTTGTAGAAATGCTTTAATGCCGAGTGAGAACCAACAAGTTCTGCGACTGCGACATATCTATTTTACGTTTGTGACCAACCTCACAGTTGCCATTGAATTAGATCAATACAACAACCTTGGATTAGAGAGATAGTAAGTACATCGAAGGGAAACAACCCTCACAACTATCTCAAAACAATGAACAACAACGAACTAACTTTTGATCAACTCACTGAAATTTCTGGTGGAATTGTTGATTTTGGTGGAAGCCAATTTAAAGTTTCAACAACAGTAAGAGAAAAAGGTTGGTGGACAGTTGACGGATTAAATTTTAAATCAGTTTCTCAACGTGGTCTTGATGTTGGACCTATTAGTAGACGTGGTTTTGATATTAAAGCAATTGGTTAGTATTCCTCCAGCGATGACCTGGTAAATCAAGCCCTGCTTCGGCGGGGCTTTTTGATGGCATATTCAGCTTGTGATTAACTTCACAGTTGCCATTGAATTAGATCAATACAACAACCTTGGATTAGAGAGATAGTAAATACATCGAAGGGATTCAACCCTCACAACTATCTCAAAACAATGAACAACGAAGAACTCACAATTGATCTATTGGCAAAAATAGGTGGCGGTTATGGAGGAGTGCTAGTGAACGGTGGCAGTCCTAGCAGAGGAATTATTCACCCAAACTCTAAGCGACAAAGATCCAATAAAGGAGTCCTAGCTGCAGCATTTGGCTTGCTCAATGAGCCATTATTTGGTTATAAACGAGTTCATCTTGGGCCTCAAAAATAACTTTTTATCAAGTAAAATCTCTGAACAAATAGTTAATTGAAACCTCTTTAAACATTAATGTTTATCTATCACCCGCCTAGGCGGGTGATTTTTGTTTTCCTATATTTTTCACCAATCTAATAGTAGTCATTAAAGTTAATCATAACATTTTGTTTTCATCAGAGTAATGGTAAGAGTGTCGAAGGGATTTCTCTCGCAATTAACTCAAAACAATATCAAATCAAGAACTTACTTCTGACCAACTTGTTAAACATAAGGAATATCGTCAAAACAAAGAACAACACAAAAAACACGAAGAGAGACAACAGTATATAAAAAATGAATAAGCTTTTGTAAACTTGATAAGAGTTGTTGAGATTGGAAAGAATGCAAAGATTTAAGTTGTCCTTTACATATTTAATTCAATAGGATTGAGATATTGACTTGCTATAACCTAAAGGCCTAGATTCTACTTCATAAAGAGGATTAAAATTGATCTTTTATCAATTATCTTTAAATAAAGAATATCTGTTTCTAGATATTGACCAAAGGCTTGAATAACTCGGAAATAATTATTTATAATTAAGGCTTACTTGAAAAATCCATATTTATGGTAGATGATTGGTTTTAATTTATCTTATGTGGGGTAAAGAGCCACAACTTGAATTCGTCAATTATCGTTTCAAACAATTATTAGAAACAAATAAGTTGGAAGTTCAGCCTAGAAAGATACATCTTCCAAATGATCATCTTCTTATCAAGCAAGGCACATCAGCTGAATATTGTTACTTGCTATTGGAAGGAAAGGTTTCTATCGAACTTGAAAGTAATAGCTTTTACTTGCATAGGCTTGCTTGTGTTGAAGCTGAACAGTTTTTAGGGGAACTTGCACTCATTGAGAAAGGTAAACATACATGTAATGTTCGCGTAATAGATGGATCAGCAGAATTATTAGAAATTCGTGGAAATTCTTTAATGAAGGCAATGCTTTATGACGTTGAATTAGTCTTCGAGTTATTTGGTTTAGTATGTGACCGATGTAAAAAAATCAATTTATTACTTGGCTTAACTTTGGATGGTATCAATGCAATTAAGAGTAAGGATAAAATGACTTTAGAAAAAACTTGTCAAAAATTGATTTCAATCAATAACGATTTCTCAGATATAGCCTTGCAATTAAGTCAATTATATGAAAATTAGATCCAAGAACAAGTGGGGAGGAAGGGTAAATTTATCTCATAAAAAATTATTAATATAGAACTAATTACTTATTTAAAATCGGATGCTATAAATTTAATGCTTATTAAATTTATAGATATAGATCAACTTTTTAATTAGCTTTAAAATAAAAAACTACAGCTTGATTTAATTATAGCTACTCGTCATTGTGAGTCCTGAGTCCTATAATGAACAATATAATTAAATATTTTATTTATTTAGAAGATCTATCTATAGACTGAGATTAGATCTTTTTTAGAGATGAATCTCCTTGATCCTTATTGTTTTTAAAGGATGGAACTTAAAAATGTCTACAAAGAATTTATCTCATACAATATTTTTGAGAACGCCGCTCCTGACTTATTGCTGTGGATACAAGAAAGAGCAAACATTAAAACATTTGATAGCCCTTGCCGCATAATTGAAGAGGGTCAATTATCAAAATCAATATATATAGTCAAGTCTGGACCTGTAAGAGTGCTTTCACTTCAATCTAATGGATCAAAAGCTCTCTTAGCTAATCTTGATAAAGGTAATTTAGTTGGAGAGATGAGTTGGCTTGAGGACCGCCCAGCAGTGGCATCTGTTGAAGTCGACGTAGGAAGCTCCTTATTCGAAATACCAATCAGAGAGCTTGATCAGATTAAGCATTCTACTTGTTCTGTAGGTCATCTGTTTTATAGGATGCTTGCTGAGAAATTAGCTCTTCAATTGCAGACTCAAAATGCTTGGGTACACAGAGATTTCACTAACGATCTAGAACCACTTAGGAAAGTTTTGGTTTTATTTGCAGAGCTCAATGAAATTGATATTTCACGGTTGGCTAGAGCTGGTCGCTTTAAACGCCTATCATCTGGAGAATATCTTGTAAAGCAAGGTGATGAAGTTAAAGACTTATATCTTTTGTTGGCTGGTGAGGCTCGAATTACTATATCTAAAGGGAATGAGTTGAAGCATGTCGGAACTTCTTGTAAAGGTGAGATCTTAGGAGAAATTACTATGCTTAGTCCATTTGCAAAGGGTGCAGTAGCGAATGTAGACACACTAGATGGTCTGGAATTACTTGTAATTGATAAAAAAGAAATTCTAGGTATTCTCAAATCAAATCAAGATATGGCTTACCGCTTCTATAAAGGTCTTACAAAAATGTTATCTCAACGTTGTCGTGACCAACTTCTTAGCAAAGGATTATCTGAAGCTAGTCGCCTAGCGGAAATGGGATTGGATAATGAACAAATAAATGATAAACAGCTATCTGAGATAACTACTGCAGGTATACGTTTTGATTGGCTCTGTAGACAATTTCAAAATAAGGAGGGTTGAAACTTTGAGAATAAATCCTGGGGAAGAAAAACATTGGTTCTCTTATCCTTTTAAAATTGAAAAAGGAGAGTTAAGAGTAATTCTTGAGCAAAGATCTAAAGAGGGATCATTAATTGCAAGACACAGCCTTTTAAGCTTGTCAGAAAACAATGTGTTTCCAATGCTGACTCCTAAAGAGTGCTCTTATTCTGATTTTTTACTTTTAAAGGCAATCACATCAGTTGAGATAACTCCATTAAATATTGATTCAGACCAGAAGAAAGGAATTGAAAATTTTCAGAAAAGTCTTCTAAATAATCTTTGTAGTAAATCTAGAGAATCAATTTCTAAGCAAAATTCAATAAATAATCTTATCGCTGCTAATCAGCAGGAATCTTTAAATAGACATATCTTAAGAAAAGAAAACCATCACGATCTTAATTCTAAATCAGAGGATGAATTATTTCTAAGTTTTCATTTGGATGATCCTTCCGCTCAGCTTGAAAAAGCCAATATTTTCATCAAATCATTTGATGATCCTATTTTGGCCTGTGTCCAAGCTTTAAGTAATAATGAACTTCTGAAAGAAGAGCTACCTCAAAAAAAATTAGAATCTCGTGATCGGCTTTTACGTATTTTGGAATCAGTTCATTTAATAGGACGTGAAGTTGTTTTAACAGAAAACCCTCTGTATAGAGATTATGGCGATCTAATTGGCTTTTCTGAAAAGTCATCTGAAAAGCCTGTACTACTTCAATCAACTCCCAAAGGTTATTTGATTTGGGATCCAGAGACAATGAGAGAACCAATGCCTGTTGCTAATAGACAAGAATTACTTGATGAGTTAAATCCAAGAGTTTTTGCAATTAGCCCCAAATTTAGATCTGATGATCTGAATACACTGGGACTATTACGCTTTGCTTATGGGGAGCCACAACAAATCACAAAGTTTGTTGTGGCTGGTTTAATTTTTGGAATAATTATTGGATTTTTGCTTGCAATTGGTAAGGAAGTAGGTGCAGTAAGATGGATTTTTGGTATGGGGTTAACAGGATTAGCTACAGGAACATGTTTAGGATTACTTAGTGGTGCTTTTAGAGTAGGTGTAGGATTAATGTTAGGGTGCACTTTACTTAGTTTACTAACGCCTACATTTAATACAATAATAACGAATCAAGCCTTGCCAGATAGGGATCTTGGCCTGTTAATTCAAATAGGAGGAATCATGATTGCCTCTGGGCTTACTAGAATCTCTTTAGAGTGGAGCCAAAGTCGAACTCTTCAAATAGCTCAACAAAAGGGTGCGGCTCGTTCTCAAATGGCAGGCTTACATCGTTTGTTGACATTACCAATTGACTTTTTTCGTA
>QCFH01000002.1 GCA_003278345.1 Prochlorococcus sp. AG-363-C02 | reverse complement strand
ACAAAATGTACTTTTAGTAAGTGAATCAGGTATATTTAATCGAGAGGATTTATTAGAGGTTGCTTCATTTGGAGCTAGAGCAGTTTTAATAGGAGAGTCTTTGATGAAAAAAGAAGATGTTAAAGCGGCATTAAGAGAACTTATAGGGGGCTAGTTTGATTCTCTTGGCTTTTCATTTAATGTACCTTCAAAGAAATTTTCTAGTAATTGTTTTGCACAAGGTTAGTTAGCCAACTTATGGATGAATTTTTGATTAGCATCATAACTGGTTTTGCTGCAGGTGCAGTTCATGTTGTTGGCGGTGCTGACCATCTGGTTGCCATGGCATCAAACTCTTTTAGACATCCAAGATTGGCCCTTAAAAATGGGTTGGCATGGGGACTAGGTCATTCCACTGGTGTTCTTTTTCTTTCATTTCTAGCGATATTGATAAAAGATTTTGTTCAAATTGAAAGAATGTCTACTATTGCCGAGTTAAGTGTAGGAGTTTCTCTTTTAGTAGTCGGTTGTATAACTATAAGAACAGCTTTAGGCCTTAATATTCATACCCATCATCATAATCATGAGAATGGAAAGAAGCATCAACATTTTCATATTCATTTAAGAGGAAGGAAGAAACATAGTCGACACTCTCACACTTCAACTGGTTTGGGTCTTTTGCATGGACTGGCTGGTGCAAGTCATCTTCTGGCTGTTATCCCCGCTCTGGCTTTGCCACCTGTGGGAGGATTTTTGTATTTAATTTTCTATCTTTTCGGATCTATTGTGGCGATGGCGGGATTTGTTTCTGTGATGTCCATAGCAACTTTAAGAGTTGGTCAAAGAACATTGCCAATGATGTTTGGCCTTACTGGATTTCTTTCAATTCTTACTGGGTTTTTCTGGATCCATAAAACATCTAGTTATGTTTTTTAGGAGATTATATTTTCAACAATTCCTTCAATATTAACTTTGTTGATTGCACCTAGTTGACGACTATCAATACTTGATGCAACATTGTCTCCAATGATTTCGATGCTTGAATACCTGACTTTAGAAATCCTCTTTACCATTAATTGTCCTTGCTCAAAAGGATGTTTGATTACCACTATTAGCCCCTCGTAAAGGTAGTCTTCTTTATAGCTAAACGGCTTGTAGATTAATAAATCACCTTCTTTTAATGTTGGCAACATTGAGGAACCCTTTACGCGACAATGCTTTCGCGAGCCAATAATTAGATTTAATAATGATATTAAAATATTTCTTTTGGAAATGTTTTTGTTAGCTAGCGGTTTTCCAGGTATCGGAGCGCCCTTTGGAAGTCCAAAACATGTTGTGGATTTGTTCTACAGAAGCAAGAAGTTCTTCAGCTTTGCCCTGATCAACATTTACCTTACAAGCGCTGCAAAGCTTAGCGGCTTTCCAGAACGTATCGTGAAGAGCTGGGAAGGCATCAAGATGTTCTGGTTTGAAATAGTCGGTCCAAAGAATTAGAAGCTCTTTTTTTGTTTCTTGTGCTTGTTCTTCTTTTACCGCAACAAATCTAGAGAAAGTGTTGTTATAGGTTGTCCAAGCCGATGGATCACTCCCTTCAGGAGGTTGAAGTGCTAAAAGCTTTTTAGTCATAGAAAGTACTGCTTCAGCGGCTACTCGAGCGGAGGCAGGATCGTAAACTCCACATGGGCCATCGCAATGAGCCAGTGCTTTTTGGGCAGGGAGCTTTTTGAAAATTGATAAAATTGCCGAATACAACATTTGGCATTAATGAAACCTTTAATATACTTTACTTGGCAATGACTATTAATGAGTAATTTCTGTTTTATTCAACAGAAATTTTTATTTGACGTCTAATAGTTCAACTTCAAAGATTAAAGTTGCATTTGGAGGGATTACTCCTCCTGCTCCTCTTTCCCCATACCCTAATGATGGTGGGATAATCAACTCTCTTTTACCTCCTATTCTCATTCCTGCAACTCCTTCATCCCATCCTTTTATTACTCTTCCTTGTCCAAGTGGGAAAGTAAAAGGAGCTCTTCCGTAACTACTGTCAAATTCTTTCCCATTCTCAAGAGTGCCTTTGTAGTTAACTGAGACGTTGTTGCCTGGTTTGGCCTCATCCCCATCACCAACTTTGATTTCTGTGATTCTTAGCCCTGATGATGTGAGCTCTGTCTTAATAGAGCCTCCAAGAGACTCGCTGCCAGATTTTTTATTAAGTGCCATAGTAAAAAGCAGAGGGTTTGATTCTTCTGGATCTATCACCAGGGGATTTTTAATTTTTTGCTCTATTTTGAAGTTCCCTATTTCAGAATTAAAAGAGGTTGAGTTTGTTCCCGTTGATGTTTCAGCTGAAACATATGTAGGAGAAATGATTTGGCTGGCAATTGCGACAATTACGCAAGCTAGAAAAATCGAGAAACTAATAAAGATTTCTTTCACAGCAATTTATAATTCATTTGAACCAATTCTTGCAGAAGATTTGTCTTTAGGGTGGATTTCTTTTTGAAAATAATATTAATAGATAGCGAATAATAGTTTTATGCTTACTCAAGGAATGGCAATTAAGAGTAAAAGGTATTTAGCTTGTTTAGCAGGGTTATTTGGTGGAGTATTTGCTGGGATTGGCCTTTCACAAGGGGGAGTCTGTTTTACTTTGCTTGCTACTTTCTTGTTGTGGTCTTCCAAGGAATTCCCTTTAGCAAGTTTCCTTTGGGGAGGAGCCGCTGTTTTGTTAAGTCATTCTTGGCTAATTGCTCTTCACCCTTTGACATGGATTGGCGTCCCAGAATCTTTTAGTCTCCCTATAACTATTTCGATTTGGATATGTTGCGGGATTTTTGGAGGAATACTTGTTGGTGGATGGTCACTCATTGGTCAAATAACTTCCTTTGACAAACTTACTAATAGAAATCTAAAAAACGAGTTCTCATATGCTTTTGCTTTGTCTTTGATATGGGGTATTGGAGAAGTTTTACTAGCTAAATCTCCTTTATTTTGGGTTGGTTTGGGAAGTAGCTTTTTGCCAGATGATAGATATATGGCTGGTTTGGCTAGATGGATTGGGGCAGGTGGATTAGCCTCCGCGCAACTTCTTATTGGTTGGTGGCTCTGGAAAACATCATGTTTAATTAGGAATAGAGTCTCATGGGTTCGATTCTTTTCTTATGGATTATTAGTTGTTTTTGCATGTCATTGTCTTGGAATAATACTTTTATCACAAGATTATGGTTCTGCTGTTAATCGAGTTGCTATTTGGCAGACGAATATTCCAACAAGAGAGAAGTTCTCTGAGAATCATATGGCTGCTTTGTCTACTACTATTCGAGATGCTTTAGATAAAGCCCAAAAATTGAACGCAGAATGGATGGTGGCGCCTGAAGGGACAATCCCTAATGATCAAATCATCTCTCCTGCTTCTATTCGATTTTTGGTTGGAGGCTTTAGGTGGGTTGGGAATGAGCAAAGAAGTTCTTTGCTTGCTTTTGAAAAAGGTAGTACTAGCTATTCAAAAGCCATTGATAAAAACCGTTTAGTGCCTCTAGGAGAGTGGATCCCATCCTTAGAGTGGCTTAAATTTAAAGGCCTTTCTTTTGTCGGAGGGCTTCAACCAGGTAATGCATCAAGACTCTTTCTCTGGAAAGGCATCCCTCCTGTTTCAGTGGCTATTTGTTATGAGATAAGTGATGGCAATGCTTTGAGTAAAGCCAGCCTTGATGGCGCAGAATGGATCTTATCTATAGCAAATCTCGATCCTTATCCTATTTCTCTTCAAAGACAATATCTTGCATTAGCTCAACTCAGAAGTATTGAATCAGCTAGAGAATTGATCTCTGTTGCAAATACTGGCCCAACTTCAATTATTTCAAGTACTGGAAAAATTGATTTACTTATTCCCCCTTTTAAAGAAGGTGTTAGAGCCGTAGATCTTCACTTGTCTAATAATATAAGTGGATATTCTCGCTTTGGCGAATTACCTTTGATATTAGGATTGATTATAAACTTTTGCTTTTTTAGAAAGTTAAAATAAAAAGATAGTTCATAACTTAGGTTTCATTAGCTTCGATAATCCCTCCACCTAAAAGAACTTCACCTTTGTAGAACACCGCAGCTTGACCAGGTGTTATAGAAAATTGTTCTGATTGAAAGTTAAGGTGACATCTGTAAGGGCGATTGCTTTGAATATCTTTTTCTAAAGGCTTCAGAGGAGTCAGGGTTGCTATTACAGGATTGCTTCTATATCTTAATTGAACTTCTATCTCTGTTGTTTGGGTAATGGGTTCAATGGAAACCCAGTTAATTGATCCAACAATGCATTTGTTTTGTGTGGCTTGAGATCTTGGTGCAACAATTACACGATTAGTTGATGATTCAATGCCTATCACATGAAGAGGCTCTGCCCATGCTATACCTAACCCTTTTCGTTGACCAATAGTAAAATGCTCTATTCCATCATGCTCTCCCAATTTTTCACCACTTTTGAGAACTATTTCTCCTTTCCTTGGTGCTATGTAATTGTTTAAGAATGCTTTCATTGAGCCATGATGTTCAACTAAGCATAGGTCTTGACTTTCAGGTTTTTTGGCAGTTCTTAAATTGAATCTATAAGCTTCTTCCCGAGTGTCTGATTTTTTTAACTCCCCAAGAGGAAACACAACCTTTCCAAGAATGTCTTGAGATAGATCATAAAGGAAATAACTTTGATCTTTGTTTTGGTCCCTGCCTCTTAAGAGTTGATGTCGTTTAGCTAGTCCGTTCAAATTAGAGTTGCCCTCGAGATCTTCTTTCAAATGTCTTATTCGTGCATAGTGACCAGTAGCAATACGATTAAAACCTAGGTTTTTTTCTGTCCAATCGAGCATAGGAGTGAACTTTACAAATCTATTGCATTTGGAACAAGGAGATGGAGTTATACCTTCTTGATAGCCTCTTACAAGGGTTTCAATAATTTCTTTTTGAAAGTTCTCTCTTGCATCAACTACATGATGAGGGATACCTAATTGTTCACAGATGCCTGCAGCGTCTACAAGACCATCAGTACAACAAGAGCCTTTACCGCTCATTAACCAAAGGGTTAGTCCCTCAACGCGCCATCCTGCTTTTACTAGTAGAGCTGCAGTTAGGGAACTATCTACACCTCCAGAGAGGCCTACTGCAATGGAATGCTCACCTTGGAGTTTTTTGAGTTTTGATAAAACATTGTCAACATTATTAGAGCTTTTTAGGGAAGACTTTTTGGAAAAAAGTATTGCTTTATTAGGATTAATAGTCATTTGGACAACAATTTCTACATAGTGGGTAAATACGAGGATGAATTTTGTCAGGCCCTAATTCTGATGCAGAGCATGTAATTGTCTCGTCTTCACAGATGAAGGCCGTTGAAGAAAAGATGTTTGCATGTGGCATGACTGTAGAAGCATTAATGGAAAAAGTTGGACTTGAAATGAAAAATTGGCTTTTGCATAATTCAAGACTTTTGATTCATGGAGTTCTTGTTTTGGTTGGACCTGGAAATAATGGCGGAGATGGCCTTGTTTTAGCAAGAGAACTTTATTTGGAAGGTGTTCAGCTCACTTTATGGTGTCCATTCACAATTAAGAAAGTCTTGATTGCAAAACATCTTGCATACTGCACTGCTATTGGTATTCCTATCATAAAAACTTACCCTGATGTTAATAGTGACTCCTTATGGATTGATGCTCTTTTTGGTCTTGGACAAACCAGAGAAATACCTACAGATTTGGGGTTGTTATTAAAAAAAAGGGAAAAACATAATCCTGGTAAATTAATAAGCTTGGATGTTCCATCAGGGATTTGTTCTGATACAGGCAAAACATTGGGGATAGCTGCAGCAAAGGCTTCATTCACTTTGACTGTTGGTTTAAATAAGTTGGGCTTGCTTCAAGATCTGGCAATCCCTTTTATAGGTAAACTTGTCCGAATTGATTTAGGAATTCCTAAATCATTTTTAATTTTTCACGAAGAAAATATTCCTCTGAAACTTTGTCATAAAGATATTGATTTATTTGTATTTCCAAGATCAATTCCTAATGCAAGTAAATATGAACGAGGAAGAACTCTAGTTATTGCAGGGAGCCATAAATATAAGGGTGCGCCTTTACTCGCATTGAAAGGAGCTTTAGCAAGTGGAGTAGGAAGTATTCAGGCGTTTTTGCCAAAAAATATTTCAGATTCTATTTGGCATATTGTTCCAGAAGTTGTTTTTCACAATTTTGCTGATCATTTGGACAGCAAAAATATTCCTATCAAGGAATGTCTTGAACAAGTTAATTTTGATCATTTTGATTCTTTATTAATAGGCCCAGGATTGGATGTGTTAGACGAAAAATGGGAAGAGTCAGCTTCCTTACTTAAGAAATTTGGTGGTCTACTTGTACTGGATGCCGATGCGCTTAATAGGATTGCTTTTTCTTGTGATGGTTGGAGATGGATTTGCAAACGCAATGGCCCAACTTGGATTACACCCAATTTGAATGAATTTTGTAGATTGTTTCCTGAAATTGATGTTTCTTGCAAATTAAAAGCAGCGGGAATTGCTTCAAAAATTACTGGTGCTTCTGTTTTGCTTAAGGGTGCAAATAGTGTTATTGCAACTCCACAAGGGGAAATATGGCAATTATCAGAGACGTGTCCTTTTGTCGCTCGTGCTGGTCTCGGAGATGTTTTATCTGGGTTTATTTCTGGAATTGGTGCATTGGGGTTAAGTAGAGATTCTGAAATTGATAATAAATTGCTTGCCCTTTCTGCTTTACTCCATTCTTCTGCCGGAAATTTTTGTTTTGATGGAAGCAATCCAGAATTAATTGCAAAAACTTTGGCAAAGTTTGTAAAGAAGATTCAACAGGAAAAGGTTCACTTTGATACATTTCAACGTCAAAAATGATGCTTTTTTGGAGAAATGTGTACATTTCAAAGCAAGAATCTGAAGGGTTTTTGAAGCATTGGGCTCTTTTCCGATTTTCGTAGGAAAGTCATCTATGTAAGTTTGGGAAAAGAAAAATGGTTTCATCAGCACCCAAGCCTGTTGAGTCTCAAAAACGACGCAGCACAGATCCTATTAGTTGGTATTTAGCAACTATTGGTCGAGTTCCTTTGTTGACTCCCGCAGAAGAAATTGAACTGGGAAATCAGGTTCAAGTAATGATGAACTTGACTGAGGATGGAATGGTTGACGAAAAGACTAAGAAATTCACTTCTCATGAAAAGCGCTTAATTCGTATTGGGAGAAGATCGAAGGAAAGGATGATGAAGGCAAATCTCCGTCTAGTAGTAAGTGTTGCAAAAAAATACCAAGGTAAAGGATTGGAATTATTGGATCTTGTCCAGGAAGGTTCTCTTGGACTTGAGCGAGCGGTGGAAAAGTTTGACCCTACACGTGGGTACAAATTTTCTACGTATGCCTTTTGGTGGATAAGGCAGAGCATGACGCGTGCTATTGCATGTCAATCTAGAACTATTCGTTTACCAGTTCATTTGAGTGAACGATTAGCGACAATTAGAAAAGTTAGCTTGGATCTGGCTCATAAATTAGGAGCTATGCCAAATAGAGTTGAGATTGCTGAAGAGATGGAAATAGAGGTTGAGGAGCTAGATTCAATTTTGAGACAGGCACTTACTACCAGTAGCCTTGATGCACCTGTAAATGGCGATGATGGTCGTAGTTTCCTTGGTGATTTGATTGCTGATGGATCGGCTGAAGAACCTTTAGATAAGGTTGAGCAAAGTATTCATCAAGAGCAGCTTGGTAGATGGCTTACTCATTTAAGCGAACAAGAACAGCATGTACTTAAGCTTCGCTTTGGACTTGAAGGTAACGATAGACATACACTTGCAGAAATAGGACGTTTGCTAGAGGTGTCTAGAGAGCGCGTACGTCAAGTTGAATTAAAGTCTTTAAGAAAATTGAGAAATTTAACTCGCAAGTTACCTAGTGGAATTTAGAGATTTAAAAGTTTATATTGTTCCCCAAATATTAATCTGCCCAAATATATTTAGTTAGCTCTGAAGGGTCAGGGTCTTTTGCCCCTAGTGCAAATTCAACAGCTTCATTTACCTCTTTATCTATTTCTTTTTCTATTGACCTAAGTTCATTAGTGGAAACTATATTATTTTCTGAAAGATTTTTCTCTAAAAGTTTAAGAGGGTCTCTTTTTGACCAAAAATCTTTCTCTTCAGGAGACCGAAGTTCGTCTGGATCTGCAAGTGAATGTCCTCTAAATCTATAAGTAAGGCATTCTATTAAGGTTGGCCCTTCGCCAGATCTTGCTCTTTCAATTGCTCTTTCAGCGGCACCTCTGACAGCTAGAACATCCATTCCATCCACTTCTTCCCCTTTCATGCCGAAGGCATCAGCTTTTCTCCATATCTCAGGTTCACTTGTTGCGCGATCATGAGCCATACCAATTGCCCATTTATTGTTTTCAACAACAAATAAAATTGGTAATTTCCATAATTGAGCCATATTTAGACATTCATAGAACTGACCTATATTGCATGTACCATCTCCAAAGAAAGCAGCTGTAACAGAGTCGCTCTTTTCTTCTTTTAGTACTTCTTTTTTATATTTACTTGTAAAGGCTGAACCAAGGGCTACTGGAATACCTTCTCCAATAAATGCATATCCACCTAATAAGTGATGTTCTTTAGAGAAAAGATGCATCGACCCTCCTCTTCCTTTGCTGCATCCTGTTTCTTTCCCAAATAACTCACTCATTACTTCTTTGGCAGGTACTCCTGCGCTTAGTGCATGGACATGGTCGCGATATGTACTACAAAACCAATCATGCTGTTTTCGCATTGCTCCAATTACTCCAGAGCTAACAGCTTCTTGACCGTTATAAAGATGAACAAAACCAAACATTTTCCCTCTGTAATACATCTCTGCGCACTTGTCTTCAAACCTTCTCCCCAATGTCATGTCTTTAAAAAGCTGCCTTCCTATCGCCTGATCAATTTTTGCTGGCTCTTGCTTTGGAAGGCTGCTAATGCGATCAGCGTGAGCGCTTTCAAGAGAGGATTTAATTGTTGTTTTTTGAGTGTTTGTGTTTGTTGATTGCATCATTTGTTCCACTGTCTTTCCATGTAAGACTTTAAACGCCTATGTGCAAATCATTGCAGAGATCTTGGATCTGTCTAAAGTTTATTTTTAATAGCTTGATATTGCTTGGAATTGCCAATCGATCATTTTCGTTTGCTGGGAGTCAGCCCTACTTCTGATACTGAAGAAGTTCTGAGATTCTTTCAGTTGCGCTTAGATCGTACCCCTGACAATGGGTTTACTCCTGAGGTGATAGCGCAACGCTCTGAGCTTTTGCGTAGATCTGCCGATTTACTTTGCGATAAAAAGTTGCGAGAACAATATGAAACAGCATTAACTGCAGGTGCTTCCGGGCTGGAATTTTCTTCAAATAGAGAAGTTGCAGGCTTAATACTTTTGTGGGAAGCAAAAAATTCTGCTGAAGCATTTAATCTTGCGCGCAAAGCTCTTCAACCTCCTCAGGCACCAGCTCTAGGTAGTGGAAGAGAATCTGACTTGGCACTTTTAGCAGCACTTGCATGTAAAGATGCAGCTTTCTATGAGCAAGAACAAAGGCGCTATTCTTCAGCAGCAGAAATATTGGAAGAAGGTATTCACCTTCTTCAAAGGATGGGAAAACTACAAGATCGGAGACAAAATTTAGAAAAAGAATTAGAAGCTTTACTTCCTTACAGGATCCTTGATTTATTAAGTAGAGATTTATCTGATCAAAAGTCTCATCAAGATGGATTGAATTTACTTGATGGCTTTGTTCTTAACAGAGGTGGTTTAGAAGGTAGAAAATTGACAAATTCGAGTTTTGAATTTAATCAAGCAGATTTTGAAATATTTTTTCAGCAGATTAGAAAGTTTTTAACCGTTCAAGAACAAGTAGATCTGTTTTCGCATTGGTATAAAAATGGTTCTTCTGATGCAGGATTTTTATATGCGCTTTCTCTTGTAGCATCAGGCTTCTACAGGCGTAAACCTGAAGCTATTCAAAAAGCTAGAAAGCAAATTAATAAACTGAATTCGCAGGGTTTTGATGCAATGCCCTTACTTGGATCTATTGATCTTTTACTTGCAAATGTTCAACAAGCTGAAGCATGTTTTTCTAACAGTACAGATCAAAACTTAAAAGAATGGTTTGATTCTTACCCAGGAGAGAAACTCGCAGCACTTTGTGATTATGCTACTAATTGGCTGAAAACAGATGTCTTACCTGGTTTTAGGGATATTGAAGTTGAATCTGTAGATTTGGAGGCTTGGTTTGCTGATAGAGATGTTCAGGACTATGTGGAAAAAGTTGAGAGAAGAAGCGCTAGAGGTATTGCAAAAGCAGGTTTTTCTTTGATTTCAGGACTTTCCTCTGAAAATTATCAATCTCAAGAATCATTATCATCAGATGAAGAAGAAAGAAATATTTCTTCTTTTGATGAAGATGATGATTTAGCTAAGACTTATTTGGAGAATGAATTTGTAGAAGATGAAGATGATCAAAATGATTTGCTTGACTTGCTTGTTGAAAGGTTTCAAGGCTTAATTGTCAATGTAAGTAATCCTCTTTTAAGGTTATCTGAAAAAGCTTCTAACAAACTTGGAATTAGTAGAAATAGCTTATTGATAGGCTCCTTTGTTTTTGTTGGTTTATTTCTCTCTGGCGGTGTTATTGGTTATTTGTCAATTAAAAGTCAATTAGAAGAAAAAATTGCGGCGAAACCTTCGCTTGTTCAAGAAAAAGAGTTGGATGAAAAAGGTAAATCTTTTAATAGCGAAAAAAATAAAATATCTTCTAAGCTTGAAAAGAAAGGAGAATATATTCCTTTGAATATTGAAACTCCTTCTAAAAAGCAGATTCAGAATCTTATAGAAGCATGGTTGCGGGGTAAGGCTGAGATTCTTTCAGGAGGCGAAAGTGGCGTTTTGAATCAAGTTGCAACAAATTCTCTAGTAAAAATAGTTAATAATCAAAGAATAAAAGATAAACAAAAGGGTGAGAAACAAGTTATATCAACAAATATAGAATCTTTAGATATACAATCTCAAACTAATAAGCGTATAGAAGTTGATGTTAAAATTTTGTACAAGGATCAGAGAATGAAAGAATCAGGAGAAGTTTTATCTGAAACTAATATCCCAGCCTTAAGGGTTAAATATATCCTTGGCAGGAATAAGCAGCAATGGAAATTGGTTAATTTTTCAAGCCGAAGGTAATTTCTAAAATTGAATTATTTCAAAAAGAAGCTAATTTTATATAGGCTATAAAATATACCTGTGAAAATTTTCTCAAATGTTTGATGAGCTTTCTGCACGGTTTGAAGATGCAGTAAAAGGCCTTAGGGGCGAAAATAAAATCAGTGAAGATAATGTTGATATTGCTCTAAAACAAGTAAGGAGGGCTCTCTTAGAAGCCGATGTAAGCCTTTCTGTTGTTAAAGAATTTGTAGAAGAGGTTCGTCAACAGGCTATTGGAGCAGAGGTAGTTAGGGGTGTAAAGCCTGGAGAGAAATTTATTCAAGTTGTTCATCAGCAGTTGATAGAGGTCATGGGCAAGGCTAATGCCCCTTTGGCAAATGCAACTGAAAAGCCTTCTGTCATTCTAATGGCAGGACTTCAGGGTGCTGGAAAAACAACTGCTTCAGCAAAGCTAGGACTCTATCTCAAAGAACAAGGTCTTAGGCCCTTGCTAGTTGCTGCTGATGTTTATAGACCAGCTGCAATAGAGCAGCTAAATACTTTAGGTAATCAGATTGGTGTAGATGTTTTTAGTCTTGGTAAGGATTTGAAACCAGAAGAAATTGCTTCTTCTGGTTTATTAAAAGCAAAAGAAGAAGGTTTCGATACTCTCATTGTTGATACTGCTGGACGGCTGCAAATAGATGAGGGAATGATGAGTGAAATGGTCAGAATTCGCTCTGCTGTTAACCCTGATGAGGTTTTATTAGTTGTTGATTCGATGATTGGTCAAGAAGCAGCTGAATTAACAAAATCTTTTCATGAAAAGGTAGGCATTACAGGTGCTGTTCTTACAAAACTCGATGGTGATTCGAGAGGAGGTGCTGCTCTTTCAATTAGGAAAGTTAGTGGCCAGCCTATTAAGTTTATTGGTACTGGTGAAAAGGTAGAAGCATTACAACCTTTTCATCCAGAACGAATGGCTGGGCGGATTTTGGGGATGGGTGATGTTTTAACACTTGTAGAAAAAGCGCAAAAGGAAGTTGAAATAGCTGATGCAGAGCAAATGCAAAGAAAATTTCAAGAGGCAACTTTTGATTTTTCTGATTTTGTTAAGCAAATGAGGTTGATAAAAAGGATGGGTTCTTTAGGAGGATTAATGAAAATGATCCCTGGAATGAACAAAATTGATGACGGGATGTTGAAAAGTGGTGAAGATCAATTGAAGCGCATTGAAGCAATGATTGGTTCAATGACTAATTCAGAACGTTCTCAGCCTGAATTGCTGGCAGCTCATCCTTCAAGGCGAAGAAGGATTGCTACTGGCAGTGGACATTCCTTAGCAGAAGTGGACAAGGTTTTAGCTGATTTTCAAAAAATGCGAGGTCTGATGAAGCAGATGTCTAGTGGTGCTGGCATGCCTGGTTTCCCTGGCTTAGGAGGTCAGGTTGGCATGCCTGGCATGCCTTCAACCCATCAGGGTGCTAGAGGGGGAGGAGGAGGTGTAAGACCTCCAAAACGTCAGCGTCCTCATAAGAAAAAGAAAGGATTTGGAGACTTATGAACCCTCAACAAGTTAAAATCTAAATTTGGTAAGTGTTTTTGCACTACCTTATAAACATCAACAAAGAATTTAAGCGAAGATGATCAAACTCCGCCTCAAGCGGTTTGGAAAAAAGAGGGAAGCCAGCTTCCGCTTAGTCGCTTGTAATAGCACTTCTAGAAGGGATGGTCGCCCACTTCAAGAATTAGGCTTCTACAATCCCCGAACTAAGGAAACAAGACTTGATACAGAGGCTCTTAGGTTGAGGTTGAGTCAGGGTGCTCAGCCAACTGATGCTGTTCGATCTCTTCTTGAGAAGGGAGGAATACTTGAGAAAAAAGTTCGTCCAGCTCAGTTAATTGGTCAAGCAAAGCAAGAAGAAGCTAGAAAATCCGCAAACAAATCTTCATCCAAGAAGAAAGTAGAAGAGCCAATTTCACAGGAAGCTGAATCTACTGAGGCGTCTTCTGAAAGCTAATATTTATATGGCAGAAGCAGAGTCTTCTGGAAAATTTTCAATTGATTTGCCTGATTCAGATGCGGCAATAGCAATTGCTGGTGCAGGACAATCAATACTTCATAGGTTGGAGTCTTTAACAGGAGCTTCAATTGTTTTAAGAGGGTTGAAACTTGAGATAAGTGGCAGATCGAGTCAGCTTGAAAGAGCATCTGCTTTAGTTGAATTAATGCGACCAGTTTGGGAAGAAGGTCAAACAGTTTCAACGGCTGATATATCAGCAGCTCTTTCATCTATAGACAATGGAAGAGAGGAAGAACATGCTGCTCTTTCTAATCATGTTTTAGTAAGAAATCAAACTGGAAACCTTTTGAGACCAAGGACCCTTAGACAAAAGAAATATCTAGACTCTATGGAAAGTAATGATTTGACTTTTTCATTAGGACCTGCAGGGACTGGAAAAACTTTTCTTGCAACAGTTTTGGCTGTTCGTATGCTTTCTGAAAGGAAAATAGAAAAAATTATACTTACAAGACCAGCTGTAGAGGCCGGAGAAAATCTTGGATTTTTGCCTGGTGATCTTCAACAAAAGGTTGACCCGTATTTAAGACCTCTTTACGACTCTCTTCATACCTTGCTTGGCCTTGAAAAAACAACAACATTGTTTGAAAAAGGTGTTATTGAAGTAGCGCCTTTGGCTTATATGCGAGGGAGAACTCTTGAAGATGCTTTTATCATTCTTGATGAGGCTCAGAATACAACCTCAGCACAAATGAGAATGGCTCTTACTCGCTTAGGAGAAAGATCTCGAATGGTTGTAACAGGAGATGTTACACAGATTGACCTCCCCTCTGGACAAATTAGTGGGCTTGTTGAAGCAGTGCAAATTCTTCAAAATATTAAAGGTATTGCTATTTGCAAGCTAACTTCTGCAGATATTGTTCGACATCAATTAGTTCAGCGAGTAGTTGATGCTTATGCAAAAAAGAGAAAAGTTAGTGACATCCGCACAAAATAATTCCCGCAAAATTTTTTTTTCTGTCAAAGTATTTATTAATTACCTAGATGCATATGCCAGCAAGTAGCAATTTTCAGCAGGCGATCCGTGAGGCTCAATCTGGAACGTTGGTTGGGCCAAACGTAGTAAATAAGGCTTTGCCTTATGTAGGCGGAGGTATGGTGCTAACAGCACTTGGAGTATTAAGCGGCCTTTCTTTATTGGCATCAAATCCTTCATTGTTTCAGCCACTTTTTTGGGTTGCATTTATCGCAGAATTAGTTCTGTTTTTCATGGCAACAAGTGCTGCAAATAATGCAAACAATGCAAAAGCATTGCCACTTTTAACTGGATATAGTCTTTTAACAGGATTTACTCTAAGTGGCATTGTGGCAATAGCCATAGGCACTGCTGGGATTGGATCCGTTGGTACTGCTGCTTTCGCGACAGGAATAACATTTGTTATTGCTTCTTTTGTTGGTAGGCGAATGACTGACAGTGTTGGTCAGGCCTTAAGTGGTGCAGTTGGGTTGGGCCTAATAGGCTTAATTATTGCAATGGTTGTTCAGCTGATAGGAGGATTTTTTGTTCCAGGAATGTTTGGAGGGACTGGTCTTGAATTGATGATTGCAGGATTTGGAACTGTTCTTTTCGTTGCAATATCCTTTTTGGATTTTTATACAATGCCACGAAGATACAGTGATGATCAGTATCTTGCAGGAGCCTTAGGGATGTATTTAACTTATATAAATTTGTTTGTATTTATTCTTCGTTTCATTATTGCCCTTCAAGGCGGTCGTAGGGATTAACGTTTTTTAATATAAAAACAAAAAATATTGTGGGGATGAGACTTTTAAGTTTTATCCCCATTTTTTTTTACATTTCTGTGATCAAATTGATTCCTTCAGCGATTTTGTTTTTTTGAGCCTCGTCATAATTCCATCGATTTAGAAAATCAACATATTTACCTTCTCCTTTAGTTGCTTTGAGAAGGTTTTCAAGTGTTTCTTTAACTGAATATGGTTCAAGAAGCCTTAAAATTTCTAAACATCTCCTTTTGATGTTTTCAGATCCGGCCTGTTGAGAATAGTTTTTATTTCGCTGATGGTGCAATGCCATTGCTGTACTCATTGCAAGGTTCTTAGCTACGAGATCCACTACAACATCTCCAGACTCTCTTAATTGAAAAATTAGTGCGTCAGGCAGACGGTCCATTAGTGGGGATTTGCTAGAAAGACTTAGTGCAAGAAATCCTCTCGCTCCATTCAAAGTTGCTAATAGTTCAGAGACCCTTTCAGCTAATACTTCATCGCTTAGCTCTCCTTTGTCCCAGGCTGAACACCATAATGAAGCTGCATTGATAGCATCTTCAAAACTCGGATTTAGTTTGTTCATGGATTTATTTGCCTTATTGAGTCAGGCTATCTAAGTAATAACATTAGATAATGTCATTATTCGAACCTATTCCAGAAGGATATAGATCAGGTTTTGTTGCTTTGATCGGTCGGCCTAATGTTGGGAAATCAACCTTAGTAAATCAACTTATAGGAAAGAAAGTTGCAATTACTTCGCCAGTGGCTCAGACAACTCGAAATAGATTAAGAGCTATTTTGACAACACCAAAGGCACAATTGGTTTTTGTAGATACTCCAGGAATTCATAAGCCACATCATTTATTAGGAGAAAGATTAGTTCAGATTTCTAGAAAGGTTATAGGAGAGGTGGATTGTATATTGCTAATTTTTGAAGGCTGTGAAGTGCCTGGTAAAGGAGACCTTTTTATTGTGAGATTGCTTCAGGATATAAATATTCCAGTAGTAGTCATTCTAAATAAATGGGATCTTGTACCAGAAGTTGGATCTGTGGAAAGAATCAAAGCTTACAAAGATTTTATTGGTAACAAAGATTGGCCAATCTTTTGTTGCAATGCAATAACTGGTAAAGGATGTAGTGATTTTTTAGAGAGTATTTCATCTTCTCTACCAAAAGGACCTTATCTATATCCAAAAAACATTACCTCGGAACAACCTGAAGAAATCCTCTTAAGTGAACTTATCCGTGAGCAAGTTTTGCTTAATACTAGAGAAGAGGTCCCTCATAGTGTTGCTGTAAAGATTGACCGGATTGAAGAAATTTCTAAAAATAATAAGAAGGGTTCAAATTCTAAAAGAACTGCTGTATTGGCAACTGTTTTTGTAGAACGTAAAAGTCAAAAGGGAATTTTAATTGGCAAGGGTGGATCTATGTTGAAGGTAATTGGACATGGCGCGAGACTACAGATACAGAAAATAATAAATGGCCCTGTTTATCTGGAGCTTTTTGTTAAAGTTGCTCCTGATTGGCGACGTAAACCTGAAAAGTTGGCTGAGCTTGGTTTTCAAGGAAAATAAAAATTATGTCTACATATAAAATAGATGTTATAACACTTACACCTACTGCTTTTAGTGGTTTGAATGAACTTGGAGTTATTGGCCGAGCTCTTTCTTCCGGGATAGCTGATCTTAATTTGTATAATCCTAGGAACTTCACTGATGATAACTATCACAAAGTAGATGATGAGCCATATGGAGGAGGTGTTGGAATGGTCCTTAAGCCTGAACCATTTTTTGATGCATTTGACTCTATTCCTACTTCTTCAAAAAGAAGAGTTTTAATGATGACTCCGCAGGGCGATCAAGTTTTACAAGAGGATTTGTGGCGATGGTCAAAAGAATATGATCAACTTGTTTTGATTTGTGGGCAATATGAAGGATTTGATGAACGAATAAGAACACTTGCTGATGAAGAGGTTTCTATAGGAGATTTTGTTTTAACTGGAGGCGAATTGCCGGCAATGACCATTATTAATGGTGTTATACGATTGCTGCCAGGAACTATCGGGAGTGCCGAGTCTTTAGTTGAAGAGAGCCACTCAGATTTATTGCTTGAACACCCTCATTACACAAGACCAGCTAAGTTCCGTGATTTAGAGGTCCCAGAAGTTTTGAGAAAAGGTAATCATGCTGAAATTTCATATTGGAGACAGGAACAAAGAGAGTTTCGAACAAAGTCTCGGCGACCAGAATTATATGAACGTTGGATTCAAAAAGAGCTGCTTGCAAGATCTAAGGTGGATCCTTACAGCGGTAATAACTTAGATTTTCTTTTAAGAAAAGATCATGATCCAATTGAAGATCCCTGGTGGGATTAGAGAGGTGGTTGGAAAAATTTGAATATTTATTTAGTTAATATGAAATAAGAAAAATAATTAGTCTCAAATTCTTAAATAATTCCTCTGTATTTCTTTCACAATCAATCGTCTCAGCTAGAATGAAAATAGCTATAAATGCTAGACATTTATCTGGCGAAATGTTGTTATTGAATCCCAAGTCCGTCTCGGTTCACATGCAACCTTGTAATCCATCTCTATGATTGAGTCTATGCCACATATTCGCATCGGAAATGGTTATGATATTCATCGATTAGTTGCTAAAAGACTTTTAATTCTTGGTGGAGTTAAACTTGATCATCCTGATGGATTAGGTCTTGATGGGCATAGTGATGCTGACGTTCTTGTACATGCAGTAATGGATGCAATGTTAGGAGCACTATCATTAGGAGATATCGGTAAATATTTTCCACCTGATGATCCTCAATGGGAAGGTGCAGATAGCTTGTTTCTCCTAGAGCAAGTTTCCGAACTTTTAAAAGAGAAAGGTTGGAGGGTATCCAACATCGATTCTGTTGTTATTGCTGAAAGACCTAAATTAAAACCTCACATTGAATTAATGCGGAAAAATATTGCTCAAAGCATTGGGATTGAGATTGATGATGTTGGTATTAAAGCAACAACTAATGAATTGCTTGGTCCTGAAGGACGCGAAGAAGGGATTAGTAGTCATGCAGTTGCGCTATTAGTAAATATATGAAATCATCTTTGTTTAATATATTTACGAGAAGTCGATCCATATCAATTTGGGCATTTTTTACGGCTTTAGTAATATTTTTTCTAATCAATGTTCAAGCTGTACTTCCTTCTACTACTTCTGACTTGAATAACGTTCATACAACTGTTATTGAGTATCTTCGATTAAGCGTTTCTAAGGAAGATAGAGAGGCTTGGTTAGCTGCTGAGAAAAAAAGTTGGGAACCTTGGCTAAAAAAACAAAAAGGCTTTGTTAAGAGGGAAATTTTTTGGGACCCTAAAAATGAAGAGGCATTATTGCTTATTAGTTGGGCTAGTCGTTCGGACTGGAAAAATATTCCTCAATCAGAAATTGATAAAGTTCAAATTGCTTTTGAAAAGTTAGCTATGAACTTAACCAATAAAGACTTTATTAATCCTTTCCCGATTAAATCTCAAGGAGAGTTTTTGCCGCAATGATAGATAAACAAATTTTTTTAGATCTCGAACGTCTTAAGCGCTTGGGGATGGTTGAAGCGGTTTGGGGTGAAAACAAATCATGCGAACAAATTGCACAAATTTTGAGAAAAATTAAAGCCGCAAAGCAATTGGCCTTAGTAACTAGAGTCAATGAAAAGAAAGCATTGGAGTTATTAGAAATCTTTGATGATGCTAAATATCATTATGATTCTTCCTGTTTGACATTAGGCGATGCACTTTTAGTTGAACCTTCTTTAGGAGAGGTACTTATTGTCAGTGGAGGTACAAGTGATTTTAGGGTTGCTTCAGAAGTGGAGCTTTCTTTGCGTCTACATGGTATTAAATCAGAAATGTTATTGGATGTTGGAGTTGCAGGACTGCATCGACTTCTTACAAATTTGCAAGTAATAAATAAGGCTTCAGTTGTAATTGTTTGTGCAGGAATGGAAGGATCTCTTCCCACAGTTATTGCAGGGCTAATCTCGCAGCCCATTATTGGGGTGCCGATATCTATAGGCTATGGTGTAAGTAGAGGAGGTGAAGCAGCTCTTAATGGAATGCTTGCAAGTTGTGCTCCAGGATTATTAGTAGTAAATATTGATAATGGCTATGGTGCAGCAATGGCTGCTTTGAGGATTTTGAAATCAGGTATAAAAAATAATTTTTAATTTATTTGATTATTGCTAATCTCTAATATCTCTTCAAGCCACATTTTCATAGGTTTTGTAAGGCTACCCTCTTGATACCTTTCTAATGCTTTCATTAGAACCGGCGTATTTATCCAGGTTATAGATCTTTTGATTGACAAAGAATATCCTTTTGTTGACTCCGCCAATAATTCCTCATGGAATAATTTATAGCAAGAGTCTCATGGAAATATTACTCAGGGTTGTCATATTTTGTGCCTAATCTAGAAAGCTCATTGCTATTGCTTTGTGATTCAACATCAAGTAATCGATTAACAAGCTCAGATAGATCCCTTTGGGCTAATTCGCCATTCTGCTCCCATTTCATTGATAGAGACTCTGGCTTAGAAGAAGCAGCCACCTTTGTAAAAATAAAACGTATGGATAACTTAACTGTGTGTAACCGCTGACTTGAGACATGTTGCGAGTTTTTAGCGGAAGAAAATATAAAGATTTCAGAAATTGGACTTTTTAGCCCATATTTTTTATAAAAAATTAAGATTTGGACCTGTTTGTCTCGCTTGTTAGAGGGTTGATTGTTTTGTTGTTGTTAACCGCCGCCAACAATAGTTACTATTTCGAGAATATCTCCATCGCGTACTTTTTGGCCAGGCCAGTTCTTTGAATTTATAATTTTTCCGTTAAATTCAACAACAATTAATTTGGGATTAAGGCCTAATTGTTCAATTAAAATCATAAGTGAAGAGTTTTTTTCTTCCAATGCAATTAGTTTTTGTTCTCCATTTATTGAAAGTTTCACTTGTTAAGTTGCTCCATCAGCTCTTTGCTTGCTAAGTAAGAATCATCAGCGGCCATAATTGCATTTATCACGGCTACTCTTTTTGCCCCAGCTTTTACAACTTCAGATATGTTGTCTTTATTTATTCCACCAATAGCAAATAATGGAATATTGTTTGTCTTTTGTAATTGATTTAGAAAATCAGTTCCTATAGATTTACTTATAATTTTTGAATTTGTAGGATAAATAGGACCTAATCCTATATAGTCGCAACTTTGTTCTTGAGCAATTTGAACTTGTTCAATTGAATGAGTGCTAAGACCAATAAGCTTCTCATCTCCAATTATCTTCCTAGCATCTGATACTGGTATATCTTCTTGTCCTAGGTGAACACCGTCAGCATCTGACGCAAGAGCAATATCTAACCTATCATTTATTATCAAAAGTGATTTGTTGGTTTTGCAGATTAAAGAAAGCTCTTTTGCTATAGCAAGATTCTCTATATCAGAACCTGTTTTGCATCTATATTGAATCATCTTTACCCCTGCATTGATCGCTGATAAAACTATTTCTGCAATTTCCTTATGAGGTTTGGTGATTAGGCAAATTTTGCAGGATTTAATTTTATTAACACGACTATTGAAATCACAAGATTTTATAATATTTAATTCTAAATCATAGGCTAGATATCTGATTTCAGAGGAAAGCTTTGACAGATCTGGATTAGATAGGCGGGAGAATTCTTCTATTACTCTTAAAGCTTCTTGAACTCTACCGAAATTAGCAGCTACTATTTCCTTTGGATTATCGCGCATTTCTTGAGCTGGATGATTAAGTCCTGCTCCTTTATCATTGCTTGCTGATCTTGCTCTTTTATAGATCTCAAGATGTTGCTGGCTGAGTAGATGCCTCCAATTCTTTATAGTGATTACTTTTTCTTTTTCTTTTAAGCCAAACCTGCACCAATCTTCAATAGCTCGAAGGCCTTCTCTTGCTCTGTCAAGATTGGCGTCTATTAGCTGAGCCACATTTTGATTTATATTTGGGGTGACACTCATTTATTTCGTGCCAATGTTAGATAACTTGCATGTTCCCTTGTAATGGAAAAAGCTGACTTTGAAAGCATTAATGTTTTGATTTGGGGAGTGGTTTTGCTTGGAGGCATAGGATTTTTTGTGGTTTGGGGACTTGCTAATGCTTATCCCTAAGCTTTCTAATTCCATAGTTAAGTCAATATCGAAATAGCCATTTCTGCATCTATTTTAATCTGATTGCTTAGATCTTCTAAACTTTCAAATTTCTTTTGAGATCTTATTCTTTTAATTGGTTTGATAATTAACTCTTTCCCTTCTAAGTTAACTTTTTTATTTAGGATGTGAACTTCAGTAGCCGATGGAGCTTTAGGGTCAATAGTCGGTTGACTGCCCAAATTCATTACAGCGGGAGAGTAATTCATATTCACTTCTTTTGCTAAAACTGCATAAACGCCAGGACCTGGTATGAGCTTTCTGCAGTCAACCTGAAGATTTGCTGTAGGCCAACCTAGTTTTTTCCCTAAACCCTTGCCTGGAACAACATATCCGCTAAAAGTGTAGTCACTGTTTAATAAATAGTTAGTTGTTTTGAGATCGCCTTGTTTTAGAGCTGATCTAATTCTGCTGCTACTCATTCTCCCTTTCTCATCTTCAATAATATCTACAACTGTTATTGTTATGCCTGATGACTTTCCTAGATCAACTAGCGTTGAAGTATCGCCATCTCTGCCTTTACCAAATCTAAAGTTTGCTCCTACTGCAATATGCCTTGCTTGAAGATTGCTTATTAAAATTTGATGGAAGAATTCTTGGGCACTAAGTGAGGCTAATGATCGATCAAAGGGGACTAGAACTAATTGCTCTATTCCTAATGGTTCAAGTAATAATGCTTTTTCTGATGGAAGATATAGTCTTAGTCTAGATTCTCCATAAAGAACTTCTCTTGGATGCGGCCAGAAACTAACTACGGTTGGTATACCTAAACCTCTAGTTGTAATTGTTTCTATAACACTTCTATGGCCAGCATGAAGGCCATCAAAGCTACCAAGAGCTAATGCTGTAGGTAGGCGCGCTTTAAGTGGTGAGCAGACTGAAATCAAGATTAACGTGCAATTTTCTTATTTAAGTGGCAAGTTTGGGGTAATGCCGTATTGATTTTGATGGCCGGCCAGCCCGATTTCCCTTTGCTTGCCTTAGGCATGCGTCGAATAGGTTGGATCCGTTTTTGGATCCAAACAGTACTTGGAGTTGTTGTTGTTGGAGTGTTGTTGTTTAACAATGTAGGTAGCAGTCTAGCGAGAAACTCAGAAAGAGCCTTGGGCTTGGGCCCTGGGTTGTCTTTAACTAGTTTGGCATTCCTATTATTGTTATATAGTCTTTGGCAGGGATGGTTGATTGTACTTACAGGAAGAGCAATAAATAGTCAGGCGAGACCTAGCCGAGGGGAAACCAGTAGATTATTGAAAAGAGGCTTGATAGTAGATCTTGTAGGCTTGATTTTTTCTTCGGTTGGTTATCAGTCTTTAGCTGGAGCTTTGTTTGTGCAAGCTTCAATGCAGGCTCCAGGGATATCGATCGGAGCAGGTGTTCGTTCAATGGAGAATTATCCAATAACTTCATTGGAAATGCTTTCTGTTTTAAGTAATACGCAGGTATTGTTTGCTCATTTAATTGGCTTAATTTTTTCTCTTTGGCTACTTCAGAGAATTTATCGAGTTAAATAGTTACCCTGATTAAGCTTGGGCAAATCATTTAGATCACCTCTCCAGAATAAATCTGGCTGTATTGGAGTTAGAGAAGGAGAATTTGATTCTATTTGTGACACATCACTAGGCCATTTTGAAGGACCTGCTCCAGCAGATTCAATATCCTTAACGGCTTCTCCTGCCATCCAATAATAGTTATTCCCTCTTGGATCTTGGCGCTTGCTAAATTGTTCTTTATATTGTCTGATTGATAGTCGAGTCCAAGAAATTTCACCCATTTGATTTAATTTGCAGGGAGGAATATTTAAATTTAAAAGTAGTTTATAGGGCCAATTTTTAGTTAGCACATCTTCAGCAATATTTAAAGCTATTTCTTTTGCTAATTCAAATTCTCGCCACTGAAAGCTTGCTATGCTTACTGCTAAAGATGGTATGCCTTCTAGAGTCCCTTCAAGAGCTGCAGCCACTGTTCCAGAGCAAAATATATCTGTACCTAAATTGGGACCATGATTTATGCCTGAAAGAATCAAATCAGGCTTTTCATCAATTAACTCATTTAGGGCTAGTTTGATGCAGTCCGCTGGAGTTCCACTACATCCCCAAGCTTTTATACCTTCTGTAAAAAGTTCATCTGCTCTTTCTGCTCTTATTGGAGCTTGCAAAGTAAGACCATGTCCAGTTGCGGATCGTTCTTGATCAGGACAAACGACGGTTACTTTATGTCCTCTTTTGCCTGCTTCATTGGCTAGAGATCGTATACCCTCAGCAAAAACACCATCATCGTTACTAATTAAAATTTTCAAAGGTTTCATTGTTCTTTTTGGCTCTTTTTCAAAATAGGACCCATTGCTGTTTAAAGTTGTAGTCAATCTGTTTTTCTTGTGAGTCAAAAAGTTTCTCTTCAACAGCTAATTGATGACCTTAATAGGTTAGGAAAAGAAGCTGAAAATGATATTACTGCTTCAAGTGATAAGGAATCACTTGAAAGGTTGAAGATTCAATTTCTTGGCAAGAAAGGACGCTTGTCAGAGATTCTTGGTTCTATGGGTAGTTTAAGTGCATCTGAGAGACCTACTATTGGCCAAAATGCAAATCGCTTAAAAAGTCAAATACAAGAATTAATTTCAGTAAAAATTAACAAGTTAAAACAAGAAGCTTTAAAAGATTTAATTGCTAGTGAAAGTGTTGATGTAACAGCTCCTGCTAAAGGTAAACCTTTTGGTCATAGACATCCTTTGATAACCACTACAGAAGAAATTGTTGATTTATTTTGTGGACTTGGATATGAAGTCCGAGAGGGGCCTGAAATTGAAAATGATTATTACAATTTTGCAGCCTTAAATATTCCAGAAGGACATCCTGCAAGGGATATGCAGGACACTTTTTATTTGGAAAATAATTTACTGCTTAGAACACATACCTCACCAGTTCAGATCAGATGTTTAGAGAAGAACCCTCCTCCAATAAGAATCGTTGCTCCTGGAAGAGTTTATAGGCGAGATGCAGTTGACGCTACTCATTCGCCTGTATTCCATCAAGTGGAAGTTTTAGCAATTGATGAGGGATTGGACTTTAGTCATCTTAGAGGAACTGTTATGGCTTTTTTAAAGGCATTTTTTGGTGACATACCTATTAGATTTAGAGCAAGTTACTTCCCCTTTACAGAGCCTTCCGTAGAGGTTGATGTTCAATGGAGAGGGAAATGGCTTGAAGTTATGGGTTGTGGAATGGTAGATCCCTCTGTATTGGAAGGGCTTGAAATAGATCCAGATAGGTGGACTGGTTTTGCAGCTGGACTTGGGGTAGAACGTTTTTGCATGGTTAGACACGAAATAGATGATATTAGAAGGCTCTACACAAGTGACTTAAGATTTTTGGAGCAGTTTTAGGTCTTAATTTCTCTTATAATGATTTATAGACTAATGTTGTTATTTATTGATTTTGTCAGTGCCTAGGATAGGACTGATTTTTAACGATGGGAAAGAGCTTGCTTTAAAAAAAGCTCTAATTATTCATAATTTGCTTGAAGAAGCAGGATATGAAGTTGTTCGTGCCAGCAGTGCCGGCGGAATGCTGGGCTTTGCAAATCCTGATCAACATATGCGAACACTTGGATATAACGCATGTGTTCCTGAAGGATTTGATACTTCAATGAAATTAGCAATTGTTTTGGGAGGAGATGGCACAGTTCTTTCTGCAGCTCGTCAGACAGCACCAATTGGAGTACCAATTCTTACAATAAATACTGGCCATTTAGGATTCTTAGCTGAAACTTATTTGCCCGATATTGATAATGCAATAAAGCAAATTATTTTAGATAAATGGGAAGTAGAAGAGAGAACCAGCCTTATCGTTAGTGTTATGCGAGGGGATCAACGAAGATGGGAAGCACTTTGCCTTAATGAAATGGCATTGCATAGAGAGCCTTTGACAAGTATGTGTCATTTTGAGATAGCAATTGGAAGACATGCACCTGTTGATATTTCTGCAGATGGAGTAATCCTTTCTACACCTACTGGATCAACGGCTTATTCTCTAAGTGCGGGAGGACCTGTTATTACTCCTGATTGTCCTGTTCTTCAATTAACGCCCATTGCTCCGCATTCTTTGGCTTCCCGAGCACTTGTCTTCAGTGACTTAGAGCCAGTAACTATCTTCCCAGCTACACCTGAAAGGCTGATGATGGTGGTTGATGGAACAGCAGGTTGTTATGTTTGGCCAGAGGACAGAGTCTTGCTAAGAAAAAGCAATCATCCGGTTAGATTTATTAGATTGTCCGATCATGAGTTTTTTCAAGTTCTTGGAAACAAACTAGGTTGGGGATTGCCCCATATCGCTAAGCCAGATAAAAATTGAATCTTGGAGAAATAAAGTTTGGTTACCTCAATTTGACTTTGATAATAAAAACAGGGTTCATTGGTTGAAGTCTTGTTCCTTGTAGCAAAGGTATTCCTCTATAGGCTTGATGATGACTGACTTTTGACTTGCAACCTCTTTCTTTTAATAGAGATAAAACTTTATCTAGTTGCTCTAAAGTCGCTAATGGTATAACTACAATCCCATCAGAGGTTAAAAGGTCTAAAATTTTATTTAAAAGAAGAATTTTTTCAGAATTTCCCCCACCTAAAATCACCCTGCAAGGACCTTTGAGATTATCAGGTATTTTTTCGTTATTAAGCACTTCTAATGCTTCTTCTTCTAAAACTTTTGAAGGATAGACGGATAGAAGGGATGCATTTGCATTGATTAACTCTTTGCCTCCTAAACGTTTTTCTATAGAAAGTAACTTTAGGTTTGGCCTAATTCGTATTGCTTCTAATCCAATACTTCCTACTCCAGCGCCAATGTCCCAAATTACACCACTTTCTGGAAGCTCAAGATCTGCCAATACTTGGACACGAATCTCTTTTTTGGTCATAAGAGAAGGTCTATCATCATGTTGCAAGTAAAAACTATCTTCCAACCCAAACAGAGGTAGGGGTTCATTTTTAGTTATTGATTTTTGTTTTTTAATTAAAACTACCAAGTGAAGCGGGTCTAATTCGGGGATCTGTTCATCAGGGGAAATATTCAAAATACGCTCTTCGGAATGTCCTAATCTTTCGAATATCCAAAAGTTGAATTGCTTATGAAGAGAGCATGATTCAAGTAATTCTCTTACTTCATTTGCTCCTCCTTTGTTTGGATCAGTAAGAATCCCAATTGTATTAGGTGATTTTTTTAAAAGCTTAAGAAAAGGATCCGGATCTCTTCCATGAAGACTTATCCAATTTGTGTCTTGCCATGGTTTACCTAGACGGGCGAATGCTTCCTGTAGAGAGGTTGTAGAAGGGTGAAAGATTAATTGATCTGTAGGAAAATGATTTGATAAATATCTTCCAATACCAAACCAAAGAGGATCACCTGTTGCCAGCAAAACAGTTTTTTTATCTCTACCCTTAAGCCATTCAATTAATTCAGCCGACTTTTTATGTTCAAAAATTTCTGGGAGCTCAATATCTCTTTCTTGACTAATCCACCAATCGATTAATAATTTCAATAAACGCTCTGAACCAGATATCATCTTTGCCGAAAGGACTAATTCCTGTAGTTCTACTGACAGCCCTGAAATCCCTGAGGCCGGTACTCCAATAACATTTATTGGAATAAAGTAATTATCAGTTTCTTTATTATTTCTTACCATGCTCATGAAGACGCTTTAATTAAATGATTAACTAGATTCTTCTTCTGATTTTTAGGATACATTGGAAAAATTAAACAACCAGATAAGTAAAGATCCTATTAGGCGTCAACGTCAGCATGAACTGTTGATTGCGCTTATTCATCAACAAGATGATTTGGAATTAATGGATTCTGAAGCCCTTAAGCTTGACTGTAATGGTCGAAGTGAAAAATACGATCCTGCTTTGTGGTTGGATCGCAATCAGCGCGTTTTGGCTAAGTATCAAGCATTAGTTAGCTCTTCCATTACTCTAGATGCATTGCTTGATTCTGAATGTGTTCAGAGTGATTAGACAGTTTTTAAAAAGTCTTTTAAAGGTGTTTATTTTCTTTTTCTTTGCAATTGTTTGCTTTATTAATCCAATTTCTACTGAAGCAATTTTGGAGACATATCAAGATAATGATGGAACAAAAGTTCAAAGAAGTTTAGAGAGCCTAAGAGACTTGGATTATCAGACCTGGCAATTGAGTGCTTACCCAAAACCAGCGAACAATGGTCAAATGGTTTTAAGAATAGTTGGTTTTAAAGGGAGCCTTAGAATTGATCATCCGACTGAGCTGGAAGTCTTTTCAGGAATTAAAGCCTGGAAACTTGAAGATATAACTTTGAGTAACCCTAAACTTACAAATGATTATAGAGATGCAGTCGCAGAGTTTTCTCTAGAAACTTTATTAGAAGATTTAAGTAATAATCGTCCATTGAGATTGTCATTGGATGGAGGCTTTGCTGAATTACCAGTCCCTCCTTATGTTGTAAATGAGTGGCGATCGATTAATTCAAATTCTTTGAAAGATGAAAATTAATTCAGAAAAAGAAAACTGGATTCCATGGATGCATCGTGTACTTGCTTTGGCTGCTTTGGCTGATGGCGAAACAAGCCCAAATCCACTTGTTGGAGCTGTTGTTCTTGATATTAATCAAAATATAGTTGGTGAAGGATTTCATTCTCAAGCAGGGGAGTCTCATGCAGAGATTGGAGCTCTTTCTCAGGCAGATTCAGCTGCAAAGGGGGGGACTTTGTTGGTCAACCTTGAACCCTGTTGCCATCATGGTCGAACACCTCCATGTACTGAGGCAATTCTTAAAGCAGGAGTGCAAACAGTTGTTATTGCAATACAAGATCCTGATCCTAGAGTCTCTGGGAAAGGAATTGCTGTTTTACGAGAAGCAGGTATAGAAGTTATTACTGATATTCTTAAGGATGAGGCTACATACCTTAATAGGGCTTTTATTTTTAGAATGCAAACGGGAAGGCCCTGGGGGATTCTCAAATGGGCAATGAGTTTTGATGGACGAACAGGTCTTCCTAATGGGGAAAGTAAGTGGATAAGTTGTGAGAAATCAAGGAAGCAAGTACATCAGCTTCGCGCAAAATGTGATGCTGTAATTGTTGGAGGTAGGACAGTTAGAGTGGATGATCCACTGCTTACAAGTAGAGGTTTGGCTAAAAGAGAGCCCTCTAGAGTCGTATTTAGCTCTTCTCTTGATTTGCCTAGGGATGCTCAAATTTGGAATACTGAATTTGCTGAGACTCTTATTTGTTATGGTCCAAAAAGCAAAATAGATCTTTTACATAATTTGCCAGATGGTCCTGAGAAAATTCGCCTTGAAGAGAGTAGCCCAGTTTGTTTATTAGAGACAATTGCAAAAAGAGGATGCAATAAAGTTCTATGGGAATGTGGGAGTAATCTTGCCTCAAAGGCACTTCAGCAGAATTGTGTGCAAGAAATAGTTTTATTTTTGTCTCCAAAATTAATTGGTGGCTTATCTGCCATGACTCCTCTTTCAGATCTTGGTTTTGTTTCCATGAATGAAGTTATTCAGGTTCAAGGGGTCTCCTCCTCTAAAAATGGCGATGACATTGTATTAAATATGATTATCTGAGGGTAAAGTCAGGTTTAATTTTCATCTCGTTCGGTTCTTACACCTAATTTAGTTTCTTTAGTTTACTTATATTTGTTAGTTTTATATCTACTAATTAATTTTCTCATCATGCCGATTCGTCAGGATGAAAATCAGCCGAATCGGCGCTTTGGGATCATCAACCTGGTTTTAATAGGCTTTGGAGTATTGCTGTTGTTCAGCAGCTTTTTCCCTAGTCAGAATATGCAAGTCCCAAGAGTTCCATATTCTTTGTTTATCAATCAAGTAAATGATGGAGAAGTTAAAAGGGCATATATAACTCAAGAGCAAATTCGTTACGAACTTGCAGCGCCTTCTGAAGGGACTCCTTCAGTATTGGCGACAACTCCGATTTTTGATATGGATCTACCTCAACGCTTGGAATCAAAAGGCGTTGAATTTGCCGCAGCTCCTCCTAAAAAGCCAAATATTTTTACAACTATTCTTAGTTGGGTTATACCGCCATTGATTTTTATTTTGGTATTGCAATTTTTTGCCCGTCGTAGCATGGGTGGAGGAGGTGCGCAGGGGGCTCTAAGTTTTACTAAGAGCAAGGCAAAAGTTTATGTCCCAGATGAAGAGTCACGAGTAACTTTTGATGATGTTGCAGGTGTTGATGAAGCTAAAGATGAATTAACTGAAATAGTTGATTTTCTAAAAAGACCTAAAAGATATTCAGATATTGGAGCTCGCATTCCTAAAGGGGTTTTGCTGGTAGGACCACCTGGTACAGGTAAAACTTTGCTTTCAAAAGCAGTAGCTGGAGAGGCAGAGGTCCCATTCTTTATTATCTCTGGCTCTGAATTTGTAGAACTTTTTGTTGGTGCCGGTGCAGCTAGAGTTCGAGATCTCTTCGAGCAAGCAAAGAAAAAGGCACCTTGCATAATTTTTATTGACGAATTAGATGCTATTGGAAAAAGTAGATCTGGCTCAATGGGAGTTGTAGGAGGTAACGATGAAAGAGAACAAACTCTTAATCAATTACTTACTGAAATGGATGGCTTCTCCTCTGCTGATAAGCCCGTTATCGTTTTAGCGGCTACTAATCAGCCAGAAGTTCTTGATGCTGCGCTACTAAGACCAGGTCGTTTTGATAGACAAGTTTTGGTAGACAGGCCAGATTTATCTGGAAGAAAAACTATTTTAGAGATATATACAAAGAAAATTAAGTTAGCTGAGAAAATTGACCTTGATTCAATAGCCCAAGCGACCAGTGGCTTTGCAGGTGCCGATTTGGCAAACATGGTCAATGAAGCGGCTTTATTAGCTGCTAGAGCCAAGAGGACTTCTGTTGAGCAACAGGATCTAAATGAAGCAATTGAAAGAGTTGTAGCTGGATTAGAGAAGAAAAGCAGGGTGCTACAAGATGATGAAAAGAAAGTGGTTGCTTATCATGAAGTAGGTCATGCAATTGTTGGACACTTAATGCCAGGTGGCAGCAAAGTTGCAAAAATTTCGATAGTACCTAGAGGGATGAGTGCACTTGGATATACTTTGCAATTGCCAACAGAAGAAAGGTTCCTTAATTCTAAAGATGAATTGAAAGGGCAAATTGCAACATTGCTTGGAGGCAGGTCTGCAGAAGAAATAGTTTTTGGGAAAGTTACTACGGGAGCTTCAAATGATTTACAACGTGCAACAGACATAGCCGAGCAAATGGTAGGTACATATGGCATGAGTGATATCTTGGGACCTTTGGCATATGACAAACAAGGAGGAGGTCAGTTTTTAGGCGGTAACAATAATCCAAGAAGAGTGGTCAGTGACGCGACCGCTCAGGCTATTGATAAAGAAGTTAGAAGCCTTGTAGATGAGGCTCATGAAAATGCTCTTAATATCCTTAGAAAAAACCTTCCTTTATTAGAAAGCATTGCTCAAAAAATCTTAGAAAAGGAAGTTATTGAAGGTAAAGATTTAAAAGACCTTTTGGATGAGACTAGAATGCCTAAATAGAATTTTGATTTCTCATTATCTAAAGAATCTTATCTATTTTTGAAGGTTTTAGAATATTTTTATGGACATTTCTTCTACTCGATCTTTATCTAGAGACCTTGCTGACTTAACTGGTAAGGATTTTATTTCTTCGTCTGATTTAAATGCTAATCAGATTAATTCTCTTATTGAGCTTGCTATTAAATTTAAGAAAGAAGAACGAAGAATAGATCTTGCTAATCGTGTATTAGGTTTGATTTTTAGTAAAGCTTCGACAAGAACAAGAGTTAGCTTTCAAGTCGCAATGACTAGACTGGGTGCTCAAACAATAGATCTAAGTAATCAATCGACGCAATTAGGGAGAGGAGAAACTATCAAAGATACTGCTAGGGTTTTAAGTAGATATTGTGATGCTTTAGCAATCAGAACGCACAATAACGAAGAGCTGATTGAATATGCAAAATGGTCTACAAAACCGGTAATTAATGCCTTAACAGATTTAGAGCATCCATGCCAAGCATTGGCAGATTTCATGACAATGCAAGAGGTTTTTGGGGATTTACAAGGATTAACTCTAACTTATGTTGGCGATGGCAATAATGTTGTTCATTCGTTGATCATTATGGGTGCTCTAATTGGTGTAAATATTAGAGTTGCTTGCCCAAAGGGATTTGAGCCATTACCTTCAGTTGTTGAGAAAGCCAGATCTTTGTCTGGCTTTAAATCAAATATTGATATTTCAAACAATCCTCTTGAAGCGGTAAAAGACAGCCATGCGATTTATACAGATGTTTGGGTATCAATGGGACAAGAAGAACAAAAACAAGAAAGATTAAAACTCTTTAAAGGTTTCTCTCTTGATAGCGATTTAATTAAGTTGGCTGATGATAAGGCAATAGTGCTTCATTGCTTGCCTGCTCACAGAGGGGAGGAAATATCGGATGAATTAATGGAAAGCAAATTTAGCCGGATATTTGATCAAGCAGAGAATAGATTGCATACTCAGCAGGCTCTTTTGGCTGCTTTGTTAGGGGGGCTGTAAGCTTTACAAGCTACGTTTTTTATAAAGTCTGAGGAATATATGCCTAGAGAGTCTGAGAAATTTAAGAAAAATTATCATGCAAGAAGTAAGTTTTTAATTGGCTTTAACTTTAGCTTTTTAAAGCAAATTCCATAGCCCACTCAAGTGTTTTGCTTAGTTCGTTCTTAGTTGGGGCTTCACAATAAATTCTTAGCAAAGGCTCAGTACCAGAAAAGCGAAACATTAACCAATGCCTATCTTCTATCTTTAGCTTGCATCCATCTATTGAAATTACTTCTTGAACTTTTTTGTTTCTAATTAATAAAGGGGGATATTCTTTTAAATGGCTCTCAAACTTTGCCCTTGTATTGTTGTCTGCTAATAACAGGTCAATTCGATCATAAAAGCTGATTCCAATGCGCTTTTCCAAGCTACTTAATAAGTACCCTAAAGGTTTCTTGCTATGTACAATTGCCTCAAGTAGAAGTAATGCGGCGTATAAAGCATCTCTTTCAGGTAGATGATCTCCAAACCCTATGCCTCCAGACTCTTCCCCTCCAATTAAAACGTCTCTACAAAGCATCTCTTTGGCAATATATTTGAAGCCTACGGGCCTTTCAATTACTTCCCTATCAAACTCTTCTGCTATTGAACGAATACAATCAGAGCCACTAATAGTTTTAATTACACAACCAGGTAACTTCCTTACTCCAGCCATATGCTCAATAAAAAGAGGTATTAATAATTGTGTGCTACAAAAACGACCTGTCTCATCTATAGCCGCTATTCGATCACCATCGCCATCAAAAACTATTCCTAGAGAAGGATTACCATTAGCTGCAAACTTTTTGGTAGTGCAAATAAGTTCATTGAGGTTTTTTTCTAATGGTTCAGGAGCATTCCCTCCAAACAATGGATCACGCGATGTTCTTATTTCTGTGAGAAAATCGCTAGATTCATTGCCTAGAAGATCTTTGATGCAGCCTGCTGCTGAGCCATGCATTGGATCCACTAAAACTCTTAATCCCATACTTTTTATTCCTTCTAAAAGAACTGGGAGGTCAATTTTTTTTTGTAATGCAAGCAAGTGATTCTTACGACATGTAAATCGTTTTATTCCCTTAACAATTGGCGGCACTTCTTTCACTACGGACTGCAGTCTATTCTCAACAGATTTTGTAAATTCCTCGTCAACTGACCCTCCTATAGGACTCTTGATTTTTAGTCCAAGCCATTCAGGTGGATTATGACTAGCAGTTATAACTAATGCACCTAAAGCATTGTTTTCCACCACTGCCCAACTACATGAAGGAGTCGTTACTGGAGTGTCTGCTAACAATGGTTCAATATTGCAGGCAGAAACAGCTGCTGCAATTGCCTCTGCAAATTCAGCAGCTAAGAATCTACGGTCATACCCTATTACAATCTTTTTGCTTAAATTGCCATTGTCTCGAGAAATCATTTCCTGTGTTGCGGCTAGTGCTACTAAGAGCAATCGTTCAACAGTAATGTCAACACCTAAGACACCTCTCCATCCATCAGTGCCGAATTTTATTGGTGCGGGCTCTAATCTCATGGTTTTTAAGTATTCAAAATAGTCAATTAAGAAAGCTCTCGTGAAAATTTAGATTAACTCGTTTCTTCTATCATAGGAACTTAACTGAGAGTTTAGTTCGCTAATACTTAAGGTAAATAAAAATAAAAAAATATATAATTTTGGGAGCAGGCTAAAAAAAAATAGATTATATATTTTAATTTAATTGATATAAGAAGCCATGGATAGGCAATCTATCTCTAGTCGTGCTTTAAGGATAAGGCTTTAAAGTAATAATTAAGGTCACTTTTTGCAAGCTTTCTAAAATAATCAGAAATACACTGACTTTTACTAGTCCTTGAAAAAGTATTTAGTTGTTACCTGATCGTTATTTGCGAAGTGAATATCTAAATAGCTTTTTGAAGCTCCTTTTAGGTCCTTAGATTGGATGTAGCCAAGACTTGCGATCTTCTGGTTTTTAGGTACAAATGTATTAATGAATAAATGAATTGTTAGAGGCTAAATGGGATCAGAACCGCTTACTCCGGCACAGCAAGAACTTCTTGACTGGCTTACTGAATATATTCAGAGTAATCACCATAGTCCTTCTATTAGGCAGATGATGAATGCTATGGGGCTGCGTTCTCCAGCTCCAATTCAAAGTCGCTTAAAGCATCTTCAAGATAAAGGTTGGATCACTTGGAAGGAAGGTCACGCAAGAACTTTGCAGCTGATAGAAAAAACATTTTCTGGAATACCTTTACTTGGTGCAGTTGCTGCTGGTGGATTGGTTGAAACTTTTGATGATGTTCAAGAGACTTTGGACATGAACTCCATTATTAAAAAAAGAGATGTTTTTGCCTTGGTGGTTAATGGAGATTCGATGGTTGATGCTTATATTGCTGATGGAGATGTTGTTTTAATGGAACCAGTTTATGAACCCAATAGCATTAGAAATGGAACCGTAGTTAGTGCTTTGGTGCCTGGGGCAGGAACAACTTTAAAGTATTTTTATCGTAAGGGTTCCTTGGTTACACTTGAGGCGGCTAACCCAGAATATGAGCCTATACAAATAGATGCAGAAATGGTTCAATTGCAAGGTAAACTGTTGGCAGTATGGCGAAAAGCTTGAGATTATATTTCCTTAATAAAAAATATTTTAAACTTATTGTATTTACTTTTTTTATTATATTTCCTGTAATTTCTATAGCTGAAAATGAGATAATCTGGGAAAAAGATGTTTCTGATAATCCTGAACCAAGTAATGATTATGTAAAATGGGAGAAAATAGATAATAATAAATTCAATCTTGAAAATTTTAATTTACAAGAAAACATTATTAAAGAAAACTTGTATAAACAAACTCAGCCATTAAAAACCTCTTATCCGTCTGAGTCTCATCCAAATACTTTTTTTACAAATAACAGCAAGCAAGATTTTTTAAAGTATGAAGGACTTTCCGTAAGTTCAGCATTAATTCCTCCAATTAGTGAAAATCATTATTCTATAGATATAGATGACAATAGTAATTTGATTAATAATATAGGCATATCTATTTCAGAGTCTTTGTATTTAGGATTGCTAGCCAAAACATCTTTTAAAGATACAAATGAAGATCTATATCAACCAAAGTTTGCTTTGGCTGGTAAATATATGATGATAACCCCACAATCAAATGATAATTTATGGCTCGCATCTCGATTTAGTTTGGCTTTAGATAATAATTCAAAGTCTTTACTAGAGCTTGTTAATACATATGATATGAATGAGAAAATATATTTAAATATCAGCCCTAAATTTGCTTTTATAAATAAAAAATTAGCAAGTAGTTTGGGTACTTCTATCAATCTTTCAGTTTCCACTAATTTTTATCTTATAAGTGAATTAAATCTTCCCTTGTCAGATATATCAGAGACTAATAATACTTTTGCTATAAGATATTTAATGGGAAAAGATTTTAGTATTGATTTCTTTATTACTACAGCACAAAGCTTTAATGATTCTGGTGAAATGCTATCTTCTGATAAAGAAATAAAAGGAATTAGGTTTACATTTCTCTTTTAATTCACTTTAAACAGTTAGCTTATTTATTCCACTCTTCCATACTGATCTTCAAACCTTATAATATCATCTTCATCTAAATAGCTCCCGCTTTGAACCTCAATTAATACTAGTGGAACTCTACCTTTGTTAGAAAGACGATGTTTTGAACCTAATGGAATATAGACACTTTGATTTTCACTTAAAATTGTTTTCTCTTTATTGATTTCAACCTCAGCAGTTCCAGTTACTACTATCCAATGTTCAGCACGATGATGATGTAGTTGTAGAGAAAGAGCTGCACCTGGATTTACTTGAATCCTTTTTACTTTCCAACGCTTACCTTCAACAATAGATGTGTAGTATCCCCATGGCCTGTAAATTGTTCTGTGAGTTTTACCTTCTGTTTGGCCTTCTCTATCTAATTGATTGACAATTTGCTTAACATTCTGAGCATGATTTTGATTTGCAACTAAAACTACATCATTTGTTTCCACTACTATTAAGTTTTCAATTCCAAGTCCTACCATTAGGCGATTTTCTCCTCTTAAATAACAATTTTTTGAGTTATTACTTAAGACTCTGCCTATAATTGTATTTCCGTTTGAATCTTTTTTAGAAGTTTCCCATAGAGTTTTCCAACTACCTACATCACTCCAGCCTGCATCTAGAGGTAAAACAGTACCAAGATTAGTTTTTTCCATAACAGCTACATCGATTGATATATCTGGGCATTTGCTAAAGGCCTCTTCCTTTAACCTTTGAAAGGTAAGGTCATTTAATGCTTCTTCAATTGCTTCCTTACAACAATCAAAAACTTTTGGGGCATGATTTTTAATTTCTTTAAAAAGCACACTTGCTTTAAAAATAAATATTCCGCTATTCCATGTGAAACGTCCATCTTCAACTAATTTCCTAGCAGTAGATTCGTCAGGCTTTTCTATGAATTTGGCAATTGGGATTCCTCGTAGAGAATTATGTAAAGGTTCAATTGCTTCTATATATCCATAACCTGTTTCTGGAGATGTTGGGACAACACCAAAAGTTACAAGTCGGCCATTCTCTGCCTCTCTTACCCCTGCTTCAATTGCCTTGATGAACTTTTCTTTGTTTCTTATTTGATGATCTGCAGCTAATACTAAGAGTGTTGGATCCTCTCCACTTTCTATAGCTTTAAGTGCTGCAATTGTTATTGCTGGAGCAGTATTGCGACCAAATGGTTCAAGTAATATACTTTTAGGATTTATATTTATTTCGCGCATTTGCTCTGCAGCTATAAATCGATGATCTTCATTGCATATCAAAATCGGGTTTTCTAGATTATTTAAACCTTGAAGTCTTTCCTGAGTCTGTTGCAACAATGATTTATTAGTATCGGAACTTAGCGCTAAATATTGCTTAGGATAACTAGCTCTTGATAAAGGCCAAAGCCTAGTACCTGTTCCTCCACAGAGAATCACTGGAATTAATGTCATGATTTAATTTAAGGGCTTAATTGATTTAATTGAGAGTTTTTCAAGCAATTCTTTTTAGTAATTGTACTTATAAAATTTTAATATACTAAGTTTAAAGATACATGTTAACTTTTTTAATATCTATTTCCGAATTTAAATATTTGATTATACTTATAAAGCATTTTACTTTAAATGCTTATATTTTATCAAAATTACCATTAAAATTTAAAAGTTACGCCATTAGTTTGAATTTTATTGTAAAAGATTTTTATCTATATTATCATTTTAATAGGTTAGATATCCTTTAAGATTTTCACTGTTACGAGGCATATTTATTGACTGAGCTGATGGAAAAGGATTTGTTGTTGAAAAATCATTTATTAATATTCTTTTAGAATGAGGTAAATCAGTAATAATTGAATGACATTTTATATTTTGAGTTTGCATAAATTCTTCAATATTTTTTTCTTCAGTACTTGGTCTTGATGTAGTAATTATAAGTCTTGAATCTGGAGATTCTTTTAGAAAATTTTGAAGATGAATTAAGTTAGGTTTGTTTGGCTCATAGCTCCAAGGGCTTTTGGAAAATTTACTTGAATTTTTTACAAGTACACCATCAAAGTCAGAAAAAACTGTTGCTGTATTTTTTATTGCTGAGAAATATTGACTTGCAGTTCCATAATCTTCATAATTTAAAGCCTTATCAGCAGAAAAAACAACTCCGCCTAGTATTTGTTTATGAATTATATGAGATATATAAAGATTATTTTCTTTCTCCCCATCTAATTCTTTATAAGTATTAATAAAATCATCAGATGAAAGAAAACCATATCCTCCGCAACAAAAATCTGAGCTAATAATAGACTTCTCAGCAATTTGTTCTATCTCATTAAACTTATTGAATCTTAGATAACTCTTTTGACCTGGACTAGATATAAAATCATTATCTTCTAGTGAAATATATGGAACAGCATTGCTTATTTTGGGAGTATATTCAAAATAATTATCGCAGTCTTTGATAAAGAATGGGAAATCATTTTTTTGAGAACTTAGATAGCGATATATCGTTGTAGGTTGACTATTAGTGGGAGAATCTAAAAGCTCAAATTCTATTTTAATATTTTTATCTATTTTAGATTTTATACTATATAGAAGAGATTCAATAGAAACATTATATTCATTAATTTGATCTCTTAAAGCAATTATGATTATGTCATCAATAAAATCTAAGTTCAACCCCATAATTGACCTTTCTATCATTAGCTCGCCATTTGGGAAAGTGAGCATCCATTTTGGTCTCATGTCTGGAAACCTACTGGAGGCTCCTGCTATTGGAATTAGTATTTTCATCGAGTAAATATCATATAAATAATTAGGATAGCAATCATTTTTATTTTCTCAACAAAATTCAGCTAGCTTACTTTTTAGTTTAACAACAATCCATTCATGAGTAGAATCATCTTTTATGTAAGGTACAATTCTAGCGAGATTAATAGCTGATAAAAGGGTTACCTGGTATTTCCATTGATTACAAGTAATATGAAATTGATCTGGAATACATTCTTCAAAAAATATCTTTGCATTTATTTTTCCAGAATCTTTCATAAACCTATAAGACCAGCCCATTATTAAATCCTGCTCTAATTTAACTACATCCCATAAAGGAGTCTCAATAAATGAGGGTAGGAAGTCAATTAAGTTAACTGTTTCATTTCCAGAAATTAACATATTTGAAAGAGTTAGATCTCCGTGACAATTTCCAACTGGAATTTTTAGATAATTATTAGTTTTAAGTTTTAAAATAAGACTATTTAATAAATCCAATAGAACTGGAGAACTTGTTTCCGCTTTTATAGAGATGAGTTTTTCTAAAAATACTGAATAATGAACACTCTCAACTTTTGAGTCCTTGAGATTTAAATATAAAATTAGACCAAGCACATCTTTTATTGTTAATACTATACTTCTTGACATTCTATTAATAATATCAATGCCTGAACTAGCATCTATATAGTTCATTTTTGCCAAGAACTTTCCATTCTCTAATGTTTCTGTATGAAGTATTGATGGTGTCCTAACTGTGCATGTACGAATATGCAAGCTTTTAAATTCAATTTGCTTTCTTATTGACTCTCTACCTTTTTCTCTGTCATTCCAAATCTTGATAATATATCTTCCATCTTCTTCGTCTTTTATTAAGACCTTATCTTTTGAGTACGATTTCAATATTAGAAAGGAATTAATATTATTAATATTTTATCAGATAATTAAAGAGTTGCTAAAATAAAAATTATTTTTTAAATCTAGGATTCCTTTAAACCTTTGAATATCCTCCTCAAAAATAGGATTCATCAAGAAAATGCTTATGCACATTTTCCCAATAATAAAATCTCACTGTCGCTTATAGGATTTGCTTTGAATTCAAATATTAATTTTGTTTTTTAAGAGGAAAGCTTATTTACTTGCACTTTTCCTGGATCATTTTAATATTAGTCACAGACATAGTAATCTTTTCTTAGTTGTGACTATATAAGTCACAATATAGGGAATTCAGAATCACGAGGTTTGATCTTATCAATTCCTTCGTGTTATTGATATCATGTAAATTGAGTGCTTTTGTACTCCTTTACATAATTGCTTGGGGCCATAGCTCAGCTGGTAGAGCACCTGCATGGCATGCAGGGGGTCAGCGGTTCGAATCCGCTTGGCTCCACTATTTATATAAATATCGGGTGGCTGTTTATTCATTTGGACTTATTTGACTTGTTGGTGATATAGCCAATCTTTTTGAGTCTGAATTTTATCCATTATGGGCCCTGGTGGTGGTGTAGTTAATGGAAATGATTGCAATGAAAAACTTAATGGAACCTCAGACTCTTTTTCAGTTCTTTGAAGTAGAAACTCATGAAGGTGAGTCTGAAGCCACTGAGGTTGAGAGATTATTGTTCTCCAAAAGTTATCATATGGGTAATCTCTAAGTTTATTCTTATCAATAGATTTTGTAAATACATATCTATTAGTGTTATAAAGCAAGCCCTTTGAATTTATATTATCTTCTATCCAGCGAATATAATCATGTAAAATATTTCTTGGCATTTCACCAAATGAACGTGTATTTATTGCAACATCAAAATTTAATTTTATTTTCTTATAAATATTAAAAGGAATAAGAAGGACATCAAATTTTTCTTCTTTATAGTTTTTATTAGTTAAATTTTCTCTTTCAAGTAGATTTATTATATTAAGAGATGGGTTACATTCTTTTAAATAATAGTTCTGAATTAGTAGTACTTCTGGCAAGTCAATAATTATATATTTAATATTTTTATATATAGAAGTTAATTTACTGGCTAAAGCTCCATATCCACCTCCTATCTCAAGGAAAGTGGCACTTTGTGTAGTTTTATTTAGAAAACTTATAGTCCTCTTTATTTGCCAGGCTGAATATACATGATAAAGATCATCAAAATTAAGCAGGTATTCTTTATTATTCAAATTAATCGCGTATCTACGTGGATTACCTATCAATGAATTAAAAGGTATATTTTCTATATCAGAACCCATCATTTCTTTTAATTGATTAAATCTAGCTTCTATATCTTCTATTTCATCTTCACTATAGTTATTTGAGTAACTTTTGCCTTTTAGAGCTTCTTCTTGCTCTTGTGAAGGCAATCCAGTCTCAATCATATTGCTTAAGCCATTTGTTCGGAAAGATCTCATGGAATCAAAATTTGAAATCTTTTTTAAAAATAATTCATTAAAAATATCCCAATGATCCTGCTTGTCATAGTTTAAATCTTTAATTATTTCAAGAAAATGATTGAACTCTGCTTTATCCATAGATAAATATATCTTAATTATTATAATAGCATATAGAACTTTTTCTTTTAGAGAACCTAGTGGTTTAATTTTATTTTAGAAGCTTTTAAAAATAATATTATTCAGAATAAAGTGATTAAATCATAAGTAATTACTTTTAATGATATAAGATTTATTAAATCAGAAAATAGAGGATATAAATCTATCTTTTAGAGATCCTTTATAAATAAAACAAGAGCTGCCATAAGGGAATTAAATTATTAAATGTGCTAACTAATACTTTTTCCTGAATTTAAGAAATTACTATATATATTTTTTTTAACCTAATAACAATTACATCTAAATTTACCTTTAAATATTTCATTTGAATCTTTTAATTTATGATAATCAAGTTTTAGACACTTTAAATTCATTTCACTAATTTTGCTCAATAGCAGTATATTCAAAATATTTTTCTTTACATGAAATTTGTAACAGTTTAGTAGATCTAAATCATGATTGTTATGACGAAAGCAAATATAATTAAAGGTTATAATAAAGCTGAAATAGTTCTTGCTGAATAGAAATTAATTTGTTCTTGTATTGTAACCCCCAAGAACTATCAGATTAAGCAAGAGAAGTTAATGCTTGAAAATCATACTCCTCTCTATCCTGTAATGTAAATCTAGCTATTTAATAAAATCATTGGCCATTTATATAGTGATACAATAAACTGTAAATCTTACTAAATAATGACTTTTGGATTAATTCTAATTATAAATGATTAATATGAAAAAATTATTTCTAATAAATTCCTTAGTTGCCTCATGCTCATTAGTAATAAGTCTTTTTATTGTAGAGTTTATATTGCTAATACTAAATTATAAGCCTTTGCTTTCAAAGTCTCCTAAGAAAGTCTCGTATAATCAAGAAATATGTAAAGTAGATTCATTAGATCAGGCTAGAAAAGAAAATATAATTTATGGACCTTTAGGGAACCAATTTATAAAACATAATGAATATGGCTATACTTTAAAAGGTGGGTTCTCTGAGTTTGATAAAGTTGACTTTAATTATCAACCGTTAAAAAAAGTTTTAGTTCTTGGAGATAGCTTTACATGGGGAGCTTCAGCAGAAAAAGGTAGAGGGTTTATTGATTTAACATCAAAACATTTTAAATCAAATAGAATAGCTTTTTATAATACTGCTATTGCAGGTTATGGTCAAAATAATCAGCTTGCAATTCTAAAAAATGGTTTAAAAGAAATAAATCTCGATCTAGTAATACTTGGCTTTTATACCGGAAATGATTTTACTGATAACCTTACTCCTGTAGATAGATTCTTTAGTACAAATAAAGGCTGGTATTCAAGATATACAGCTTCTATCATTGGAGGAAAACTATTTACCAATAAAAGATCAGAAGAAGAGATACTGCAGTTAATTAGATTAAGTGAATGTTATAATATTGATATTAAAAAGAGCGTTAAAACTTACCTTTATAAATCAAGACTAGGATCTATAATATTTTTAGCGATTAGAAAAGTTAGATTCTCTCCAAATAATACTAATACGAATTCAATTTCAGATAGAGATATACATTATTCAATTACACGAGATTATTTAATTAAAATAAGAGACTTGTGCAATAAAGCTGGGGTGCCTTTAAGAATAGTAGTTATACCAGATTATAGTAACTCTACTCCTCGAACTTTTAGGCCTTCCAAGAATTATATTAAGTTAATAGCATTACTTAAAGAACTTAAAATTGATTACTTTGACCCATTTTCTACATTAAACTATTTTGATTATGCAGGAGCATTTGATGACCATTGGAGTAATTCAGGTCATAAAAAAATGTCAGAAATACTTATAAAAGGACTGGATAAATTGTTGATAGATTGATTATTGTTTTTTATTATATTAACTTACTAAAGTAGGCGATAGTATTTTTATGCACGTTATTATTTTGTGGATTTGTTAAATTAAACCATATATATTCTGAATGCTGATCGCTTTTAAAATTCTCATCTACATCAGTTAGAGATTTAATTTCTAGCTTATAGGCAATTACAATATAATGACTATCAAAATCATAATTACCTTGAAAATTATCTTTATAAAAATGTTCATATATGCCTATAAATTCTATACTAGACATTTCTTTTATTTTTCTTCCTGTCTCCGCATAAATAATTCTATCCAATGCGTTATTTATAGTTTCTGATTTCCTTATTCTTCCACCCGGTACAAAATAAAAGTTTTGTGCTGGTGGATTTAGTCTTTTTCCTAGTAGTATAGACTTTGCATTAGTTATACATAAATCTATTGCAATCATAGGTGTTTTTTTTATAACTTCCGCAAACTCGGAGTCTGTTAAGTACATTTATATAACCTAGACTCAGTAAATAATAACATATATAATAATAAATTAGAATTTAATATGTAAAGTATATATGATTTAGTTTCTTATTTCCATTTCTATTGATATAGCTTTATATCCCTTTTCTTTTAAAACTTTTAGTTTGTTTTTATTGCATACTATAAGTGCAAATTTTGATCCTATTGATCCAAGAGGCCTGCCTCCAAATATTAGTCCCTGATTCTCTAACTCGTAAAGCGTTTTTGAAACTTCATTATATCCATCAACACTCTTTGTATTAATAGAGTCATTTGTTATGATGTTGCCTATTTTTTTTATGTCTATTTCTTGCGCTTCAATTAATTCAATGAGATTAATTATATTTTTATATTTATTTGATAATTGGTTTGCGGACCAATTATCTTTTCTAATATTAGATCCTAATTTTCCATCCCTATACTTTTTAGAGCTAGCAGGTACATATAATAGAGAAAACATTTCATTTATAATCTTTATTGAGGAAGTATTTAGTCTAATTGGTCTGATTCGAATCTCTGGTCTGAAATTAATTATATCGTTATTAGTATTAAATCTAACTTCATAAAGATTAAATCCACGGTAAGCAGCGTGAAGATGATCTTGAAAACCAATCTCATTACTTATTCTTTTTTCAATTTTATAGGCATTTATAAATAAATCATAACTACTTAATTGTTGTTTATGCTCCAATCTTGATATTAAATCTGTAAAAGCGACGGCAAATGATCCTGAACTGCCCATACCCAATCCAGAAGGTAAGGAAGATAAACATGAAATATTCAAACTCTTGATATCTTTATAATTTGCTAATAGACACTCTCTTACAAAAGGATGCTCAATATCTTGGATGTTGTTTAGATATTCAATATTTCTATAGCTTATTCTAAAATTATAATCACTTATCTCTGGCATCATATGTGCATAACATTTAACATATTTATTTACAGTCATTCCTAGTATTGGGAACCATGACTTTAAGGGTATTAGTTCAGGCTGGTCGCCTGATGAGGATAATAACCCTATTCTAAGTGGTCTTGAAGAATGCATATTTTATCTTACTAGTCCATATTTAGAGCTGTCATTATTAACTTTATTTCTCCAGTAATTAAGCAAGTCTAACATTGTCTCTTCATAGCTATACTTTTGCTCCCACTTAATAACCTTTTTGAACTTACTTGTATCAGGTATTTGTAGATCGGCATCAATAGGTCTTAATCTATCTTCGTCAACTATAATATTAATTAGGTCTTTCTTAGTGGAATTATTTACGAAGAAATTAAGCGTTTCTCCTACAGTGCAGCTATAGTCACCTCCAATATTATATGACTCTCCATTGCCTGTTTTTTCAGAATCCATAAGAAGATAGTATGCGTTAACAGCATCTCTAACATCTGCATATGTTCTTAAACTATTAAGGTTACCTACTTTTACTGTATTACTATCAATTACATCTTTTTCAATTAAAGCAACTTGTTTGGCAAAAGAAGACTCGTGAAAGACATCTCCTCTTCTAGGACCAGTATGTGTAAACATTCTTGTGCAAAAGGTTTTCAATCCGAATGCGTCATAAAAATACTTTCCAATTAAATCTGTGCCTACTTTTGAAATCGCATATGGACTGGCTGGGTGAAAGGGTACATTTTCATTTATTGGAACAAATTTCTTTGGAACTCTTCCAAAGACTTCCGAAGAAGAACATACATGAACCTTTGCTTCAGGACTTTTTTCCTTTAGAAAGTTTAAAAGATTATAGGTGCCAATAATATTAGTTTCTAGAGTCTCTATAGGGCTAGTAAAACTAACTTGGGGATAGCTTTGTGCAGCTAAATGAAATACTTGGTTAAAAGAATTATATTTACTTATTATATTAGATACACTTATTGGATCTCTTATATCCATATGTTCAAATACAATTTGCTTATTCTTTACTTGTTTTGAAGAGTAAATATGCCCAATATTTTCATCTGAACTTCTCCACCTGCAAGCACAAACAATTTTTTCATATCTCTCAGAATTTTCTATGCATTTATCAATTAGATGAGAACCAACCATGCCTGTAGCACCTGTAATGAGAATTCTCATATGGTTAATTTATCAATATTTAATTAAATCATACCATGATTAAAATTTAAGTAACTTTTCCGTGAATTACAGGCCAACTAAACTTTTTCTTCAATGTATCTACTTATTTGATCGGAATTGAAAACTTCTTTAGATAAATATAATGGAATATTTCTTTTAGTCTTACTAATATCTAGAACTAATCTTTCGGGATCTTCATTCATAAGTTTTCCGAACTCTATCTTTTTAATTATTACATCATAGTGACTTGCTAATCTTCCTATTATTTCATTAACCTTAATTCCTTTACCACTTCCTATATTAAATATACCTGTGGCCTTATTGTTTATAGCTATATTAACAATCAACTTTGCTGCATAACCTACCCATAGGTAGTCTCTAGTTGTATTACCATGAAGCATTTTTATCTTACTATTTTTATTTCTTAATTGATTTTCAATGCTAGTAAATAAGCCACTTTTCTTTCTTTTACCTATGCAGGAAACTAATCTCATTATACAATTTTTTTCATTAGCCTGAAGGATCAGACGTTCTATTATCCGTTTATACATTCCATAAGCACCTGTAGGTTCTACAGCAGAGCTTTCGGATAAATCAGGAAAACTTAAATTGCTGTTTCCTAAACCATAAACTAGAGCAGAACTTAAATATATAAATCTAGCGTTTGTTTCCTTAAGTAATATATTTACTGCCTCCAACTCAGCAATTTGTTCAATTTCTTGAGGTTTAAACCTGCTACTATAACCACAACAAAATATAATTGTCGTAATTTTATTTAATATGAACCAATTTGCCAATCCAGCATTGAGCAATTCAGTCCAATTAGTTCTATTTATAGGAATATAATCAAGGCCTAAATTTTTGCACTCTATGCATATATAAGAACCTAAAAACCCTTCACTACCAACTATTAAAATTCTCACTTATTTAATTTTCATATATTTTTATTTCTGGCACTAGAGTAACCATTTTTCCTCCTCTTTTTAAATATTCTTGCTCTTTTTCTATAAACTCATTAATAAAGCTATAAGGCATTACAATTAGGTAATCAGGTTGGTCATCAAGTAGTGTATTTTCATTTTTGATTAAGATATCTGAACCTGGACAATATCTTCCTATTTTATCTTCATTCTTTTCATAGGCATACTCTATCATGCCTTTACCAAGATCACTGATAAGTAAGTTGCTATTTCCTCTTGTAGAAGCTCCATATATAGAGACTCTCTTACCTTTTTCTATTACACCTTTAACAAATTCAGTTACATTATGGGCGTGATTATTTATTGAATCAAAATAACTTTTTATAAAACTCAATGAATGAAGCCCAGAATTGTTTTCATCTTGAATAGTTTGATTAACAATGCTTTTTACTCTCCTTTTTGATTTATCTATAAAAATACGTATAGAGCCTCCATTTATACTTGAGAAGTTACAATTATATACTTGTAAAACATTTGAATACTTTTGTATTAACTTATTAAATGTATTCAGGGTATAGTAGGTTATATGCTCATGACTAATCATATCATAACCATTATTAAGTATCATATCTTTTGTGTAGTTCATTTCTACAATCCAAATACCATCTTCTTTAAGATGACTTTCTATTTTATTAATAAATTCTTTTAGATTGTGTATGTCGTAGAACATTGATATGGATGTAATTATATCAAAAGAGTAATCATTAACTAATTTATCTGAAGGAAATATATCATTTATAAAATTACCATTTGAGTATAATGAATTATAATATTTTCCTATAATATTAGATGGATCTATACCAACTGTATCCCAGCCAATAGCCTTTGCAATACTCAGTGTATAGCCGTCATTACAGCCTATGTCTAACCATTGACCAGGAGGTTTTGTTCCATATTGATTTACAATGTCAGATACTAGATTAGTTAAATGTAACCTCATTGTATTATTAATAGAACTGTAGTAGTAGTATTCGCTATATAAATCTTCAGGAGAATACGCTTGCTCAAGTTGTATTAGAGAACATGTGTTGCACATAGAGAAAGTTAGATTTCCTCTTAAAGAAACTTCATCCTCTTTAGGAAATCTGCCTGTGAATGGAAAATTATCGAGACTATAGATTGGTGTTGTCTGATTAGAGCAGGCCCAGCATCTTTTATATGAGGTTTTATAAGGAATCGCTTCCATCTTCGAACATATTCAAATTAAATACTATCATATCTATCGCAATGTAGGATTTGAATATATTAGAATTATTTGAATTCTATATTTTCAAATATAATTAAATCTTTTGCTTTTCTCTATAGATTTGACACATTGATAAAATTACAACCTGCTCTTAAGGATGCGATCTCATCAGTTTCGCTATCTCCTATCATGACACTCTCACTTAATTCAATATTTCTAAAATAAGATTCTTTTAAAAATAAACCTGGCTTTGGTTTCCTGCAAAAACAGTCTTGCTTAAGTTCTATAATTTCGCCATCAAAACCAGAGTGGTAATGATGAGGGCATAAGCTAAATGTATCTATTTTCAACCCTAACGCCAAGCATTTTTGAATAACATATGAGTTTATTGAAATCACCTTATCCCAACTTGCTAGCCCCATCGAAATTTGTGGTTGATTAGTAATAATTATTGCTAAATCATATTTATTTCTAATAAGAGCAATTTTACTAATATTATCTTTCATCAGTTTAACTTGATTTATATTTATAATATATTCTTTATCAGCGCATTCTATCAAAGTGTTATCTCTATCTATAAATAGGCATTTTTGTTTGTTTATATAGGATTTCGAATTCACTAAGTTACTTTCTAAAATTCTCTCAACTTGAACAAATCTTTCTGGTGTTCCAATATCTTTAACAAACTCTGATGTGTTATAACTAAATACTTTTAAATTAGAAGTATTTATATTATTAAGGATATGATTACAAAAAGATGGCTTTTCTTTTGGTGGATTTATTTTACTTAAAATTTTTGAATTAAATAATGCTATACCAGAATTACCTAAATACATATTTGGAATGATATTATTTTTATGTGGCTTAAGGCTAAAGTTAAGTATTTGCTTATTTGAACTCTCTGAAAGCAGATCAGAGTCTTTTGCATGTGTACAGGCATGTGTTAATAGAGTTACATCACTATCATGTTCAATATGAAATGTAAAAAATCTTTTTATATCTATATTCCATATAAGGTCAGCATTAATAAGTAGAATTTCATCTTTTAATTCTTTTTTTAAAAGCCATAACCCACCGCATTCACCAAGTGGAGAATCTTCCTGAATTACCTTTATATTTAATAGATATTTCTTATTATACTCATTAACTTTATCTATAAGCAATTCTTTCCTGTAACAAGTCAGTATGAATATATTTTTTATATTAAAGCCTTTAACCAGTTTTATACTCCTTTCTAGACAAGAAATACCATCAATAGGAAATAATGGTTTAGGCATTCCCTTTGTTATTGTCTTTAATCTACTTCCTTCTCCACCAGCAGTGATAATACAAGTATTAAGTTTTCTATTTAAAAATTGCATAAAACTTAGACCTCTTTCCTTACACTAGCACTTAAGCTTATAATTTAAAGTATATTTAAGATCTGTTTTTTTTAATAATATATTTTATTTAAAAGAGAAAGAAATAATTGTTTTTAAGCTACACAATATCCATATATCACTTATCTATTTAGAATTGCAAAGAATGGAATAAATTTTTTATTATAATCCAGTAAATTGATAAACATATTATTTTATTCTAGAAAAGACTTTATATCGTTATTAACGATAATGATACTCAGACTTAGAAACATTGCCTGTAATTATTCCTATCCTTTTGTTACAAACAATATTTAACCAGCTTATATAGCTTAAAGTTTAGTTTAATGAATCTAAGCAATTGCCATATATTTACTTTTCTCCTTTTTTAGGTAAAGAAGAATCACATGGTGGCGTAAAAAGAAGTCTTCAGATCCAGGAATTGCTTGAAGAATATAATTGTATATCACTAAACCCTTATCTTTCGATACGAAAATCTATTAAATATTCTATTTCATCCCCAATAATTAGCTTAAAGCTTTTTTTCTTTGCAACTTATTTATTTTTTCTCAAAGGTGTAACTATAAAAGGTGCGTTTTTATTCATACTAAAAACGTCGTATATTATGCGCGTTATAAATAGGAATAAATCTATGGAATATATTTTTGAAGGTGGAACAACAATTTCAATATTAATTATGTATTATTTATCTTCTTTAAAAATACATTATCATATTTTTCCGCAAAATATAGAATACTTAGCTCCAAAAGCTAATTCTGACGGATATTTTAAAGAAAATTACTACAAGTACTCTTTAGAAATTAAGGCATATCAAAATGCAAAGAGTGTTACAACAGTATCCATATTTGACAAAGCAATCTTAGATTGCCATCAAATTAGCTCTTTTCTATTACCATCTTATCCAACAAATTCAAGCTTCAAAAATTATTCTGAGATAGCCGAAGAAAGGAAATTACAGCAAAAAAATAAATTACTAAATCAAAAAAATATCCTTCTAATTGGTACAACATATAATCATCCCACAAGAGAAGGGCTTAGAAAATTACTTAATTATATACAAATTAGTCAATTTCCATATCAAGTCACAGTAATTGGTTATGGGACATCAGAATTTTGTAGATATAATTCTGATAGAATAAATGTATTAGGAACTGTTTCAGAAGAAAAGCTTAAGCAATTAATGATAGAAACAACCTGTCTTCTCATTAATACGATACAAACGTCTGGTTATCTGTTTAAAGTAGTAGAATTTAACTTATCTGGAATACCTATAATTTTTACTACACCATTTATACAACATGAAAATCTGGAGAAATACGGTATATTTAATTCTAATCTTAAGAATTTACGAACAGTTATCGATACCATTTCTTTTTCCACAACATATGAAAAATTTAAAAAGCCTTATATAGATTGGTTATAAATGTACGAAAAACAGTTAGCTTAGTCCACAATAAAGAAAAAGATTCCCACAAATTTTATTATTTATTTCTACTTCTTTGTCAAAGTACTATGAAAAAAACTCTTATAGCCTTTCAGGGCCCACTTAATAAAAAAACATTAGAATGTGCAGAATCATTTTTAGAGTTAGATTTTGATATTGTTATGATAAGCTGGCCACTTACTAGCTTTAATATCGACGCATCCTCTAATATAAAGATTGATATATTAGAAGATCCTGGAACTTTAGAGACTAATGATGGAGTCTCTATAAATATAATGAGGCAAATAATTTCAAATAAATATCTACTTAACAAATATTCTAACGAATATGATTATATTATAAGACTTAGAAATGACATTAAACTTACTAGTAAGGATCTTTTTTTAAAACAATTCAAAAAAGCATTAAGTAAAGATAAGATATGGTCAGTTAATATAAATACAACTTCACCCAGATTAATTAGTCCTGTTTTGTTACCCAATCACATATCAGATTGGTTTTTCGCAGGAACACCAGATCAGCTTAGAAAATATCTCCAACTTAGAGAGGTTGATGAAAGTAAGGTTAAGGCAGAACAACCTAGTCAATTCAATAACTTAATTTTTTGGAGAATTGCTCAAAATGAACAAGCTATCTGGAGTAATTGTTGGTCTAAAAAACTTAATAAAGATCAGCCAGAACTAAAGTTTCGAAGACCTTGGATCAAAATCACAAGAGAATCTTCTGTTAATTATGCTTTATATTTAAACAGGAACTTCTTTATAACTCCATTCAGGAAATCTGGCCTACAATCAATAAAGTATAAATCTAACATAAGAACATGGTATCTTAATCCTTATTCATTACTTATTCTAGGTTCCTTTGAAATCTTTTTATTAAATAGGGGCTATTTAAATTTACTTATTCTTTATCCGCCAGTTTTAAGATTGCTTTTCTTTCATTTAAGGATGAAACTTTTACAAAGTATTCCTCTTAGATTCTAACTCGATTAATAATATTAACAAACATTGAATAAGTATAGAATTTACTTATTATTTACATTAAGCAACTATATAACAAGATAACATTAAAATCCATAAATTTAAGTATAAATAAAAATATTATATTTGAGAAGTATAAATTTTATCTAAATTATTAATTTTAGATTCAACTATATTTATCGACTAATACCTATCTTTATTGAGTGACTATTTCTCCTTTAGTTAATTAAATAATCAACTAAAGCTATACCTACTCTCTTTAATATATCTTTATTTTGTAGCTTTATACACAAACAGCTATTACCTAATTTATAGCAGCAAGTTTGAATTATCGATTCATATCTTTCTTAATATTTACCTACTAATAAATGATGTTACGTGTTAAGGTTTTATTGAATATAGAATTAATTTGATTAATTACTCTAAAAGTACAATTGCTGTTGTTCTCAGGAGATATTTTAAAAGCATCCTGGGATTGATTGTTTATATTATTAGAAGTATTTTAAATAGTTCTAATGAAAGATTTATATACCTTTTCCTACAAGCTTTAAGAGTTTCTTCACAAAAAAATAAGGAATCAAGATTACTTACTGAATTTAAGGTTTATCCAAAGTATCCCAAGAGATTGTATCCAATCAATTCGGATACTAGTAATTTGAGTATTATTATTCAAGGCCCTATCTCTGACAGGGCATTTATACAAGGCACTATTGATTGGTATAGCTCTTGTGGTGTATCTCGAATTATTGTATCAACTAGTCAAGAGATAAAAGATTTTAAGCGTGCTATTACAGTTGTTCACCCTAAGCCTACGGTTATTGGTTTAGGAAATGAAAATAGTCATTTATCAAGTATTCAAAAAGCTTTAGATATGATCGATGATGAGGATATTGTTATTAAAACCAGATCAGATATGAGAATTTTTAATGAGCTTGCACTTTCTGCTATCCCATCTATACATAAAACTCATATTTCAGATATATCAAAGGATGGTTTTAGATTAGGCGCTATATCCAATAATAGCCTATTAATTAAAATAAATAATATATCTGATCATTTGTATATATGTTATGCATCTCAATTAAAAAGAATGTTCACTTTGCCATTCAGAGAATTAAAAGAGGTTATGTCTGAGGTAAATGTTGAGCCAGACTTGATTGAGAAAGATGAGAGAGGATTGTTGCTTAAATCTACAAAGTTTACAACAACTTTTACAGAGTTCTTTGGAGAACAATGGTTTTTTAATTCATATAGAAAAAACTGTTTGATTAATGATATGAGCGAAAAAAGAGTTATTGACTTTTCAGAATATAATAAGGCCTTATCTAAATATCTAGACATTATAAGAGACAGTGTTTATATTGTAGATCCTGAAGAATTGGATCTGTACTGGTTAAAAAGTAATATAACTACATTACCCTCTTATTATGAGGATGCAGATCAGAATAATAATCCTATACCCGTTATGAGACTAACAAGATTAAATTGGTTAAGTTTATTATATGATGAATCTTATAAAGATAAAATAATTAATTATGCAGATTCTCTTAATAGAGATGAACTATTATTTTAATTTAAAATGACGGAAACATTTCAAGATAAGGAAAAATATTTTATTGAAATTAATCAATATATAAATATTAATAAGCAAGCAGAATATCTTGTTGAAAGTAAATTGAAACATATAGTTGTATTCTGTGGAATGGGTATAACGAATGTACTATGTGATCAATTAAATTATCTATCAGAGCTTACTAAATCAAGTGATTTGATTATAGGTATAACTGACCGAAATGATCTAGAAAAATCTAAATTAAATCGATCTATTCATAAGATACCAATGATATGTAAAGAAGAAGATGTGCCAATTGGAATTAAGGCTGAAAATTATTTGTTTTGTGAACTTCAATCAATTGCTCATTATTTAAAAGAAAATAATCTATATAGATACGAGTATTTTACAAGAATGAGAAAAGATATTTTTCTTATTTTAGAAGACTTTATTAATTATCTAGAATCTGTACCTTCTTTAAATAAAAGATATTCATTCATAACAACAGATCAGTCAACAAATTTACTTAGAAGGTTCTGTATATCAGATCAGTTTTTTACGATACCATTAAATCTAATAAATACTATTCCATATAGAATAGTGCCAAATACAAGATTTTTATTTTGGTGGCATTTAAGACATATAAAACCACATGAGATATTTAAAAATGATCAGCAAATGGAACAATGGGTATGGATCAATATCATTAAGAATTCAAATTTAAAGCTTAGTAAAGATTGTACATATGAGGAATATCTATATTATTTAGATAAGAATATTCTAGTATTACCTACTAAGCAAATAGGTTATTTATGGAATAGATCTAGTGATATTTATTTTCATAATTGGGTAAGGTATCCACCCAGAGGAAGAGGTCTTTTATTATCAACAAAGCCCTTAAGAAATTATACTAGTTACTCATCATTTATCTCTCCATTATTATTAAAGGAGCATATGATTGGATTCCTTAAGTTTTTCAGATATCTAATCTTTTTAAAGAAGCTGCTAAGGTTTATATTTACTCTTCCCCTTTATTATTTAAGATATTTAATCTTAAAAAGATAGCTTAGCTATGCTTTTATGCATTATTAACACTTAAAAGATAGTATATATAAATGGTGCAACAACGGAACCTTGGGTAAATAAGATTAAAGCACCCATTAAAACAATCGTTATAATTAAAGGTGCTAACCAATACTTTTTACGAACTCTTAGGAAGTCCCATATGTCTTTGATTAACTCAATAAATGCTTCCATACTAAAAAATCTTTGTTAAGTCAGTTTTGTGATTTGAATTGTTTTCTCTATAAGACTTTAGATTTACTTTCTTTCTTTTTAGGGGGTCGTATCCAAAAAACCTCATAATTAAAGCAATAGGCTGGAGAACAACAATGAAAACTAATCCAAGGATTATACGACTATTAATCCATCCAAGAGTATGCCCAAGTGCCATCCACCCTTTATATGGATAGAAAAGTATATATGGTTTAAAAATACCTAGCAACAATGATGGTAATCCCACCCATAGAGTCCAGATCCTAAAATGATGGCCAATGATTAATGGAAATAGCCATCCAAGAAGAATTGGAAATCCAAATCCAATCAGCAATCCAAATTCACGAAGTTGTTTTTTTGAGACAGAGATTTGTAACATCAATCCAATTCAAACTCCTGTTTCCAATTCTCATCTTTCTCGGATGCAGGTTGTTCATTCTTGTACAGAATTTGGTTTTGAAGAACAAGCACATCCATCTCAGTTCTCATAAAGCAGCGATAGGCATCTTGTGGATTGCAAACAATTGGTTCTCCTCTAACGTTGAATGAAGTGTTTACAATCGAAGGACAACCAGTCTTCTTTTTAAAGGCACTAATTAATTTGTGATAGCGAGGATTAGTTTTTTTACTGACTGTTTGAACTCTTGCAGAATAGTCAACATGAGTAATGGCAGGAAGTGATGACCTAATTAGATTTAATTTTTCAATTCCAAAAAGTTTTTGTTGCTCTGTTGTCATTTCTTTGCAAAGTTCCTTCTTAACAGGCGAAACCAGCAACATGTAAGGACTTTTGCTATTCATTTCAAACTGATTAGCAACATCTTCTTCTAAAATTGATGGTGCAAAAGGACGGAAACTCTCCCTATATTTAATCTTGAGATTCATTACACTCTGCATTTCTTTATTACGAGGATCTCCAATGATAGACCTAGCCCCTAAAGCTCTAGGACCAAATTCCATAGCTCCATTAAACCAACCAATAACTTTACCCTGATCAAGAATTTGAGCAATTTTTTCAAAAAGTTCTTCATCCTCTAATTCTTCAAAAGTAGCATTGATTTTTCTTAAATAACTAATAATTTCTTTATTGGAAAACTTGCAACCAAGATAAGTCCCTTTCATTGAATCTTCAGGATTTATTTCTCTAGACATGTTTAGATGTTGATGCCAACCAATAAGTGCTGCCCCTAAAGCAGAACCTGCATCTCCACTAGCAGGTTGAATCCAGATATCTTCAAATATGTTCTTTTGAAGTAACTTTCCATTTGCAACACAGTTAAGTGCAACACCTCCCGCTAGACAAAGGTTGTTTAGTCCTGTTTCTTTTTTAAGAGACCTTGCTAGTTTTATTACTATCTCTTCTGTTACCACTTGAATTGAGGCTGCCAAATCCATATGAAATTGAGTTAGCTCTGACTCACTCTCTCGTGGGGGTGATCCAAAAAGTTTATGAAATTTCCGACTAGTCATACGGAATCCACGATGAAATTTAAAATAACTAATATCTAATCTGAACGTTCCATCATCTTTAATTTCAATTAGATTTTCTTTAATTTCTTGTACATAATTTGGCTTTCCGTAAGGAGCAAGCCCCATTAATTTGTATTCACCAGAATTTACTTTAAATCCGCAGTAATAAGTAAATGCTGAATATAGAAGTCCTAGAGAATGAGGAAAACTAATTTCCCAAAGAGGTTTGATTTCATTGTTTTTACCAATCCATGCAGAAGTTGTTGCCCACTCTCCAACTCCATCCATGCAAAGCACAACTGCTTCTTTAAAAGGACTTGGATAAAAGGCTGCAGAAGCATGAGATTGATGATGTTCAGAGAAAAGTAGTATTGGCAAGGTAAAAGATTCTTCATAGGTATTTGTTATTTCTCTATGAACTTTGATAAGTTTATTTTTTATTTCAGACTTTAAAAATAATTTTTCTTTTAGCCATACTTGCATTGCTGCTATAAAGGATCTACCACCTCTTGGTGCTGCACCTAAATAGGTTTCCAGTAGTCTTTCAAAGGTTAAAAGAGGTTTTTCATAGTAAACAATATAATCAATATCTTTTAATGTTAAATTGCTATTATTTAGGCAGTATTTTAGAGCATTTGCTGGGAAGCTGGAATCATGCTTCTTGCGAGTGAATCGTTCTTCTTGAACTGCTGATATTATTTCGCCATTAGAAATTAATGCTACAGCACTATCATGGTAATAGGCAGAAAATCCAATAATCCTTCTATTATTCAAGACTGTTGCGTTCAAATTTTTATAAACTTAATACTATCAGTTTAATAAATCTTTTTTATATATCCTTAACGACTTATTATAAGAGTATTTTTTGACGTGAGCATAAGTGATTGAATTGCAGTGATGAAAAAGCTGTTAGAAGTAAATTTAAAATCAAAATTTATAGATTTATTATGTAATATTTTTAATATATAATCTTAAAGAAAATGATTAAGAGTAAATATTTGATCTGATGGAAAATTTGAGCCGCATTTGTTTCTTGAAATATTTAGAAAGAGTTCCAACTCTATTTAGAGTAACTCTTAAAGAGTAACAACCAAGTATATTCAAAAATAGTTATTAAAGTTGTATCATTTCTTAAATTACTCTCTATACTAAAAAAGATTATTATTGACTATAAAAACAAATGCTTAATGTAAATAAAAAAAGATCGAATAGTAATAAAGAACTAAGTACTATAAAGGTTTTGTTTGGACTGTGGAAACATCTGAGGAAGAAAAGAAAAATCCAACTTCTTGCACTTTTGCTGATAATGCTTCTAAGTGCCTTGGCAGAAGTGTTCTCATTAGCATCTGTAATTCCATTTCTTGCTGTTCTTACAGATACAGATGTCTTATGGAATATTGAAGTAATAAAAAAAATTTCAAGTGCTATTGGTATAGATACAGCAGAAGGGCTTTTTTTACCAGTAACATTGATATTTGGCTTGACTGCTATTACTGCTGCTTTTATAAGACTATGCAATATAAGATTGAACCATATGCTAGCTGCTGCTATAGGCAGTGATATAAGTATAGAGTCATATAAAAGAACATTAAATCAACCCTATAGCGTTCATATAGATAGAAATAGTAGTTCTGTTATAACTGCTATAACAACACAAACTGATCTTTCAGTATGTGTTATTAATTTCACTTTGCAATTAATTGCTTCATCATTTATTTCAATAGCAATACTTATTACATTATTAATAACTAATTGGCAAATAGCCATTATTTCAGCAGGTATATTTGGTATAGCTTATCTAGTTTTAGCTTTAACCGCTAAACGAAAATTGTATTCTAATAGTAAATATATAGCGCAGTCGATGAAATTGCAGTTAAAAACTTTGCAAGAAGGATTAGGTGGAATAAGGGATATAATACTTGATGACAGTCAAGAAAACTATATAAATGTATTTCGGAAAATAGATATACCTAAACGTCAGAAGCAAGCAGAGAGTGAAAGTTTACAGCAAGTGCCTAGATATGCTTTTGAGGCACTTGGACTTGTACTGATTGCATCTTTTGCGTATTTCTTAGTGAATATATCTTCTACAAGAGCTAACATAATCCCACTCTTAGGAGCTATAGCTCTTGGGGCCCAAAGACTATTACCAGCAATGCAACAAGTATATTCATCATGGGCTTCAATTAAAGCACTCACTGCATCAGTAGTTGATGTCCAGAAGATGCTTGATCAACCTATTAATTCAAATCATAAATATAATAAATATATAGAATTTAATGATAATATTAATATTGTTAATCTAACATTTAAATATAAAAATAAGATTGAACCAGTAATTAATAATATCTCCCTTAATATTAAAAAAGGAGAATGTATAGGAATAGTTGGTGAAACAGGCAGCGGTAAAACTACATTGATAGATATTCTTATGGGGTTATTGGAACCTACAGATGGAAAAATTCTAATAGATCAAATGAATATATATGAAGGTGTTAATTATTCCTTACTTAAATCATGGAGGAGTTTGATTGCACATATACCCCAGGATATTTATTTGGCTGATACTACAGTTGCTGAGAACATCGCATTTGGAATAAATACAAATAATATAGATATAAGTAAGGTAAAGGATTCTGCTAGAAAAGCTAAAATAGATGATTTTATAGAGAACACATTAGGCGGCTATAATTCATATATAGGAGAAAGGGGTTTAAGGATAAGTGGAGGGCAGAAACAACGAATTGGTATAGCAAGAGCACTGTATAAGCAATCAAAACTTTTAATTCTAGATGAAGCTACTAGTGCACTTGATGATGCTTTTGAAAAACAAGTAATGGATTCTATTTATAATCTTGATGATAATCTAACGATAATAATGATTGCTCATAGAATAAGTACTTTATCAAATTGCGATAGAATTATTTATATTAAAAAAGGTAAGCTGGCTAAAATAGGTAAACCCTTAGATATACTACCAAGTTTATCTAAAGAATCAAAAGAATAAATAGACATTCATATGTTCTTTTATAGTTAAGAATATATTGTCCTTATTAATATATATCCTAAATAATTGTAATTTAACATTCTTCTAAATATTCAATTATTGAATAGGCTTTTAATAAACATATAAGCGCAGAATGATGATATTTGGCTCTGACTCTATAAGGACTAACTCTAATTAGAATTTGTGCTAAAGAAAATAATCCATCTTTTATTATATTGCCATTAATATATTGATTAAAGAAAGTAGTAATTTCATTTATAGAATTCAGAGACTCACTTATCTTGATTTTTTCTTCAGCTACAGAGAAATTCCTAATATAAATATCTATAGCATTTAAATCTAAATAAGCCCATTGTTCATATTGTGAAATTATACTCTGAAATAACTTTCCTAAATCAAAAATAGGACTAGTACATTGCTGCATAGAACCATTCATGTGAACGTCCATAGTAGAGCCTAAGGGATCTATAAGAAAAAGGGAAGAATTCACCATGAAGATATTCTCAAAGGTTAAATCTCCATGTATGAGACTAGGTTTATGTGATATCCATAATTCGTTGTCTTCAGTAATTCGCTCTACCCCTCTAATTAATTTGTAAATAAAATCATCTGGAAGAATTGGCTCGTATAGTTTAAATGTATCAGAGAGAGTTTCACGGCATTGGTAAATTGTAGGATTAAGCCTCTCGTGAGTAATACTATTTAAGAGATTCCTATATGATTTAAAAGAAGAGTTTTTGCTACTAGATTCATATAAAGAAGAAAGTATATTGCATAAATTAGAAATACTAATATTCGAATTGTTCAACATATCGAAAGACAATGGAGGACCATCTATGTAACTCATATCGTAGTAGGATATACCTCTTGAACTAAAACCCCAATCTAAAATATCGGGTACTGCATAATCTACATATTTAGACATCAATCGTAAGTAAGAGAATTGCCTATATAGGGTTTTAGTTACTGCTTCATTAGATGATGAAGTCCACTTCCTTACAAAGGTATGGTTATTAGTTTGATCTCTAAGTATTAGTGTGGAAGCACCAGAACCTTTACTACAATCTTTAATAAAATCAATTTTGCCATTCTTATCAATATCTAATTTTTCATCTCTAATTGTGTTAATGGATATTGCTGTATTAAGTGCTAAATTAGATGGCTTTCGATCATTTATTAAATATCTAATACCAGAAGTTGCTCCTAGAATGAGCTTGTTATAATTGAGCCCTAAATTTATTAAATCCTGATTAGTCTTTTCATAGCTTGATTCTGGCCTGCTAGAGCAAAGAATTATAGTAGAACCTTCTTTGTATAATTTATTTATAGTCTGTAAATTATCAAGAATAGAACTTGGATTTTCTTTAAAATCTCCAGTATTTGAGAATTTTCCAGCATCATGTTTAAAAATAACCCCATCAATATCTATTATATAAGTAGGGGGCTCTCTATTACCCTCATAACTAATTATAGAGTTTTCAGCATTTTCTAATTGAAGAGGTGTGCCTAGTCCCATTCCCCAATTAGACTTAATTGTGTCTACATTAAATTTTCTACTTAGCAGTGAAAGTACTATGCTATGGTGTGACTCCTTATTATTATGTATAGAAGATTCAAATTCTTTTAACCCCATTCCAAGGGTTGATAAATCGTGATATATATAGCAACCTATTAAAAATTCTGCTTTTTCAGCATCATTTGATTTTCTATTAGAAATATCTTTTTCACCAGATAAGAAAAAACCATTTTCATCTCTAATAATGTAACCCCATTTCTCTGGATTGCTTACTGTATTTAATGTGCAAAATGAATTAAAACGATCTTTATTAGTATCTCTAAAGTATGAAACTAATGAATCACATCTGAAGGTATGGTCGCTATCAGATACTATTATTGAATAATCCTCTATTGATTTGATTACAGATATCTTTTTTGATGCTTCGTATGCTGTATGAGCAGGTCCTTTGGTTAATTTTTCAATTTGTATTACTTGTACATTAGGATTTATTGATTTCGCAGCTTCTTTAAATGCATTAACATCCTGATCAGTTCTAATTATTATATAGATATCAGAAAATTTTAAAATACCTGATGTAATTAATGGAAAAAATGGCTTTATAGACCAAGCTAATAAACTTTTGTTTCTTAATTCAACTAAAGGCTTGTCAATATATCTTCCATATTTTTCTAATGAATACTCTTTTATTCTTCTGCCTAGGCCTGCAGCAGTAACAATAAGAATAACTTTGCGCATCATATTTAAGATTAAAAAATTGAATATTTAGGATAAAACTAAAGTTAATAGCAAATTAGATTCGATGTTAAATTCTACTTCAGACTTTGTTTTATGTAAAGCAGAACAAAACTGTAAATTAAATTGTTTGTAATGGAATGCATGGTAGAATTATTTTAACTAGACATCAATTAATTCTTTATGCAGTACTTTTATGATGGCTGCGATCCTAATGAGGTTAAGGAGTTAATAGAAAAGGGATGCGTCACAGGGCTTACGACTAATGTAAACTTTGTTGTTGATTATGCAAGCAAAAATGGATTTACAAGTTACTTCGACGCAATACAGCCAATATACGAGCTGGCACAGACTAAGGCCGCTAATTTGCCCTTTTCAATTCAAGCAGTAGGAAATACTGCCAATGAATTAGTTGACTCAGCTCTTAAGATTAAAGAGCGATTTTCAAAAGGAATTGAGTTATTTATTAAAATTCCAGTTAATTATAGTAACTTAAATGCTATTCATTATCTTTCATCTGAAAAATCAATTAATGTAAATGCAACTTGCATAACATCATTTTTACAAGCAACTACAGCTCATTCATCAGGCGCAGCAATACTCTCTTTTTTCTGGGGTAAGATGTGCGATGAAGGATTAGATCCGGCAGAACATGTTTCATCATTAAAAGAATATTTAATTGCAAATAATTCAAAGTCAAGGATATTATGTGGTTCAATAAGACAATCAAGAATAATTCATGAGGCTTTCATGTCTGATGCTGATATACTTACACTACCTTTCCCGTACTTCTCTAAAATTTCAGAAAGAACTAAATCTGATGAGGCAACTATGATATTTAATGATTCATGGAATAAATCAGGTCTTACTCTAGACTAAAAACTCTAATTTAAATAATTTTTGAATATTATTTTTATCAAATTAGAAAGATAATATATATTAGAAAATGAAATCTCTACTTAATAAAAATAATTCTCACACTATACCTTTCGGTATAATAATAGTATTGTTGACTATTTATATCTGTCCAAACATTAGTTTTGCTTCGATCGGGGAAAATAGTCTTTTTCCAGCATTCATTTTCTTATTGAGTTATTCATTTTTTAATAAGAGTGACTTATTGGGTTGCTATCTTCTTGCTATTTTATGTATTATCTTTCCTTTTATTAATTCCTTTGATGCATCTCATCATTATGCCAACTTAAGCATAATAAGTTCTCTGATGTCGCTGTATTTGATTACAATTCCAATACTATCTTCAATTACATTAGGCAAGATTATAGGAACTAGATATGCTTTATCTTCTAAAAGAAAAACAAGGAGAGAGCTAATTTATTGTTTGATTCTATTGCTTATATTTTTTATATTAACAGCTTTAGTAGGAGCAATTTCACCAGATACAATATATATATTTCTCAATGGTATTAGGACTTCTCACAATAGACTAGTTTATTTCTTTACAGAGCCATCCCAGTCATCATCTGTATTTATTGGACTTTTTCTATTCGCCTTTTACCTTTATACTAATTCTAATTTTGATAATATAATTGGAAAAGGCAGAAGAATTATATCTTGCTTATTATTTATTGCAACTTGTATATTGTCTTACCTATCACTTCCTCTAACATTATTTGCTCAAATAGCTATAAGTGTAATTATTTATTATACAATATTGTTATATCATTTTTTATTTAAATTATGCTTTAGTTTTAAGATTAACCTTTCTATATTAGGAATAAAAAAAAGTCTAAATACACTTGTTTTCTTTTTGTTTAACTTAATATTTGTGGTTCCATTAGTATATTTTCTTTTATTTAATGTAGCAGAGCGGGTTTTAGGACTATTGAGTGCATTAGAAAAGTATGGCTTTGGCCTTGGATTAGCTCTAGCCGCTGGAAATCGATTTTATTATGCCTTTACTTCTCTGTATGTTGGTCTTACGAAGCCATTTTCCTTGCCAGGTGACTGGGTCGGGCAGTTTCCATCTGATTTATTAGAAGTACTAGGTAGATTCTCTCTTTTACCTGGTAACTATATAGGCCTATTTCAATTGTATAAAACAAATATGTTAGTTCTAAAGCCGGTAGGATGGTTTTATTTTGCTATATATGATTTAGGTATTGGAATATTTTTGATATTTTGTTATTTGACATTTAGGCCATATTTTAAGCTGATTTATCAAGGTTTTCGAAAGGCTGATTATATTGTAATTTCATTAATATCGATACAATTAGCATTACTATTTATGCCATTACTTCCTTCTACTCCTTCGGTATTCTTTCCTATTATGATGGCAGCCTCTATTCAAAGTTATCAATCATTTAAATTTGAAAATGAGTGAAATCTCCAACATTCTTTTAAGATAATATGGATGTATCTATTATTTCAATTACAAAAAATGATCCAGAAGGAATATTCCTTACAGGAAAATCTGTTGTTACACAAAAATTTGAAGGCAGGATAGAATGGTTAATTTTAGATGGATCTGCAGCTGAAAATATATCAGAAGTATCTAAAATTATAGATGAATTTAAATTCTATATAAAGATAAACAATTTAAATTTAATTGTTAATAATATTAGTTTGAATGAACATGATATAAAAGGCATATATCCAAGCATGAATTATGCAAGAGAAATATTTACTGGTAATACAGCGATTTTCATGAATGGAGGTGATGAATTTTACTCAGACAATTCTCTTTCCCTTCTTTATAATTCAATAAGAGACAGTGATATTAAAAGTTCAATTGCTTTTGGTCAAGCGAGAATTACTTACAAATTTAGATTACAATGGGATTTCCCAGGTAGCAGACTTACAAATATAAAGCATTGGTTAAAGTTTTTTGAACCAAATCATCAAGCTATGCTTTTATCTTCAGACTTAGTAAAGAAGAATTCTTATATTGCTGAATGTCAAATTTCAGCCGACAAACTTTGGAAAAGAAAAGTCTTAAATCAAGCAAGTAAAGTAATATTCATAAATAAAAGAGTTTGTAAATTTCATTTATCAGGTACTTCCTCAAGAAGACCTACTTTTAAAATATTGTATAAGCAATTGTCAGACAAGCATATTTCCTTTTTAAGGAAACTAATAACAGTAATAAGATTTTTAATACCACCTTTTCTTTACCCTTATACTTATAATCTTCAGAAATATAAAAGCAAAATAATTGATTTAATCTTTTAAGTTATATATAACATAGCTGTTTTTATACATTAATTAATTTATAATCTAAATACATTTTGCATTTAAAAGCTAAAGGAAGGTATAATTAACATAATACATAGCTAGATAATGCTATTAGCTCGCAGTCCACTTAGAATATCACTAGGAGGAGGTGGTACTGATTTACCTTCCTACTATAGGAAAAGAGGTGGTTACCTTATTGCTGCAGCGATAGACAAGTATGTATACACCTCTGCAATTAAACCTTTTAAGAAAGGAATATTTTTAAAGTACTCGCAGCTAGAGTCAGTAAATCAGCCTAATGAAATAAATCACAGAATATTTAAGGAAGTATTATCAATGCAAGATAAGCAAGAATATCAAATAGAACTAACAACTTTAGCAGATGTTCCGGCAGGTACTGGCCTTGGTTCTTCAGGTGCTTTCACTGCTTCATTAATAAAAGCGCTTAGTACTTATGAATGTAAGTACATGAGCAATGAAGAAATAGCAAAGCAAGCATGTCATGTAGAGATAGATAGGCTTCAAGAGCCAATTGGAAAGCAAGATCAATATGCATCAGCCATAGGTGGAATAAATGAATTTATTTTTAACAAGGACGATACGGTTGAGTTTAAAAGACTAGATATATCTGAAAGCAACTTATCTTTACTTCAGGATTCATTATTAATGTTCTTTACTGGTTATAGTAGAAGTGCATCTAATATTCTATCAACTCAAAACAAGTTATCTTTAGAAGCAGATGAATCAATGCTTTCTAATCTAGATTCAGTTAAGGAGATGGGATTTATTGCTAAGGATCTTTTAATAAAAGGAGATATTAATCAGTATGGTCTTCTAATGCATGATCACTGGCAGAAGAAACTTTTAAGAAGCCCAGACATGTGTTCAGAAGAGATAATGAGAAGTTATTATGAAGGTATAAATAATGGTGCAATTGGTGGAAAATTAGTAGGCGCAGGTGGAGGAGGATTTCTTATGTTTATTGCAAAAGATAGAAATAAGTTAAAAGAAACAATGAGAAATAGAGGATTGAAGGAGCTGCCATTTAGGTTTGATAATATAGGCTCACATGTTCTTTTTTCCTGATGAAAATAGCTCTTCTCTGTGGAGGTTTAGGTACAAGAATAACTTCTTTAGATAATAACCTTCCAAAGGGAATGCTTAATATTAATGGCGAACCTTTTATTAGTTATTTATTAAAATCTTTGGGAAAGTTTAATTTTGAATCAATACATTTTTGTTTAGGTTATAAGAGTGAAATTTATTTAGATTACTTAAATAATCTTGAACCTAAAATAAATTTTACCTTTAGTATAGAGGAAGAGGGTAATCTTCTTGGAACTGGAGGTGCTATTAAAAACTCAGTAAATATGATTGGTGATGATAACTTTATAGTTCAATATGGAGACACAATATTGAATATAGATTATGATTTATTGTATAAAAAGCATATAGAATCTAACAAGAATATGACTATGTCAATACTTCAGTCTAATTTAACAGAGGAAAAACCTAATGTTTATTGTGAAAAGGTGGAGAATCAAATTATTCAATGTATATATAATAAAAATAACCCTATGCAGAATTCAAATTATATAGATTATGGGGCTTTAGTATTTAAAAAAAGTGTCTTTTTATCTAATAATAAAAAAGTATTCGACCTTTCTTTAGAACAGGAAAGATTAACAAAATTAAATCAAGCTCTTTTTTACGAGGTTTATGAACCTTATATAGAAATTGGAACTGTTAGCTCTTATGAAAAAGCAATAATAAATTTAAAGTGATTTTCGAAACCAAAAACAAAAAAATCAAGCTCTTTACCGACGGAGCAAATCTTGATTCAATAACTAAGTTAGCCAATCAGCCAATGATTGATGGACTAACAACTAATCCTACCTTAATGCGTAAATCTGGAGTTACAAACTATATGACCTTTGCCAAGGCAGCAGTAAGCGCATCAAATGGGAAGTCATTGTCATTGGAAGTATTTTCGGATGACCCAATTGAGATGATTGAACAAGCTAAAATTCTTTCTTCTCTTAGCCCTACTGTTTATGTAAAAGTACCAATTACAAATAGCAAAGGTGAAACTTCAAAAAGTGTTATTAAAGAGCTTACAAATGAAGGTATAAATTTAAATATAACTGCAGTTTTATCTAAAAGACAAATTGATATTTGTTATGAAAGTTTAAATATCAATTCTAGGTCTTATATTTCGATTTTTGCTGGAAGAATTGCAGATACAGGAAGAGATCCAGTAGAATATATAAGCTATGCAATCGAAAAATTTAGATCTTATAAGGAAGTTGAAATTTTATGGGCAAGTACTAGAGAAGTTTTTAATATATATCAAGCAGCTAATTGTGGTTGTCATATAATAACAGTAACTCCGGAAATAATAAAGAAAATATCACTAAAAGATTATGATTTAGAGTTACTTTCATTAGATACAGTAAAGATGTTTAAAGACGATTCATTACATTCAAACTTTACAATAAGTTGAATTGGATAAAAAAGCAGTTTTTCTTGATAGAGATGGTATTTTAAATCATCTAATAGATGATAGACCACCTTGGCAAATTAATGAGATAAATATATTTGAAGAAGCTAATAGTATAATAAGCTTAATTAAACTAAGAAATTTTATACCTATTGTAGTTACAAATCAACCTGATCCACTTAGGGGGTCTGCAAATATCGATCTGGTATTAAAAATAAATAATATTATTTGTAAAAAGCTTGGAATAGATATTTTTTACATGTGCACTCATCCTTATGACGGAATGTGCGATTGTAGAAAACCTAAACCTGGCATGCTAAAGAAGGCTGAAAAAGAATATTTAATTAAATTAAATAAAAGTATATTAATTGGAGATAGATTAAAAGATATACAAGCAGGTAATTCTGTAGGTTGTAAAACAATACTTTTGTCTAATAATAAGAATCTTTCGGCTGATTATCATGTATTTAATCATAAATCGTTGGAAGATTTACTTCACATTTTGCTATAAGAAAAGTGAAGCATATAACTATAAAACTTTACATAACATTTTTCTTTGCTAAAATAACATAATTAATAAATAAATTAAATATTTCTTCAATAAGAATATGTCTCCTTTGATATCATTAATACCATTATCATTTAGAACTAAAAAAATTGAAGTAAGAGCGTTTTTAGATCAGATATCCAGCTTTTCTTCAGTTATTGAATTAATCATAGTTCTAGAGAATAATGATAAACTAACATTTGATATATGGAATGAAGAATTAAAATCTGAACAGTTTATAATATCTAACTTATCTTATATTATTGACGATTCATCTAAAGGATCATGTTTAAACAGAGCAATTAATATTTCTAATGGCAAATATATAATGAGATGTGATATGGATGACAATATTCTCCCAAATCGATACGAGGATACAATAAACCTAATCCGTAATAGTAACTATAAAGTTGATTTTATTTATTCTGATATGTATGATTTAAAGACTGATGCTTTAATTAAATACCCTCGACCAGAATATGCAAAGTTTTATTCTTGCTTTAAAAATCCATTTCCTGCTCCCACTAGTTGCTTTAAAAAAGAATTTCTAATTAAGCATAATATACACTATCCAAAAACAAATAGATGCGAAGATCTATATCTTTCATTTAAATTTATAGATAACAATGCAATCATAAAGAAATTAAATAGACCAGTAGTTATTTATAACAATAATAATTTAGTAGGAAGAGATTACATGAATTGGCTTATTAATTTTAAGTATAGGCTAGGACGTTCTAGGTATGATCTAATTGGATTAATTTCATTATCCTTATCACCTATATTTTTATTAATGGGTATAATATTATATTTAGTAAGAAAAATAATTTTTACTTTATCTAAATTGATTTAGAATACATAGTAAATGTTTTATATGTTAAGCTTATAAACCTTATTAATGATAATACGTATATAAAATTAAATCCAATAAGGTACCTTGGGTCTCCTAGATATAAAGAATGTATAAATATATATACTAGTGACCAGATATAGAATAGAGTTTCCCAACTAAGAATAATATGTTTTCTTAAGAGTGACATTAAAGATAGAAATATAGTGCTATAGAATGCTGGAGTCATAACTACTGAAGAATATATTAAATTGTATAATCTTTGTAACCATATTCCTCTAGGATCAAAAAGATAATCAGAATGCATAAATCCCATAAAATACATTATTTTATAGGAATAAAGAATTATTACACCATAGATCAATGAGATATCATGCAATAGAATCTTAGATAATTCAAATAACGAAAGGTCCCAATGAAATAGTTGGGTTTCAGTTATATTAAGCCTTGGCAGCAAATAATCATAAACGTAATCCATGCTTCTTATGCCAGTAATGAATACATTATTGAAACCAGAACCTGGGTAACTATAATAGAAGAATTTATAACAAATAAAATAAATTACTAATGATATTAGCGGAGCTAAAATAAATTTCTTATAGTAACTTGGACGAAATATAAATAATGCAATAATAAATGAAACTATCATAAATATATAATTACTTCTGATCATCGCTGCAAAAGAAAGTAATATAGAGCTTAAAGTAATATTAGATCTATATTTAATTGACAATAGAATGAAAAGAAAGCAAACTGACATAGTACCAGATGTAAGGCTATCTTTTATAAAACTATAATTTAAAGTGCCTATAATTATAGTTATGTTTATAAGTCCCGAGCCAAGCTTGTTTGATAAAGTAGAATGCAATATCTCTTGAAGAATTATTATTATAGTTAGAGTAATAATAATTCCTTGAATCATAAAAAAAAAGTCGGAATTCAGGATTGATATCGGTAGCAAGAAGAATATTGAGTAGAATGGTGTAGGAATCCAGGAGTTGTAGCCATTCAAATCTTTATTAAAGGTAGAAAATTCATTTAAGCATTGAACAAAGTTACAATTACTGTTTTTTATCCTATCTATAGGATCGAAGTAGAGTCCAAAATCAGCATTAATTTCTCTATAGTTACCATCTGAAAGTATATAAAATATAAGTGCAGAGGAAATAATAAATATAAAAAGAGCTATACTAAGTCTTTTGGTTTTAGAATCTTGAAGGTTATTTGTTTTTAATAGCTTAAACATAAAAAATTACCTTATTATTAAAAGTATCAAACTTAGGAAACATGTCAATATATTTTCTTAGTAGAGGATTAATTATTATATTTTTACAATCCGGACGTCTAAATATTTGATAATATTTATATATATACTTCTTGGTTTTTTGTTTAAATATGTGTATTGTAAAATAATCTAATATAAAAAGCTGTTATTTTAAAAATTTAATTTTACTATGAAAAAAACTCTATTAAAAAAACAGCTTGTAATTACATCAATTTAAAACAAGCAGATCTTCCTATTGTAATAATATCTGAATGATTAACTTTGAACATACCCCTGCATCTGACTTTATTTCTATTCTAGGAAGTAAGGGTATGCTTTCTAATGGGTTAAAGGCGGAAGTAGAGAAAAACAATAAATTAAATGTAAATTCTGCAGATTTTCAATTTAAAAAAATTGTTGTAGCTACATTTTCACCTACATTAAGGTCTGATACCAAAAAGGCTTATAAAAAGGAAATTGATTATTATAAATCTCTGATAAATAAAAATAAAGCTAATTTTATTATATTCATATCTTCCCAAACTATAGAAATGACTAATAATACCTACTATAGTCAAGCAAAAGCAGATGTTGAGGATATTATTCTAGCAAGCATTTCGTCTGTAGCAATAATAAGACCTGGCATGATTTTTGATACTAAAAGTAACCGTTATACATTGCAATCTATGAATAAGTCTGCAAATAGTATTTTTACCCTCTTTAATGATCAGCCAAAGATTACAATATGCTCAATTGTTGATATTTATAAGATAATAAATTGCATCGCATTAAATCAGGCATCCTTTGACCATAAAATTTTAAGTGTTGGTTTAAAAAAATATAAATTCAAAGAACTTCAAAATATAAAACACACACAAGCACTACGAATACCTATAGTAAGTCAGTTTTTATTAGAGAGGCTTTCTATTTTCAGTCCTAGAGTTAAGGCTTACACTACTGGAAGAGCTTTAAGGAATTCTCCGAACATTTGCTTCCCTGGATTTTTAGATAAATTTAATTACTAAATTTTTAGATTAATTATCATGTAACCAAGAAAACGTATTAATTTTAGATGCAACTAAATATATATATAGTGATGTACTAGATAATATCATTGATATATAAAATTTAAGCTGAGAGGAACGTTCAGAAAAATATTCATAATTTCCATTCGATTTTATATAAAGTGAAACTATAATTGTTATAGCTATTGAAATAAGGAATAAAACTATCTGAAATGATCTATCTAGAAATGATCTAGATCTAACAAACTTAAATAAAATATCAGAGAAAAATGAGTTTTTGTACTTTATTTTTGTTGCCAGCAAAAGTCTTGAACTTATATACTCAGATGATGCCCATAATCCACATACATAAAGTACTACACTAAATGCCAGAGAATTTGTTCCTGAAAATGGAACCTGTTGAGTTAAATTTAATATAAATACTAATATAGAATTTATTATAAAAAATAGTGATAAAGGGAAGTAAGTATATTTAGGACTGAATGAGAACATGAATTTTAAATGACGCCAACCATCTCGCCATGTTCTAAGGTGCGGGTTTCTTTCTGGATGATCTTTTCTTAGGTTTGCAGATACTTCTGAAAGTTTTAACCCAGCAAGGCATGCTCTTATAACCATTTCACTGGCAAATTCCATTCCTTGCGACTTTAAATTCAACTCTTTAATATCTTTATTTACAAATGCTCTTAACCCACAATGGAAGTCGTTAATATCAGCTCCAAAAAATACTTTACCAATTAAAGTTAGAATAGGATTTCCTATATATTTGTGAAGCATTGGCATAGCACCTTTTTCTATTGTTCCTAAAAACCTATTCCCCATAACAAGTGAAGTATCCTCATCTTTCAGCTTTTGTATCATATTTATTGAATCTGCAAAATCATATGTCAAATCTGCGTCTCCCATTACAACATATTCACCTATAGCTTGTTTTAACCCTTCTTTTAAAGCAGACCCATATCCCTTATTTTTAACATTAACTACTTGAGCCCTACTTTCTTTTGCGATATTAATTGAATTGTCGCTACTACCATTGTCGGCAACGATCAATTCATATGATTTGAATTTTAGACCTGTTTCATGGCAGTTTTCTAAAACCTTGGCTAACGTTTTTTCTTCATTTAAGCAGGGAATTACAAATGAAACCTCAATATAACCTGTCTTATCCATTATTTAAATATAAAGACTAATTTAACTTTAACATGCTTTATTATGAATATATAATAGTCCTTAGCATCATTTTACTTCTCTATGATTATTAGCGCTTTGAAGTACTAAAATCACTTGCTAGTTTTATAGCTCTTGCTATAAAATAGTATGTTGGATTTGCAGTTGGTAAATATTCAGATGAAGAAGAATCAATTGTAAATATTCTCGAATCAGTTTTTTTATTTATAGAAAGATTAGATTCTTTATTTGTATAATTTATTAGAGTACTTGAATAATGAAGATCTGAACCTGGCTTATGAATTTTTGATATAAAGGGTATTAAAAAGATTTTTTTATTTTTTAATTTACTTTTAATCATAGGCATTGTATTCCTTAGTATTAGTTTCTGGAAATCAGCCCTGAAGCCACCATTTATTGTAATTAAATTATCTTTGCTACTTGTTATATATGATGAAGATAAATCTGAATCAAAGTATAAAGAAGAAATGTATAATCTGTCAATCCACCAGCTGATTGATAACGGGCTATCAGATTTAATATTCAGTAAAATATAAATCTTTTTAATTATTTTGAATATATACTTACTTTTTAAACTGTTACGAGTATAAGAATTAAATAACCCTTTAAGCGGATAGAAATTTAAATAAATATTGCATTTATTGACAGTCATTGCTATATCAAAATTACTCATTGATATATATTTTTTGGGGCATTCTAGATTAGGAACAAAAGCAAGTCTTGATATCATTGGATGATGTTTTATCTTGTGAGATATTCCTAAACTTGAAGTGTCTTTGCAAATATTTGATATCAGCCTATAAGACCCTATTGCCCCGCAAGCAACAAAAATATAATCGTATGACTTTAAAATAAATGTATTTTTAAATTTAACTTTAATAACTAATGACTTGTTCTTATCAAATATATTCATTATATCAACTACTCTTCCATTTATTGATTGATAAGAATTTGGCATCAAAAAATTACTACCAAATATAGCTTCATTTTTTCTTTCGTCCGGTAGGCTATCAAGGTTACATTTGTTTTTCCATATAGCAAGAGTGGCGTCAAATATTTCTAAACTAGTTTGGTTGTAATTTTTATTAGAAGAAAAAGAAGATTTTTTTAGATTCTGTACATACTTGTTATTATTTAGTTCTTGGTAAAATTCATTTACATTTAAAGTAGGTATAAGATTTTCTAAAAAATTCCTATCCTCATTACATAGATTTAGTTTGTTAATGCTTTCATTAAGAGCATACTTAGCTAAATTAGCCCCCCAATATCTTGCAAGACCGATAGAATCAACTATCTCAATCCCAGTAAAGTCTTTACATTCTTTAGGAAAGACTTTGTCGCTTATATTTTTACTGTAAATAAAGTCAGCTCTATTAAGCTTAGGTGAACTAAGAAATTTATTTGAATTTTCTGAACAATAAACTTTGTCAATTTCTTTCTTCATTGGTTCAATTCTAGGAGCAATGCAATCGACCGAAAATCCTTTTTTGCTAAGATATGATGCAGCAGCAAAGGCTGTTACTCCGCTTCCAATAACTGCAATATTCATAACATTAAGCAGTAAAGACAATTATATATAATACCTTATAATCTCTAATTCTTTTAGATTTGCTTTCTTTGTATCCAATTAATATAATTTATTTATATTTCCATTTATAAAATATATATATGTAATTGTAATTTAGTTTTACTATCTAACTTTTTAGATTTCTATTTATTTTATCGCAATAAAATAAAGATAACAATAAGTTATGCTATAAATTAACTCTAAAGCAATAAGTTATAATAAATTCAAAACTTTACATATCTATCACAAATGAGAAGCTTTATTGATAGTTACTTTAAAGAGGTCAGTCTGATTGCCTCCAGTATAGATCAAATAGAGGTAGAGTCAGTAGCAAAGGAGATTATAGATACAAGGTCTAGAAAAGGTAGAGTTTTTTTTATTGGTGTAGGTGGGAGTGCTGGTAATTGCTCTCATGCTGTAAATGATTTTAGAAAACTTGCAGGTGTTGAATGCTATGCACCTACAGATAATGTTTCTGAGTTAACAGCCAGAACAAATGACGAGGGATGGGAAACGATTTTTAGTGCATGGCTTGACGTAAGTAACCTTACATCTAATGATTTGATTTTCGTTTTTTCTGTTGGAGGAGGAAATCTCCAATTAAATATTAGTCCTTGCATAGTTAAAGCATTAGAGTTTGCTAAGGAAAGAAAAACTCCGGTAGTAGGAATAGTCGGCAAAGATAATGGATATACAAGAGAAATAGCAAAGGCATCTATATTAATACCAATTGTTAATTCAGAACTGATAACTCCTCATTCTGAAGCCTTTCAAGCTGTAGTTTGGCATTTATTGGTAAGCTTGCCAGAATTAAAACAAAAACCAACAAAATGGGAGTCTGTTCAAACTTTAGTAAATTCATAACAATTAAAATTTTGAATAAAAGCAAAGATTAATAATCATTAAAACCATTCGGATTTAGTTGCTGCCATTTAAATGCGTCTCTACACATATCTATTAAATTTCTTTTAGGTTCCCAGTCTAATTTTTCTAGAGCTAATTGATTATTTGCTACAACGAAAGCAGCATCTCCTTTTCTTCTGGGAACAAATTCATAAGGAATGGTACATTGATTGACCTTTGCATAGGTATCGACTACTTCCAGGACACTTTTACCTGATCCAGTACCAATATTTAAACTTATAACTTGAGGCTCCTCTTTAATTAGATAAAGTAATGCAGCATAGTGAGCTTCCGCAAGATCCATTATGTGTATGTAGTCCCTTATACATGTACCATCTTTTGTAGGCCAATCATTCCCAAAAATAGATAATTTTTCTAATTTTCCAATAGATACCTGGGAAATATAAGGAAATAAATTGCTAGGAATTGATGAAGGACTTTCACCTATTTTTCCTGAATAATGAGCACCTACTGGATTAAAATACCTCAGATTGCATATCTTCCATAATTTTGGCTCACTATAATAAACATCCTTTAGAATATTTTCTATAGTAAGTTTTGTATTTCCATATGGATTTATTGGACTAAATAAAGAATCTTCGACAAGAGATTCACCTAGAGAACAATCTTTGCTTGAATAAATAGTTGCACTACTACTGAAAACTATTGTTCGACAGTCATTCTCTTTCATTACTTGCAAAAGATTAATTGAACCACTTACATTGTTGTTCCAGTACCTCAAAGGTAATTTAATAGATTCTTCCACTGCTTTTAAACCTGCAAAATGAATTAAAGCTTCAACAGGTATTCCTTTAGATTTAAATTCTATAAAAATACTATTAAGCCAATTATAATTTCTGATATCGCCCTTCCTAAAATATAATTCACCCCTATTTTTAGGATCTATATCAGATAATAATTCGTTAATAGCTTCTATAGCCTTTTCAGAACTATTTTCAAGAGAATCAATAACTATTAAGTTGATTCCCTTTTGAAGTAAAACTAGACTTGTGTGGCTTCCAATAAATCCGGCCCCACCTGTTGCAATTACAGTTTTCACTAGAGCATTAATTTCTTATAAAACATTCTAAATACATATTAATAAAATACTAGTTTATATCATAATACTCTTTATACCAATCTATGAATTTACTTATACCTATTTTTAATGATGTTGATGGCTTAAAACCTATCCAAGATTCAAGAGCTTTGTTATCAGAAGCTGTAGAAATAACATCTCCTGGTTGAATTGGCATAAAATGCTTTATTGCTTTTATCTCTAGGTAATCCTCTATAGTTTTTATGAATTCCATTAATGGTATTGAATTGCTATTTCCAATATTAAAAATCCTATGTGGAGCAAAAGAGGTGGATGGGTCTGGGAAGTTTTTATTGAAATTAGGATTTGAAGTTGCAGGTTGATAACAACATCTTTTTATAGCCTCTGTAACATCATCAATATAAGTAAAATCTCTTTTCATTTCTCCGTGGTTATATATTGATATAGGCTCACGAGAAAGTATTGACTTGGCAAAAATCATCGGTGCCATATCAGGCCTTCCCCAGGGACCATATACGGTAAAAAATCTTAATCCAGTTGAAGGAATACCATATAGATGACTATAGGTATGCGCGATTAACTCATTAGATTTTTTAGTTGCTGCGTAAAGACTTATTGGATGATCAACAGATTGTTTTTCTGAGAATGGGTAATTCTCATTACCTCCATAAACAGAACTACTAGAAGCATATATAAGATTCTCAATATTATTAGTCTTACATAATTCAATTAAATTAGTAAATCCAACTATATTGCTCTGAATATAATCAGAAGGGAATTTCATAGAATGTCTTACTCCTGCTTGGGCAGCAAGATTAACTACAATTCTAGGTGAGTAAGATTCAAAAATATCACTTAAAGCTTTGAAGTCGTTTATAGATATCTGCTCAAATCTCCATGTAGCATGATTTGCAATTGTTAATCTATTTATATTATCTAGTCGAGACTTCTTTAAATTTACATCATAATAATTATTCAAATTATCTATTCCAATTACTTTCTCACCATTTAATAAAAGCTCCTTGACCAAAGCGGCACCAATAAAACCTGCTGCTCCTGTAATCAAAATAGGACGTTTAGCCATGGAGATAATATTTTATATAAAAGATCATAATTTTTTGCTGATTAAAATCAAGATTAAGGATTTATGTTGCGATAAAAATATATAATTCCAACGAAAATAAGAAGACTTCAGTAAAAATTACGAAGTTTAATACATCTTCTTTGCTCAAATTCTTTTAAAGTTTGCATTTGATAAAGATGAAATATTTTGAGATTTTTGAATACTTGTTCTAATAGCATTAAGTTCCTAACCGCCTAGAGTGCTAAAATTAAGCAATGGAGAATTATACAGAAAACAAAAATCCATCTAATATTAATCCCACTAATCAGCAAGAAGTGGATGATGAGATTGATTTGCAGGAAATTTTTAATACATTAATAAGAAACAAAACATCAATAATTATATTTACTGTCTTTGGGATATGCCTAGGCTTGTTTAACGCTATAAGAAAAGAACCTGTTTGGCAGGGAGATTTACAGATTGTTCTTGCATCTAATGATGAATCAAAATCAAGACCTGGCTCTATGCAGGAACTTAATAATCAAATTTTAAGTCAGCTGGGAGGTGTTAGCGGGAAGGCAAATGAGCTAGCTACTGAAGTAGAAATTCTTAAAAGTCCTTCAGTACTTATGCCTATTTTTGACTATGTTAAAAAAGATATGTTGGCTTCCGGGAAAAATATTACAGGATGGAAGTTTAGACATTGGCTAAAAAGTAATTTAAAGATAGAGCTTAAGAAAGGAACCTCTGTTCTTAATATTAGTTATAAAGATACAAGCAAGACAAGAATTAATAAAGTTTTGAATGATATGTCTACTGCCTATCAAAAATTCTCAAATAGGGATAGGGATAAAGGAATTAGACAGGGTATAGATCATTTAGACGAGCAGATTTTAATCTATAAGGAAAAAGGAAGGATTTCAAGAGAAATGTTTGAAGATTATTCTTCAAAATATAATTTAATTGCTGGCATTAGCAATAGCTTTACAGATAAGAATCTAATGACATTTGGAAATATTTCGAATTTACAACTAACTGGAACAGAACAGAATAGAATAGCGGCAATAAATGAGATGAATAGAATAGATATAGAAATAGCCAGCTTGAACAATCCTAATATAAATCCTGAGATTTTTCTAGCAAAAGCGAGAGCACAAAATCAGGCTAGAAGTATTACAAATAAGATAGAATCAATAGATATATCATTAAGTAAGTTAAATATATTTTTAGAACATAATGATGATGATCTACTAGCGTTGAAGGAAGAGAGGGAATCCTTAGTTTATAAACTTAAACCTCTATTAATAGGACATTTAGAAGCAAAGAGAGATACTTTAATGTCTGTAAAAACTTCAAATGAAAGGCCTAGGGATGTTCTTATAAAATTTAAGGAATTAGCAAATGAAGCTGCTAGAGATGAGAATACCTTGATAAAACTAGAGTCTGAAAGAAGATTATTGGCACTTGAAGCTGCACGTTCGTCTGACCCATGGGAATTAATTACAACACCAACCTTGCTTAGCAATAAAGTTGCTCCTAAAATGTCAAATCTTATTATATTAGGCTTATTAGGAGGCTTCTTAACAGGCTCTTTATTCTCAATAGTAAAAGAAAACAAAACCGGAATTATATATAATAAAAAGAAACTTTTAACTTATCTTGATGTCAATCTAATAGATACATTTAACTTCGTAGATTTAGATGAGGAAATAAGATTAATAGCAGATGGAACCATATTAAATACAACTGATGACAAAAAAATTGCTTTTATTATATTAGGGAATATTTCAGAAGAGTGGAAAGAGTTGTTACGTAAAAAACTGGTAGAAGAAATTTCTCCAAGAAAATTTGAAGTAACAGAGAACCTTGTTGAAGCCAAAGCTTGTTCTAAACAAATACTACTAACCTCATTAGGATCCATGACAAAAAATGAAGCAATTAAATTTAGAAATAGATTGTCTATTCAATGCATTAAGGTTGAGGGTTTAATATTATTGGCAAATTAAGAAGCTTTTATATAAAATAATGATTGTTAGCCAATCAGTTAAAGCTTTAAACCTTTTAAAGAAACTAATCTAACTAAATGAAACCAATTAAATTGAAACTTTCAAAAAAAATATTTAATATAATTTTCTTTATATCCTTGTTGGTTGGGAACTCAACAATTTATACATATGCTTCTATAGAATCAGAAAATCATCCAAAAGAAGAATATCTAGATAAAAAAACAAATTTTGATTACATTTTAGGTCAGGGCGATACTCTTAAGGTAATCATAGATAAGAATCTAGGTTACCTTACTAATTTCTATATTATTGATGGTAATGGTTCTATAACACTACCAAAGATAAACAATATTTTTGTTAGTGGGTTAACTATAAATGAATTACAGGAATTATTAAATAAACGTTTTGAAGGAATTCTTTTAAAGCCAAATGTTAAAGTAGAAGTTGCTCATTACCGACCTATTAGATTTTATATATCTGGGGAAGTTGAAGAGCCTGGAATGCATATATTGGCTGGCTCCTTTGGTGCACCACCTTCTGATATTCTGAGCACTAATAATTCAAATCCAAAATTACTTAAAGACATAAACAAAATCTCTGCTTTCCAAGAAAGGCAAAGTAGTCTTAATAGAAGAGATTTATCAGAAAGAATAGGATCTACTGAATATATTGCTAGAAGGCAACTTGCATCTGCAAATCTAGCTGGTCCGACAGGTTATTTCCCTACTTTATTTGATGCTATTAAGGTAGCAAAAGGTATAACACCTTATAGCAATCTAACTAATATAGAAATTGTTAGAAAGAATACTCTTTCAAATGGAGGAGGTCTTATAAGGACAAAGGTTAATTTTTTAAAAGTAATTGAAGATGGTGATCAAAGTCAAAATATACGAATTGCAGATGGGGATGTTATTAAAGTATCTAAAAGTTCGCAGGAAACTTTGGTTCAATTAAGTAAGGCAATGATGTCAAATTTAAATCCTAAAGAAATAACTGTTTTTGTCTCTGGAAGGGTAGAAAAGCCAGGCATTTTATTGTTAACCAAATCTTCTACTGTAAATGATGCCCTGCTTATGTCAGGCTTAAGAGCTTTGAGAGGCCCAATAACGCTCTTGAGGATCAAGAAGGACGGGACAATGGCTAAAACCCGTTTCAGATATAATAAAAATAGTAAAAGAGGATCAACTAGTAATCAATATTTAAAATCAGGTGATATATTAGCAGTTAATAAAAGTGGATTTAATATAGCAGCTGAGATAATAGAAGAAGCTACTTCACCTTTTGCTAAAACTGTTCAAACTTATATGTTGTACGAGATACTCACTGATTAAATATATATGCACTTAGTAAAATGAAAAATAATATACCCTGGTTAATTACTAGAAAACATATTCTTATATTTGCGATTGTAGATTTTTTAATAATATTTTTTTCATTCTCTATTTTTTCAAGTAAATCATTAAATTCAATATTTTTTTCGTTACCTTTCATATTTGTATCAATTAATTGGATTGTTTCCAGCTATGTCTTTGGAAGATACACATATAAATTGGAAAAGTATATATATATAATTATAAAAAATATATTAAAAAGTTTTATTGTCTGTTTCTTATCAATAGCTTCATTAGCAGTTTTAAGTCTTTTGATCGGTAATATGATAGATATTTTATATAATGTCAAAGTATTCTCTTTCTTTTCATTGATTGCAATATTAAGTAGTTTATTTCAGCTCTTAATTAATTTTTTCTTTGTAACACTATTAGTTAAAAAGCAAAATTGGCTGTTGATTGGATCAGAAGAATCTTATGCTAATCTTACGGAGCAATTGAATTGGTCTAGAGTAGATTGTAAAATTGATTTTCAGAATAACTTTGAAATAAATTCTGAATCATTAAAAAAACATAGTGGAATTATTATAGAAAACTTTGATATTCTTGAGAAAATAGATTTAGATGAGATATTAAAACTTAAGATTAAAGGTGTTGAAATATTTTCTATTTTAGAATGGTCAGAAGTTGTTCTTCAGAGATATCCTCCTAATCTATTTAACAATATGTATTTTTTGAGCAATAGATTTTCTTTACCCAAAGGTACATTTCAATTAAGATTAAAGAGATTATGTGAGTTCCTAATAAGCATTATTCTGTTATTAATAACCTCACCATTTATTCTAATTGCAGCTTTATTAATAAAATTAGAGGATAGAGGACCTGTGTTTTATTCACACATAAGATCAGGATTTGGAGGTGCTCCTTTTAGAATTTATAAATTGCGTACTATGAGAACTAATGCTGAATCGAGCGGAGCTCAATGGGCAAAAAAAAATGATTCTCGAATAACTTTTATTGGTTCGATATTAAGATCTACTAGAATAGACGAATTACCTCAGCTGTGGTCTGTTCTTACTGGTCAAATGAGTCTTATAGGACCTAGACCTGAAAGGCCAGAAATAGAGAAATCACTTATAAGCAAAATACCTCATTATCAACTCAGATATCTCATGAGACCTGGTCTTAGCGGCTGGGCTCAAGTTAATTATCCATATGGAGCTTCTGTAAAAGATTCATCTAATAAATTAAGTTATGATTTATATTATTTACTTCATTTTTCAACTCTACTTGATTTGCTTATAATGCTTAAAACTATAAGAGTTGTTTTTAATGCCAGAGGATCAATACCATCACATCATAGTGGGAGACTATAATAATAAATCAAGTTCCAACTTTATGTTTTTTATAAACATTGTATAGTATATTTGACTTTTAAATTTTATATTATAACTATATATTAGGATAAATTCAATACTTGAATCTAACTTGCTTGACTTAATATCAAGAAACTAATGTTAATAGAAATATAGAAAGTTTTTATCTAAAAATAGATGGATTTAATGACTTTAAAAATACTTTTGAAAATTTAAAACCTTTTCTATAAATTTGTTCCATCTCCTATCCTCCAAAAATTAAGCCCTGAGTTTATAACTCTTTTTGCATCAAGTATTGACCTTGAGTCAAAAACCCATGCTGGATATCGCATCTGCTTTGACTCCTTTTCCCAATTTATTTTAGAATATTCCTCCCATTCAGTAAGAACCAAAATCGCATCTGCTTCTTTTGTTGCTTCAGATATCTGGCTAGCTTTACTCCATGAGCCATCGGATTGAAAAGTTAAAGAATTATTTGACTCTAAAACTTTATTTATAGGAGAAATACCTAAATCATTAGATATATTTAACGGATTAACTTTCGGATCATGAATAAATAGTCTTGCTCCTTCTTCAAGTAAATCTTTGCATATTTGTATTGCGGCTGATTCGCGAGTGTCATTTGTGTTTGCCTTAAATGCAAATCCTAAAACACCAATTTTTTTTCCCGACAATGTTCCAAAAAGCTTTTTAATGATTAATTGGGAGACTCTGTGTTGATGCCAATTATTTAGATGAACAACTCCTTCCCAAAAATCAGCGACCTCGGGTAAGCCAAAATATCTAGATAAATAAACAAGATTAAGAATATCTTTTTTAAAACAACTTCCACCGAAGCCGGGACCAGAATCTAAAAATCTTGAACCAATTCTGCTATCTGATCCAATAGCTCTTGAAACCTCTCTTACGTCACCTCCAGTGGCTTCGCATAAGGCACTAATAGAATTAATAGAACTTATCCTTTGTGCTAAAAAAGCATTTGCTGTAAGTTTTGCTAATTCACTGCTCCAAATATTTGTATGTAATATCTTTTTTTCAGGAACCCAGTATTTATAAATTTCACTTAAAGTATTTATTGCATCATGATTTTCACCTCCTATAAGAATTCGATCAGGCTTTTCAAGATCTTTTACTGCAGAACCTTCAGCCATAAATTCAGGATTCGACAAAATATCAAAAGTAGAAGGCTCGGATTGATCTGAAGAGGGTTTTGCTGATATAAGAATTTCTTTAATTACTTCAGCAGTTCTTACTGGCAAGGTGCTTTTTTCAACAACGATTGTGTGCCCTCTTGCATACTTGGCAACTTTTCGTGCAGATGTTTCAACCCATTTTAGATCACTAGCTTGGCCAGCGCCAAAGCCTTTTGTTTTTGTAGGTGTATTCACCGAGATAAATACTATATCTGCCTGTGCAATATTTCTTTCAACCTCAGTTGAAAAATGTAGGTTTTTACCTCTGCATCTTTTCACAATTTCGTTTAGACCTGGTTCATAAATTGGTAGATTTCTAAGATCAGGATCATTCCAACTATTTATTCTCTGATGGTTAATATCAACAACATTGACTTGTATCTCAGGACAATGATCAGCCATTACTGACATTGTTGGACCTCCAACATAACCTGCCCCAATACAACATATGTTCTTAACTTTAAAGGCCATTTTATCTCCTATTGGTCTGTTCTAAAATAGATTTTATTCTATAATTGATTTGCAAATTTATCATACTTTTTGGATTAATCTTAAAGATTTAATTTTTAAGATGCTTTTGCCTCGCAAATAAAATTTAAAACATAATGTGATTTTGACCTTTGTTTTAATTAAAGTGAAAATCTTGCTTTAAAAAAGTTAAATAGAATCATTAATATAATTTGATACTGTTCGCTTTATTCCTTCACTTATATCAATTTTTGCAGTCCAACCCATTTCTTTCATTCTTTTTATATTTAATTGCTTTCTTGGAGTTCCATCAGGCTTACTTCTGTCCCAAATTATTTCACCTTTGAATCCAGTAGCGGTTGCTATCTTTTCTGAAAGATCTTTAATTGATATATCTAAACCAGTTCCAACATTTAGAAAAGTTAAAGTTCTACCAGATTTGCAAACTGGAGCATCATTAGAGCTTGGATCCCAATTTTCAAGAGCAAAGACTGCGGCTTCTCCGAGATCATCAGCATGTAAAAACTCTCTTAATGGAGCGCCTGATCCCCAACATGTTACTGAAGAAGATGAATCTTTCACTGCTTCACAGAATTTTCTTATCAGAGATGCCATGACATGGCTTTGTGTCGGATGATAATTATCTCCAGGGCCATAAAGATTTGTTGGCATTAAAGAAATTGCATCAAAGCCATATTGAATTCTTAAAGATTCGCATAGCTTTATTCCAGAAATTTTTGATATTGCATACCACTCATTTGTAGGCTCAAGAGATCCCTCTAGTAGTGATTCTTCTTTTATAGGTTGATCAGCAAATTTTGGATAAATGCAACTACTGCCAAGAAAAAGTAATCTTTTGGCTCCAAATAACCAAGCTGATTCTATTACATTGGATTGGATTTTAATATTATCTAAAAGGAAGCTTGCAGGCTGAGTATGGTTTGCCATTATTCCCCCAACTTTTGCAGCAGCAAGTATAACTATTGTTGGTTTATTTAATTTAAACCATTTCTGTACAGCATTTATATCTAATAAGTCTAATTCTTTTCTTGTGGGCATAAGTATACTCCCTCCATTAATATCTCTTCCATAACCAGCTTTTTTTAGCATTCTATATATCGCACTTCCTGCCATACCATTTCCACCAGCAATAAATATTTTTTCATTAGGTGATATTTTCTTATTCATTGGTAAATTAGAAACATTTAGAATTTTCTATGTATTTGATGGAGGCGATTCTATAGAACCTGAAATTTTAAATCCTTCTTTTTTCAAAATCGATTCTTTTAAAGCTTCTTCTTTGTCTTTATTTATCATCTCTGTTATTAATTCTTCTAAGGTTGTTTTTGGGGCCCATCCAAGTTTTTCTGATGCTTTAGTTGGCGATCCAAGTAGTTGATCGACTTCACTTGGTCGGAAATATTTAGGATCAATTCGGATGACTATTTCTCTTGTATCTGGTCGAAGTCCAACTTCTTCGATGCCATTTCCTTCCCAAATAATTGAAGGTCCTTTAGTGTCTTTGTTCCATTCGAGTTTTTCTGCGCTTATTTCGATGAATTTTCGGACAGTCTCCATTCTTCCTGTAGCTATAACGAAATCCTCAGGTTTATCTTGTTGGAGCATTAACCATTGCATAACAACATAATCTTTTGCATGTCCCCAGTCTCTTTTGGAATCAAGATTACCCATATATAAGCATGACTCTAGTCCAGCATTGATTCTACTAAGACCACGAGTGATTTTTCTTGTGACAAATGTTTCTCCTCTTCTTGGACTTTCATGGTTGAAAAGAATTCCATTACATGCATAAATACCGTAAGCTTCCCTATAGTTTACTGTTATCCAATAGGCATATAGCTTTGCTACTCCATATGGACTCCTAGGGTAGAAAGGTGTGTTTTCAGTTTGTGGCACTTCTTGTATCTTTCCATAAAGTTCGCTAGTACTTGCCTGGTAGATTTTGGTTTTTTTTGTCAAGCCTAAAATCCTTACAGCTTCAAGAATTCTTAAAGTACCAAGCGCATCACAATTAGCGGTATATTCTGGAGTCTCAAAGCTTACAGCAACATGACTTTGAGCACCTAGGTTGTATATCTCGTCTGGCTGGACATATTGAATAACCCTAATAAGATTAGTGCTATCTGTAAGGTCGCCATAGTGAAGAATTAACTTTGGATTATCCTCATGAGGATCCTGATAAAGATGGTCAATCCTACTTGTATTGAAACTGCTAGACCTTCTTTTAAGGCCATGAACCTCATATCCTTTGCTTAAAAGAAGTTCAGAAAGATAACTTCCGTCTTGCCCTGTTATCCCTGTTATAATTGCTTTCTTTGTCATGTTTTATACCAAATCAGCTCGTAAACAAATATATGCTAATCATAATAACTAATGAAACTAGTATACATTTGTCTTTCTTTGGAATTAGTTTTATATAAGTAATTTTTTATTAATAACTAGATTCTCTTTATTAAATCTATTGACCTGTTTGTCAGGTATCACAAAATGCTTTAATTAAAAAAATTAATAAATGTATATTCTTGAATACATATATTTTGTAATGATATCTGGCTATAGAAGACAGCTGGAATGTATAATTAATTTTTAAACTATGATTAGATTTTAAAAAATAATTACTATAAATAAATACTATAAGTTAATATTAATTCTCTATTATTTACTAAATTGTTTGTAGAATAAGAAATATCATTATTATATTTTTATTATTTTAAACTTAATTGGTTTTATTTTTAACTTAATAAAGCGCTCCGTTCAGGATTCGAACCTGAGGCCCACTGCTTAGAAGGCAGTTGCTCTATCCAGCTGAGCTAACGGAGCTTGTTATTGAATGGGGCTTTGCCCTCAAAGCGTAGGATTCGATTCCCCAAGCACATATACAACTTTACTTAACTTTGGCTCCTCTCGAGGATTTGATTCCAGCATGAAAACAATATTTATTAAGCAGTGCATATACTTGCCTTAGATTAAAATAGAAATCCAAATGATTTTGTTGAGATCTGATTTTAATTTTCAGCTTGGCAACTTGTTGTTCTTCATATTTCACTCAATAGGAGTTTTGGCAAAGTAGGTTTATATAGTTGTATCTAAAAGCTTTGTGGCCAAAAAACTCACGGAGATTGTAAAAAAGAGAATATTAGAGGGTTTTTGTTCTGGTAAATCACTAACAAGTCTCTCAAAAGAGTATGGCTGCACTCCTGGCACAATTACAAGAGCAGTAAAATCTTTTTTAACCGAAGAAGAATATGTTGAAATAAAAGGAAAAAGAGGTAAGTTTAGCTCTTCTAAACTTACAAATGCTAAAGATCAAATTGATCCTTCAAAAGAAATACTTGAAAGCCTTTCTTCTAATGATCTTTCCAATATAAACTCTCTTGATCCAAATGATTTAGATGGGAATATTGAGACAAAATATTCTTCAACGAATTCTGATGAATTTTTTGAAATTGCACCATTGAATTTCGATGAATTCCCAGAAGAACAAAAGGAAGTTTCTTGCATACCTTTGGATTCTTTCCCCTGGCCTCAAAAAATTGTATACATGCTAATAGATAAAAAAACGGAAATTGAATCTAAGCCTCTAAAAGATTTTGCTGAATGGACTTTTCTTTCAGAAAAAGAAAAAGCTAGGTTGGCAATCTCTTTATATTCAAGTCAGAGGGTTGCTAAGAGAAATTGTTCAAGAAATCAAAGGGTTTTAAAAATACCAGATTCAAAGGTTTTTTCCATCTCTTCTTCCTATTTACTTGCAAAAGGTATTACTAGATTAATAATGGATGACTCATTAATATCATTAGATAGTTAAAACAATTCTTTATAAGTTACTTTCTTCTGATGGAATTAAAATTAATGTTGTTAAGCTACCACTGAATGATCCTAAAACAATTGACATTCCTATTAAGAATCCTGATGGTAACTTTTCAGTAGATGATATCCCTAGATTTAAGCTATGGCGCTCGCTTAAATTTTGCGAACCAAGCGCTAACATTAAAACTAGCAGTGTACAATTCGCAAGATTTATTCCAGATATAAGAAATTTTCTGACCATTGCAAAAAAATATTGTACTTTTTGATTATTCAAATCTGATACTAACTATTATTTATATTTTTTTCATGAATTAGTGAATAAAGATAATTTTTAGAGCATTCTGTTTCACCAGCAATCACTTTTATTGCATTACTAGTGCTTAGTCCACTCTCTCGAAGATATTTTATCTTTTTAATCAAATCGAGATCACTTGTTTTGGCTATGTTTTTTTGAGACCCACCTAAAACCAGAGTAAATTCTCCTCTTGGCTTGTTCTCTGAAAAATGCCTAAAAACTTCATCAATAGTTGACCCAACTTGCTCTTCGTGTAGCTTTGTAAGCTCTCTTGCAACTTGTAATGGCCTTTCTTTTCCACAAACCACAGATAACTCTTCAAGGAGCTTTAGTAATTTGTGAGGAGATTCGTAAATGATTGTAGTTCTTTCTTCTTGAGAAATGATCTTCAAAATTGATTTGCGTTCTTTTGCTTTGGAAGGAAGAAATCCTTCAAAGGCAAATCTCTTTGTAGGAAGACCACTAGCAACAAGGGCAGTTGTAGCTGCGCAAGGACCTGGAATACAAATAACTTTGTGACCGGCTGCAATTGTAGCGCTTACAAGCTCTTCGCCAGGGTCACTAATATTAGGAAGCCCTGCATCAGTTATCAAAGCAATAATTTCATTTTGATTGAGTAATTTAAGTAGTTTTGGAATCCTTTCGTAGGTATTGAATTTGTGAAAGCTTACAAGTTTGGCTTTAATTTGGAATTTTTCAAGAAGTTGTCTACTGTATCTAGTGTCTTCGCATGCAATAACTGATACGTTTGAAAGAAGATGTCTTGCTCTAGGTGAAAAATCTCCAAGATTACCTATTGGAGTACCTACTAGATAGAGCACACCTGGGATTGGTTCAGATTGTTTTTTTGAAAGGCAATCATTTTTGGAATCCATTATGAAAAAAGAGGTTGAACTTCCTAAAGGAGTGAGATTGGATGACTTATTGAGAGAACTTCGTTTTCTTAGTTGGGGAGCTGCCGATATTTTGTTGGCATATTCCAAAGGAGAAAAGCCGCCTTATGGATTTCCTAAAGCATTAAGTGTTCAAGATGGTGGAGATGGGCCTGTATCGGCGGCAGATCTTGCTGTAAATAGTTGGTTGCTTAATGGACTAAATATTAACTTCCCTTTGGCTTCATGGTCCATGCTTAGCGAAGAAAATGCAAAGGAAGATTTTCCGGAGGGAGTTGAAATAAATAAAAAATGGATTTGGATATTAGACCCTCTTGATGGAACAAAAGATTTTCTTAAAGGGACAGGAGAATATGCAGTGCACTTGGCTTTGCTTAATTCGAATATTCCAACTCTGGGAGTGGTTTTGATACCTGAATTAGAAGAGCTTTGGTTTGGAGTAGCAGGTTTTGGTGCATGGTGTGAAGACCGGCATGGAAATAAAAAATCATTTTCCTTTAGTAAGAAAAACAAAATTTCTGAAATGACCCTTGTATCTAGTAGGAGTCATAGAGATGAGAAACTTGAAAAATTAATTGATGCAATACCTTTTTTAGAAAAGAAGATAGTTGGTAGTGTTGGCTGTAAGGTTGCAAAAATATTAAAAGGAGAGGCGGATTTCTATTTGTCTTTATCAGCTAGAACAGCACCAAAAGATTGGGATATGGCAGCACCTGAAGCAGTACTTAATGCTGCTGGTGGTAGCTTTACGCATGCAAATTTAAAGAAACTTTCTTACAACACTGGAGATAGAAATCAGTGGGGCTGTTTAGTTGCAAGTCATGGCAAAAATCATGAAAAACTTTGTAAGTATATTGAAAGAGAATTATTAGAAATTGATCCTACTTTTTTAGTTTAAAAGTTAAGTATTTGAATTTTCTTTTACATTAAAGGGGCTACTGGAGTTGGTGTGGGTTGTGGGTAATATTGCATATCTCCATTTTGTGGGATACCACGTAAGGTTAGATTTATTCTTCCACGATTGTCTATTTCTCGAACCCTAACAGTAACTTCGTCTCCAACTTTTACAACGTCTTCTACTTTCTCAACCCTGGCTTCAGATAACTGAGATATATGAATCATTCCTTCTTTTCCTGGAAGGATCTCAACAAAAGCACCAATAGGAATTATTCGAGTTATTGAACCTGTAAAAACTTCACCTTCATGCACTTTTCTTGTTAAGCCTTCAATGATTTTTTGTGCTTCTTCTGCCGCAACTCCATCATGAGATGCAATGGTTACTATTCCTCCATCCTCAATATCTATTTTTGTATTTGTTCTCTCAGTTATTCCTTTGATTGTTCTGCCTCCAGGGCCTATAACTGTTCCAATAAGCTCAGGGTCTATTCGGAAACTTAATAGTCTTGGCGCATGAGGAGATAGATTTTCATTTGGCTTTTCAATAGCCTCTACCATCTTTTCAAGAATATGAGTTCTCGCTGGTTTTGCTTGATTTATTGCGTCTCCAATAATTTTTATAGGTAAGCCAGTTATTTTCATATCCATTTGTAAGGCGGTAATACCTTTTTCTGTTCCAGCAACCTTGAAGTCCATATCACCTAGGAAATCTTCAATTCCTTGAATGTCTGTGAGAATTTTAATTTCTTTACCCTCTTTTATGAGTCCCATTGCTGCTCCACTTACAGGAGCCTTGAGAGGAACCCCTGCGTCAAGCAATGCAATGGTGCTTCCACAAACCGACCCCATTGAAGTGGAACCATTGGAACTAAGTACTTCACTAACAACTCTCAATACATATGGGAATGATTCTTTTGGTGGTAGCACAGGAATAATTGCACGTTCAGCAAGTGCTCCATGTCCAACTTCTCGCCTACCAGGTGTTCTCATTGGTTTTGTTTCGCCAACTGAGTATGGGGGAAAGTTGTAGTGATGAATATAAGTTTTGTCAGGACTAGGGTTTAAGTCATCCATTTCTTGAGCATCACTTGGAGTGCCCAGTGTTGCTGTTGAAAGAACTTGTGTTAAACCTCTTTGGAACAGACCAGAACCATGAACCCTTTTAGGTAATATTCCTGCTTCTGCTGATATCTCTCTTACTTCATCAAGAGCTCTCCCATCAACTCTCTTGCCGTCTTTTATTATTTGTTCTCTCATAAGCTTTTTGGTGAGTAATTTAAAGCTTGAGCCCAATAATTTTGAGTTTGCTGTTATTAATTTTTTTACAGCGTTGTCATCTTTCAGAGAATCAATTTTTTCAGCACAATTTAATTTAATTTCTTCAAGTTTGTTATCTCTCTCTTTTTTGGATAGAGAGAATTCTTTAAGAAGTGAACTTATGGGCTTAGTACAATTTTTTTCCAAATACGCTGGAACAGTTTGATCAACTTCTTGCTCAGTAGGCTTTGCTTGAGTAATACCTGCGTCTTTTAAGATTGATTGTTGTGCTTTAATCAATTCATTAACTGCTTCATATCCAAAGTCAATAGCTTCAATAACATCCTGTTCAGTGAGCTGATTAGAGCCAGCTTCAACCATCACAACACCATCAGGCGTACCTGCAACTACGAGATCTAGATCTCCTCTTTCAATCTCTCTAAAACTTGGATTTAATACGAAGTCATCACCTAGCAGCCCTACTCTTACTGCAGCCATTGGTCCATGAAAAGGTATGCCTGCTAAAAGTGTTGCCATCGAAGAGCCAGTAACGGCAAGTACATCCGCAGGTACTCGTTCATCTAGAGAAAGACAAGTTGCAACAACTTGTATTTCATCTCTCATCCACCCAGGGAAAAGAGGTCTAAGAGGACGATCAATAAGTCTAGAAATCAAAGTTGCCCTTTCTGGGGGGCGTCCCTCACGCCTCATGAAGCTGCCAGGTATCCTGCCTGCTGCATATAGTCTTTCTTCGTAGTCACAACTCAAAGGCAAGAAATCAACTCCTTCTCTGCCTTGACCTTGTGTTGCAGTTACGAGAACAGAAGTGTCACCGCACTCTATTAATACTGAACCACCTGCTTGTGGTGCATATCTCCCTGTAGTTAGCCGTATTTCCCGACCATCGAAAGAGACCGACGTTGTCTGACCTTGCACGTTGTTTGCTTATGTCTTTTTATCTTTAATCATTCTTGCACCTGATAGGCACTTATTGCTTATTAATTAAGCAATTACTGTTTTTTCTGAACAGTTATGTAAAAGGCATTTTCGGGTTAAACCTATTGCTGGACTATTATTTGAACAAAAAAAAATATTTTTACATTCAAAGTAAATTCTTGATTTCCCTATTTACCAGCTTGATTTAACCACCCCAGGGAGTTGACCCTTGTGAGCTCTTTCTCTTAATTGGTTGCGGCAAAGTCCAAAGTCTCTGTAAACACCTCTTGGCTTCCCAGTCGCCCAACATCTGTTTCTTATCCTGCTAGGGGCACTGTTCCTTGGAAGTGCTTGAATCTTTCTATGGATTTCTAAACGCTCCATAGGATCTTTTGCAGAATTAAATTGATCTAATAAACTTTTGCGCTTGGATGCATAGCGCTCTACTAGCTTCTTACGCTTAACATCTCTAGCAATCATTGATTTTTTGGCCATGTACGCCTTCTTTATTAATTAATGCCTAGATTTTACTCCCTAACCCTCATGATTTTTGTTATTTGTTGGTCAATTGCTTAAAAATCTCTAATTGACTTGTATCACGAATTATCAGCAATATGCTAAGACCTATTAAGAGAAAAAAACCAGATTGCATAAACCACATTTGAATTTTTTCTGGAATTGGCTTCCCTCTAAGAGCTTCAATAATTATTAGGGCAAATTGACCTCCATCAAGAAGAGGAAATGGCAATGAGTTCAATACTGCAAGATTGATAGAAATTAGTGCTGCAAACAGAATTAATCCTGATGCTCCTTGATCAGAAAGCTGAGCACCTAGTTCAACTATTTTTACCGGTCCGCTTAGTTGCTTTGATGTAGAACTAAAATTGGTAAAAAGACCTTTATATCCTTGTATTGTTTTTATTAGTAGATTAGAAAATTTTGCATTAGTGTAATTTAAAATTTCCGAAAAACCTTTTGCAGAAACCATACTTCCGTCAAAATTTGCTTGCAACTGAGCCCCTATTTTCCCATCTCCTAAATATTCGGTTGGAGTAAGTTTTATTAGTTCTTTTATACCGTTTGAGCTTTTTTCAATTGATAAAGTTTTACCTGGTGATTTTTTAACTCGACTGACCATATTTTCAACCGCTTCTTGACCTGTCCCTAAATTAATTCCATCAATGCTAATAATTTGATCGCCAGGCGATAGTCCAGATATGGCTGCTGCTTGCTTTTGTTGAACATCGATAATTAATACTCCAGGGTTTGTCTGGTTAGGTAAACCTATAAATGTTGCTTGTCCACAAAGAACAATCCAAGCAATAAAAAGATTTGCAATTACTCCAGCAGAAATAACAAATAGTCGATGAGATATTGGTCGATTGGAGAGCAGATCAGGATCATCTTTAGGAATGCCACTAGCCTTGTCATCATCTGGGAAAGAGACAAATCCTCCAAGTGGCAAAGCCCTGAGAGAATAAGTTACACCTTTGAATTCTTTTTTTATAATTGCTGGACCAAATCCTATTGAAAAACCACTAACCTTAATCCCTTGAATGGTTGCGGCGAGAAAATGTCCAGCTTCATGGAAGAAAATTAAGAGTGCTAAAACTGAAATCGAGGCAAAAATATTCATATTGTTTTATTGAGGTTTCAATTCCTTCTCGCCAAAGTATGGCACTAGTGCCTCCGGAATTTTGACATGCCCATTCTTTTGTTGCCCGTTTTCTAGGATTGCAGCCATTGTTCTACCTATTGCCAATCCACTTGCGTTAAGTGTATGAACCAGATTGGTTTGTTTCCCTTGTTTTGTTCTAATAGAAGACCTTCTTGCTTGAAAGTCATCACAATTGCTTGAGCTGGAAATTTCTCTAAATGCATTAGATCCAGGAAGCCAAACTTCTAAATCGTATGTGCAAGAAGCTGAGAAACCAAGATCTCCTGTGCAAAGTTCAATAACTCTATAAGGTAATTCCAGCGCCTGAAGAATGCTTTCTGCGTCTGCGGTTATTTGTTGATGAGACTCTTTTGATCTATCAGCATTAGTGAACCAATAAAGTTCAACTTTGTTGAATTGATGAAGTCTTATTAAGCCCTTAGTGTCTCTACCATAGCTTCCAGCTTCTCTTCTAAAACATGGACTATAAGCAACATATTTAAGAGGTAAACTATTAAAAGGAATTATTTCATCTCTATGTAGAGAGGTTAAAGGTACTTCTGCCGTAGGAGTAAGCCAAAGATTATCTTCTGAGCAGCGGAATATTTCTTCTTCAAATTTTGGAAGTTGGCCAGAACCTTTAAGACTTGCAGTATTTATAAGAGCAGGAGGAAGTACCTCTATATAACCTTTAGATGTATGAATATCAAGCATAAAATTAATTAATGCCCTCTCTAATCGAGCACCTTGATTAAAGAGAGTCGCAAATCGACTTTTTGCAATTCGTACAGACCGTTCTGTATCAATGATTTTTAATTTTTCGGCAATTTGCCAATGTTCTTTATAATTTTCGTCTTTTTTAGGATGCCCCCACTTACGAATTAATTTGTTAGCACTATCATCTTTACCTTCAGGACAACCTTTGTATGGAATATTTGGATAATGAAGAATAATTGATTTGATTTTTTTTGATAATGTTTTTTCTTCTTCCTCGAGAAGAGCAACTTTTTTCTTGATTTCATTGCCTTTATTTCGTAAAAATAATATTTCCTTTGAATTAGGTTTTGAACCATTTCTTATTTGCTGACCAACTTCTTTACCAATTAAATTTCCTTCCGATTGTAATTCGCTCCTTTGCTGCTCTAGGTTTCTAAGCTTTTCAATATCTTTCTTTAGAGAGGTTAAATCAACCTTTAATCCCCTTTTTAATAGCCCTTCTTCAATAAGAGTTGGGTTTTCTCTAAGTTGTCTCAGGTCTAACACTTGTTTTTCTAAGTAATTTTAAGTGATGCAGGTCTTGCTCTTCCAGAAGATGCCCAATCTTTTAGGAAATCGAGTTGTTCTTTTGCAGTTTTTGAGAGTGGAATTAATTGGGTTGCGGCGAGAATTAAATCGGTTTCTAAAAGCTCTCTCCTTTCAGAAAATGCATGATGCATAGCTTCTATAACGGTTTGTTCCAGCTCTGCTCCTGAAAAACCTTCTGTTCTGTCAACAACTGTCTGGATAGGAATATTCAATTTGGGACGGCGCTGATTGATGTGAAGCTCCAGAATTTTGAAACGTTCTTCACGACTAGGGAGATCAAGTAAGAAAATTTCATCAAATCTGCCTTTGCGTAACAATTCTGCAGGCATGCGATCTATTCCGTTAGCCGTAGCAACTACAAAAACCGCAGTTTTTTTCTCTGCCATCCATGTAAGAACATTTGCTAGTACTCTTTGGCTAGTTCCTCCATCGCTTCTTGCATCACCTCCAAAACCTTTGTCTATTTCATCTATCCAAAGGACGCAAGGAGCCATTGACTCAGCATATTGAATAGTTTCTCTTGTCTTTGCCTCGCTAGCTCCTAGAAGTCCAGCAAAAAGCCGACCAACATCAAGACGAAGTAGAGGCATAGACCAGCTATGGGCTATTGCTTTAGCTGTTAATGACTTTCCAGTTCCTTGAGGACCTATTAGTAATACACCTCTTGGTAGTGGTAAACCAAAATTACGAGCATCATCAGAAAAAGCTGCATGTCTTTGTTTCAGCCAAACTTTAAGAGCATCTAAACCCCCAATGTCTGAAGTAGTTGCTTTGGTTTCGAAATACTCTAGGACCTCACTCCTTGCAACAGCTTGCCTTTTTTCATCTAGTACTTCTGGAAGATCCGCTTTGCTTAGCTTGCCTCTTTGAGCAAGCGCTCTTGCAGCTACTTGCCTAACTCTTATTTCACTTAACCCACTGCAGGCATGGGTAAGTTCTTCAAGAGTTTCATTGTTTAGATTAGAGCCACTTGCATTGGAAATATTTTCAAGAAGGATTCTTAGCTCTTTCTCTTGTGGCAGGGGAAGATCAAGAATGGTTAGACATTCTTCTAGATCACTAGAAGGTGACCAGTTTGATGCAATCAATATAATTGTATGGGGAGTATTTCTTAATTTTGCAGATAAGTTTCTAAGCATTCTTGCTATACCAGCATCATCTGAAAAGCGATTAAAGTCTTTTGCTAGAAGAATAGTTGGCTGGGATGAATCTACTTTTTCCAACCATTGCAAAATAGCCATTGGTTGTCTTGATCCAAGACCATCAGAATTTAGAACTCCTTTTAATCCATCTACATAATCCCAAGTTGCAAGCCTTCTATTTGATAGGCGTTTTGTTGCTTCTTTTATCAATATTTCTACTCTTTCTTCTTCTTTAGTCCTTATAAGAATTAAGGGAGTTCTAGATTTGATTAGTAAATCAAGTTGATCATTCCACTTCTTCATAAATTTATTCAAGCATTTAAATTAAGAATTAAACAAATGAAAATAGTCTTATAAATAATTATTTATTACTCTTTGGTTCAAAAGGCAGTCTTTCAGAATCGATAATAGCTGAAGATGCAGGTATTTCTTTGTTTTTAAGTTGATCATTAAGTATTTTCTGAAGATTTTCAGGAAGCTCTTCTTTACTTAACAGAAAGGTTTGAAATGCTTGAAATATATTTGCAATAACCATATACAAGAGAACTCCTGCTGGCAGAGGGAAAAATAAAAACATGCCAGTAATCATTATAGGGGTGACTTTTTGAGCGGTTGCCTGTTGAGGATTTGGAGGCATACCTTGTCCTGAAAGAACTTGTGAAATGACAAGTGTTAGTCCAAACCCACCAACGAGTATTGCAATATCCCAATTTATTGATCCATCTACATAGAACCCCACTTGACCTAGGGCTTTGATAAATAAGAATCCACTTTTGGCAGCCAAACCAGGAATCCTTCCTTCTACTGTGGCATCTCCTGGATACTTGGCTGTGACAGTTCCATCAGAAGAAACACTAGCTAAATCTGATCCTTTAGTAAGCTTCCAGGTGGGTGTGAATTTTTTCCCATTCTCATATTTATCAAGTAGATTGTTGTATTTTTCTCCAGAAAGAGTCTCAAGGTTAATATTAACGGAATCGCCAGCAGCAATTTTTGTGCCACCGGGAAGTGATGCGACAACAGGGAAATGATCTTTTTCTGAAATAAATATTGAATGCCTAGGGCTTGTAAAAGGCTTTGGTTCTACTGTTGCTATCTGTTCAGGAGGAAGGATTTTTAAATTAACAAGATAGGGTACATCTGCAAAAGGTGATCCTCTTAAAGTCGCAAACAATGCAAATAATATTGGCATTTGAACTAATAGAGGGAGGCATCCAGCCAAAGGACTGCCAAATTCCCCCATAAGCTTCCCCAGCTCTTCTTGTTGCTTTTGTGGATTATTGGCATATCTACTTTTGATTTCAGCCTGACGCTTTTGCATTACAGGCTGAGCTATTCTCATTCTCCTAGCACTTCTTATTGATCCTGCACTTAGAGGGAATAGTGCAAGCCTAATAACAATTGTTAGAGCAACAATTGCTAATCCATAACTAGGAACTAACCGATAAAAGAAATCCAGAATCGGGATGAGTAGATTGTCAGAGATGTACCCAATCACGATGGCTCAAAAAGAAAGGACAAAAGGCTCATGCCAGTACTTAGTAAAGATAATAAGTCTGTGAAGTATTTGGTGAATTTAATTGAAGTTCAGAACCCTTCTGACTTCATTGATGGATTTCTTGAGGATGTTTCATTTATTTGTTCTTTTATAAAGGTCTCAACTTCTCTGAATTTAGGAATGGAGCGCATTTCTAGCTTTGCCCCGTCTTTTAAGACTATGACCATATCTCCATATGAGCCTAATCCTCTTGGGATGGAACGAACCTCTTTTATTTGACTATATGTAACTTGCGATTTTTCCTTGCCAAGCCAACCACCAGTAACAGAAATCCTTCTGTTGGTAATTTTGAAACGCAGCCATAAGGCCCTTATTAAAGCTCCAGCAGTAAAGGGTAAACCTATTAATGTAGCTCCTGCAATTAAATTTAAAATCAAGTCTTCCTTTGCAGGTGCTCCTTCATAAAAAGTTTTTTCAAGGGATTTTATCATTTACAAAAACCTGCATCTAGAAATAACTTATCGCATTCATTTAATAGATCACTTGTATTTTTTTTAATGCAATTATGATTTAGACTTATTAGGGTCCAATAGTTAGAAAATCTCTGATCTTTGAAAAGCTTAATTCTAAGATGGTTATGAATAAGTCTTCTTAGTCGATTCCGCTCAACTGCTTTTTTGCTTACCTTATTGCTTATTGAAATTGCGCATCGGCAAGAAAAAGAATCTTTAGTGCTGTTTTTCTTAGAACTAATTAAATTGTTATTAGCTCTTGCAACCTTTAGCACCATTGAATTTCCTTTATATCGTCTTGAATATTTATGAATGTAGTCAAAACATTTATATCCTTTTATTCTCATCTCTCTTGGAAGTACCATTTTAACTATTATGTGTTTCGTTATTTTTCTAATAATTTAATTTTCCTCTAAATTTCACCTTATACAGCAAGGCGAGATCTCCCTTTTTTTCTTCGACTTCTAATTACACTCCTCCCAGTATGGGTTCTCATCCTTACCCTAAAGCCTGAAACCCTTTTTCTTTTTCTGCTTGTTCCCCCAAAAGTACGTTTAGTCATTGTTTTAGCCTTTGTATAAGAAGTTGGTTCATTTACTATTTATTTAATTTATCAGGTTACCTGATATCTATGTTCCAAGACCCAACATAACCAGAGATAGGGACATCTCCTGGAGGTTGTGCATAGGCATGAAACTGAAACATGCCTGATTTCCTTGGATTTATTATTTTCATTTTTAATGCATAAGTATCCCTACTTACTGGGATAACACTCTCTGGATAGATATCAATGGAAGTTTGCGTGTTGTTTACCTCAATTTTGGAAGGAATATCCTCAATGCACTTTGTCCTAGAGGTATATCCACCAATTTTCACTTTGCAGAAAACTAGCTTCTTGCTTTTTATATCTGCATCAAAATACTCTGGGACTTTTATAGTTACTTTTAACATGTCTGTTTTACGATCTCTCGCTCTTAGGAAAAAGTAATAAGTTGCTCTGTCATTTCTTTCATTTGAACTTTGTAGATACCTTAGCTTTTTAAAATTAGTGCTTGAATCCCAAATGAAATCAATCCCAGTATTCGCTATAGATGGACTGGTTCCAAAGATTCCAATCCCTGTAAATGTACTAATGATCAATAGAGAAGCTGATAATTTCTTAGTAAGAATTCCTAGTTTTGCTTTGACTCTATGATTAGACATGTCAGGAGATTTAGCGGAAAATTTGCTTTTTTAAATAGTTTAAACGTTAACTATTCGTGCTGCTTTAGGATGTGATGGATGATGCTCCTCATTGCTATGAGGATCTATCAGGGCGAAGCGAGATTGCTTCCCTTAGATAAGTATGTTGTGGATACTGATCATCCGAAAGCTTTGCTAATGCAAGAATCCTAACGCAGTAAGGTAAATCTCCTTCTACATACATTTGCTGACAATCAAGTAAAGCAACACTCTCCCAGCCGCTTTGTTTTCTTGCTATTGCAGCAGGGAAACAAGCATTTAGGTCGCTTGTTACTGAGAAAGTTACAGAAATAACTTGATCAGAATTAAGCTCATTGCGTTTGATTAATTCATTAATCAATTCTTCTACTGCTAATTCAATAGCTTCAGAAGAGTTGTTCAAGCATGTAGTTGCCCCTCTTATAGCTTGTATGTTCATTTGAATTGCTTTTTCAAATTTATTAGGGCTTAAATAGCCAAAGGATTTGACCACTTGTTGAAAGTTCCATATTTAGAATTTCTAATATTTTTGAAACAGCACTTCCACCAGGAAGTAAACCCATTAACTTTCTCTTAGGTTTTCCAAGTGTAATTGGAGTGAGCTTTTCATCTAGATCAGCTAGTTTAGCTGCTAGTAGTCGAGCATCATTTTCATCACCAACTTCATCTATTAAACCAAGCTCTTTGGCTTGTGTGCCAGTGAAAACCCTTCCATCAGCAAAGCTCTTTACATTTTCTTCACTAAGGTTTCTTCCAGTGGCAACAGCTTTTACGAATTGGTCGTAACTACTATCTATTAATGATTGAAGTAGTGACCTTTCTTCAGTTGTTAAAGCCCTATCTGGAGAAAGGATATCCTTAAAAAGACCACTCTTAACTGTTTCAAAGCGAATTCCAATACGCTCAAGTAATTTCGATAGATTATTACCACGAAGAATTACTCCAATGGATCCTGTGATTGTTCCAGGGTTTGCAATAATTTTTTCGGCTGCCACCCCTACATAAACTCCTCCAGAAGCTGATATGTTGCCAAAGCTAGCTACAACATTGCAGCCCTTTTCTCTAAGTCGAAGAAGTGCAGCATGTATTTCTTGGCTATCTCCCACAGTCCCCCCTGGACTGTCGATTCTAAGCAATAGGGCTGGGAATTCTCTTTCCTCTATTTGTTTCAAGGCTTTGAGAACAACTTTCCTAGTAGAACCGTTGATAGGACCATCAATGATGATTCTTGCCATCCTTTTTCTGGATTTTCGACGCCAAGGCCAGATCATTTCTTTTAAAAGCATTCCTTTGGATATTAAAAAGAAGCTTCCAAGCTGTGGCCATGTTTAAGAAGTTGAATTGGTTGTTAATGATTTTGCCTTTTGCATTATGGGGGTCTTCAATGGCTGCAATGGCTCCTTTGGTGAAATCTGGGGGAGCTGAGTTTGTTGCCGTTTTAAGACTTTTCCCGGCTGGGATTTTTGTTCTTACGGCTGTTCTGTTTTTAAGACGACCTTTGAAAATTGCAAAAGTTGATTTTTGGTGGTTTTTGGCTTTTACGTTTATTGATGGAACTTTATTTCAGTTTTGTTTAACTAAAGGATTGGTTGAGACTGGAGCAGGCTTGGGATCTGTTTTTATTGATTCTCAACCTTTACTAGTTGCTCTGCTTGCAAGAACTCTTTTTGGTGATCCGATTAATCCGATTGGTTGGATTGGTTTGATTATTGGCCTAGGAGGAATAATTTGCATAGGAGTTTCACCAGAAGTATTAGGCCATTGGTTTTTAATGCGACAGGAAGCATTTGAATTAGATTTATTTAGTCGCGGACAAGGTTGGATGCTCGGTGCTGCTATGGCAATGGCTTTAGGGACGGTATTAATAAGATTTACTTGTAAAGAAAGTGATCCAGTTTCTATTACCGGCTGGCATATGGTTCTTGGAAGCTTGCCATTAGCTGCTTTACATAATCTTAATGGAGGATCTTTTATTCCTAATTGGGGCAGAGAGGAATGGCTTTTAATGGCTTATGCTACTTTCCTTGGAAGTGCATTGGCTTATGGTCTGTTTTTCTGGTTTGCCAGCCGAAAAGAACTTACAAGCTTTAGTACACTTACGTTTTTAACCCCTGTTTTTGCTTTGATCTCAGGAGGCGTTTGGTTGGGTGAAAGACTTGAGTTATTGCAATGGTGTGGTGTTCTGTTTGTTTTATTGTCTGTATTTCTAGTAAGTCAGAGATCAAGATTGTGGGAACCTATAAATTCGATCAAAGATGATTCTCCTCAAAGAATTTCTTGATGCTATCTAGACCTCTTAAATTTGTTTTAATTAGTACTCCTATTGGTTCATTGGGAAGTGGGAAAGGAGGAGGAGTTGAATTGACTTTGGTTTCAATAATTAAGGGGCTTTTGGAAATAGGCCATGAAGTACTTTTAGTAGCTCCGGAAGGCTCATGCTTGCCATCTGATTGCGAAGCTGCAGAAGTTATAAAAATTCCTGGAATGGAACAATTAAGTTGGCAACACCAAAATTTAGATTCTCCAATATCAATCCCTATAGATGGTGTCCTTCCAAAATTATTAGAAACCGCTTTAACAGCAGGTAAAAATTATGATGCCATATTGAACTTGTCTTACGACTGGCTTCCTTTATGGGTTACGCCCTATGTAGAAGCAAAGCTATTTCATTTAATTAGCATGGGATGTGTCTCAAGAGTTATGGGCGATGTAGTTAAAAAATTATCTAAATCTCATCATTATCGAATGGCTTTTCATACTTTTAGTCAAGCTTCTGATTATGAATTAGTGAAAGATCCAATTGTTTTAGGGAATGGGTTTGATTTAAAAAAGTATTCTTTTCAATCATCCACTACGGGCCCTTTAGGTTGGGCTGGAAGAGTTGCAAAAGAAAAAGGATTGGAAGATGCGGCAAAAGTTGCCGCTTTATTAGGAGACGAATTACATGTGTGGGGAGTAATAGAAGATGAAAACTATGCCTCTGAAATAGAATCACTAGTACCAAATGGGACAATAAAATGGAGAGGGTTTCTAAAGACAGAAGAATTTCAAAAACAATTAGGTTGCTGTAGAGCCTTTGTTAATACTCCAAAATGGAATGAGGCCTATGGAAATGTAGTTATAGAAGCAATGGCTTGTGGTGTTCCAGTTATTAGCTATGACCGAGGAGGTCCTGGTGAACTTGTCAAATCAGGTTTGACTGGTTGGCTTGTTCCTCCTGATGATATAGGAAGATTAAAAGAGGCTGTTTTGAAAACAGAAAAAATAGATAGACAGAATTGTAGAGATTGGGCAATGCAGAAAGCTTCTTATAAATCTTTTGCGAAAAGAATTTGTTCTTGGATTGTTGAAGAAATAGATGCTTAAAAATAAAATAAACTATATTATTTTTAAAATAAATTGAAAATATCAATTTCTAATAATCAATATAAAAAGGGGATTTGCCTGATACTTTTTCTTGGGATTTTTCTTTTCATTTGGCAACTAGGTTCAACTGGTTTGGTTGATGAGACTCCACCCCTTTTTGCTGCAGCAAGTCGTGCAATGAGTGATACAGGTAATTGGCTGACACCTAGAGTTAACGGGCTTACTAGATTTGACAAACCCCCATTAATTTATTGGTTAATGGGAACTTTTTATTTAATACCAGGACAGGAGAATTGGGATCCTTTAGGAACATGGTCAGCGCGTCTACCTTCTGCAATCTCTACCATTTTAATGATGATTGTTCTGGGAGATACTTTAATGAAATTCCCAGTTAAAAATGATCTTTCGCCAAGAAGGACTGCTGTTATAACCTCTTTAGTTTTTGCGCTTTCTCCGTTAGTAGTTATTTGGAGCCGAATTGCAGTTAGCGATGCTCTCCTATGCTCCACATTAGGAATCAGCTTGATTCTTAATTGGAGAAATTATAAAAAACCTCTTGTTAAAAACTTTTGGCTTCCATGGGTGATATTAGGCTTAGCTGTTCTTACCAAAGGACCAGTTGCATTAGTGTTGTCAATAATGACATTTACAATATTTGGCTTCATTCAAAGAGACTATTTAACGCTTTTTAGGAAAACAAAACCTATAAAAGGATTACTTATAAGCTTATTTGTTAGCTTGCCTTGGTATATAGCAGAACTAATTGTTGAGGGTAAGCCTTTTTGGGATAGCTTCTTTGGTTATCATAATTTTCAAAGATTAACTTCTGTAGTTAATAACCATTCTCAGCCATGGTGGTTTTTCATCCTAATATTATTAATTTCATCATTACCTTTTACTCCATTTCTTATTATGGCGTTAAGAGATTTTGGTGATTCTATTGTTGCATTTAATACACCTTATTCACAAAGATTAGAAAGATCATTGTTAAATTTCTGCGGCAGCTGGCTGCTTTCTGTCCTTTTATTATTTTCTTTTGCTGCCACAAAACTACCAAGCTACTGGATACCAGCAGTTCCTGCAGCGTCAATTATGATTGCCTTGGAGTCAATTAATAAAAAAAGGTCTCTAAGTAAGCATTCTCTTTCATATTTAATTATAGCCATATTAATGATTTTATTGGGATTAACTCTTTCCAATCCTGATATATGGATTTTATCTATAAATGACCCAGAAATGCCTTCTTTAGGAATAGAATTATTAAATAGCAAATTAAATATAAAAGCGGCTTTTTTTATATTAACTATAGCGGCTATAAGCTTTTATTTTGTATTTAATTTTAATTTAAGAAGTCTTATTTTTCTTCAAATACCTTTAATATTTATGCATATGTTCTTTATGTTACCTTTATGGAAATTAGCTGATAATTTGCGCCATAAGCCTGTTAGAGAAGTATCCAAAAAGCTTTTAATGGTTCAAAAGAATAATGAACCTATAGCTATGGTTGGTGCAGTCAAGCCTTCTCTTCATTTTTATACTAAACAACTTGTGACATATGAGTCTCATGACGAAGTTGGTTTAGTTAATTTATCTAATAGAATTCGTTTAGAAAAAAGAGAGAATTGGAAACAGAAAATAGAAACTTCAAATAGAAAATACAATACTTTGCTTTTGGTAATTGATAGGGAAACAAGTTCTTATCCACATTGGAAATCTATTTATAAAAATGAATTAGGAACTTTTGGAGTATATAAAATATGGCGTTTAGACTTGAAAACACTTGAGAAGAAAGAGACTTTACTTAGATCAAAAGGCTTTGAGCCTGATTGGAATGAATTTAAAAATGAAAGGTACTAATTTTTGCAAGAATTAGTTAAAATCATTTTATAATTGCACGTAATGAAAATCCTAGGAAATAGGAAATAAAACCAAATATTATAAAGCTAGTAAGTGGGTTGGAAAAATCTATATTCATTTTTTATTCATTAATCAGATTGGTTTTTCCTTGGGCTCTTTGCAACTTAGCAATAGCTATCCTTAGCACATTAGCTAATCTAACTCTATCTTTTTTTACAGAAAGAATTTCCGCTCTTTTGCTCGCGAGGATTTCCATCTTACAAACATTAAGAAAATCTTAAGAAGACCTTACCATGGTGAGGCTGATTTTTGGCAAATTCCACAAGAATCTAATATTTTGGAAGCTCAGAGTTAAAATTTTTTATAAGTATTTAATCTGAGTAAAAAATCATGTCCTATGACGACTTGGATAGGTTTACTTGTAAAGTAAATGCCCTTGTTGCATTGCTTGATTCATTGGAGGAAATACCTAACAGAAGAGCTGAGTTAGCCTCTTGTGAAAATCATGATCAAGTCGTTAAATTAGCTAAGTCTTGGGGGTTTGAGATAGGAAGAAGATGGGGAGAAGAAACTTGAGGTAGCAATATTTTCTACTTAAATGTAAATCTATCAAAATTTAAGAAAAATCATTAAATAATAAAAAATTAATCTTTTAAAAGGATTGTTATGTTTTTCATAGCATGCTTGAGTGGAGAATTTGTTTATATGAATTTCAGTATGATAAAAAATCAATGAAACAATAACCTACAATATTGATTTTTATTTAGCGTTTAAACTTTGGATTTTTATTATTAGGTTTAAATTAGATGATATGAATTATAAGCAAAAAAAAACCTCGCTTTTTAAGCGAGGTTTTTTTGTTTATATATTTATGTTGAACTTGGTGTTAACTTTGCAGCTAAATCTTTGAAGTTATAACCCATAGCACGGAGTGCATGCCAAAGATGACCTTGTAAGGCAAAAAAGCCAGCTATATAATGGAAATTGGCTGTCCAACACCTTCCTGAATGTCCTAAAGGTGCAATCCCATTGCTGTAGTCAATAGAATCTACAAATGCTGGAGCAACAACGAAAGCTCTATTTAAAGGTTCACCATAAAACTCTACTGGGTAAACTGTTGTATTTTGTGAAACCCAGAAAGCAGCAACTATAGCCATCCAACCAATTCCAGCAAGACTGAAGGAAAGTATTGCCTCAGCTGAAAGTAGTCCAGCACCTTTTAATCTGTCGTATTCACCTAGACGTTTGTCTTCCCATTTTGTAGAGCCAGCTATTGCATGGAAGCATCCGCCGGTAATTTCAACAAATGCCAAGAAGGCATGCCCACCCATTACATCTTCGAGACTATCAATATTTAAGAAATTAACCTGTCTTTCCCATATCATTGACAAGTCAAGATTGTAATTAACCTGTCTAACTGCGCCAAGAGCAGGGTCATATATTCCATGAATTCTTGCCCATTCAACAAACCAAGCGCAAGCAAGTCCAAATAAAATTAGATGATGACCAAGAATAAAAGTTTGATTATCTGGGTTATCCCATTCCAATTTGAATTTTCTTGCCTGAGCAACGTTACTCTTTTGCATGTCGTCAGGGAAATATATTGCATGCATTAAGCCCCCTGCTCCATAAACCATTGAAAGGATTAAATGGACAATTGCAATAGTTACTACACCTGCACCTGTCCATACTCCAGCTTCATCGAAGCCAATACCTACTGAGGCCAAGTGCGGCAGGAATATAAGACCTTGGTCTCCCATTGGTAGAGAAGGGTCAAAACGAGAAAGTTCAAAAAGAGTATTTGAACCTGCCCCAAAAGCGATCATTCCTGTATGCGCAGCATGTGAGGCAATAAATCGACCAGAGCGATTGGTAACCGAAGAATTACCAGCCCAAAAGTCATAAGTGACATTTGGGTTTCCGTAGGTCTGCATACTTTTAGTGTTCCTAAAATTTTATAGATTTAAGCAAAGAATACAGTGATTAAGTTGCTGTGCTTGAAATAGTTAAAAGTCTTTATTGAGCTTAAACAATGTGCTTCCACCTTAAAGGAGCATGTCTTTATCTAAATAAGCTGAGATCTAATAATTACTTGAATTGGTAATTGAGATAAAAAAAGAAAGAGAAATAGCGAAAATTCTTATAGTTGAATATTTTTCTAAATTAGGAGAGTTGGTAATGTTAATAAGTGATTCTTTACTTAGTACCTTAAAAGAGACTTTCAATCAGTTTGACTTTGCACTTTATAAAATATGAGTTACAAAGAGAATAGATAAAAATATCCTTAAGGGGAATCTTAATGAGCCTTTCAAAGTTCATTCTTTTAGTTTTTTCATCTTTAGGTTTTTTAGACCCTTTATCTGCTTATTCAGCAGATGTTTATAATAAAGATGTTTCTGATTTTTCTAAGAAATCTGTTAAAGAAGTGCAGCAAAATCAAAATATTCTATTTTCTGATATTCTCCCAGGAGATTGGGCCTATACTGCCCTACAGAATTTAATTAGAAGTTATGGATGCGTAGATAATCCCCCTTTGCAAAGCCTTAGAATTGGTCAAGCTTTGACTCGTTATGAGGCGGCTGAGTTAGTAAACTCCTGTTTAAAAGGAGATATTGCTTTTAATGACCTTAGTTCTGAAGTACTTCGTTTATACAATGAGTTTAGCTTTGAGATAGCAATTGTTAAAGCTCGTACTTATTAGATTTTTTTAGATTATAGAATGTTTAGATAAATATTCAGAAGGGAAACGTAAAAATACGTTGGTTTTAATTTTGTATTTTTTTAAGAACCTTTAGGGCTTCTTTTATATGAGCAGGTCCATTTAATAGATCTTCAAAAATATGTCTTATTATTCCATCCTGATCAATTATATAAGTAACTCTGCCTTCAATTAAACCTAAGAATTTTGGGACACCAAATGCTTTCCTTAAAGAGTTTTTTTCATCGCATAGCAATGGATATTGAAGTTTATTCTTGCTTGCAAATAAAAGATGACTTTTCTCACTGCCATTACTGATTCCACAAATTTGACCACCTAGGATTTTAAATAAATCATATTTATCTCGAAATCCGCAGACTTCAATTGTGCAGCCTGGAGTATCGTCCTTTGGGTAAAAGAACAATACCAGTGGTTTCCCTTTAAATTCTTTGTTTGTTCTTGTTTTACCTGTTTGATCTAATAAAGAAAACTCAGGTATTTTTTCCCCAACTTTTAAGGACATTGTGATGATTGAATTCTTATCTTAAATCATAGCCAAAATATTTTTCTAATTAAAACAAGCCATGCAGTTAGCTTTTCACCAAGCTTGTATTTTTCCCTTGACTAGAAAAATTTAATTTACTTTGTTGATTTTTATAGAGAAAGTAAATATTTTTATTTCTATTCGTCCTATAAGTACTTGGTTAATAAATAGATTGCAGCTGTATTTTTAGATTGATTGGACCTTCTGATTGGACCTTCTGATTGGAATGTCTCTTGTGTTTTTTTTCAGCAATTGATTTTTTAGATTATTTTATATGCTCGTTATATTTTTTAAGTGCTAGGGAGATCATTTCTTCCAAGCGCATTCCTATCTCGTGGGCAATTTTCTTTAATGAAGCAATTTCACCTGCATTGGAATTTTTCCCGAAGGATGCTTGTCCTTCTTGTATATAATCTGAGTAAGGACTGTTATTTGAATTTGAATTATTTATTCCCCAGAACAAAAAACATTCCAATCATCCATAGAGCTGCCTAGATTGACTAGACGATCAAAATATTTACTTATAATATTTTATTTGTTATTATAAATCAACATCAGATGATTCTTCTACTGAATTTAAAAAACTTTCTTTCTCCTCCATTCAAAAATGGTACGCACGCAATTAAATATAAATATTGATCCAGCCCTTTTGGCAGAGATTAAGGAAAAATCAAGACTTGAAGGTAAAACTATTACTTCATTTATTTCAGAGCTTCTTTCAAATGCACTTAGTACTCGAAATATAATCCCCTTAACTGTTAAGGTCAAAAATTTAGAAGATAAAATCAAGTTCGTTGAAGATAAAATCAATTATTTAATTTCATCTAAGCAAAAGGTAACTCCCTTTAATGATTATGAAGCTAAAAATTGTTCTGAATTCATGAGAGATTTTTTTTATCAACAAATTCAAGTAGATAAAATAGAAGATAGAAAATTCGCTTTTGAAGAATTAATTAAGCATTTAGAATGCTTTCATCAATGGAATAAATTATATTCACTTCGGTTTAAAGAAATCTTGTTTACAGAAGACTATGATCCTTTTTCAAGCTTAGAATTGAATAATTTAACTATAGGAAAACAGTGCCCATGTCCTATAAGAACGGGTTTGATTAACTGGAAATTTAATAATCCAATAGGAAAATGTTGTTGTGAAGAAGAAATCTTTCCATCTCAACAAGAAATCTGTGATAAAGGTAAACTTTTAATTGAAAATATATTCTAAATTAATCTTACTTTTTTTTCTAATACATAAACTCTAAGACCTAGAAAAAAAAGTATTTAAATCTAATAGTATATTCTTGCAATATAAAGCATTATTTTAAAGCCAATTTCTATTTAATATCTTTTTGAAGTATTGAGCTAAATCTAACTGAATTAATTTTAAGAACTTTTTTTATTTTTTATTAGTAAGTAGATTTTTATTGATAAATGCATTTCTTATATCGAATATGATTGTTGGAGATAATTTTCATTTACGCTTTCCTTAATCCAACCGTCACGCTTCTTCGGAGGACAGAGTAGTGCATATATATTACTCTCAATGTGTAGCGATTTGTTTGATTGTTCATAGATATTTGCGTGTCATTGATTACACAAATAGATAGGATTAGTTGAGCAAAAGAAAAGGGAGAACAAATCCAAAATGACGATTATCTTCTCCTCATGTTCTTCTGACACATCACACATCTTTTCTCCTAAGTTTGTTTTGAATCCTTGCTCTCCTACTTTTCTCCTAAATCTGAGCTCTGAAAACATTGGGAGGACTGCATAGTGTATTTCCAGGACATTGTTTCAAGTCTAAATGCCTTTTGGTGTGAAAAAGGATGCATTTTGTTGCAACCATATGACACAGAGAAGGGTGCTGGCACGATGAGCCCTCATACAGTTCTTCGTGCAATTGGCCCAGAACCTTGGGCAGTTGCTTATGCAGAGCCATGTCGTAGGCCTGCTGACGGTAGATATGGCGACAACCCAAATAGAGCTCAACATTACTTTCAATATCAAGTTCTAATCAAACCATCTCCAGATAATATACAAGAGATTTATCTTGCATCTCTTGAAGCTTTGGGAATTAAGCAAGGAGAACATGACTTCCGCTTTGTAGAAGATAATTGGGAATCACCAACTTTGGGAGCATGGGGGGTTGGATGGGAAGTATGGCTTGATGGAATGGAAGTCACTCAATTTACTTATTTCCAGCAATGTGGAGGTTTAGATTGTCGTCCCGTATCTATTGAGATCACATATGGATTGGAGAGAATTGCTATGTACTTACAAAATGTTGAAAGTATATGGGAACTAAAGTGGAATAATACTCACACATATGGTGACATCTGGCTTCCTTTTGAGAAGGCAAACTGCAAGTTTAATTTCGAAGAATCTAATCCCAAACGTTTAAATGAGATGTTTGACCTTTATGAAAGTGAGGCTAAATCATTAATAAAAAAGGATTTAGCCTCACCTGCATTGGATTTCGTTCTAAAATGTAGCCATACTTTTAATCTTTTAGAAGCTAGAGGAGCGATTTCAGTTACTGAGAGGACAGCAACAATTGCTCGAATTAGGAATTTAGCTCGTAGTGTTGCAGATTTATGGCTTGAGGAAAGAAAAAAGCTAGGATTCCCATTGCTTTACAATGAAAATAAATCCTTGGTATAAAAGAGTACAAGAGAAAGTAACCTGTGCTTCTATGCACAATTTCAAGAGCAGATAAAATTTGTTTACCCATTTCTTGGGTAATTTGTGAGGAATCCTAAAATGAAATTTTTTCAGCAATTGCTGATAGCACCTGCTGCTCTTGGGCTTTTAGCTCCAATAGCTGCTACTGCAAACGAAGTTAACCTAGATGTTGATTCAGCAGATCTAACTGCAGGTCAATTCTCAGATTATGAGACATCAACTAAAGTAACTGGTAAGGTTACTTTTAATGTTGGTGCATTAAACACAGATGATGACATCACTGTTGGCACCCAGATGGGAGACAAGCTTACTTCTGGTTATGTATCTACTTTTAATGTAAATACCAGTTTTACTGGTGAAGACCGTTTATATGCCCGTATAAAAACAGGCAACATGGCTTCAACCCCTTGGGAAAACACTGCTTACGGTACTCACTTGCAAGCTGCTAACAATGCAGGTAATGCATTGCAAGTAGACAAACTTTGGTATGAATTCCCTGTAGGTGACGAATTTAAAGTTTGGTTTGGCCCAAGAATTGAAGGCTATTACATGTTGGCTAGTTCACCATCAATCTATAAGCCTGTATTGAAGTCACATGCTTTGGGAGGTAACGGAGCCGTTTATGGTTCAAGTACTTCTCCTGGTTTCGGAGCGGCTTGGATACAACAAACTGATTCTCCATCAGATTTTAGATGGGCAGTTTCATCTAACTATCATGTTAGGTCAGGTGACAATTCCACAAATGGTATTTTGACTGACGAAACAAATGGAAAGTGGCTTTCTAAAGTTGAGTATGGTTCTCCTAGAATGCAAGTTTCCTTAGCTTATGCAAGACACCATTGTGGAAATGCTACAGGTGCAGATGGTGGTTGTTATGACTGGGCTGGTTACACTTCTAGTGATGCAGCAGATCAACTTACAGGTAATGCTGCTGGCATTGGCTTAAGAGCTTATTGGAAGCCAGAAGAAACTGGACTCATGCCTTCTGTTCAATTTGGTTTTGACCGGATGAACATAGATGATGCTGGTAATGCTGGCGACGCAGAAGAGACAACTCTTTGGATGACAGGTTTAACTTGGAAGGATGCATTCCAAGATGGTAATAGACTTGCAGCAGCAATTGCTTCTCCAACAACAGCTAGTGAAAGACAAGGTGGTGCTGATGATGGATCTAAGAGTGGTTTAACTTGGGAAATTTATTATGACTATCAAATTAATGATGGCGTAACCCTCACACCATCAATTTATGGTGCCACTGATAGAATGGATGGAAATGCTAATGGTCATGATGATTACATTGGCGCATTAGTTCAGACAACTTTCAAGTTCTAATTTCAACCTTTTAGAGATAAGAACTTAAAAAAGGAGTGTTCTTTTTATAAGGGCACTCCTTTTTATTGAAAAAATTAATCAAGATAATTTTTTTAATCAGGGGCTAAGTTATCTTGATTGATTTTCACCAGCAATTTTCACCTTCACCAATAGGGATGCAAACATCATTATCTTTTGCTTTTTTCTTTGCTTTTTTAGCATCTTTATCTAGTTTGCTTTCTTCATCAATTCCTTGATCTGTATTCCATTCTTTTAGCCCTCCGTATTCCCCTTCTCCAGCACTAACATTGTTGGTTATAGCTGCTGAAGCCATTAATGTTGAGGCTGCTAAAAAAATAGCAACTGGTGATCTTTTACTCATCATTGATTTGCTGTCTTATTATATTTTGCCTTTTCAATTTTACTATAGATAGTAAAATGATACATGGCTGGGTATAAAATGGACATCAAAGAGGTTCTCTTCTATTGCTAGGCCTTTCTTTGTGATTATTATATATTTTAAGTTGATTAAACTGTTTTAAATGAAAAGGATAGCTGGTTTTATTTCCTCACTAGCATTTGCTACTTTATTATTCAATTCTGTAAGTTCGTTGAGAGCAAATACAAGGGAAGTACGAGTTTATTCGGGCCGACATTACAATACTGATAGACAAGTTTTTAAGAAGTTTGCAGATGAAACTGGAATAAGAGTAAGGCTCATAGAAGCAACTGGTATTTCTTTGATTGAAAGATTGAAAAGAGAGGGTAAAAAATCAAAAGCAGATGTAATCTTGCTAGTTGATGCAGCTCGAATTAGTAATGCAGCGAAACTCGGACTATTACAGCCTTATAGATCTAATAAATTAGAGGTTAATGTTTCAAAGGAGTATAAAGATTCACAGGGAAGATGGTATGCACTTACAAGAAGAGTAAGAGTTATGGTTGCAAATCCAAAGATTGTAGACATCAATAAAATCAATAGCTATTCAGATTTAGCTGACCCATCTTTGAAAGGCTTAGTTTGCTTGAGAAAACGAAATAGTCCTTATAACCAATCTTTAGTTGCAAATCAATTTGTCCTAAGGGGAGAGAAAGAAACTAAGACTTGGTTAAATAAAATGATTTCAAATGTTTCTGAGCCATATTTTCCTGGAGATATTGGTATAACTAGGGCGGTAGCACAAGGAAAATGTGGGGTCGGTATAGTTAACCATTACTATGTTGCTCGAATGTTGGCTGGCGTAAATGGAACTAAAGATAAAAAATTAGCCCAAAGGGTTGAAGTAATAACTCCTAATCCTGCACATGTAAATGTTAGTGCAGGTGGGCTAGCTAGATATGCAACAAATAAAAAAGAAGCAATAGAGCTTTTGGAGTTTCTAGCTTCTCCTGAAGGAAGTACAGGACTTGCGGGACCTACCTACGAGCATCCTTTAAAAGGATTCAATCAGAGCCCTGAAGTTAAGCGTTTTGGTGGATTTACTCCTGATACAGTATCTATATATCAATTGGGAAAATATAATGCAAAAGCTATTAACCTTATGACTAAAGCAGGTTGGGAATAGGGTTGATAAAACTATTTTATTAGTAAGATCTGTTTTAATATTCACTTTAAGGAGAGGTGGCTGAGTGGCTGAAAGCGAACGATTCGAAATCGTTTGATAGGAAACTATCCGTGGGTTCGAATCCCACCCTCTCCGTTCCGACTTCAGATATACCCAACAATAAGAATTCCTGAAAATATTTTTTATATCTCCATCCCTTGAGTGAATAATTCCTTAGTCCACCAATTCATCAGCTCTCTTCTTTTCTCTAAAAACTGAGTGTTGTCATATGCACCTCGGTTCCCTGTTTGTGTTCAGTGTGTTCGATTTGTCGAAAGATAATCCCCTTTTGAAACTCACCTGCTCTGTCCTGAGGTGACAAGAACATTTCTCCAACCATTGCAGTAAGTCTCTTCTCCCAACCCAATCTTTTTAGGTGTTTGTTAATTGTTGCGGGGTTTAAGTGAAGATACTTTTACCCTTCTGGACTTAGGAAAGTATACTTTATTTCTTAATCAACTACTATGTAAAGTAAATACCAATAATACATTTTTGTGACTATTTGATTATAGTGTTTATAATAGGAATTAATATTTTTAAGATGTGGTATCTAAAATGAAAATATTAATTATAGGTACTGGATATATGGCAAGATTATATTATAAACATTTTAATTACTTAGGAGTTGAATCAAAACTACTCTACAGAAACCTATATTCTAAAAACACATCTTGTGCTGTGGAGCAAATTGGATTAAATGCTTTGATTTCCGAAAAAGAAGAATTGAATTACAATAGCGACATTGTTCTTGTATGTACGGATGAGAATTCTCATCTTCAAGTATTATCAAAATATTCTGAAAGAAAATCCCAGATTTATACGGAAAAGCCCGTATCTTTAGATATAGATGAAATCAAAACTTTCAAGCGAAGAGATCTTAGGTTGTTAATGAATAGAAGATACTATTACTGGGTTGAGGATATTAGGCAAACTTCGAGAAATAAAAAAATAGATAAAGTTGTTGTTAATCTACCTGAGAAGAATTCAAATAAGAAATGGAATAATATGCCTATTGCTATCCCTGTTAATTCGATACATGTAATTGATTTATTATTTTATATTTGTGGAGAATTAGCAATGCCTCTTTATAGAAAAAAACAAGAAAGATCTATGACAATAATTACAAATAGCAAAGATGTCTCAGAGATTATAATAAATATGAATTATGGAGCCTATGAAAACTTTTCAATAACTTTTTATCTTGATTCTGGTAATATTATCAAGGTTAAGCCAATTGAGTTTGCAAAAATACTAAATGCCTTTAGTGTTATTGAACCTAGTGAGAATAAGCACATTCGGCAATATATACCTATTGGAGAAGAGATGAAAGCACCAAGTATGAAATTCGCCCTTCAAAAATATGGAATTCTAGAGTTATGTGAGGATATTATTGTTAATCACAATAATCCTAATATGCAGAAAATGCCATCAATTGATGAATCACTAAAGCAGATGGAGTGGTTGAGAGATGCTTGGAACTGATCCTAGGATAAAAAAATGTATACAATTTCAATAATTGGTGTTGGAAATATTGGTTTTAGACATTTGCAGGCTGCTCTAAAATTACAGTGCATAAAAAAAATTATTTTAATAGAACTTTGTATATCAAATCTTCAGCCAAGAATAAATTCAATTGAAAATATAAATGATATTGAAATCATTACTTCTTCAAAGATAGATAAATCAGTAATAAATTCAGATCTAATTATTGTATCCACTAATTCCAACCAAAGGTTTGGTATCGTTGAGAAATTAATAAACAAAAACTATAAAGGTAAGTTACTTCTTGAAAAATTTCTTTTTCCTAATGAAAAAATCTTCAGAAGGGCATCGGAAATGCTTTTATCTTATAAAAATTCAGTCTATGTAAATCAGTGGATGAGGAAAACTTCCTTCAAGAATTTAGTTGAAAGAGGTATTAGTGGGGTTGAGGTTAACGGTAGTAATTGGGGAATATTATGTAATGGGGTTCATTTTATTGATTTAATCTGTGAATTATTAAATATAAATAATTTGATTCTTAATCTAGAGAAATCATTTTGTTCTAGATTAATTGAGAGTAAGCGAAAGGGGTACAAAGAATTCAAGGGTGTATTACATTTTCAAACACCAGATGATAAATTTTATCTTAGATTTGTTGATATAGATACGATGTTTCAGCCTGGATTATTAATCATTAACGTTGAAAAAAATACTAATATAAAATCATATATTTATGATCACCCTAAGTTATACACTAAAGATGATGAAAGTTATATCCCTCATTTATCAGTACATGCGACTGAATCAATAGAGCAAATTCTTCAGGGAGTTAATCCTAACTTACCTGATATTAGAAGTTCATTATATCATCATTTATTTATATTTGATTCTTTAAGGACTCTGCTAAATGAAGAAGAATACAAGAATATAGCGATAACATAAATTACTTAAATCTATTTAGATTATTCTATTAATTATATTTTATTATTATTGATTCTTTCTTCTACAATTTCTAAAATATTTCCTTCAGGATCTAAAGTATATGCTGCATTTTTAATTTTATCATTGTAACTTGTAATACCTTCGCTAAGAATAGTCCCTCCACTTTTTTTTAGTATTTTCTTTGCTTCTTGGAAGTCGTCTACGGTAAATGCAATATGATTAAATCCAGAAAAAGCTGGAGATTCATGGATAAATATTTTTGCCGTTGGGTTTTTATATGAAATCAACTCTAAAACTAAATCTTTAGTAGTCATTTTACAGGTTATAATTGATATTCCTTTAATACCAGTAATCTCTTCAACTTGTGCTCCCGACTCTTCGCTTATGATTATTTTTATTGGATTAAATAAAGACTTATAGAATTCCATGAGGATCCCTATATCTCCTTTACAGACTATTGCAATGTGTCGAAGTAGGAACATTTATTATTATCTTTATTTGATAAATAAGTATGATAATTGGCTATTTTAAGTCAACTTCTTACTTGCCCCCCATCCACTGTCCAGATTGATCCAGTTGTGAATGATGACAAAGGAGAACATAAATAACAGCTCAAATCTGCTATGTGACTTGGATGACCGATCTTATTCAAAGATACTTCTTTCTTTAGCATTGTCTCTACTCCTTTAGGATTCTTTTTTATTTTTTTATCCCATACAGAACCCTCAAACAAAATATTTCCTGGGGCGATTGCATTTATCCTTACCCCATGCTTTCCTAGTGGTTTTGAAATAGATTTAACATAATGATTAAGAGCAGCTTTTGCAGTTGAGTAAGTAATTGGTGCAGACGGTATTACTTCAATTCCACAGATAGATGAAATACATACGACCACACCTTTGTTTTTTGATAATAGATCCCAACTTGCTTCAACCATATTTGTCGTACTCCAAAGATTATTTGCAAAAACTTTCTGCCATTCTTCTGGAGATTCATTACCAGGGGGTACTGATTTCCCATTGCCTACATTGCAAATTAATATATCAAGTGATTTTATAGATTCAATAGTTTTTTCTATAAGGTACTTAGCACCTTCAAAGGAACTAATGTCTGCAACAAAACCTTTTGATCCAGGTATATCTTTTAAAGCTTTTTCTAAAGACAAAGAGTTTCTTGAATTTAATACAACATCACAACCTTGTTTATTAAGTGCCTTAGCAATAAAAAATCCAATTCCTTGGCTGGATCCAGTAATCAAAGCTTTCTTGCCTGAGAGGTTTAGATTCATATAGATGATATAACCTATTGATAAATAATTATAAGTTAATTAAAATATACCAAAGGTTTTAAATTCTTTAAGATATTCTATTATTAATTTTTTATATTTGACAATTGAATCTAAATGATTCCCATCTTTAGCTCTAGCAGTTTGTAAAATAAAGTTGCCTTTATATTTTTGTTTTTCCAAGCATTGGAAAACTTTTTGAAAATCAGCATTACCTGAACCAAGAGGAACAGTAACACCTGCTTTTAATCTGTCTTTTATATGCACATTGTATATTCGATCACCATATGTAGAAATTTCTTCCTCTGGATTAAATCCTAGAGATGCACTATTCCCAATATCATAATTAATTCCAAATAAGTTTCGAGGTAATTTATTTATCAATCTCGCTAAATCTTTGGGAGGTTTATCTGATTCAAAAAGAATACATAATCTTTTCTTTTTTAAGAATAATTCATGCTCTAATAAAAAATTAATTAATCTCTTTTCTTCAACTTCATTCTCAATTTTTCCATTGTCAACTATTGGCACAACTATGTATTTTATTCCTAGACTTGATGAAGAATTACAGACTTCAATAAAGCTTTTTTTTAATATATTTTGAATTTCTAAATCTTTCTTTCTCCAAAAAGGTTCTTGCATAAAACAATCTCCAGTTATTGATTCAATGCGTATATTATTTTTATGACTTAATTGAGTGATTCTTTCTCGTCCTGGTTTTGTCATTAATGGGTTTTCACTTAACCTTTCATGATCTAATGTCCATTCCATTAAATTAAGAGATATCTCTCTTGCCTTCTTAAACTCATCTTCCCATTCTAACCAAGGGAATGATTGAATCTTGCCATCAACAATTTCTGAAAGGCGACCTTGCATAAAACCAAGCTTACTATTCATCAATAGAAATTAACCTAGTTTTAAACTTACAGCATCTTAGTTATAAATGAACAATTGATAAAGGTTTTACTTGATAAATTCTTTTTTCTTTACTATGATTTTTTTTGTTATCCACATAATCCTCTTTGATTTATATAGTTTAGTGACGATAGTTTTGAACTTTATTATTATTTGTAAATTATTTACAGCATTGATATGTAATGATCAGTCAAATGTAGAATGTATAGTTTGAAGATGTTTTACAGTTTTAATTGATAATTGTGATTATAATAAAAAGTATATGAGAATCTCCCAAAGATTATTTAATTAAAAATCAAGTAATATTTATGTCAAATTACAAATTTCACCTTGAGCCACAGGCTGTTAAACCCTTAAAAACTAAAAATATATTAATTAAGACTAAGATACCTGCACCTGGAACTAGGGAGATTCTTAATCGACTTGAGGTTGTTGAGTCAAGATCAATGCATGGTCAGTTACCAATTGTCTGGGAAAAAGCAAAAGGTCATAGGGTTTATGATATTGCAGGCAATTGTTGGATTGATTTTACATCTACAATTTTTGTTGCAAATGTTGGACATTCAAATAGTCGTGTATCTAAAGCAATTAAATCTACTTTAGATAATCCTCTTTTTAGTTGTTATGCATATGCTAATAAGATTCGTGCAAATTATTTAGAAAAGTTAATTGATTTTGCAGGTAAACCTTTTGAAAAAGCATTTTTATTATCTGCGGGGACTGAATCTACTGAAGCAGCATTGAAATTAATGAGAATGAATGGTCAAAAAGTTGGAAAGAAACGGTTGGGAATAATATGTGTAGAAAATAATTGGCATGGACGGACTCTTGGTGCTCAGATGATGAGCGGAAATTTGAATCAGAAAGAATGGATAGGTTACCAAGATAAAGATATTCACCATATACCATTTCCATATCCATGGGTTGTTAATAATGAAAATAGTGTAGATTTTCTAATGAGTGCAATTGAAAATTTGAAGAAGAAAGGAATAAATATAGAAAATGATATCTGTGGATTTAATCTTGAGACATTTCAGGGGTGGGGGGCTATTTTTTATCCCAAGAATTTTGTTTCAGCAATATCAGATATCTGCAGGAGAAATAATATATTACTCACTTTTGATGAAATGCAGTCTGGCTTTGGTAGAACGGGGAAGAAATTTGGTTTTGAGCATTATGATGTTGTACCTGATTTGATATGTGTTGGTAAAGGAATGGGAGGAGGAGTCCCACTTTCTGGAGTTTTGGGAAGTAAGGAAATTATGGATCTTCCAGATGTTGGGAATATGAGTAGTACTCACTCAGCGAATCCACTTGTTTGTGCTGCAGGACTAGCTGTTTTGGACGAGATTGGAGAAAGAGATTTAATTAGAGAAACAAATAGAAAAGAAAAGATTTTGTTTGATGAGTTAAAAAGAATAAAATTTCAATACCCAGAAAGGGTTAGTTATGTATTTGGTAAAGGTCTGATTGCTGCAATATTATTTAAATGTCCCAATACTCATAAACCTGATAAAATATTTAGTAGTAGAGTTGCTGAGAGGTGTATGCAGAAAGGTTTACTTGTAGTTCATACTGGTAGAGAATCAATAAAGTTAGGTCCACCTCTTGTTATTACAGATGAAGCACTTTTAGAAGGTATTAATGTACTAAATGATTCAATTAAAGAAATTATAGAAATTATTGAATGAATAATAGTAATTTCAATTTAAAAGGGAAGACAGCTTTAATAACAGGAGCTTCTGGATTGCTTGGAATCCAGCATGCTTTGGCGTTATTAGAGTGTGGAGCAATTGTCGTATTAACCGATATTGACTTTCCTAATTTACAAAGAGTTCAGAATTCTCTTATGAAGGAATATTCATCCTCATCTATATTTATTTATCGTATGGATGTTACTTCTGAGAAATCAATAATGGATGTTAACTTAGATTTATTAAATAAGAATATAGCAATAAATATTTTAATAAATAATGCAGCAGTTAACCCTAAGATAGACAAAGATTCTAACCTTAAAAGTTCATCAAGGTTAGAAAATTTCTCTGTTCAGGAATGGGATAAACAAATTGCAGTTGGGCTAACTGGAGCATTTCTTTGTAGCAAAATTTTTGGGAATGAGATGGCTAAGAATAAGGCTGGTGGATGTATTTTAAACATTGCATCTGACCTTTCTGTTATTGCACCTGATCAGAGAATATATAAGCAATCAGGATTAAGAGATGATAATCAGCCCGTTAAGCCTGTAACTTATTCAGTAGTCAAATCAGGTTTAATTGGATTAACTAAATACTTAGCTACTTATTGGTTAGGATATAATATTAGATGTAATTCACTTTCTCCTGGTGGAGTATATACAAGTCAGCCTGATGATTTTGTTGCTAAGTTATCTTCACTTATACCTTTAGGCAGGATGGCGAAAAATGATGAATATAAATCTTCTATTCAATTCCTATGTTCCGAAGCATCTTCCTATATGAATGGGCATAACCTGGTAATGGATGGTGGAAGATCAATTTGGTAACTTGAATGAACGAGCACTTTTATAAAATATAAATAAATTATCTTCTGTGGTTTAACTAATAAAGATATTTATGTTATTAAGATTTACATAATTAGGCTATTATTAAAAAAATAATTAGATAAATAGGATAAAGTTTTATGAGACATTAATATAATCCTACGATGTATTTTTATGGATTAAGAATCATACTTTCAATAAAAAGAAATTATTAAATTCTCATTTTAAATATTTATTTTTGATGCAAAAAAACTTTTTTGTTTTATAATAAAATAACTGCAAAGTCTTAATGGGATAATCAATTGGCTTTAACTATCGCAATAATACCTGCAAGGTCTGGATCAAAAGGAGTACCTGACAAAAATATAAGGAAACTGTCAGGACATTGTTTGTTGGAATGGTCAATTAAAGCCTGTATCAAAAGTCAATTGATTGATAAAGTTTATGTTTCTACTGATTCCGAGGATTATAAAAACATTGCTATAAATTTAGGTGCTATGGTTCCATTCTTGCGCCCAAAAGAAATATCAACAGATACATCAACTGATTATGAGTTTGTAGCTCATGCTCTTGATTGGTTTAGTGAAAATAATGACAATCCTCAAATTATTGCACATATCCGTCCTACGACTCCTTTTAGAGACCCTTTGCTTATGGACGAGGCGATAGAAGTTTTTAAAAAAAATAATAATGCAACATCACTTCGTTCTATTCATCCAATGGCTGAATCAGCATATAAAAGTTTGGAAATCACAAAAGATGGAAGGTTAAAAGAACTTGGATTAATAAATGCAGACTTAGATAGTGTAAACAATCCTAGACAAAGTTTCCCTCCAACTTATATAGCAAATGGTTATATTGACTTGTTATCAGCAGATTTCATTCGAGATAATAAGTCTATTCATGGTAATTACTGCATTCCTTTTATTACTCCTGTTACTCAGGAAATAGATATTGAAGAGGATTTTGATTTTTTAGATTATCAGCTCTATAAAGATCCTAATTTATATAATAGAATTTTTAACTAGACTGTAAATCGTTTTTATTTTATTAAGAAATAAATATAGGTTAATTTATAAAATTGACTAGATAAATATAATTTAGCTTGCAGAAAATAATTAAATATCAAATTTATTAATAGAATTATTTTTATTCCACTATTTTTGATTATCTACCAAGTCTTTGGTAATATTCTTCACCTAGACAATGATCAATCATATTTTTATTGTAAATACCTAGAGGTATTTCTTGTAATTCAAAAAAATGTTGATCCCAATCTTCAGAATGATAGTATCCCCATTTCCTTTGTAAGTTAGTTAAAAGAAATCGAGCATTTGCTGTTCGACCATCTACAACAATTAATGTACCTGGCTGAAGAAAATGTTCGATTGATAGAATATCAGCTGCCATGGGCATTCTGTCTTGATGCTTTGTACTCAGGCCTCTTATATCTCCTTTAGCAGAGAACTGATCAGGCCCATCTAAGTAAATAAAATCAGGGCATATATTTGGTAATGGATCATAATACGTACATATTTTGTCTTGAAACTGACCAGTGATTACTGTGCTTAATTCTATATTAATAATCTTATTTTCTAAAAGATCTTTTGGAATGATTCTCTTGCATTCATCTATCCAGGATTGATAATTATCAACAGAATAACATTGATATAAGTTGCCTCTTCTTAACTTTGATGAGGTGTATTTATAATATCTTTTCTTATTATTAAATAAAGCATTACCTAGAATCGATGTGCTTTTACCAAGTCCAAATTCAAGTATTGTCGTAACTTTTCTTGAGCAAGCAAGATAGTGCAGTCTAATTAAGTCATCATATTCAACAGGAAAGGGCGTTTTGTTATTTTGATCAACAGAAAATAAAGGAGGATGTATTGTTTTTGATTCAATCTCTTTTGGGATTGTCGCATTCCCTACTAGTTCGGCTAATCCGAATTCATTTAGATAATCCAAGTAATTAAAATTACTCGGCAAAATATCAGTCCTTTCTAGCATAATAGATTAAATTCATTAAATTCTATCAGCTGATCGAGTTCAAGTAAAAAGGTTGTTTAAAAATTTCTTATTTCATTAAGATTAATTAATTTGATTTTAATGCTACTTAAGTCTTAAGTAGCATTAAAATTTTTATATTTTATATCATAATTTAGAAATGTTAAATCTTTTTATTCTTTTTAATAAAACTAGCTTATAAATAAGGAAACTAAATTTTTCAAGGAGATTCAAAGATCTATAATTTAATTTTGGCTAGTTAATTCTTCTACTTAAGTAAATTATTTATAAGAATATCCTTATTATTAGTTTAATACCTTTTCTTTCTTAAATAAAGGTTGATTGGCGGCTTGTCAACAATAAAATGGAGTATTAATCTTGAAAATAAATGTCTTTTCTTAAGAGATTTAAGTAAATAAGTGCTAAGTTCAAATTGAAGACTGTAATTAGTAGTGTTAGGCAGGCATGATAAATTCCATGATGTCATAGACCCAAAATCAATACTATATAAATGTTTTGGATTTAGTAAATAATAAACCATTTCAACAGGTAAATATTCTAAATTCTTATTAAGCTTTGCTATGTGAGTACATTTATCTTTATATATATTTAGTTCTTTAATACCTTTATCAATTTTTTCCTGATTTAATTTAGCTAATTGCCTTGGATGGAATTTGATAAATATTTGATTATCTTTAATAGATGTTTTGTTGATGAATAAATCTAAAAGTGAGTTGGCTAATTCAATTTGCTCGTCTGTGATGTTATCCCATACATTAGATTCAGGCCAAAGTAATATATAAATTTGATCATCTCTTTTTTCATAATCATTAGTAAAATCGTCCCAAATACAATGATAATTTATAAACAATCTAAAAAATCTTTTTAGTCTAACACAGCCAAAATATGCATTTGCGCCTTTATAAAATTCTCCATATTTATAAAATGTGTATAATTTACGAATTATGGGAAACATATTATTGAATATTTCATGATCACCATGTTGAAGAATATTAATCTTTGTTTTCAATGACATTAATAAAGAAATCGCACAGCAGTTTGGACTGCAGTAAACATCTGATTTTTCTATATTTATTTGATTGATTAAGGGTTTTAATTTCTTTTTTCCTTCTGCAATAGCTGCCTTTCTATATATGGACCACTGATTATCAAAATGAATATCAATTATTTTGATATCTGGAATATTATTTTTCAACTCGGAGATAATTGCTTTTCTAGAATTTTCTGTATGTTCTTTAGATAAAGTTATTATTACGATCACTCTCTTATACTTTCTTCCAAGTATTAAAGTATCTAGAAGCATTCTTGGGTTGCTTATTATAAATAATCCAGTAAAATTCTTTGGTTTATAACTCATCACTTATCAAATAGCACTAATTTTCTTTAGTTTACCATGATAATTTAATTACATGGCCTTTGATATTATTTTTGTTTATAATTCAAAATCTTCTTAATCAATTCCTTTTTTTATTGATATTAATATCTATGAATATGTTTGAAGCATTGAAAATTTAGTAATTTATATCAGAAAAAGAAATAAAGATGGAATCCTTTTTAGGTTTTCTCTTTACCAAATATAATCATTCCTCAGAGATTACCGTTTGATTTATTGCTTTATCTAAAATTCAATTGATTTACCTATAATTATTATGATAAAAGTAATATTTTTATAAATTTTTTGTTCAATATAACAATATTACCATGCCTAGTTAATTAGAATAGTCTAAACTATCAATATTACTTTAGACAAAATGCATACCTCTAGTAATAAAGTGTTGGTTATAGTTGCACATACTGACGATGAAACATTAGGTTTAGGCGGGACAATATCTAGGCATGTTAAAAATGGAGATGAAGTATACGCCTTGTCTATGACAGATGGAGTAGGAGCAAGAGATAAACCCTCAAAAATAAATGCTGATCATCGAGCAAATTCGGCTGAAGAAGCTTCTATCGCTTTAGGCTTTAAATGGTTGGCTCCAGGGGGCTTCCCTGACAATTCTATGGATTCCATTTCATTATTGAAGATTATTAAATTTATTGAGTATGCTAAACATAAAATTAAACCAACTATTATTTATACACATAGTGCAGCTGATTTGAATATTGATCACAGAATAGTTTGTGAGGCTACACTCACTGCATTCAGACCAGAACCTAATGATATTTGGCATGAAATTCGTACATTTGAGGTTCCATCTTCAACTGATTTCGGTCATAAATCTATTACAAATTCATTTAATCCAAATTTATATATTGATATAACTAGTTTTTGGAATAATAAATTAAATGCCTTAAATGCATATTCTGCAGAAATAAGAAGTGCTCCGCATTCGAGATCTATGAATGGGGTTGAAAATTTAGCAAAATGTAGGGGAAATCAAGTAGGATTAAATTATGCTGAGGCTTTTGAGGTAATCAGGAAGATAGAAAGATGAGAAATTATGTTGTAGCTACATCTAAGGATTGGTTCTCAAGACATCCCAAATCTAATGAATATAATAAACTTTCAATTTATTATATTAAAGATAAAGATGAACTTACAATTGAAATATTAGATAAGATAAATCCCAGGTATATTTTTTTTCCTCACTGGAGTTGGATAGTTAATTCGGAAATATATGATAGATATGAATGTATAATTTTTCATACAGCACCTTTACCATATGGAAGAGGTGGTTCACCTATTCAAAATTTAATATTAAAAGGCTATAAAAAATCTCCAATATGTGCATTGAGAATGAGTAAAACACTTGATGGTGGACCAATATATAAGACTATAGAAGTTTCTTTAGAAGGAAATATAGATGAAATTTTCGCACGGATTTCTACACATATAGAGGATATGATAATAGATATTTCTAAGTTTAATCCCGAACCAATAATACAAAAAGGTCAACCTTTTTATTTTAAGAGACTCACTTACGAGAATAATGAAATTGATAGCTCATTATCACTTGGAGAAATTTATGACAGAATAAGAATGGTAGATGGTGAAGACTATGAACGTTCTTATATAAATTTCGGAGAATATAAAATTGAATTTAAAAATGCTGAAATTAAAGATAATCAGATTTATGCAAATATTAGACTATTTAATAAAAATAAATAGTTTTTTATTTATGTCTTTATAACATCCCATGTGACACGATCACCTCTAGATACGTCCACCGACACCTTTTTATTGAGTATATCATTAAAATACTTTGGCTTTAACCCAAACCCTGGTCTTATCCTTTTTATATGTTCTTTGGTAATAGTTTCTCCTGCTTTAATATCTTTCACAAAATATAATGATCTTCGAAAAACTTTGCTTTTAGATTCAAGAGAAGATCTTTCAAATCTACCACTCCCTAAAGTTTCCCAACATGCTTTTGTATTTTTTACAAGTTCTCTTAATTCAGGTGGTTCGATAGAAAATTGACTGTCTGGACCTTTCTCTTTTCGGTTTATTATAAAATGCTTTTCTATAGCTACTCCTCCTAAAGAGACCGCAGCCATCGCAGCCGTATCCGAGAGAGTATGGTCTGATAGTCCAATGGGACATTTGAATTTCTCTCTGAGAGTTTCAATGGATCTAATATTTGCCTCGCAAGAGGGGGTTGGATAGCTACTTATGCAATGAAACAAAAGGATTTCTTTGCATCCACTATTCTCAGCCGTCTTAACTGCGTCAGATATTTCTTCAAGATTCCCCATTCCTGTTGAAATAAGCATTGGCTTTCCCTTCCTTGCCACATATTCAATTAAAGGTAAATCTGTTAACTCAAAAGATGCAATTTTATAAGCTGGTGTATCAAGTTTTTCGAGAATGTCAGCTGCATTTTCATCAAAAGGAGTAGAAAATATTGTAATCCCTATATTCCTGGCATATTTAAATAATTCAGTATGCCAATCATAAGGTGTACTTGCTTTTTGGTAAAGATCAAAAAGTTTATATCCTTCCCATAAACCCTCTTTGATAATAAAATCATTTTTATCACAATCAATTGTCATAGATTCAGGGGTATATGTTTGTAACTTAATTGCATCAGCACCACAATCTTTAGCTAATTGAATTGTTTGTTTTGCCTTTTCTATGGATCCATTATGGTTAGCTGATAACTCAGCGATAATATAAGGGGGTTGATCTAAGCCAATCTTTCTACAATTGATTTCTAGCATGATAATACTTTCGTTTTTTGTCAATTATTATAGTTATAATAATTGTTCTTTTTTTATTATAAACTGCTGATCATTTTATGTTTATGAAATATTACTATATTATACTTTGTAAGCATATGTATCTTGAATATGTTCCATGTCTAGGGATTTTAAGGCCTTGATAAGATTAATATTGTTTGGGTTTGCATTAATCAAAAAATATTTAGAGCGTAAAGATGAAATAGGAGGCAAAGGTTTATGATCATTGATAATATGTTTTATGATTTCAACATATTCTATATAGTCATTGGATAATAAGTTCAATCCAATAACATTATCTTGGGTAAGGTAATAAGAGCCAATGCAGTTTGAACTTTTTAAGATTAAATACCATTTTCTATATTGTGTTGATTTTACGAATTTCTTGTGTTCATTAAAAGTTGGAATATTTTCATGACTGATATTGAAAGTTTTAGACTTGATAAGATTATATAATTCTTTTATGTGTTCTGAATTATTTTTATTTACTTCTATTGCCTCAATCATTAGAAAATTAATTCATCTTGATACTGTAGCAGTTATTTAATCTAATGCTAGGGATTTATTTTTTTTGATAACTTCAAGTGCTTTTAATATATTTGTCTTCCAACCTGCTTCTAGTAATGATAAAATTTTATCTCCTTGACTTTTAGAGTGGTAGCTACCTTTAGAGTCTATTTTTACAATTTTAAAATTATTTTTCTTTATCTCTTTCCATTTCTCGTTAAATAGTTTTTCTACTTCACCTCTTAATAGAGTATATGAAGATTCAAATGTATGATTTTTTACTATTATTTCAACAGGTTTTCTAAATATTATTGATCCAGTATCTATCCCCTCATCAATTTTATGAATAGACACCCCACAGGGTGTGCTATCAATATGACTCCAAAGATTAGGATAATAACCTTTATTATAAGGTAAGTAACTTATATGCAGATTAATTATATTATTGTGCATATATTCTATTATCTCTTTTGATATTATAAATTTATAACCATATGAAATAATATATTCAATTGAGTTTCTCTCTAATAAGTCTAAAGTTAATTCCTCAGTATGGATTATATATATATCACCTTCTCTTTTTAGAGTAAATAATATTTCTGAAGGGTAGGGAGAAAGAACTAGTACGTTCATGGATTTTTTTTCTTACTGTTTGCTTGAGCGCTTTTGTATAGATGATAAGATAATAATACATTTTTTGTCGTAATATCAAATTTTATGATACATGATCTCATTAAGGTCTAATAACTGTTATTCTTTCTTATATAATTTCTATTTATTATATTTAAAAATAGCATTAGGTTTTCACTATAATAGTTAGTATTAAAAAGATAGATTTATTAAAATACTTTATTATTTTTTGTAATCTTTTTTTATCTTATGGATATAAAATATTCTTTCATGCGGGTTGATATTGCGATGTTAAATAGTAGTTAATTTTTTATATTGAATAGCTTCTTTCAAGAATAAATCAAATATAATCTTTATCTTGCTATTTTTAAGAAAATGAATTACAAACTAAAAAGTTTTATAATTAGCTTTAAAACTTCTTATTATTGCAGTAAAATCCCCGTCTGTTGTATTATTGAATAATCATGCTTAAATTTATTTGAGGATAATGCTGCTTAACTTTTAGCAGAAATCTTTATTTGGTTTTAAACTTGATTTTATAACTTAAAATCTTTGACTCAAGTATTAAAATGAAAAAAATGAAATATAGAATTTTAATTACAGGAGCTACTGGAAGCCTAGGCAGGGCTTTGATCTCCAAATTACTTAATAATGATAACTATGAGATAGAAAGACTCGTTATCTACAGTCGTGATGAGTTGAAACAATGGGAGATAAGAGAATCTTATCCTGAGAAGCTTTTCCCTCAGATAAGACTATTCTTGGGAGATGTAAGAGACTATAGTCGTCTAAAAAGGGCTTTAGAGGATATAGATACTGTTATTCATGCGGCAGCATTAAAGCAAGTCCCTGCAGCTGAATATAACCCAATAGAATTTGTTAAGACAAATGTTCTTGGAAGTGAAAATGTTATTCAAGCTAGCTTGGAGACTAATGTTAAAAGAGTAATTGCTTTAAGCACTGATAAAGCCGCTGCACCAATAAATCTTTATGGAGCAACAAAGCTTTGTTCAGACAAATTATTTGTTGCTGCAAATAATATTAAGGGTTTAAGAAATATTCGTTTTTCTGTAGTTAGATATGGAAATGTTATGGGTTCAAGAGGATCAGTTATTCCTTTTTTTATTAAGAAGTCTTTAACAGGGGTTTTGCCAATAACTCATATGGAAATGACTAGATTTAATATTACCTTGGATGAAGGAGCTGATTTAGTACTTTGGGCTCTAGACAATGCAGAGGGTGGCGAGATATTTGTTCCTAAAATACCTAGTTATAGAATTTCTGATTTAGCCCAAGCAATAGGTCCTAGTTGTAAAAAAGAAATTATTGGAATTAGACCAGGAGAAAAGCTACATGAAGAAATGATTACAAAATCTGATAGTCATAATACAATTGATTTTGGTAGATATTACGCAATATTGTCCAATTCAAGTATCTATAAAGGAACTAATAAAGAAGTATCTAAATTTATACATATGGATAAGAATTTTTCTTATGATTCTAGTAATAATTCACACTTTTTAAGTGTAGATGAATTGAGATCTCAAATAAAATTAAATGTTGAACCAAATTTTTTACCTGTTTAAGTTTTCTGAATTATGAATCAAGATAAATTTATACCATATAGCAAACAAATTATATCTGAAGAGGATATAAAAGAAGTAAATAAAGTTTTAAGAAGTCCTTTAATTACGCAAGGGCCAATATCAAAAGAGTTTGAATCTAGATTGGCAGATGTAGCAAGCGCAAAGTATGCAATATCAACTAACAGTGCAACAAGTGCTCTGCATATATCTTGTTTAGCCCTAGGTCTTGAAAAAGGAGATATTTTGTGGACGTCACCTAATACATTTGTAGCTTCAGCAAACTGTGCACTCTATTGTGATGCATCTATAGATTTTGTTGATATTGATATTTCAACGGGTTTGATTTCAATACATTTACTTGAGGAAAAACTTAGAAAAGCAAAGAAAGAAAAGAAAATTCCAAAAATTATTGTTCCTGTTCATTTTGCTGGAACTAGTTGTGCTATGAAAGAAATATTTAGATTATCCAAAGAGTATGGATTTAGTATTATTGAGGATGCAAGTCATGCTTTGGGAGGTTCATACAATAGAGACCCAGTAGGTAGTTGTAAATATAGTGATATTACTATATTTAGCTTTCATCCTGTGAAAATGATTACTACTGGAGAAGGAGGAATGATTACAACTAATGACTTAAAACTAGCCAAGAGGTTAGAGAAGTTAAAAAGTCATGGAATTACAAAGAATAAAAGTGAATTTATTGGGAGTAAAATTTTTTCATGGACTTATGAGCAGCAAGATCTGGGATTTAATTACAGGATGAGTGATATAAATGCAGCACTTGGATTAAGTCAGCTAAAAAGAATACGTAATATAGTAAAAGAAAGAAACAATTTATTATCTAATTACAAGTCACTTTTAAGCACTTTACCTATTACTTTTTTGGAAATTCCAAAAGATGTTATATCATCTGTTCACCTTGCTGTAATTTTATTAGAGCCTCAGTTAGCAATTCATCATTCAGTGATTTTTGATTTAATGCGTAAATCTAATATTGGAGTTCAACTTCACTATATTCCAGTGCATACACAACCCTATTATCAATCAATTGGATTTAAGGAGGGGCAGTTCCCTGCCTCTGAGGATTATTCAAGTAGAGCTTTTTCTTTACCTCTTTTCCCAGGCTTAACATTTTCTCAGCAAGAGTATATATATAATCAATTGAAAATTAATTTTAAAAAAGTAATGTAAGGTTAAAATTAATTCTTGATTTTATAAATATTAGATATTTTTATACTAAATTATTTTATGTATGTTCATTACTCATTTTAATAGTTACTCCTGCTTATAAAAGCTGGTGTTTTTAAAGATGAAAAAATCAATTCGAAAAGTAAAACATATAAATATAAATATTGCTAAAGAAAAATCACATGTTTATATGCTTTAATATCTTTTCAAAACTATTATGTGCCTCAATTCCACATTTTGCCATATTTATCGGCCCCCAGTATATATAAGGGTTGGTAATTCCTAATTTTTTAGAAAGAAGCTCTATTTTTCTTTTTGACGATCTTATTTCTTTTTGTTTAAGACTAAATGCTTTTCTGGTTGTCTTGCAATCCTTATATTCGATTACACCATTAAAGATTTTAGATAAATATAATTTAGTTGAATCGATCTCATCTTGGGTGATTGAATTCCCTCTTGTAAAGTATTCAATAAATATGTAACTATTCTTCGAAATATTATTATATTGCTTTGGAAATGATATCCGATTCATAGTCGGTATAGAATCTTCAAGGCATAGTATTTCAGTTGGCAAATAATCGAACTTATTTGCCCATGAATTAAGTTTTTCCTGGTTAATTGTATATAAGGCGATACAGATCTGACGGGATGATGCTATAAGATTTATTGCTGACTCTTTGTCAAAAGTATTAAATAAATTAGCAGATGAAGAAGCCCAAATATTAAGTGGATTTTCTGATTTCACATCATTAGCTTCTATGTATGAATTTGGTTCAAAAGATCTACCTTTTATAATCTCTATATTTTTTTCACATAAACGTTTTTCAATTACTAATGACAAGTCTGAAAATAATCCAGTACTTGGTTGAAGATAGTATGGTTTAATATACCCTTCACTTACTTTTGATCTGAATTTTGTACCTTCATCATAAGCATTTGCTTTATAAAATTCTGCTGGAAAAAACCAAGGATAAAATAGATGCCATGAGTCTGTTAATTTATCAGAAAATCTGTCGCTACAGATTTTAATAATTTTGCCTAATGTATAAGATTCAAGACTATTAAATAATTGCTCCTCTTTGACGTCAATAGATTTTTCTAATCTAGGTTCCTTATCTAAATTCTTTAGACCTTGGATAATATCAGTAGGCCATTTAGATAATGGATGACCAGATTTAACTATATTTCCATTAATAGAGATTAATCTTAAATTATCTATTTTTTCTAATGAATTCTTAGGAATTAGCTGTGACAATGATTCATATAAAATATGCGATCTAGGCATCTCTATTCCATGAAACCCATTATTAAACTTTAGTCCATTTATTGTCACACTTTCCCAGCCTGGCAATATCTTATCGTTTTTCTCAATCAGTCTTATCCTTATATTAGATTCCTTGATTTTAGATTCACATGCTAATTTTTGAGCTAATAATATTCCATACAGGCCCGCACCATAAATATCAAGAGTAGAGTAATTGTTATGCATTGATTTAGTTAAGTCTTTTAAAACCTTGATGGCATACTGGTCCTTTGAGAATATTGTCTAATGGCATGCCATCCTCACATTCTCTTATTAGAGAAAATACTTTATCTACTTTAGTTAAATATTCGCGTAAAATTGTTTGATCGTGCTTGATAGAAGGATAAAAAATTGAACTTGCTAAATATCCATAGACAAGCATTTCTTGTGTGAAGATTGTTTTATATTCAAGGGAGTTTTTACTAATAAATCTAAATGTTGATAAAGATGGTATACCTTGAATTTCAATTTGAAGACCATATTTATTGGCGATTCTTTCCCAACCTAGACGAACATAATTGCCTTTTGTAGTTATCTGTTCCCAGCTTTTTTCTCGTTCCATTACTTCAATTGTTTTAATAGCAGCTGAAGGGCCTATTCTTTCGGTCCAAAATGTACTACTAATGAAACTATCTTGCGAGGCTTGCATAATATCCCTTTTCCCTATTACGGCGGTTATTGCATAACCATTGCCAAGAGCTTTACCATATATCGCCATATCTGGAAAGATATTATATTTTTGATGTATACCACCTAATGTTTCTCTAAAACCAGAAGTACATTCATCAAAAATAAGTACAACTGAGTATTTATGGCAAAGTTCTCTAATCTTTTCTAAAAAACCAATTCTAGGTTCTATAGATCTTTGAACCTCCATTTTAATAGCGGCCAATTTATTATTTTTAAATATTTTTTCTAATTCTTCATCTGAACAATTGAATTGAAAAGGTAAAACTGTTCCTTTAAGGTTTTTAGGTACTCCCGTTGGATTTAATCCTGGTAAAAGATGTTCATCTAATCCTGATTGATCCTTTAAATTTGTTGCTAAGTACCAATCATGCCAACCATGATAACCACAAATAGCAACAATATCTTTCCCTGTATATGTTCTTGCGATTCTTATGCTAATTGCATTAGCCTCTCCACCGGTTCTTGCAAATCTAACCATTTCAGACCATGGATTTATATCAATTAGCTTCTCTGCTAGATAAACTTCTTCGGGACAGTTTAATGTAGACATATTTCCATTTAATATTACTTTTTGCACTACTTCATCAACTTCGGGATGACCATAGCCAAGGATATTTGTACCAATTCCCATTATGCTCATATCAATTAACTTTCTACCATCTAAATCCCATACATAACAATCTTTTGCTTTTTTAAAATAATTTGGCCATTTCTCTGGCAAAAACATTTCAGGCCTTTTTGATAAAAGCATATTGCCTCCTGGAATAACTCTTTTAGCCCTTCTCCATAATTTTTTCCCCTTAGATAAAGTTGAACCTTCGTTACGCTGAAATATTTTATTAGCTTCAAAAATATGAGGCTTCTCTTCATATAAATCAATTATCTCATTCCATGAGAATGTAGAAAGTCCTTTGAATTCTTTGACTATTAACCTTATAACTTTAAGATCTTCCGGCTCATCGACAGTCCATCTCATGTCAGAGTAATCTATATCATTTTTTATATTATATTTTCTATACTTATTTGTATGTCTCATCCATGGAGTTACATGTTCTCTTTCACTTTCGTTATTACAGGAAGATTCGGTTTCAATTAGTAGCTCTCTTGTGAAAATTTCTATATCTTGACCATCTGGGAAGGTAGGTGGAGAGATATTAGATAGGTAATCTGGTTTTCTTTCTTTAAAAATATTTATGGCTTTATCTATTAATAATGGATCAATTAGAGGGCAGTCTCCAGTAATTCTAATAAAAATATCTGCATTTGATTTAAAACAAACTTCTCTAAATCTTCTTAAGACATCGTGCTCACTTCCTCTAACTATTCTTATATTTGATGACTGTGATATTCTCTCAAGAACATCATCTTCCTTGTTGCATGTTGTTGCAATAAATATTTCATCAACATATTTACATCTTTTTAACCTTTCTATTTGAAATTCAATCATTGTTCTACCTGCTATATCAGCAGTTACCTTCCCTGGAAGACGTGATGAATTATTTCTTGCTTGTATTATTAGTGCAACTTTATTAAACATAATAATTAAACTAAATCTTTTCGTCGGCTGATTTCCTTATGATTGTTGTACCTACCCAATTGTACTCAACATCAGTATAGTTATTTGTCTTATGATCTCTAATCTTATGATCATAAATAGTATAATGTGGATGCCAAGTAAACATTTTAAAATAATCAAATTTGTAACTGAAAATGTTATCTTTGTGATGATAAGGAAATTTTTTATCTGACTTAGACCAAAAATCTAGAATAGCAAGCCAACTAGATTTCTTTAAAACTCTATCTGCTTCAGAAATAATACTAAAAAGATCTGATCTATCACATAAATAAAGACAAAATCCATAAATAACTATATCAAAGTTATTATTTAAGAAAGGTAATTTATCCGCAGTTCCTACAAAAGCTTCGATTCCTTTACTTTTAGATTCTTCAATTGCCTTTTTACTTGGGTCAATACCAAATACGGAGAAATTAAATTTTTCTTTAAGGGTTTGCAGTCTACTACCATCCCCGCAGCCTATTTCTAACACTTTAAATTCTTCACCACCTTTTTCTTTTTCAATTGGAAGATTAGTCAACAAATCAATTAGAGGGTCCAAAGAATTATCTGTGGGATCAGATCTATTTGAACTTATTTTGTTACGTTCATAATAAGAATCTCCCTCAGTATCAAGGAAATAATCTCGCTGCTTTTTGTTCATAGTTTCACCGCTTCCATAAACGTGGATCTATATCTTGTTTGTTATCCCAGGCCCAATTTGAAAAATCCCAATGTTTTAACTGCGAATTTTCATAGTGTTCCCATACTTTAATTATCTCTTGTAATTCAACCAGACTTGTTACACCTATAAGTATTAGGTCTATATCCTCACAATTCCTAACAAACCCTATAGCTGCTTGTAATAAGGTTATTCCACTTTCCATTAAATTTTCTTCAAGCTCTGAATGATGTTTCTTGAAACTCTTTGAGATGATTTTGGGCCAGTTCTTATTACGTTCAAGAATAAGACCTTGAAGAAATATACTTCTTGCATGGATCTCTATATTTTTATGTTTTAATTTTTGGAGCAGGCCATTATTCAAAAATCTCTGATCGTATAATGATAGTGGTAATTGAACAACATCAAATAATTCAATAAAATAGCTATTAATATCAGATGTTTCATATATAGATATACCAATTTTTTTGGTCAAACCTCTTTCTTTAATTGATAAAAGCCAATCAATAAGAATTGAACTATCTTCTCTCATTAAATCTGATGCTTGATGTACTAGAAATGTATCCAAGCATTTTACG
>QCFH01000001.1 GCA_003278345.1 Prochlorococcus sp. AG-363-C02 | reverse complement strand
GAACCTATAGAAAAGCCTTCATTAGCTATTAAACTGCAACTCCAGTCCCAATCCCCTATAGGGGGTGTAAGTATCTCGTTGCTCTTGCAGCAGCTGTGCATGGGGAGCCCATAGCCTCCAAGTGCGAGTAAATGAGTACATGCTTGGACGCAATTCGCTAAGACTTCTAATTGAGACAAATCTTTCTGCTGAAGACGTTTGAGATGAATTAAAATTGCTTCTAAGATTTGTGGTTGAGGATCATTACTCCCTACTAGAAGTAATGATAGTTCAGCTAATGATTGTGCTGCAGAAAGGGTTTCGATCTTTTCACCCAAATTACTAAAGCTTTCGAGGATTTTTATTTGTCTAGCCTTGAGAAGACTCCTTTTCCCTACAACTTGTATTTCAAGAAAAGTTAAAGGTGAGGTTGCGGCTAGTTTGCTTTTCGGGCGTCTTGCCCCTGGCACAGCTATTCTTAAGATACCTTCTTGATGGGTTAATAAAGTTAAAAGACGATCGTTTTCACCTAAAGGACCTACCTTTAGAGCTAGACCTGTAAGTATTTTGTCTAAACTCACAGATTACTTGTATGAATTTTAAATTCCTTTGTTAATTCAGCTCCTACTGATGTACCAAGATATGTCGCTCCTGCGTTGATCAATTCTAGTGCTTGTTCTAAATGCTTTATTCCCCCAGCTGCTTTAATTATGCAGCGATTTTTGGTAAGAGAATTTAATTCTATTATGTGCTGTGAGTTGATTGCTTGGCCAAAGCCATTGCCAGTTTGAATGCCTGATGCACCAGCTTCCAATACTGCTTCAATAGCAATAGGAAGCTTTTCTTTTTGGATATTCATTGTGTCAAGAATTACCCTTGAAGACAATCCTGTTGAAATTATCCCAGCTATTTCTTCTGCAAAATTGTCAATCTTTTTTTCATGTAGTTGAAGGAAATTTGGAACTATATCCAATTCGTCGGCCCCATTTTCTGCAGCCCATTCGGCTTGAGCTTTTTTAAGCTCATAAGGTATATCACCGAATGGAAAAGCTATAACTGCAATTAGTTTAGTGGTTTTATTTGTTCCAAGAAATTTTCTTGCATAGGGTATCCTGATAAGGTTTGTGCACAAACCTGCAAAACTAAAATAATTGCATGCATCACAGATTTGACTAAGAGAACTTAAGTTGAGATGAGGTGCAAGAGCTGATTCATGGATAAAGGAAGAGATGTTATTTGTTTCCCTTTTCATTAGCCTGGACTTCATTCGTTTTTTGCTTGTATCAAACCATAACCTCCATGGTTTCTTCTATAGATAACCTGCAATTGACCACTATTTTCTTCTTTAAAGAGATAAAAATCATGGTCTATTAGATCAAGTTGATGTCTGGCTTCTTCAACATTCATTGGAGACATTGCAAAATATTTTCTTCGTATTCCAGGACTTGGTAGTTGCGCTTCTTTACCTACCGTAAGAGAACTTTCGACAGACTTGTCCTCCACAATCGCTTCTGTTGTTGGTGTAACTGAGGCACTATGACCATTGCTGTGGTGATGATTGGAATGGCGCTCCTTATATCGTTTTAATTGTCTGCAAAGCTTGTTTGCAACAAGGTCAATGCTTGCATAAAGATTTTGACTACGTTCTTGTGCTCGAATTACAGTTCCATTGGCGAAAACAGTAACTTCTGCAGTTTGCTGAGGAACCCTTGGGTTTTTTGCTACTGATAGATGTACATCAGCTTCTTTCACTAGTTCATCAAAATGATGAATAGCCTTTTCTAGTTTTGATTTTGTGTATTCGCGCAACGCTGGAGTTAACTCAAGATTCCGCCCATGAATCAACAATTTCATTTTTTCTGCTCCTTCATTTTTAGAAGATATGCATAATTTAGCTATAAATTATTTAACAGAAGATGGTTCACCTGCAATTCTTTTTGAACCATCTGAATTAATAGATTTTCAGGATTCATGGAATCTTCAAAGAAAATGGCAAGAAAAACTACTTTTAGAACCTTCTCAGAATCAAGCTGTTTGGATTCTTGAGCATCTTGCTTGCTACACCCTTGGAAGAGGAGCAAGTGAAAAAAATTTGCTTTTTAATATAGAAAAACCCCCTTTAAATTTGTATAGAATTGATCGAGGAGGAGAAGTTACTCATCATCTTCCTGGTCAGTTAGTAATTTATTTGGTTTTAGATCTTCATAGATATAAAACTGATTTAAATTGGTACATGAGGACATTAGAGAATGTTTTGATTGATGTATTGCATGATCTTGGACTGCATGGGTATAGGCTAGATGGTATTACTGGTGTTTGGTGCGAAGGGGAGAAAGTTGGTTCGATAGGTGTAGGTTGTCGAAGATGGATCACCCAACATGGTATGTCTATTAATGTGGATTGTGATCTTTCAGGCTTTAATGAGATAGTGCCTTGTGGACTTCATGGTCATAAAATTGGAAGACTTAGTAAATGGCTTCCCAAAGTGAAGATAAATGAAGTACGCAATTTGATGAAGAATAATTTGAAAAAGCATTTCGGATTGTTATGGATTAAGTGAAAACATCTTTATTCATATATAAAAAATTATTAGCTAAAAATATTTTTTTAATTTTTTACCAAGATTAAATCCTAGGCAATGAAACAAAAAATCTCAAAAAAAGAAAGTGCTATTAATTCGTTTGATTTGGCCTACTCAACATGGGTTCCCACAAAAACAGAACAAAGTTCATTGGCTGCTCATCATTATGTTCAAGATATTTGTCGGATTGATCAAATCTGGCCCTGGTTAAAGCTTAACCAGGGCCAGATTTTGGCTGTTAATTCTCCACATTCATTGCCTCCAGAGAAATATACCTATGAAGAACTTGCTGATAAAATCTCTACAGCAGCAAGGGCCTTCCACTCTTTAGGTGTTATTCCTGGTGATGTGGTTGGATTGTTTTCAGAAAACAACCCAAGATGGCTTATTGCTGATCAAGGTTTGATGAGATTAGGAGCCGCTAATGCAGTTAGGGGTGCATCAGCTCCAGTAGAAGAACTTAGATACATTCTGGATGATTCTGATTCAGTTGGTTTAATTGTTCAAACAGCTAAGTTATGGAAAGAAATTAATTTGGGAGAGACTAAAAAAAAGAGATTTAAGTTTGTTTTACAACTTGAGGGTGATCCTGAAGATAATTTACTCGGCTGGGACGAATTTCTAGAAAAAGGGACAGGATCTTCTATGGTTTCTGTTGGAGGCCTTGGATCTGATGTAAAGAATTCTTCGATTGCAACTATCCTTTACACCTCTGGAACTACTGGAAGGCCAAAAGGTGTACCACTTACACATGAGAACCTTCTGCATCAAGTAAGGTCATTGGCATGCGTCGCAAGCCCATCACCGGGTACGCCTTTGCTTAGCGTCTTACCTATTTGGCATTCATATGAAAGAAGCGCGGAATATTATTTTTTCTCTTGCGCTTGCTCTCAGACCTATACAAATATAAAAAATCTTAAAAATGACATTCAGATAGTTAGGCCTGTTGTTATGGCAACAGTTCCACGCCTTTGGGAAGCAATTAAAACAGGGTTTGATGATGCCTTGAAAAATATGCCTAAATCGCGTCAAATTATTATAAAAAGTGCTCTTTCAAATAGCCGTAGATTTAAATTAGCATTGAGGACAACTAGAGATATTTTGTTGATTAAGGTTAATATTTCAACAAGAATAATTGCTTCTATTGAGGTGATTATTCGCTGGCCAATTCATTGTTGTGCATCTTTGATCTTATGGCCAAAAATTTTGCAAAAGCTTTCTGGTGGCAGGTTGCGTTTTCCTATAAATGGAGGAGGTGCTATAGCTCCTCATGTAGATGAATTTTTTGAATCCCTAGGGATTGAATTGTTGGTTGGTTATGGTCTTACAGAGACCAGTCCTGTTGTTAGTTGCAGAAGAACTTGGAGAAATATTCGTGGCAGCGCGGGGTTACCTCTACCTCAAACTGAGTTTAAAATTGTTGATCCTGAAAATGGCTTGCCCAAGAATTTTTATGAAAAGGGAAGAGTTTTAGTACGTGGGCCTCAGGTAATGAATGGTTATTTAGGTAAACCGATTGAGACCTCAAAAGTCATTGATGAAAATCGTTGGTTCGATACTGGTGATCTTGGCATGCTGCTGAAAGATGGGTCTTTAGTTCTTACAGGCCGTGCGAAAGATACAATTGTTTTAAGTAATGGCGAGAATATAGAACCAGGCCCATTAGAAGAGTTTTTGGTGGCTAGCCCACTTTTTGACCAGTTGATGATTGTTGGTCAAGATCAAAGGCAGCTTGGAGCTTTGGCAGTACCAAACTTTGAAGAGATTTTAATTTGGTCTAGTAAAAAAGGGCTTTCGTTTAAAGAAGAAATACTTTGCTTAGAAGATGATGAAAATTTAAGAAAAATACTTAAAGGAAAAGTTAATGAATTGCTTGAAAGTCGTAAGGGCTCTCGTCCAGATGAACGAGTTGCAGGAGTTGTTTTAGTTAAGCCATTTACTATAGAAAATGGTTTGCTAACGCAGACTCTTAAGCAAAGAAGAGATAAGATTATCGAACGAGATTCTAAGGCTATAAAAGAAATTTTTGAAAGAAAATAATTATCATCTGGTTGACCTATTGCACATTCGCTGAGAACCTTGTCATTGATACAGGTTTTAAATGTCTGAAGTAAGTACTGTTTCAATTAAGCGTTCTATTACCATTCGCGCTGTTGTAACCCCTTCTTGGAAAGAAGAAGCAGAAAAGGAAATTAGTGCTGCTATCTCTACAAGTGATCAACAATTAGCTCAATTGGAGCAAGAAGGTCAGCAGGTTGTTGATGGTTTGAGAACACAAACTGCTAATCCTTTAGATCCAAGAGTTCAAGAACAGGTAGCACAAGTTCAACAACAAGTCGCTGCCAAAAGAGCTGAATTAGAAGAACAAAAGACAAATCTGTTGAAACAACAATCACAAGTTAGAGAATTAGAAATGGAACAAATCGTTGAGCAGGGACAGATTGAAAGCTTTTGTGAACTTAAAGTTGGAGATAATTTAGTGAGTAAAATGCAGGTTTCTATACTCGTACGAGATGGTGTGGTTGAATCCATTAATCAAGACTAAAATTTCTTTTTTGTTTCTTTTGGCAATTGGTCTTTAAAATGATTGGGGTAAGACTTTAAGGGGGAAAGTATTGGCAAGTCACGACATTTTTATGCCAGCTCTTAGTTCGACTATGACTGAGGGAAAGATTGTTGAATGGTTAAAGAAGCCTGGGGATAAAGTTGCAAGAGGGGAATCAGTGCTTGTCGTTGAATCAGACAAGGCTGATATGGATGTTGAATCTTTTCAAGAAGGTTTTCTAGCCGCGGTTTTAATGCCATCGGGAAGCACTGTTCCTGTGGGCGAAACCATTGGCCTAATTGTTGAAACTGAAGATGAGATTGCTTCAGTCCAGGCAAATAATCCAACCAAAAATAATACTTCTATTTCAAAAGAAGATGAATCAACCAGAGTTCAATCTCCTTCTCCAGAGGATATAAGAACTAAGCCTTTAGTTGAAACTACGGCATCTGTGCCCGCTAAAGCATCATTTTCTGAAACTCAGAAGGTAAAAGTTCCCTTGCCTTCTGAAGTTAATCAAGGGCGAATTGTTGCTACACCTAAAGCTAAAAAACTTGCCTCTCAACTAGGCATTGATTTGGCCACTGTGGCTGGTAGTGGGCCACATGGAAGGATTCAGGCAGAGGATGTTCAAGTTGCCCAAGGCCAGCCAATTACAGTCCCATGGATAGCTGAAAGTGATGCGCCTGTATCAATTCCAAACCAATCAACTTCTCCTTCTGATTCAGGATTTTCTTCGGAAAAACCAAAAGCTATTGAAATTTCAAAGGGGAAAAGTTTTGGAGAGCCCGGTCAAACGATTTCATTTAATACACTCCAGCAGGCAGTTAACCGCAACATGGAAGAAAGCTTGTCTTTACCATGTTTTCGAGTAGGGTATGCAATTTTGACTGATAAGCTTGACCATTTTTATAAACAAGTCAAGCCTAAAGGCGTTACCATGACTGCCTTGTTAGCCAAAGCAGTTGGTAAGACTCTTGCGCGTCATCCTCAGCTTAATGCCGCTTTTAGTAGTGAAGGTATGTCATATCCAAGTCAGGTGAATGTTGCTGTTGCTGTTGCCATGGAAGAAGGAGGTTTGATTACACCTGTTCTTCAAAATGCTGACATTACAGATTTATTTGAATTGTCACGCCAATGGGCAGATTTAGTAAAACGCTCTAGATCTAAGCAATTGCAGCCTAATGAATACAACAGTGGAACTTTCACACTTTCTAATTTGGGCATGTTTGGTGTAGACCGTTTTGATGCAATTCTTCCACCTGGTACAGGAGCGATTTTGGCAGTTGCTGCATCACTCCCAAAAGTCATCGCAGGAAAAGATGGATCTATTTCAGTAAAGCGCCAAATGCAGGTAAATCTTACAGCTGATCACAGAGTTGTATATGGTGCTGATGGAGCTGCTTTTTTAAAAGATCTTGCCAATCTGATAGAAAACAATCCTGAAAGTCTTGCTAATTGAGACGATGAATGAATTTCAGGTTTTTCATTCTCTGAAGTTTTTTTAGTACTTTTTAAAATTGTTTGTTGATCCAAAAGATTTACTATTAAGTTCCTATGAATATGAGCTTGATGATCGGCTCATAGCTCAAGAGCCTATAGAGCCCAGACATGATGCTCGAATGATGTTGCTGTCTAAAAGAAGCATAGGCGGTCAAATTTATGCGTCTAATTTAAGGATTTGGGATTTGTTGAGAGAGCTAAGAGCCGGAGACTTATTAGTAATGAATAATACCCGTGTATTAAAAGCAAGGTTGAAGGTTCGGCTAAGAAGTGGTTCTTTGGCTGAGCTCTTTTTATTGGAACCACTGGGAGGGGGTAATTGGTTGTGCCTAGGCAAGCCGGCAAAAAGAATGCATCCAGGTGATTTGTTGTCTGTTGAGTCTTCTAAGAAGGAGCATATTTCTTTGCAAATTGTGGATAGGGATGTTCGCACAGGAGGAAGGATTATTCAGTTCCCACCATTTCTCAGTGACAGAGAAAAAATAGAGAGTTTCCTTTATGAATATGGTGAGATGCCATTGCCTCCTTATATTCATTCGCATGGTTTAAAGGATGATGATCGTTACCAAACTAGATTTGCTAAATGCCCTGGAGCTGTAGCGGCTCCAACCGCTGGGTTACACCTTAGTGATGAGCTTTTAAATGAATTATCTTTGCATGGAATCCATCAAGCATGCGTTACTTTGCATGTTGGTTTAGGTACTTTTAGACCGTTAGAACAGGAGAGTCTGGAAGATCTTTGCCTACATAGTGAATGGGTTGAGGTAAAGCAAGAAGTAGTTTCTGAAATTGGTGCTTGTCGTGCAAGAGGGGGCAGAGTTATAGCAGTTGGAACTACAACTGTAAGATCTCTTGAAGCTTCATTTATCGCGGGCAATGGATGCTTAAAAGCATTTAAAGGTGAAGTTGATCTGGTAATAAAACCAGGGTTTAAATTTGGAGTTACAGATGGATTGCTAACAAACTTCCATTTGCCTAAAAGCTCCCTACTTTTACTTGTAAGTGCCTTGATTGGAAGAGATAAACTACTTCATTTCTATAAAGAAGCATTAAAAGACAAATATAGATTTTTTTCTTATGGAGATGCCATGTTTATTTCTCCAGAGGCTGTTTTACCAGCTTGCCGAATTTAAATTCCCATAATTTATGGAGTTTCAATAATACCTGTAGGTACATCCGAGAACATTACAGAAGATAGATAGCGTTCAGCAAGATCTGGCAAAACAACAACAATTGTTTTACCAGCAAACTCATCTTTCTCCGCGAGGCGAATTGCAGCTGTGGCTGCAGCACCGCAAGATATACCTACTAATAAACCTTCTTCTTTTGCAAGACGAAGAGCCATTTCTATGGATTCTTCATTTGTTACTTGTTCAACTTGATCAACTAAGGAAAGGTCAAGATTTTTAGGTATAAAGCCTGCTCCGATGCCTTGAATTTTATGTGGTCCAGGTTTGATTTGTTCTCCATTGAGGGTTTGAGAAATTACAGGACTATGTGCAGGTTCTACAGCAACGGACAAAATATCGTGACCTTTTTCTTCTTTTAAAAATCTCGATACTCCTGTAATAGTCCCTCCTGTACCTACGCCTGCAACAAAAACATCAATTTTACCTTCAGTATCATTCCATATTTCAGGACCTGTTGTTTTGAAGTGAATTTCAGGATTTGCAGGATTGTCAAATTGTCCAGGCATAAAGTATTTACTTGGATCACTATCTGCAATTTCCTTTGCTTTCGCAATAGCCCCAGGCATACCTTTTGCTGCTTCAGTAAGAATCAGCTCTGCTCCAAGCACGGCCATTACACGACGTCTTTCCAAAGACATTGATTCAGGCATTGTCAGTATTAGCTTGTAGCCTTTTGCTGCGGCAGTAAACGCAAGTGCAATGCCTGTATTACCTGATGTTGGCTCAATAATAGTTTTATTTTGATTAAGTAGGCCTTTTTTTTCGGCATCCCAAATCATATTTGCACCAATCCTGCATTTAACACTGTAAGCAGGATTGCGACCTTCTATCTTCGCTAAGACAGTTGCTTTACACTCCTTTGTTACAGAGTGAAGCTTGACCAGCGGAGTGTTGCCAATAGCAAAACTATTGTCAGCATATATTGGAGACATTTTAAGTATTCAATCAATTAATATTTAGCTAATGTTATTGTCTTTTGCAGAATTCTGTTGCTGATCTAAAAATTATTGAATTTTTGTTCTAAATATTTAAGGCGTGATTAAACCTATCCCACAAGTCTTCACTTGGTTCAAGGCCAACAGAAACTCTAATTAAAGAATCAGGAATTCCGCATTTTTTCGCCCAATCGAGTTCTTTATAATGGGCTAATAGTACGTATGGACAGACCAAGGTGAAAATTGTCCCTAAGCTAGGCCCTTTACATACTTTTAAGGAATTATAAAATCTTTTTGCCATTGATGTGTCTCCTTTTAATTCAAAGGAAAGCAAGCATCCAAAGCCTGCATTCTTTTTCATAAGCAACTTAAAATTTGGACATTGAGCAGGATGAAGAATTCTTTTGATATTGGGGTGTTCCTCTAAACGAGACTTTAGATTTAAACAAGCTTTATTTGATTTAAGTATTCTTTCTATAACGTCTGTACTCGCTTGTTCAAGGGCTATTGCATCTGCATCAGATAATTCAGCTACAGATACAAGAGGCAATAACTCTTTAAGAGTTCCCTTCCATTGAGACGTGGGACTAATTATTAGAGAACCAGCAAGGATATCTCCACGACCTGCGAAGCTTTTTGTTAAAGATGTAAAAACTAAATCTACATAAGGAAGTGGGTCAATATTTACTGCTGTTCCAATTGTGTCATCAGCAATAACTGGTATGCCACGTTCATGTGCCATTTTTGCTACGAGAGGCAAGTCGACACATTGGAGCATTGGGTTGCTTGGTAATTCAACAATTAATGCCAAAGGTTTTTGTTTGTCGAGTTGTTTAGCAAGTTCTTCAGGGCTTGGATTTAGAAGAAGCTCACTGCCCTCAAATATCACTTGAGGAAGTTTTAATACATCAACATAAGGGAAGCCTATTTGTATAGAGGAGTTATGCGGGCGAAATTTCCTAAGTGCTTCTAATGCTGTTGTTAGAGCAGCCATTCCAGAAGGGTGAAGTTGAATTAACCCTGAATCACATCCATGAATTTTTGCTAGTCGATTGCATATAGACTTTCTTGCGGCTTCCCCGGTATTTTGTGAAGGAGCCTTTTCCTTGTTAAGTGCGATTGCAGCTTGCCGAGAAGATGCCCCTAGACCTGTGTGCTGCCAAAATGCTTTTGCAATGCTAGTTGTTTTAGCATCAACTATGAGACATTGAAGTCCAGATACTTCAAGAATATATGTTTGAGCATTTGAATTGATTCTTTCACAATAAGCTTTTGCTTTATTTGCTGTATGTATGTTTGGGAAAGGCCATCCGCTTTTTGTGAAATCACTACCATTACTATGAAGTGCTTTGTCTGCAATAGCTTTGACAAGAGGGTTAAAACCAAAACGTGGATAAATAGATTTCAAAGAATCTATGCAAGAAGGGATTTTTTCTTCATAAGCAATGACGTCTTCCCAAAGAGGCAAGGCAACTGAAACCGCATGAGGACTTTGAGGGAGCGCTTCTCCTAGATGTTTATGTTCCCATAGTGGTTCGGTTAGTAATTTATTCTCGATCACTTCAATTTTTCTAAACTTTGTTTGATATCTCGATCTAGATCAAGGAAATCTTCGCAGCCTATTGACAATCTAACCAAGCCTTCATCGATTCCTAGCTTTTGTTTTATTTGCGGTGGAACAGAAGCATGAGTCATAGTTGCTGGATGGCATACAAGACTTTCTATCCCTCCTAGACTTTCTGCCATGGTGAAATATTTGAGATTTTTACAAAAAGAATATGCTTCCTTTTGATTGGCTTTTAACTTTACGGTGATAATTGCTCCTCCTGCAGTCATTTGTTTTCGAGCAAGTTCATTTTGAGGGTGATCGGATCGAAAAGGATATTTTACCCACTGCACACAATTATGCTCTGCTAATTCATTCGCTAATTTTAAGGCATTGTCTACTTGTCTGTGTAATCGTAGAGGAAGCGTTTTTATCCCTCTTGTTATTAGCCAGCAATCAAATGGAGATGGTTGCAAACCAAGTGCTTTTTGTGCAAATTTCATTTTCTCATTCCAGGAGCTGTCTTGAGTGCATACAGCTCCTCCTAAGGCATCTGAATGCCCATTAATATATTTTGTAGTACTTGTAAGAGATATAGTTGCACCAAGTTCAAGAGGTTTTTGCAATAGGGCGGTTGCAAAAGTGTTGTCAACCACTACAGGGATTTGATTCTTTTTTGCATTTGCACAAATCTTTTTTAGATCCATAATTTTTAAAAGAGGATTAGTTGGACTCTCTAACCAAATCATTGATGGAGCAAGTGTGTTGATTGAATCAATAGAAGATTGTGTTGAAAAGTCTAACCATTTAGTTCTAAGTCCGAATTTCTTGAAAACTTGTTCAAAGAGTCTGACCGTACAACCATAAAGATTTTCTTCGCATAAAATAAGATCCCCTGAACTAAGAGAACTTGCAATTGCGGTTATAGCACTAACACCAGATCCGAAAACAGTTGAATAGTTGCAATTTTCCAAAGAACATAAAACAGCTTCTAATATCCGGAAATTTGGGTTGCCAGAACGAGTGTAATCAAATCCTTCTGGATTCCCGTGTCTAAAGGTTGCAGTTTGGTAAATAGGAGGCATTACTGTGCCAGTGCTATTAGCAAAACTTTCACCATGGTGTATAACCTTTGTGCTTTCTCTTGGATGAGATTGCTCTTCTGGCAGTTGTGATTCCACTTGCTTCAAGAGAAGTTCTCTTCTAGATGACAATTGTATAAAAGAGACTCTATATAAAAACTATATTATTAGGCTAATGCTGTAGTTTTAAATATTTTCGTAGCCAAAGGCATATAAAACGTTAGTTAATCTTCGCACCTTTGATCTTTATTTTAGGAGTTTTAGGAGTAAAAATTGATTTGTAAAGTTATAAAATCTTGATTCTATTAAGAGATGAAAATTGCCTATCTCTCTAAAGATAATATCTTTTCAACCAATTCTTTCTTTTTTAATCTAGATATATTTCTAACTCCTTTTAAAAGTGACTTTAACTCTAGATTTGTTTTTTTCATTAGGAAGCTTCTTCTTTCTTCTAATGCGAGTTTTTTTAAAGCCAATGGACTTGAGGCTATTAAATCTATTAATTGATTTTTGCTAAGATTAGAAACTATCTCTATCCCATCTAAAATATTAATCAACTCCTTTTCATCTTTATTGTAGATACTATTTGGAAGAAAATTATTTGGGCTAGGAGTTAATATACGCTGTTGTTTTTTTGTAAAAAAGCTTAAGGATATTTTGAGTAACTCTATAGATAGATCATATATTATTATACATAATAATATTATTGGCTCGATACTTTTGTCTGTATCAATTGAGGTCTCTTTATATAAATCAATGAAGTGATCTTTTAAAGGTCGCCTAAACTTCTTAGCAATATTAGGCTTTTGAAAATCATTTGATTCAGTTTTAAAATCAAATGATTTTTTTGCTTGATCATTATTTCCGCTTGAAATCTTCATATCATTTGCATTGGAAACTTTTTGTTCTAATATATTTGATTCACTTTTTTCTAAAACCTTTAATTCATGCACTGCTTCTTTCCTTGTGGAAGCAGACTTTATTGCTTTGTAATTAGATTCTTTTCTTCTTTTAATAGATTTTCGGCCTATTTCACTACTTAGATATCTCTTTGTTGATATATATATTATGAGTAATAGAATAGCTAAAAAAAATAAAATAATAAATTTGTTTATTGTTATGATATCTACATCATCTGCAAGCAATAACTCTGTATAGCTTTTTGCCCCTTCTTCAGACCAACCAAGGAGCCTGAGCTCCTTTACAGTCTCTATAAGTTCGTTTGACAAAACATTTATGCCTTTAGATTGATTTTGGTAAATTTATCTTCACTAGTGTAGTTTATTTTAATTTTTCGCAAAAAATTCTTTCTAGAAAATATAAAAAACAAGACATTAATCCATTGCCTTAGTAATTATTACTTAGGTACTTTATCTTTGGTAATGAAAGGTGCTGGGCCTTGTTGATTCGTGCTAAATATAGCTTCCGTTTTAATTTGAAGTTAAAAAATGATTTCTCCGAATAGTGATGTTCTGACAAATGATCAGAGAGATTCAATTGACTCATATTTTGAATGTATAACTGCCTGCAGCATTAGTGGTGAAGGCGGTGAGTGTGTAACCCGCTGTATAGAAGTTCATTTAAAAAAGGAAGATTAAGATGATCAATAAAAACCCTATTCAACGTAAAACTACGTTGAAATGGTCTTCTAACGGAGAATTATCCCCTATTGATAAAGCTAGAATTTTGGACAGACTTACCAATAAAGAATTGACTGAGTGTGAATTTGCTTGTGATTTAGAAAATTCTACAGATATAACTTAATAAGCTATAGCTAGTTATAGCACTTTAATTATTTATTATAATCAGCAATGTAATTTATACTTAGTAAGTACTTTATGTATTAGATAGATTGATTGCGTTAGTTCTATTTTTAATTTTTTGAGACTGAAACTAAATCCTTAGATTGATTTATATGTATTTTTTAGTTGGCTGTTGACCTTCTGCGCACTGTTCTTCTGCCTTTGGATAATTCATCTGAATCAGAATTGCCATCATCTTGAGTTTTATCCTGGACTTTAACGGGATCTGAATCAGACTCTTCCATTTCTAGGCAAGTAGCCACTACCATTGCAGCCTCAACTTGATTAGGAAGGTCTCCTATTGTAATAAGTGCTTTTAAGACGAGTTGCATTCGCGGATCTTTTCCTAGATCAGGACGCAGCTTTTTAACTGAATTCCAAAGTTCTTTTGTAACTTCTTTGAGTAGCGCCTTGTCAGTAACCACAGAGTTTTTATATATAATTACTTAAATTAACAGCTCTTACGAAAAAAGGTGCGTTAAGTTCTGAGCACAAAAAAGCCCCCTGATTTATAAGGGGGCTTTTGATTAACAAATAATAATCAAAACCATTGATGCCAATAGCTTTTTTATACTTTACGTGAGTAGTACTCAACAACTAGGAGTTCATTAATTTCGATGGCCACCCATTCCCTGTCACATTTTCCTGTGACTTTGGCAGACATTTTTGACTTTTCCAGCTCGAGGTGAGGAGGCACATTTGCCAGGCCAGGGAATTCTAGATTCCCTTCCACTAGCTTTTTGCTCGCCTTGTTTTCACGAATAGAAATAAGATCTCCCGCCTTGCATTGATAGCTTGCGATGTTTAAAGGCTTGCCATTTACAATCACATGCCCATGGTTAACAAGCTGTCTCGCCCCTGGAATAGTCGGGCCAAATCCAAGCCGAAAGCAAATATTATCTAGTCTGCTTTCTAATAGTTTGAGAAGGTTTGTTCCTGTAGAACCCTCCATCGATCTTGCTTTTTTTACGTAGCGAACAAGCTGTCGTTCAGAAATTCCATAATTGAATCGAAGTTTTTGCTTTTCTTCTAAACGGATCGCGTATTCTGAGCGCTTGCGACGGGCACTGCCGTGCTGACCTGGTGGATTTGACCGCTTCGCGGCTTTCCGGGTGAGACCTGGAAGATCTCCCAAGCGACGCGTGATCCTCAATCGAGGCCCACGGTATCTAGACATAGATAAAATAAGTAAGGGATAATTGTGATTAAATCAGCCACCAAGGTTTATGCAGCTATGCATTCCTAGATGTACGATCTAATGTAAAATATTCTATATTGAAGCATGATGAAAAAGTTTAATAATTTTCTTGGTAAATTATTTTTGGGTTTAATAAGCTTCTATAGACAATGGATATCTCCTGTTTTCGGCCCAAGATGTCGTTTTATTCCTACTTGCAGTGAATATGGACTAGAAGCAATTTCTAAGCATGGTCCATGGAAAGGGAGCTGGCTGACTCTAAAACGGCTTTCACGCTGTCATCCTTTTACCCCTTGTTGTTGTGATCCAGTGCCTGATTAATGAGTAAAAACAAATTAATTCTTTTCAGTAGATTGGGTTGTTGCATTTGCAAAGGACTTGAAGAGCGAATAAGTCAAATATCTTTGGACCTTTTTGATCCTCCTTTAGTTCTTTGTGTTGTCAATATTGATGAACCAGATATTCCAAAGTCTATAAAAGCTCGTTATTCATTGGAGGTACCTGTTTTAATACTCGAATTAGACAATCCATTGAGAAGGTTTGAATTACCTAGAGTTTCACCACGAATTTCCCAAGAAGATCTAGCTATTTGGTTAAAAAAAAATATATGTAAAAAATTACAAACTAAGTAAAAGGATGTTTTTTGAATGTCACATAAGCTCCATTCACTATTGCAAAAAGTAGGACTTAAGCCTCCCTTAGCTTTCAAAGACGTGATAATTGACAGCATTGGATGTGACTCACGTTCCATAAAAAAGGGCGAACTATTTTTTGGGTTGCCAGGTGAGAATGTTGATGGAGGTAAGTTTTGGAGGAAGGCTTTAGATGCAGGTGCGGCCGCTGCAGTAATTGGAACTAATGCGGCAGGTTTATATCCTCCCTTTAAAACAGATATGGTAATTGTTTTACCTGAGCCAGTTAGTTATTGGATGGGAGAATTATCCTCTGCTTTTTGGGGGCAACCATCATTAAATTTGTCATTAATAGGAGTTACAGGAACTAATGGCAAAACAACAACATCTCATTTAATAGAGCATTTAGCTAATAAATCCGGTGTTTCATCTGCTTTATTCGGCACTTTAGTTAACAGATGGCCTAAATATAGTGAAATCGCAACGCATACAACCTCTTTTGCTCATACCTTGCAGTCTCAACTTGCAAAAGCAGTCTTATCAGGTGCTGGTATGGCTGCAATGGAAGTGAGCTCGCATGCACTTTCTCAAAGACGGGTTGCAGGTTGTCGATTTTCAGGAGCTATATTTACAAATTTAACGCAAGATCATCTTGATTACCATGAGTCAATGGAGGAATACTTTGAAGCAAAAGCGCTATTATTTCAATCACCTTATTTGCAAGAAGGAGAATCAAGGGCTGTTGTAAATATTGACGATTATTGGGGGCGTCGACTAGCTGAACGCTTGCAAAAAAAGTGTTGGAGGGCTTCTATAGATAATAGTGTGATTAAATCGATGAGTCCAGAACTATTTGTTACTGATTTAAATATAAATTCTAAAGGTTCTGAAGGCTTGCTGCATACTCCTTGTGGGAAAGGTATATTCACTTCACCTTTAGTTGGTAGATTTAACCTTATGAATTTGCTCGAGGCTATAGGTGTATTGCTACAACAGGGTATTTTATTGGAAGATCTTTTATATTCAACAAAAAGTTTTCCTGGTGTACCAGGCAGAATGGAAGCAATTTCTATAGAAGGAGAGTTCCCTGGGGTTGTTGTTGATTACGCTCATACACCGGATGGCTTGGAAAATGCTTTGATGACCCTACGCTCTTTTGTTTCAGGAAAGCTTTATTGCGTATTTGGGTGCGGTGGCGATAGAGATAGAGGGAAGAGAGCACAGATGGGATATATTGCCGCTAAACTAGCTGATTCTACCGTTCTCACCTCTGATAATCCGCGAAGTGAAGAACCAAAACAAATTTTATTAGATATAATGAAAGGAATACCTAAAAAAGCTGATGTGATTATCAATGAAGATAGAGAGGCTGCAATTAAAGAGACTATTCTTAAAGCTTTGCCTGATGATATGGTGTTGATTGCTGGTAAGGGGCATGAAAACTATCAAATCCTTAAAGATAAAACAATTAAATTTGATGATAGAGATGTTGCAAGACAAGCCTTGAAAATATTTAGAGGACGTTAAGTTGTTATCGCTCTAAGAGTTGATACAAGCGTTTGTATTTCGTCCTCAGTGGTAGTTATGTGAACACATGCACGAAGCCAAACAGGGTCTTCGAGTGCTCTTATCCAGACTGATTCTTTGCCTAGTAAATTAACAACTTCCGCGGGTCTGATTTTGGAATTAAAAGTGAAACTTATTATTCCTGATGATGGTGGTCCTTTAAGAATAAGATTTAACGTTTTAATTTTGCTAAGTTCTTCCCACAATTTATAACTGAGAAATTTAATCTTTTGAATCCTTTCTATTTCATTCCCTTCATTTATAAGAAGTTCCATTGAACAACGAAGACCGGCCAGGAGTGGAGTACAGGAAGTCGCCACTTCAAATCGTCTGGCATCAGAGTGAAAGGGATTTGTATTTTCTTTATTAATACTTCCCTCATGGACAAGGCTTTTCCAGCCTATGATTGTAGGTGTTGCTTCTTCCAAGACTCTCTCTGAAAGAATTACTCCACCAAGACCTTCAGGACCAAATGCCCATTTGTGACCTGTAAAAGCATAGATATCTGCTTTTGTAGCAGCTTCTTTTATTGGGATTTGTCCAAAACTTTGTGCTGCATCAACTAATAAGAAAGGCTGGTTATTGTGATTTGAAAGAATTTCTGAAATCAATCCTATTGGCATTATTGCTCCTGTGTTCCATAAAAGATGAGATATTACAACAAGCTTTGTTCTACTTTTCAACTCTTTTTCTAAATTCTTGATAACTAAACTGTTAATCTTATTTTGTTCATCAACCCCTCCTTCTCTAATAAGTTGAACTTTTAAGATATCTATTTCAAGATTAAATCTACGAGCAAGTTCTTGACATGCAGATACTATACCAGGATGCTCACAGTCGCTTATTAAAATTCTATCTCCATTAGAAAATGGTAGGCCCCAAAGAGGCAAGACACAACCACTCGTGACATTTTCGGTTAAACAAACTCTTTTAATACTTACACCACAAAATTTTGCAATTATGCCTTTAGTCTGTGTAACTTCTGCCGAGATATAAGGCCATACATTGTTAGTAAATGGACCCAAAGATTGTATCTTTATCCAGCTATTTGTAATTGCATCTAATGATGACTTGGGCAAAGGACCTTGCCCACCATAGTTAAAATAGTATTTATTTGATAGTGCTGGTAAATCTGATCTTAAAAAACTCATTTTATTTATTGATGTATATAAGCTAGTTAATCTAAACTAATAAAAATATTTATTTTAGATGTTGTGGGCATTTTAAAAGGCCGATGGCAACAGCGCTAAAATTTAAACCTTGAGAATTTTTTATAACCTCTCTTACTTCTTGCACCCCATACTTTTCGCTTGCATCACTGTAGGCTAGCAAGAGAGATCGGTAAGTATCACTTCCATCTGAACGATATTCACAGAACTTGTCTGCCACAGAATTTAGTAGCACCATTAAAGTTAATTCAACCATAGAATTAAATTATTGTTATTGAAAATAGCATAGTCTTTTTGATTAAAAGTATTAATCAAAGAAAATAATACAAGAGACTATCTGATCCTATTTTTACTATATATCCCTAAGATTACATGATATTTACTTAAAAAGAGCTGCTTGAAGAAAAATTAAAAGAAAATTTTGAAGTAGCTCTTTTTAAAAATTGATGCTAAATCAATTTTGATAATTTATTCCACGATAAGTCAGAAGGGGATGGTCGCTTGACGCATCTTTTTGCCTGTTTGAATAGACATTCCTTCTGTATGTAAGTTCAACAAACTGCTTCTCAACAGGTTCTTTATGCTGAACGTAAGATTTACCTCGATAAGTGAGAGTTGCCATTTGCAGAGTCCTATGGTTTTCCCCAGGTCCCCGTTCCATGCCCTGGTTGGAACTGCGCCCTGAAGGTATCAGGGTGAACGTTTTGTAGCGGTTGCTACAAAATCATTCTTATGCGAAGCTCATCCGAAGGGAGTTCACTTTGATACAAAAAGGTATTTTTTTAGATTTAGTTAATATTTCAAGCTATAGGCTTCATCGGTTAAGTATTCTTATAAAGTAAACACTGGGCCATTGATCATTTATCTAGGTTAGTGTTTGATTTTTATCTACGGAAACTTTTGGATGATGAAATCCTTTTTATTTTTTCTAGGATCAGCAATTAGATGGATGGGTAATGATCCTAGTAGGTTTTTATATTTTCATTTGTATTTAGTGTGCGTTTATTTGCTTACCTATTTTGCAAAATCCGGATCATCAGATCTTTATCGCTTGATATTTACCGTTGGAATAATAGCTCCTGTTTTCATTTCTATTAATAGAGGCCTCCCTTTAGATTGTTTGAATTTTGAGGCGGCAATAAAAAAAGAATTTCCGAATGCTTAGGTTTGCTTTTAGAGTACTTGAATGACTTCACTTACTTCTGGAATCATTTCACAAAGTTTTCTTTCTATACCCATTTTTAGAGTCATAGTGCTACTTGGGCAGCTTCCACAGGCACCCTGTAAGCGTACTTTGACTGTTGGGCCATCAATTTCTACAACCTCTACATTTCCTCCATCTGCCATAAGAAATGGTCTTAATTCATCTAAAACCTTTTCTACGTTTTCGTGAGTTAGTGCCATTGATTCGTTTTCCATATAGATAGATATATTTTGAATTACACTTAGCTTAGCTGTTCTATTAGGAAGGTTTGGTTTTGTTTTGGTATTCTCCCATTCTCTAGGTTCAGAATCTCAATTTGATGCAGTTTTTATTGGTGCTGGAATAATGAGTTCCACATTGGCTGCATTATTATATGAATTGGAGCCTGAAATAAGAATTTTGATTATTGAAAGGTTAGAGGCTCCAGCCTTAGAAAGTAGTGCCGCAATTAATAACTCGGGAACTGGTCATGCGGCTAATTGTGAATTTAACTACACACCTATTAGCTGTGATGGAAACATTAATATTCAAAAAGCACTTGATATAAACCATTCTTTTGAAATTAGCTTAGAGTTTTGGGCTTCTTTAACAGAATTGGATAGATTATCGCCCTCAAGTTTTTTACATACTTTGCCTCATATTAGTTTTGTCTACTCTGAAGAAGATATTGGATTTTTAAGAGAGCGTTATACCCGCTTACGTGCAACAAGACCTTTTAAAAGTATGGAATGGAGTGAAGATAAAGATGAGCTTCAAGAATGGATTCCGTTAATCATAAATGGGAGAAACCCTAATGAAAAAGTTGCTGCAACACGTATGAAGCGTGGGACGGATATCGATTTTGGTGCCTTAACTTCTTCTTATTTAAATACATTAATGAATAATGGAGCTGTGGAATTGAGATTATCTACTGAAGTTATTGACATTAAGAAGACTAATAAAGATTCATGGCGACTTTCTTTAGTTAATGAAAAAGAAACTTATTGTGTACAAGCTCCTTTCCTTTTTTTGGGAGCAGGTGGAGGAGCATTGAACTTGTTGCAGAAATCAGGGATACCAGAGGGTAATAGTTATGGAGGCTTCCCAGTTAGTGGTCAATGGTTGGTTTGTAATGACTCAGGTATTACACAGCAACATAATGCAAAGGTGTATGGGAAAAGTGCATTGGGAGCGCCCCCTATGTCAGTTCCACATTTAGACACGAGATGGGTCGATGGTGAAAAATCTTTATTGTTTGGACCGTTTGCAGGGGCTAATACTAAGTTTTTAAAGAATGGCTCTAGCATGGATTTCTTTCGATCTATAAATCCTCTAAATTTTTCACCTATGTTGCAAGCTGGTATTAAAAACTTTGATTTGATTATGTATCTTTTAGGTCAAGTTCGACTAGATCATGATGCCAAAATACATTCGTTGAAAACCTTTTTCCCCGACGTTAAATCAAAGGATTGGACTTTGGCAGTAGCAGGTCAAAGAGTGCAGATTGTTAAAAAGACATCCCAAGGGGGTGTACTTAAGATGGGAACAGAAGTAGTGACATCTTCGGATGGATCTTTGGCAGCTTTGTTGGGGGCATCTCCTGGTGCAAGTACTGCGGTGTCAATTATGTTGGAAGTTCTTCAGAGGTGTTGGAGTGAAAAAATGTCTACAGATGGTTGGCAAAATAGATTAAGACAATTAATACCTAGCTTCCGACTTGATATTAATTCTGATAAAGCGTTACTGGAAAAGATACATCAGCGTACTAATTCTGTACTTAGATTGAGTAGTTGATTTATGCAGTTTTTTTTACTAGATATGGTGTTAATTCTTTCCTTTCAGATTATTGGCGAAACAAATTTACTTTTCTAATTACACATGACTAATGTACCCATTTCAAGATTACGCAATTTCTGCATTATTGCTCATATAGATCATGGAAAGTCAACATTGGCAGATAGGCTTTTGCAGGAAACAGGAACAGTCTCTTCTAGGGATATGCAGGAGCAGTTTTTAGACAATATGGATCTAGAACGAGAAAGAGGCATAACAATAAAGTTGCAAGCAGCAAGAATGAACTATGTAGCTAATGATGGTCAGAAATATGTGCTTAATTTAATAGATACTCCTGGGCATGTAGACTTTTCTTACGAAGTTAGCCGCTCTTTGCAAGCATGTGAAGGGGCTTTGTTAGTAGTAGATGCAAGTCAGGGTGTTGAGGCTCAAACTTTAGCAAACGTTTATTTGGCGCTTGAGAATGATCTTGAAATTATTCCAGTATTGAACAAAGTAGATTTACCTGGATCTGACCCAGAAAGAATAAAACAGGAAATTGAAGCAATTATTGGACTAGATACATCTAATGCAATTGCATGTTCTGCAAAAACAGGAATCGGTGTTTCAGCAATTCTTCAGTCTGTAGTTGAACGCATACCTCCTCCAATTGATTTGTTAAAAGAACCTACTAGGGCACTTATTTTTGATTCTTATTACGATTCTTACAGAGGCGTAATAGTTTATTTCCGTGTTATGGCAGGAAGTATTTCATCAAGAGACAAAGTTCTCTTAATGGCTAGTAAACAGAGCTATGAACTTGACGAGATTGGTGTTATGGCACCAGATCAAACTAAAGTACAAGAGTTGCATGCTGGTGAAGTTGGTTACTTGGCAGCATCAATTAAAGCAGTTGCAGATGCGCGAGTAGGGGACACAATTACACTTTTGAATGATCCTGCTAACGAGCCTTTGCCAGGATATACAGAAGCAAAACCAATGGTATTTTGTGGACTTTTCCCTACAGACGCAGATCAGTATCCAGATTTAAGGGAAGCTTTGGATAAGCTTCAGCTCTCAGATGCTGCATTGAAATATGAACCAGAAACTAGCAGTGCAATGGGATTTGGCTTTCGTTGTGGCTTTTTAGGCTTGCTTCATATGGAGATAGTTCAAGAAAGATTAGAACGAGAATATGATCTGGATTTAATAGTTACAGCTCCATCGGTAATTTATCAAGTAAATATGCTTGACGGAGAAGTTGTTTTGGTTGATAACCCAGCGACTTTACCTGACCCACAGAAGCGTGAATCTATAGAAGAGCCATATGTTCGAATTGAGATTTATGCGCCTAATGATTACAACGGAACATTAATGGGCTTATGTCAGGATCGACGAGGAGATTTTGTAGATATGAAATTTATTACTACTGACCGTGTAACTTTAGTCTATGAAATTCCATTGGCAGAGGTTGTTACCGATTTCTTTGACCAGATGAAAAGTAGAACAAAGGGATATGCATCAATGGAATATCATTTGATTGGATATAGGAAAAACGATTTAGTTCGTTTAGACGTTTTAATCAATTCTGAAAGAGCAGATCCTCTAACTACTATTGTTCATAGGGAAAAAGCGTATGGAGTGGGTAGAGGTTTGGTTGAAAAATTAAAAGAACTTATTCCTAAACAACAATTTAAGATACCATTACAGGCTTCAATTGGAAGCAGAGTTATCGCCAGTGAAAGCATAAGCGCCTTAAGAAAAGATGTTCTTGCAAAATGTTATGGTGGCGATATTTCGCGCAAGAAAAAATTACTTAAAAAGCAAGCAAAAGGTAAGAAAAGAATGAAATCAATGGGCAAAGTAGATGTGCCTCAGGAGGCATTTATGGCAGTCCTAAAATTAAATAATTAGTATTTTAACTAAGGTTAATTTTTTTTCAAAGGGGTTGATTTTTTACAAATTCAAAAAAGATTCACTGGGGGTCTGATTTAAATAAATTTCGTTGTTTTGTATGCTTAAGCTTTGATCATACCTTTCATCCTTATTTATATTTGACAATATAAGCCCAGCTATTATTAAGATCCCTATAGCTATAGTTAGTTCTCCAACAGTTAGACCTTGATCTTTGGAAGGCATGATTTTTCTTGATTTCATATATATAAGCGCTAGTTACATAATAAATCCACCCTTTATTATGATTCTCATAGATGATTTGGTTACTTGAAGTATCTTTCTTTTTGGAAGCATCAAAGTACAAAAAAACTTTCGAACAAAATGGCAGTATGGGGAATTCTTTTATTAGGGATTTACTTAATTGCTGCGTTATTAACACCAATGTTAATTGGTTTGGATATTGTGCCTGATGGAAAGTTGGGGCTTGATAGTCCTATGTACTCTTCACCATCTTTTGATCACTGGTGTGGGACTGATCGACTCGGAAGAGACGTATGTGTCAGGACTTTGCAAGGAACAAGTGTAGCCTTGCAAGTAGTATTCTTGGCGGTTGGATTTGCTGTGATTGTTGGTATTCCTTTGGGGATTATTAGCGGCTATTTAGGTGGAGCAATTGACAGGCTGATGGTGTTACTAATGGATACTTTGTATACAGTTCCTGTTTTGCTTTTGTCAGTAGTAATAGCTTTTCTTCTTGGCCGAGGAGTTGTCAATGCATCTATTGCTTTGTGCGTGGTATATATTCCTCAATATTTTAGGGTTGTTCGCAATCAGACTGCTCAGGTAAAAACAGAGCTCTATATAGAAGCAGCAAGGGCTATAGGGGCAGGTCCTTTATGGATAATGAGAAGATATCTGTTGAAAAATGTAATCACATCTATACCAGTTCTTTTAACTTTAAATGCTGCTGATGCTGTTTTGGTATTAGGAGGGCTTGGCTTCCTCGGCCTTGGCTTGCCAGAAACTATTCCAGAATGGGGTAGCGATTTAAATATGGCATTAGATGCAGTGCCGATAGGTATTTGGTGGACAGCTTTATACCCAGGAATTGCAATGTTTGGCTTAGTTCTTTCCCTTTCTCTAATAGGAGAGGCTCTTGAGGACTTGCTGAATGGGAATGAAGTTATTGACAATTAACAGCCATTTAAAGTAAGTACGATTTGAATATATTATTTAGCATCTAAACTTTTCTGTTCTTGGAAGGCTCTCTAGAATAACTCCGTTTGATCCCAGTTTAGGATAGTGACGCCCTTGCGATCTGCACCATTTTGCTACTTCAGGGTATGACCATTCGAATAAGGTTTGATCATAAAGTGTTTCATTTACACCTTCTCCTGAATTGGGAACCATACCATGGGATTCCCTTTGTCTTAACGCTTCGAATAGAAGTGTTGCTGATGCAACTGATACATTTAGAGACTGAACCATCCCTCTCATAGGTATAAAGATAGATTCATCTACTAATTTTAGTGCGGAGTCACTTAAACCCCATTTTTCTGCTCCCATTAAAAATGCTGTAGACTGGCTATAATCAAGTAGACGATAGTCTTTTGCATTTGTATTTAAACTGGTACCATATAACTTGAACCCTTTCTTCTTTAAAAATTTTATTGCCATCTCAATATTTTCATGCTTTCTAAGATTGACCCACTTTTGACTTCCTTGAGCTGTACTATTAAATGTAGGTATTGTACCTTGCTTAAAAATCGCATGTGCTTCCAATACGCCGACAGCATCACAAGTTCTCAGAATTGCTGATAGGTTATGAGGTTTTTCGACTTCTTCTATGAGAATTGTCAGATTAGACATTCGACGATTGAGCACAGACTTTATCCGTTCAAACCTACGTGATAAAAGAGGCATTAGATTAAAATAAGAATGGTTGACTTGTACCTTAACCTTGTAAATTTATAGATATTTGCTTGTCTTAATTGACTTATGAATGCATTTATCTAAAAGGCTTGGGCTAAAATGAATATCTTTTAAAGAGTTTCATTATTGGGTTTCATATGTAATGAAGGATAGGGAAATTGCTCTAATTAGAATTTTCAAAGTATTAACTACAAGTTAGGATATTTTTGAATTTTATAGTTTGATAAAGAAATAACTTGTTAAAAATTATCTTTAATTAATTTTTGAAGAATAGTTGCTTTAATATGAATTTTATAAATTATTAAAATGGAAGGAGTAAAATAATCGTTTCTGAAAAAAACTATAAAGAAGGATTGCAATCGCGATTTGCAGCATGGGATATTCTCCTTGCTGTGGGAAGTGGTGCATATTGTGAAGTTGCAATTGAACGTGTTTTTCAAAAATATAATTTGAGTGCTATCGATAAAGCACTTGCTACGGAATTAGCATATGGTGCAATACGGCAACGAAAGTTTTTAGATTGCTGGATTGATTACTTGGCAAAAATATCTGCGTTAAAGCAACCACCTTTACTGCGCTGGTTGTTTCACATAGGTTTATATCAAATATTCTTTATGGACAGGATTCCTGTTTCAGCAGCAGTCAATACAAGTGTAGAATTGGCAAAGAAAAAAAAGTTAGAACGTCTCGCCCCTGTAATTAATGCTGTTTTAAGAAAAGCAATTAGAGCTCATAATGCTGAAGAAAAGTTTTTCTATCCAAAAAATAATGCTGATTCTTTAGCTTGTCATTACTCTCTTCCTAATTGGCTGGCAAAAGAGTTGATCTTATGGAGAGGAGAGGAAAAGGTTGAACAATTAGCAAAAGCTTTTAATTGTGTGCCTTCAATAGATTTGAGGGTAAACCGTAAACGTACAAATGTCATTAATGTTCAAGAAAGACTTTTGCAGTTTGGGATAGAGAGCAGTGTTATCGATAGCTGTCCTTTTGGTTTGAATATTGTCTCTGGATCAGGAGATTTACGACAATGGCCTGGATATAAAGAAGGAGATTGGTCTGTACAAGACCGTTCGGCGCAATGGGTTGCACCTTTAATGAAAGCAAACCCTGGGGAATTAATCCTTGACGCTTGTGCGGCTCCAGGAGGTAAAACAACTCATTTAGCTGAGATAATGTCTGATCGGGGTGAGATATGGGCTGTAGACTATTCATCTAAACGGCTACAAAGAACTAAGAAAAATGCTTCTCGTCTTGGATTAGAGTCTATTAAGTTTTTACATGCTGACTCTACAGCTCTTCTCAAAAAAATGCCTCATTGGAAAGGCTATTTTGATCGGATTTTATTAGACGCTCCTTGCTCGGGATTAGGTACTTTAGCTAGAAACCCCGATTTAAGATGGAGGGTCTCACCTACAAAAATCAATGAATTAGTGAAACTTCAAGTGCAATTATTGGAAGGTATTCTTCCAGCATTAAAGACAGGAGGAAGGATTGTTTATTCAACTTGTACGATTAATCCTGAGGAAAATTGTAGACAAATTAAAAGGTTCATTTCTTGTCATGATGAGTTTAGACTCAAAGATCAAACACAGATATGGCCCAGTATAGAGAAAGGAGGAGATGGTTTTTATGCTGCCATCATGGAACTTGTTGGGTAGAGATTTTTTTAAGCAATATTTGTTATGAGTCTCTCTTTGGGAAATTTATTACTTCTAAATCGTTATTTATTTTTAAAATAAATTGCTTCCATGCAAATGCAGCATCACCACTGCTTCCTTTGACCTTGGAGTTGTCATCCTTACCAATCCAAACACTTGTAGTTAGTTGCGGTATGGAACCAATAAACCAAAGATCTCTATTACCTTCTGAAGTTCCTGTCTTACCTGCGACTTGTCGGTTGTTAAGTAAAGCAGCTCTTCCTGACCCTTCAGTTACTACTTTCCTAAGCATCCAGTTAATAGTATCGGCAGCTTCAATTGATACGGCTCTAAGTTGATCTTTATCACCTCTTGTATGACTCCATATAATCTCTTCATCCGGTCCTTCTATTTTTTCAATAGCAGATGGCCTAATATATACTCCTCGATTAGCAATGCCTGCATAGGCTGCGGTCATGTTCAGAACAGTTTCTTCATAGGCTCCAAGTGCTAATGGGAAAAAATAACCCAGCTGTTTAGCTTCTCCTATTCCAAGTCTATTCGCAGTAGAGATTACTTTCTCAAAACCTACTTTAGCTAATAAATCAACTGCAACTGTATTTAAGGAATCTGTAAATGCATTTGCAATTGAAACTTCCCCATAGTACCTGTCACCAAAGTTTTTAGGACAATATCCATACCAGCACCTTGGGGTATCAAAAAGAATGTCGTCCGGCTTATAACCATTCTCAATTGCTGCAATATAAGTAAATATTTTAAAAGTAGACCCTGGAGAACGTAGTGCTTGTGTTGCTCTATTGAATTGATTTTTATTAAAATCTTTTCCTCCTACAAGTACTCTAATGAGTCCGCTACTAGGTTCAATTGATACTATGGCTGCCTCTACATCTAGAGGGATTTTACTTTCAATTACCTCTCTCGCTTTTAATTGCCACTCAAGATTTAGACTTGTGTAAACTTTTAAACCACCTATCTCTAGTTGTTCTTTTGAGAGTAAATTAGGTAGTTCTTGTTCAATAAAAGTTGTAAAAAAAGGAGCTTCACTTAACAAATATTTTGGAGTAGCAGGCTTAAGATTTAAAGGTTGTTTAAGAGCAGTGGACAGCTCCGAATCAGAGATGAAATTCTCGAGCCGCATTTTCTGAAGAACTATTGCTCTGCGCTTAAGTGCTAAATCTGAATTGACAAGTGGAGAATATAGTGATGGAGCAGGTGCCAACCCTGCTATTAGAGCAGCTTCTTCAAGGTTGAGTTGATCAGGTGTTTTATTGAAATATATCCATGCTGCATCTGCAATGCCGTATGCATTTGAACCTAAATATACATTATTTAAATATTGTCCAATAATCTCTTCTTTTGATAAGTTTCTTTCAAGTTTAAAAGCAAGTGCAATTTCATTGAGCTTTCGCTTTAGGGTTCTATCTTGGCTTAGGAAAATTATCCTTGCCAACTGTTGTGTGATAGTGCTGCCACCTTCGACAATAGATCTTTCTTTTAAATTAGTAAGTGTTGCTCGGCCTATGCTCCAGAAATCGACCCCATTATGCTTATAAAAACGTCTATCTTCAGCAGCTATAAATGCTTTCTTTATGACCTCAGGCATCTTATTCGGTTTAATTTTCTCACGTGTCAAAGGCCCTAGCTTTTGAATGATTTTGCCTTGCGAGGAAAGTAATTCAATAGTTCCGGGACGACTAAATATATTGACTCTGCTTGTAGATGGTAATTGAGAATCGATTGACTTAATTATAAATCTCTCTGTAAAAGCCGTGAGTGAACCTATGGCTAGTGAACTAGTTGCTAATAATATGTAGAATTTTAAAAATCTACGATGCACTAAATAATTACAAGTGAACTATGGCCTATAGCAAGTGCAGTGACTAACATGCCTAGAATTAAAAAAGGCTGTGCACTGGCTTGGTATTTAACGTCAAACTTTAAGGGATCTCTAAGCAACCAAATATCTTGAAATGTGATTTGTGGAATTATTAATAAAACAAGAATTACTGAGGCTAGATGTTGCCCAATAGAAATTAAGACGATTACCATTGCAAGCTGAAAAATATCTATCATGCCTGCACTAATAAAACTTGCATTTTTAATTCCAAATACAACTGGTAAAGATTGAAGGCCAAGAGCTTTGTCTCCCTCAACACTTTTAAAATCGTTTATAACAGCTATTCCTAACCCTGCCAAGCTATAAGAGAGAGTTAAAAATGCGGTTGCCCAAGTAAGTTGTCCGAATAAAGCTTGTCCGGCCCACCATGGTAAAGCTATATAACTTGCTCCAAGAGCATAATTTCCAAGCCATCCATTTTGTTTGAGTTTTAATGGTGGTGCAGAATATATATAGCTAACGAATGAACCTCCAAGAGCTAATAAAAGTACTGAAGGTGTTGAGTGGCCAGCCCAAAAATCAAGACCATAGGCAACTGCTAAACCTCCTAAAAGTAGTATCCATATCTGTAGTTTTACCTGAGTAAGAGATATTGCACCAGATGGTATTGGCCTGTTGGGTTCGTTTATAGCATCTATGTCCTTGTCATAATAGTCATTAATAGTTTGAGTATATCCAGCAAGAAGAGGCCCACTCATTATCATGCATGCGAATGATGCTATTACATTGCTAACACTCCAGTGGAAATTACCACTGGCAGCGGCACCACAGACCACTCCCCATAGTAAAGGGATCCATGTAATTGGCTTCATAAGCTGCAAACGCAGCTTCCAAATGTTTTTGGTTTCTGATCCTCCTTTGATTCCAAGGAGTTGACGTGTATCACTCACTGTTTTTTGCCTCAGGCGCGTCCAACTTCATTTTCAAAGAACCAATTTTTTGTTCCATCGGCAAGCTTAACGACAAGTCCGACTCCTCCTCCATCAGTCATTTTGTAGTCCGTTACAGTGGCTCTAGGGTCAGTAGAAAGTTTATCAATTAAATTGGCTGATATACGATCCTTAACTTTTTCAAGATCAATCTTGACTCTTGAGCCTATTTTTGTAAGGTTTACTGTTTGTGGCATGAGCTGCAAACTCCTTTACTTAGTTGTTGGGCAACCTTAACAGTCGCCGTACTCAAAATTAAATTTATGGTTGCTCTTCGATTAATTCCTTGTCTTGATGTAGCAAATGGCAGGGTTGTAAAAGGTGTTAATTTTGTTGGTCTTAGAGACGCAGGTGACCCAGTAGAACTAGCTTTTAGATATAGCCAAGAGGGTGCTGATGAATTGGTTTTCCTTGATATAGCTGCAAGTCATGAAGCGAGGGCAACAATGATAGATATTGTTCGGCGGACAGCAGAATCTGTAACTATACCTTTTACAGTAGGAGGTGGCATTAGTTCAATTGAGGGGATTAATGACCTTTTAAGAGCAGGAGCAGATAAAATCAGTTTAAATTCTTCTGCAGTTAGAGACCCAGAATTGATCCTAAATGGTTCTAGGCAATTTGGGTCTCAGTGTATTGTTGTAGCAATTGATGCTAAGCGAAGATCCGAGGCACATTTTGCCTGGGATGTTTTTATTAATGGTGGAAGAGTTAATACTGACTTGGACGCTTTGTCTTGGGCTAAAAAAGTTGCTGAATTGGGAGCGGGAGAGATCCTATTAACTTCAATGGATGGAGATGGCACTCAGAATGGTTATGATTTGGAATTAACTAGATCAATTGCTGAACAAGTTTCTATCCCTGTAATTGCTTCTGGCGGAGCAGGTTGCCTTGATCATATTTTTCAAGCTTTTCAGAATGGTAAGGCTTCTGCTGCTCTTTTAGCTTCTCTTTTACATGATAAAGATTTAACTATTGAAGAAATAAAAAACTACTTAATAGAAAGAAATCTCTGTATAAGGCCAACAAAATATTGATTTTTTATATAATCTTGAGATTATAGAAATAATTATACGTGAAACCAAGAGACCCAGTATTAGTTAAAAACTTATTTGATTCTGTTTCTAGTAGGTATGACTTCCTAAATGATCTTCTTAGTTTTGGCTTGCATAGGCTTTGGAAGAAAAAATTGTTGAAATTGCTTCAACCTACGCAAGGAGAAAAATGGATAGATCTTTGTTGCGGTACTGGTGATTTAAGTTTGTATTTAGCACGTTTAGTGTCTCCTGGTGGAAGCATAATAGGGGTCGATTTTTCTAGTGCTCAAATATTTCTTGCACGAAAACGTTTAAGTGGAGATCCTTCTTTACCAATTTCTTGGCTTGTCAGAGATGCATTAAATACTTCTTTACCTTCGGAATATTTTGATGGAGTTGTTATGGCTTATGGTTTAAGAAACCTTTCTAATCCAGAAGATGGATTAAGGGAGATTTATCGCCTTTTGAAATCAGGAGCTAAAGCTGGAATATTGGATTTTAATCATTCAAAAAAAGGATCTAAAACTTATTCTTTTCAAAAGTTCTATTTGCGAAATATTGTTGTTCCTATTGCATCAATTATGGGACTTGAAGATGAATATAAATATATAGAGGAAAGTATAGACTGTTTCCCAGATGGAATAATGCAAAAATCAATTGCTATAAAATTAGGTTTTAAATACGCTGATTATAAACTACTTGCAGGAGGCCAAATGGGTGTACTTTTATTAAAAAGGTAGATAAGTTAATTGTTTAGGTGTTCTTGTATTTTTCTTTATTGAGTTAAGTCATTTCGTCTGCATAGACCACATTTACCCCAAAGCGATATTTCACCTATTGGTGAAGGAGCGTTACAAATAGGACATTTTTTCTTGCCATAAATATCAACCCTGCTTGGATGTTTTTCCCATATAAAAGTTTCATTATCTTTTGGTTCAATTTTTTGAGGATAATATTGTTGAATTCTCAAGTCTTTAATTTCATGTCCTTCAGCTCTTAAGGCTGCTAATAGTTGATTTCTATTGAAAATAAGTGCTTGTATCCATTGAGGATGATTTGAACCAATAGTTAATATACCGCCTTGAAAATTTAAAGGAATACAGTTAGATGCAAGTTTGTTGCCTGCAATCCTTGGCCAGTCATTCCACAAAGCGGCAATACTTTTATTTTTTAGCCATTCAACCTTTAATTTATCAATACAGTTAGAAAGAGATGAAAGCTTTTGCTCTTTTTTCTTTAATAAGTATTTATCGCTCATCCTTCCTTCTGCATTTTTATCATTTGTGTAATTCATAAATTTATTTTAGTTAGAGTTTATAAGCTGGTCAGCTAACCTTTTTATTATCTTTTTGATTAATTTTATGGGAGCTTATTTGCCCTGGACTGGTGCTGCTCCAATTAATTGTTGCTTAAAGAAAAGAGGTATTGCAAAACATACTTGGGAATTGCGATGGAAGCCTGTTTGTGGAAGTACTGAAATTGAACTTTCTCGATGGCTAAAGAGGAACCCTTTGTTCAGTCATAATTCAAGAGCATTAATCTCTGCGAAGCAATCTTTTGGGAAAGGGCAAAGGGGACGTGTTTGGGAGTCGCCAAATGGTGGAGTTTGGATGAGTGTGGCGATGAATTTTGATAAAGCAAATTTTTCTGTTGGATTATTTGGACTTGCTGTTGCAGTTGCCTTGGCTAATAGATTCGAAAAAGACTCTATTCCAGTTAAAATAAAGTGGCCTAACGATTTATTGGTAGAAGGAAGAAAACTAGTAGGATTTTTACCCAGGATTATATATAGGGGTAATAAGCCCAAACTTATTTGTTTGGGAGTTGGTTTAAATGTTTCTAATAGAGTTCCTAAACAAGGAATCTCTTTATATGGAATTACTGGCCAAACTAATATTTCAACCTCTTATTGGACGCATGAGGTTTTGATTGCTATTGAGAAGGCAATATGTCTTTTAGGTAGTCCAATTTCTATTTGTAAAGAAGCTGAAAGGCTTTTGTGGGCGAAAACAGTAAATAAATACAACTCAAATCAAATTTGGGATATTGAAGGTTTGGATTTTGATGGGCGGCTAATAGTTAGTAAAGGTCTAATTAAAGAGACTTGGAATCGTTGGGAATAAATATTTTTACTTTTTAGCAGATTTGGACGATTTTACCGTCTTTGAATAAAGCTTTTTTCTTTGCTCTCAAAGCTACTTCGTCTTCATGAGTAACTAAAACTAGCGTTATTCCTTGACTATGAAGTTCATCAAATAAATTTAATACCTCTTCAGTAGTTTGAGAATCTAAAGCACCTGTTGGTTCGTCAGCAAGTAGTAAAGATGGTTTGTTTATTATTGCTCTTGCTATTGCAACTCTTTGCTGCTGGCCACCAGACAGTTGATTTGGCCTGTTGTGCATTCTGTCCTTAAGACCTACTTTGCTAAGAGCTTCTTCAGCTAATTCCTTTCTTTCTGAGTGAGGAATACATGCATAAAGCATAGGAAGCATTACATTCTCTAATGCTGTTGCATCATGCAGAAGATGAAATTGTTGAAAAACAAAGCCAAGCTCTTGATTTCTTAAATCAGCTAGTTCGTCATCGTTTAATTTTTGAACAGCATTTCCATTTAATTGATAGGACCCTTTACTTGGTCTATCAAGACAACCCAAAATGTTCATTGCGGTACTTTTTCCAGAACCGCTTGCACCCATTACCGCTAAATAATCTCCCTGATGAACTTCGAGGTTCAAACCATCAAGAGCTTTTACGATTAAATCCCCATGTCCATAATGCTTGCTTACCTCTGAAAGCTTTGCAATAAGTTTATTCATATCATTTAACCAAGTGCCCCATTTTTAGTTGCAAGGGTTAATGCTTCTTGAAGAATAGGCGTGCCTGCTACCGCACTGTTAGCCCATTGAAATAAAGGATTTGAGAGAATACCTCCAATTGCTGTAACCAGTACGCAGCTCAGTAAAGCAAATTTTAATGTAGGCACACTAAGTGAATTGACTTTAATTATTGGATAAGTTTTTACTAATTCAGATGCTTCTTGAGGTTCCTTAACTACCATCATTTTTATTACAGAAATGTAGTAATAAATTGATACCACTGAAGTTACAAGGCCCACTATTACTAAGAGGTATTGTCCATCAGCCCAACCTGCAAAGAAGAGATATATCTTCCCAAAGAAACCAAGCATTGGGGGTATACCACCTAAAGAAAGCAGGCATAAACTCAAGCCTAAAGTGATTAATGGATCTTTTTGGTAAAGGCCAGCGTAATCTGCAATTCTGTCACTACCAGTTCTAAGAGAAAAAAGAATTACGCAAGCAAAAGCTCCTAGATTCATAAATAAGTAAGAAGCCATATAAAGAATCATTGCCGCATATCCCGCCTCAGTTCCGCAAACAAGTCCTATCATTACAAAACCAGCTTGTCCTATAGAGCTATAAGCAAGCATTCTCTTCATTGATGTTTGCGCAAGAGCAACAACATTTCCAAGTGCCATACTTAGTACTGCCAGCACAGTGAAAAGCAGCTTCCATTGAATATCAAAAGCACTAAAACAGCCAACAAGAAGTCTTACTGCTAAAGCAAAACCAGCAGCTTTTGAACCAACAGAAAGAAATGCGACTACTGGAGTAGGAGAACCTTCATATACATCAGGAGTCCATTGATGAAATGGAACTGCAGCTATTTTAAATGCAACAGTGGCAAGAATAAATACAAGTGCCAAAGCTGCTAATGGGGTTGGACTGTTTTGTAGTGCTAGTCCAATACTTTTGAGATTTGTTGAGCCACTCAGGCCATAGAGCAAAGACGCTCCATACAGAAAAACAGCAGCAGCAGCTGATCCAACCAGGAGATATTTTAAAGCTGCTTCTGAGCTTCTTGCATCCCGTTTTAGATAACCGGAGAGGAGGTAACTTGCTACTGATAGTGTTTCTAAAGAAATAAAAATACTAATTAAATCTGTAGATCCACATAAAAGCATCGCTCCTAATGTTGCTGCTAAAAGAATTGCCGCATATTCACCTATAGGACTTTTATTTTTTTCTGCATATTCCCAGCTTATTAGTAGTGAGAAAAGTGTTGAAAGCGAAACTACTGCTCTAAAGGCAATTGAGAAATTATCTGCAATAAAAGCACCAAGGAATGAGGCTTCAGCAGTTGAGTCCCATTGAAAGTATAGGAAGATAAGAGATGCTCCTAAACCTGCATAACAGATAGGAGGAGACCATCTCTTTGCGGTTTCTTCTCCTGCAAGATCAACCAAAAGCGTGCCAATTAAAGCCAAAAGTACAAACCCCTCTGGGATTATTGCCTTTGCGTTCAGCGAAAGATTTAACAAGTCTTCAGGAGCCGACATTGCTTGGTTGGTTAAAAAAAATAGACCCATCTTAATAGATGCTTTTGCCAGAAAAAACCATTGTTTAAACTCTAGCCATGTTATAAATTTTGCCTTAGTTATTAAAATGGTCTATGCATTTTGGCCGTTGATGCGATAAAGATAAATAGAAGTATTTTGTTCGCCTATGGCGCACACATTGGTCATTGTAGAAAGTCCAACTAAGGCAAGAACTATAAAAAGCTTTTTGCCCAAAGACTTTCAAGTAATTGCCTCTATGGGGCATGTAAGGGATCTCCCGAAAGGGGCTAGTGAGATTCCTGCTGCAATGAAGAAAGAAAAATGGTCAAGAATTGGAGTAAATACGACCGAAGATTTTGAACCTCTTTATGTAGTTCCAAAGGATAAAAAAAAGGTTGTAAGGGAACTTAAATCCGCTTTAAAAGACGCAAAAGAGCTTTTATTGGCAACTGATGAAGACAGAGAAGGTGAAAGTATTAGCTGGCATTTATTGGAGCTTCTAAAGCCAAAGGTGCCAACTAAAAGAATGGTTTTTCATGAAATTACTAAGCAAGCTATTACTAAAGCGCTACAGAAGCCTAGAGATTTAGATATGGAGTTGGTTCATGCTCAGGAAACCAGAAGAATTTTAGATCGATTAGTTGGATATACCCTTTCACCGTTGTTGTGGAAGAAAGTTGCTTGGGGACTTTCGGCTGGACGAGTCCAGTCTGTTTCAGTGAGACTTTTGGTAAAGAGAGAGAGGGAAAGGCGAGCCTTTCAAAAGGGAAATTATTGGGATTTAAAAACTATTCTTGAAAAAAACAATACGCCTATTGATGCAAGATTGATTAATTATGCAGGTCAGAAAATTGCAAGTGGAAGTGACTTTGATGAGAAAACTGGAAAAATCAAAACTTCTAGTAAGGCAAAGCTATTAAAGGAAGACGAAGCCAGACAACTTGCTGAGTTGTTTTCAAAAAATAAGTGGAAAATCAAGTCTGTTGATAAAAAACCAGCAGTTAGGAAGCCTGTACCTCCCTTTACAACTAGCACTCTTCAACAGGAAGCAAATAGGAAGCTTAGGCTTTCTGCTAGAGAGACTATGCGATGTGCACAAGGTTTATATGAGCGAGGGTTTATTACTTATATGAGGACCGATTCCGTGAATTTGTCTGAACAAGCTATAAAAGCAGCTCGCAAATGTGTTGAATTGAGATACGGGAAAGAATATTTAAGTGAATCTCCTAGGCAGTTCAAATCTAATACTAGAAATGCACAAGAGGCGCATGAAGCTATAAGGCCAGCAGGTGAAAGTTTCCGAACTCCTAATGAATCAGGTTTGAGCGGAAGAGATTTGTCTTTGTATGAGCTTATTTGGAAGCGAACTGTGGCTAGTCAAATGGCTGAAGCTAGATTGACCATGCTTTCTGTAGATATAGGTGTTTGTGATGCAATCTTTCGTGCTAGTGGGAAAAATATTGATTTCCCTGGTTTCTTTAGAGCTTATGTAGAAGGCAGTGACGATCCTGAAGCGGCATTAGAAGGACAAGAGATTATTTTACCTTCTCTTTCTTCTGGAGATGAACTAATTCCAAAAAAAATAGATGCCATTGGACATGAGACTAAACCACCAGCAAGATATAGTGAAGCATCATTAGTTAAAACCCTAGAAAAGGAAGGTATTGGAAGGCCTTCTACTTATGCAAGCATTATTGGAACAATTGTTGATAGGGGTTATGCATCATTGAATGCAAATGCGCTTGCTCCAACTTTCACAGCATTTGCTGTTACGTCCTTACTAGAAGAACATTTCCCAGATTTAGTAGATACAACTTTTACTGCCCGAATGGAATCTTCTCTAGATGAGATATCAGCGGGCTCTATTGATTGGCTTCCATATTTGGAATCTTTTTATAAAGGTAGTAAGGGATTGGCTGCACAAGTTGATAAAAGAGAAGGTGATATTGATGGAAAAGCATATAGAAAAGTAGATCTTGAGGGCATTACCTGTACAGTTCGTATTGGTTCCAATGGCCCTTGGTTAGAGGGCAAGAGGATTAATGAAAAAGGAGAAGAAGTTGATGCAAAAGGTAATTTGCCTATGGATATAACCCCAGGGGATCTTGATCAACAGAAAGTAAAGCAAATTCTTGATGGACCTTCAGACTTGGGAGCACATCCAGAAACAGGAGAAAAGGTATATTTGCGTTTTGGTCCATGGGGACCTTTTGTTCAATTAGGCGAAGCTATTGATAAAAAAGAAAAACCTAGGCGTTCGTCTCTCCCTAAGGATATAAAGACACAGGAGCTTACTTTGGCTCAGGCTGTAAAGCTTTTAAGTCTACCGCGTAAATTAGGAGATCATCCTGATGGAGGGATCATTGAAGCGAGAACAGGACAATTCGGTCCTTATGTAGTCTGGGATAAAGGCAATGGTGAAAAACCAGATAATCGATCTTTGAAAAAAGAAGATGATGTTTATCAGATTGAACTAAAAAGAGCTCTTGAATTGTTATCTATACCGAAGCTTGGTAGAGGTGGTCGACTAGCCTTACGTGATCTAGGCATTCCAAAAGGAGAGAAAGAAAATATTCATGTTTATAATGGCCCTTATGGACTTTATGTAAAACAAGGAAAAATAAATGCTTCTTTACCAAAGGGACAAAATGCTGATGATCTAACAATTGAAGAGGCAATTGAATTGTTAAAGGATAAAAAATCCATCAAGTCAAAAGCAAAGTCTAAGAATACGAAAAAGAAGAGTTCTAGCAAGTCTAAATCTGCTAGGCAAACCAAGACAGTTAGTTCAAAATCTAGTTCTAAAAAGCTTGTAAAGCCTAAAGAGTAAAAATGAATTTCTTTAAGGGGGTTTCAATTAATAATTGGGTTTTAATTTCCTTTCAGATTATTTTATTGAGTCTTTTGCAAGCATGTTCAGGATCACAGTTTGGTAAGAGATTAACTAATAGTTTTGATGTGCCATTAGAAGAAGTTGGTACTTCAAAGAGTTTGGAAGATAAAAATGTGAAAAAAATATTCCCAGATAAAAAAAATAATAAATCATTGGATAAGTCTTTCCCTACCTCAGAATTAAATAAACCTCTACCTGTATCGCCTATAAACAAAGTGGAAACTTATTTGACAGGTAATAAACCATTGAAGTTAAAGCCATATAGAATTATTATTAAACTTTATGGAGTTGATCCTTCAGCACCAGCTCAGATAGTTATTAATTCATTAAGAGATGCAGGATTAAAATTTGAAGTAGAGAGAATAGAAAAGTTTGATATTGATGAAAAGTTTAAACATTCATCTGCGAGGTAAATATTTTGACGAATTTTAGGCGTTATATAACAGCAAAAAAATCAAATTTTCGCAAGCCTCTTTCTAGAAGACAAGCAATTCGATTAGTTGAAACTTCTTATTTGGCGGCTGCTTCTGCCTTGATATGGATAGCACTTTACTATTTGCCGATTGGGGGGGCTTTTTTTAGACTTGCATTGCCTTTACCCTTGGCACTTTTGCAGGTAAGGAGAGGTCCTTCTTCAGGGCTTGAAGGAACTTGCCTTTTGGTATTTCTTTTGATTGCTCTGATGGGCCCAATCAGAGGTCCTTTGGTTCTATTCCCATATGGACTTCTCTCTCTTTGGTTGGGATGGAGCTGGTTTAGAGGTGTAAGTTGGTGGTTGAGTTGGGGTATAGGCGTTTTGATTGGGACAATAGGTTTTATTGCGAGAGTCTTTTTGGTTTCACTTCTTGTTGGCGAGAATCTTTGGATAGTGGTTCTTAGAGCAGGTTCACTTCTAATAGAGAGAGCTATAGCTCTATTAGGTCTAACATTTGTACCCAATTTGTTTTTTGTACAAATTGTTGCTTTGCTATTGGTTGTTTTTCAGGAGTTGATATTTGTTCTTACTTTGCACGCTGTGGCATTTTGGATTTTTCCAAAACTGCAAGCTAGAGTCCCAATGCCACCATCCTTACTAAATAATTTAATTTTGTGGGATCCAACCTGAACAAGTTAGGGATAAGCTCTTCTTCTGTAAGTCTTCCAGAGGGGTGTAGAGCGTTTGGGACAGCAGCTTTGTCATCGAGATTGTTAGATCGATGGAAAAGTATTTGGAGTAGCTCTATTAATAAAATCAATTGTCTTTTAGTTTTAGCAGGCTCCAAGACTGCTGAGATAGAGGGTGTCTCTGCGGCTGGAGCTACAAAAGAGTCTCGACGTTATACGGCTGTTGCAGATGCAGAACTTCTTTTAAGTGGGCCTTCAAAGACAAGGGAATGGCCTTTGCCCCCACTCCCCGCAGGCGTCTCCCCTGCGCTCATTAGCTATACAGCCTCTAGATTGCTAGGAGTGAAACCGCGTGTTATTAGTACTGGTTTAACTCAAAAGCCTCTTTTCCCATGTGAGTTAATTTCCTCTTCTTATGGGCCTTCAGATTGTTTGACGACAGGGAAGGCTATGGATATTAATCGTGTAGAGTTTTTATGGAGCCAAGGTTTTGCAATGGGCATGAGTTTTACTAAGCCATTGCTATTAACAGAATGTGTTCCAGGAGGAACGACTACTGCACTTGCAGTGTTAACTGGAATAGGACTTTCTGTAGCAGAATTGATTAGTGGAAGCAATAAGAAGCCAGCCGTTAACTTAAAGAAGTCTCTAGTAGCAAAAGGTTTGTTTGAAGCAAAACTAGGTGAAAATCCAATGCCAAAACAAATATTGGCTGCAGTTGGTGACCCATTTCAACCCTTTGCAGTTGGATTGCTTTTGGGCGCAAGACAAGCTGAACAACCAGTTTTATTAGGGGGGGGGAGTCAAATGCTAGCTGTTTTAGCAATTGCGTTGGCGTCTATTGATTCATCTTCAAGAAACCATTTTTTACAAGACATATCAATTGGGACAACTGCTTGGCTTGTTGAGGAGATTATTTCTTCTACCAAGAGTCAGAGTGAGTTTCCTCTTTTAATAAAGGAAATAGAAAAGTTTTTTGAGGTTCCTCTTTTATGTTTATCTTCTGGTTTACATTTTTCAAATAGCTCTAAGAAGGTTTTGCGAGATTATGAACTTGGATTTATAAAAGAAGGTGTAGGAGCTGGAGCATTTTCTTTGTTAGCACAACTTAATGGATTTAGTTGTCAGCAATTAGTTGAACAATGTGAACTGGCAGTTGATCAATTGCCAGTAGATTCATAGTGATGTTGTTTATAGCTATTCGAGTTAGCCCATGAATAATCTAACTCTAGGGAGAAGAGAATTTATTCGTATAACTGCATCTACAGTTTTATTGGGCTTATCTGGATGTTCTTTTTCAGACAGTAGGCCTACTCTCAAACTGCCAAGAGGTGTTTTGCCTAGTGAATTTTTACAAGCTTTAGAGAAAAATAAACCATGGCAATATAATTTTTTTCATTCAGATATTGACCTTGCTCAAGATGAATTTCCGCTTAATAAAAATGACGATTTAATAGCTTTAGGTGATGGATGGCTAAAACATTGCCCATTTGAATTGTTTCAACCTATTGAAGCCCCAGAGCTTTACAGCTATTTAAGTGCCCAAGCCATTGCTTTTTTAAATACTTTTAAATCTGATATTTCGACGAAAATATTGCCTGTAGCTGTTAGTCCGTGGGTATTGATTTTTAGAGGAGGAAAAGAGTTTTTGGCTAGAGCTAGAGATTCCTGGGAAGTCCTTTTAGATCCTGCTCTTAGAGATCAGGTAGTGCTTCCAAGTAGTCCTAGGATTATAATTTCTTTAGCAGATCAAATGAAAAAATCTGACTCTTTAAGACTTTTAAGATTACAGGCAAAAGCCTTTGATGATAAGAATGGCTTGAACTGGCTGATATCTGGCAAGGCAAAAGTTGCTGTTTTACCTTTACAAACTTGCTTAAATACCCTTGCAAGCGATCCAAGATTAAATATTGCTTTACCTAAGCAAGGTTCTCCTTTAAACTGGACAGTTTTATTAAGATCAAAGTCCTCTCAAGAGGAGTTGCCATTAGCCTGGATTAAAGATACGTGGAGATTGCCGTTATTGCTTAAATTACTAGGAAAGGGTGCTATACCACCTATTGACTATCCTGAACTTGCAAAAGTTTTTGATTATCTTCCAAAGAGATATCATGCTATATACAATTCCAAAGAATCTTTTCAGAGGTCATGGTCACTAGCTCCACTAACTACAATACAAGAAAAGGACTTAGAGAATAGATGGAGAAAATCATCTCCATAACCTTCTCATGGGATTTCCTGCTAGTTCATTATGAGTGGATTTTAAAAGTTTTGGTATATCTAGATTGTAAGGACATCGAGGTAAGCAATCGCCGCATTCATTGCATGCACTCGCGTTGTTTTTTTCCCACCAATGACCTGCCTGACCAATAAGATTATATCTTTCTTTAGCAAATGTTTGTAGATCTAGTCCAATGGCAAGATTTCGTAGACGTAAAATCTCAGGTATAGGTACTTCTTGAGGGCATGGTAAACACTTTCTACATTGCCCACAAAATGTTTTATCTAATCGACTCTTGCTTGCGGTTAGCATTGCTTCTATCGTTCTTTTTTCTGTCTCTTTTAGTGGGTAATTAGAATTAATAAGTTGTTTTGCAAGAGATAAGTCTTCGGTTTGCATGGCACCAAGTGTAAGAGTGCTGATACCTTGTCCTAAAAGAAACCTATAAGCTAGCTCAAGTGGCATTATGGGATAACAGTCTTCGATAAGTTTTTTGCTTGGGGTATGAAGATGCCCACCTTTGTCTGCAGGTGAAATAGCCATCACTCCCATACCTTCTTTTAAGGCTTTCTTGGCTAGGGGTATTAGTTTTTGATCTAATAAATGTAGATGAAGACTACAAAACTGAAACTGACGACTGTTAATAGCTTCTTCTATTAAATTGAAAGAACCATGAGAAGTAAAGCCTACTTGTCCAACTAGTCCCTCATCTCTTGCCCATCTAACTAATTTAGCCCCATCACCTTTAAGTGCCCAATCTAAGTGTGTAGAAATATTCAGTCCATGAATAGCAAGATTATGGATTTTTGGAATACCCAGTCTTTTTAAAATACCTTTTATTTGTTTTTTGCCACTAGAAATTTCAATCTCTGGCAAAATCTTACTTGTTATTACCCAGTTACCCTGAGGCTTAATCCCATTTGCATTAAGTCTTTTTAAGGATTCGCCTAGAAAAATTTCAGCAGGTCCATAGGAAGGAGCTGTCTCTATATGATTGATTCCAATTAAACAAGATTCTTTGAGAACTAAATACATTTGCTCTAGTGACTCAATTGCCCTCATAGTCCCTAAGGTAAAGAGGCTAACCTCAGGTCCAATACCAAATCTATTCCTTTTAATTTTCATTCAGCTGGGATTTGGTGCATTTGACGAGATTTCTTGCAAGAACTTTTCTCTGATTATGACTAAGTATTTTTTATTTAGCTCTTTTTAAAATGTTTACAGGTTTAATTCAAGCATTAGGGACAATTCATCTTCATGGAAATGGGGTTTTGGTTGAGCCCCCGAATTCTTTTTTCCCATTGGTTCTAGGTGAGAGTATTTCCGTGGATGGTGTTTGTTTAACTGTTTCTTCAATGAGAGAGAAGGCTTTCTTGGCAGATATAAGCGAAGAAACTTTAAAAAGAACTGCACTTGGAGAAAAGGCTAATCAGCAAGGAGTTGTAAATTTGGAAAAAGCACTGAGACTTTCAGATAGATTGGGAGGCCATTTGGTGACTGGTCATGTTGATGGATTAGGGAAGGTGGTTTCTGTAAGAGCTTTATCAAATTCCTGGGATTTAAAAATAGCTTTCGAGGAAAGTATGTTTTCAAAATATATATGTAATAAAGGAAGTATTGCAATCAATGGTGTAAGTCTCACTGTTTCAGAAAAACAACAAAGGGGAGACGCTTTTTCAATGGCAGTTATACCCCATACATGGTCAAATACTTCATTGCATTATTTAAAAGAAGGAGAAATAGTAAACCTTGAAGTTGATCTAATGGCTAAATACGCAGAAAATCTTTTAAATTACAATTCTGACAGAATTAATCCAAAAGGAAGTCTTAATACTGGTTATTCTGATGTCTCAAAGGATTGGCTTAGAAAAAATGGTTATTAATGGAACTTTCATGTATTAAACAAATATATTTATAGAATTCCAAATCTCTTTTTTATTTTATTTCAAGAGTTTTTCCACCTAGAGGAAGCAAACATATTGCCCCAGAATCTTTTCTTACGTCAATTCTAAATTCCTGACCAGGTTCTAGTCCAAGTTTCTTTGTATAGGCATGACCAATAAGAAGATTCCCATTGCCATGTACTTTTGTTCTGAACTCTGCTTGTCGACCTCTAGAAGATCTGTTGCCAGGTCTCCCCGGCCCATTTGAGCGGAGTTTATATCCTTTTGCTTGAACCAATGCCCGGTAAAAGCTTTTTCGTAAAACCCTGCCACTTGGACCTACATAACCGCATCCTCTTGCGATTTCATCCTCAGAACATTTGCTCAATGATCTGGCTTTGTCGAGTAATTCTTGGCCTACCAGCATGTAAGAGTTCTATTAGTTTCTATTAATTCTGACGAATAAGTGCAATTGTGGCAATAAAACTCTTCAAATTAATTTGTTTATTATCAAGAATTAAAGATTAAAGAAGATAGAGAATGATGAATAAAACCACCCAAATCCCATCAACAAAATGCCAATAGAGCTCTGCTGCCTCTAAAGGAAACCTATTAGAGGCTGTAACTCTGCCACCTGGAGATCTTGATTGCCACCAAACAATACAAATCATTATTGCCCCTAGAGTCACATGAAGACCATGGAATCCTGTTAATGCATAAAAAGTGCTTGCATAAAGATTGTCCGTGAGTCCGAATGGAAGGGTAAAGTATTCGAACATTTGACTGATCAAGAATGCAATCCCAAGACTTGCTGTAATGAGTAACCAGTATTGACATTTTTTTGAATTGCTTTTTTCTAATGCTTTCCCTGCTTTGTGAAAGGTTGCACTGCTTACTAACAATAAAATCGTATTTAAAGTAGGAAGAGGAAGTTCTAGTTCATAAACAGCGTCTGGTAGTAAAGGGTTAACGGCTTTAAAGGTTAGATATGCTGCAAAAAAACCAGCGAAAGTCATTCCATCCGCAATAAGAAAAGTTATAAGGCCAAATAATCTATGATCGGCATGTTCCTCCTTATGGGCAGTAAGCTCATTCGACTGCTTATTTATAGGTGAGACTGTTGTCATTCCAATTACTGATCAGAATTAGGCTTTGAAGAAGCTTTTCTTGCTTGCTTCTCCCCATAACCATATGGTTCAGTTACCAGAGGAGCTTCTCCAATCCAGTTTTCTACTGGAGGTGGTGATGTTGTCAACCATTCTGGAGTTAAGGCTTTCCATGGATTGTCTCCAGATTCTTCTCCCTTAAATATGCTGTATAAAACATTCCAAAGAAAAGGAAGAGTGCTTAGAGCCATCAATAGAGCACCAATACTACTTAATTGATTAACAAAAGCGAATTGAGGATCATATTCTGCTACTCGCCTTGGCATTCCATTTAAGCCTAACCAATGTTGTGGTGCAAAACATAGGTTAAAGCCAATGAAGGTAATTGCAAAATGCAATTTCCCAATTTTTTCATTAAGCATTTTGCCTGTGAATTTTGGGTACCAGTGATAGATAGAAGAAAAGATTACAAAAACTGAACCCCCATAGACTATGTAATGAAAATGAGCAACTACAAAGTAGGTATCATGAACATGAACATCAAATGGGACTTGAGCCAATGCAACGCCAGTAATTCCACCTAATACAAAGTTTACTATAAATCCACATGAAAAGAGAATTGCGCTATTCAGAGAAATACGCCCTCCCCAAAGAGTGGCAACCCAGTTGAAAAACTTTATTCCTGTTGGTACTGCGATGAATGCAGTAGCAATTGTAAAGAACAATCTCATCCATGGAGGTGTGCCACTAGTGAACATGTGATGAGCCCATACAACAAGTCCTAAAGCTACTATGGCCATTATCGAGTAGACCATTGTTGTGTATCCAAATAGTGGCTTTCTGCTATGTACAGGTAGGATTTCACTTACTAATCCAAATGCAGGAAGAACCATTATGTAAACAGCGGGATGGGAATAAAACCAGAAAAGGTGCTGATAAACAATTACATTTCCGCCAAGGCTAGGATTAAAAAAACCTGTATGAGCAACAATGTCAAAACTTAAAAGTATGAGTGTGCCTGCTAATACAGGAGTTGATAGAACTACTAATATGCTTGTGCCTAGCATTGCCCAGCAGTACATAGGCAATTGCATTAACTTTAATCCTGGTCTGCGAAGCTTGAGAATAGTTGCTATGAAATTAATTCCACCAAAGATAGAACTTCCCCCTAGTAGGAGAACACTTATTATCCATATAATTTGACCCGCTGCTGGAGTCGTAATGCTTAGAGGAGGGTATGCTGTCCAGCCTGATTGTGCGGCACCATTTATAAAATAACTTGAAATTAATAGTAACCCTGCTGGGGGTATTAGCCAAAATGCAACTGCATTTAGGCGTGGGAATGCCATATCACGAGCACCTACATAGAAAGGAATCAAATAATTTCCGAAAGCTCCATTCACAACCGGAACGATCCATAAAAATATCATTATCGTTCCATGTAATGTTAGTACTTGGTTATATACTTCTCTCGGCATAAAGTCGGAAATTGGACTTGTTAGTTCTATACGAATAGCGCCAGCAAGTAAACCACCAATTAAGTAAAAAATAAAACCACAAACTAAATATTGAATGCCTATAACTTTATGATCGAGACTAAAACTAAAGTAACGAAGCCATCCTGTTGGTTGCAGTTTCTCAATATTGTTTTTAGTGGATGGAGGTAGGGAGATGCTCATAGCTCTACCTCGGTTGATTTTGAATTTTTTTGAAACCAAGCATCATATTCTTCAGGCTCTTCGACTACAACAGTGGAGCGCATTCCTCCATGATAAGGACCACATAATTCAGCGCAAATTATTGGGTATCTTCCAGTCTTAGTAGGTGTGAAATTTAATATTGTCGGTTGACCTGGTATGACATCTTGTTTAAGACGAAACTCTGGAACCCAAAAAGCATGTATTACATCCTTGGATTCCATTTTCATGCTTACTGGTTGACCTACTGGAACATGTAGCTCCCCTGAAATAATTTCTCCTTTTGGATAATTAAAAAGAAAAGCAAATTGCATTGCTGTTAATTCAACATTGATGGGAAATTCTTTTATTTCGGCATTGTCTTCTTTTAATGTTCCAATACCACCCCACAACCTTTCTTCCGAAGACATTGAGTGTTGATTGTGTACATCATGATTTAGTGTTTGCATACCTCCCATGCGTTCATATATGTCATAGCTATAAAGACCAACAAATAAAATCACTACTGCCGGCACAGCTGTCCATAAAATCTCTAAAGGTAAATTATCTTTAATTGCTAATCCATCGCCCTCTTCTCCGGGCTTTCTTCTGAATTGAATCAGGCTATAGATGACTAGTCCTGTCATCCCAACGAACAATATTGTCCCAATAACAAAAAGTACGTTAAACAACTCATCGTATATAGGGGCATTTGAACTAGCATCAGCTGGTAATAGGCTGAGGTTATTGCTTGCCCATATGCAAGCAATAATTAGAGCAAGGCTAATTAAAATCGCATATACACCAGTTTTTGGCGGCAATATTAGACTCCTTGTATATCTTTCTCTAACTTATAGAGAATTCCTTCGTTGCGCATCAAGTACTTACTTCTCCAGACTCAATTCAATATTTTCTTTCTTTTTCTAGAGATTTGCATTGCATGAGTGCTTATTAAAGTTGTTATGTCAGGAATGGGAGACTTTAGAACTTATTTAGTTGAACTAATAATAAATATCATGCCTTTATTTTTTATACGGCTAACTTTAGGTATTAAGCCGTTCATTTAAAATCTGATTTTAGGTTGCTTAGATTAAATCCACAATTAATAAGAAATTTTCTCGGGAAGCTGTCAGCTCATATTGTTGTAGCTCTAGTTGCATTAGTTGCAATTGGTGGAGCAACTAGGGTTATGGAAGCAGGACTTGCTTGTCCAGATTGGCCTCTTTGCTATGGATCATTATTCCCTAGGGGACAAATGAACCTTCAGGTTTTTCTTGAATGGTTTCACAGACTAGACGCATTTTTTGTTGGTATAGCGATATCTCTGCAATTTATTCTTTCCCTGATCTATAAATCATTTTTACCTAGATGGTTACCCTTGATTAATGGAATTATATTGATATTAATTTCTTTACAAGGTGCCCTGGGTGCTTTAACTGTTATAGACCTTTTACCTTCAACAATAGTTATGAGTCATTTGCTTTTGGCCCTAACTCTTGTTGCATTGATGAGTGGATTAACTCAGAAACTTTTTGCGCCTGAAGGAACAGACTTACCCCTTTGGTGGAAGTTACTAAGTAGAACTTCTCTTTTAGTTGTAATTATTCAGAGTTTGATTGGAAGCAGAATGGCAACTACCTGGGGAGCCCAAGCTTGTTTGGCTACTAGTATTAATTGCAAATGGCTTGATATTCATAGGATTTCTGCGTTTCCTATTTTGTTAGTCGTTCTCTCCTTTGTTTTTACTTCTATTCTTTCTGGCGGTTGGTTTCGAGATCAATGGCCATTTCTAACAATTGTCTTTTCTTTATTGACCGTTCAAATTTTTCTTGGTGTTTTTTCAGTGAACATAGGTTTAAATGAACCTTTAGTAAGAGTAGCTCATCAATTAATTGCATGTTTATTGGTGGCATTTTTGTCAGCACTTAGTTGTCGCAGTCCCAATAAAGCATCTTTTATGAGTTCTCAAAAGCTTCAAGATAATTCTTTGGAGGTTTGCCATGGTTAGTTCTACTTCTGAAGTCCTTCAAGGATCTCTTAGGAGAGATGAAGTTGTGCCTTCTAGGAAAAAAATAAAACTTCCTCCTTGGTTAGAGGTTGCAAAGCCTCGTCTAATTCCTTTGCTATTGGCAACAACACTTGGAGGGATGGCATTAAGTGAAGGATGGCCAGTCCCTTCTCCAACACTTGCTTGTACTTTAGGTGGTGGAGCCCTTGCAGCGGCTGCGGCTGGAGCTCTTAACTGTCTTTGGGAGCAAGACTTAGATAGCCGAATGAAAAGGACAAGTTCTAGGGCATTGCCTTCAGGAAGACTTTCTCCATCAGCTGTTTTTGCAGGAGCAATCTCTTGCACTTTGGCTGCCTCTGCTTTGCTTGTTAGCGGAGTTAATTGCTTAGCTGCTGGGCTTTCATTGCTTGGTTTATGCAGTTATGTATTGCTTTATACGGCCTTTTTGAAGCCTAGAACATCTAATAATATTGTTTTTGGTGGAGTTGCTGGTGCTATACCTCCATTGGTTGGAGCCTCTGCTGCGACAGGGCATATTGGACTTAGTGGTTGGTGGCTTTTTGCTCTTGTAATGGTATGGACTCCTGCTCATTTTTGGGCTTTGGCAATACTTCTTAAAGAAGACTATGAATCTGTAGGAATACCAATGCTTCCAGTAGTTAAAGGACCTATATTTACTGCTAAGGCTATTTCACAATATGGATGGGCAACGGCTTTATTGAGTGTTTTAGGTGTATTTGCTCTTCCAGAAGGTGGCCTTTTATATGGGCTTTTATTGATACCTTTTAATTTTCGATTAATTCAAATGTTCAATCGCCTGGCAGATGATCCTGAAGATCTAAAACGAGCAAAGGGATTATTTAGGTGGTCTATTCTTTATATGTTTGGCATTTGTCTTTTACTTGTAATTAGTCGTTTGGAGTTGGCTAATCAATTTCATCATCAAGCCATTCATCTTTTATCTAATATGAGCAGTATTTTGTAGCTTGTTTAAAAACTTTTTTCATATGAGAAAAAAACACCCTTTATTTGAATTTACTCTCTAGATTCTTAAAAGTTACTCACTGAGATCTTTTTGATGCCTGTGGTGGAACTTCATGAATTAGTTAAATCTTATGGGCCTGTAATGGCTCTTAGAAAGCTTAGTTTGGAAATACAACAAGGTTCTTTTTTTGGTCTCCTTGGTCCTAATGGTTCTGGTAAAAGCACTACACTTAGAATCCTTTGCACTTTGTTAGAACCTGATTCTGGTGAGGTGATAGTTGCAGGAGAAAATGCTTTAAAAAATCCTAGAAATGTAAGAAGAAAAATTGGTTACGTTGCCCAAGAAGTTGCAATAGATAAGATTCTAACCGGAAGAGAATTGTTGCAACTTCATGGAGATCTTTATCATTTGAGGAGAGTACATAGAGAAGAAAGAATTAAAACTCTAATTGAACAGCTTGATATGCACCAGTGGATTGATAGACGCTCTGGTTCTTATTCCGGAGGTATGAGAAGACGCATTGATCTTGCTAGCGGGTTAATGCATGAACCCGATTTATTGGTCTTGGATGAACCTACTGTTGGATTGGATATTGAAAGTCGCTCAACTATTTGGTCATTATTAAAAGATTTGCATAAAGCTGGTAAAACAATTCTTCTAAGTAGTCATTATCTAGAGGAGGTTGATGAGCTTGCAGATAATATGGCAATTATTGATGCAGGTAGAGTTATTGCACATGGAACCCCAGATGAATTAAAAAAAGAACTGGGTTTAAATAGGGTTACTCTTAAAGTAAGAGAATTTAGTAATGAAATTGAGGGAGAAAAAATCAAGGAGCTAATAAAAGATTTGGATGGGTTTCATGATGTTGTTGTAAATAGAGCTCAGGGATTTTCTTTGAATTTTTTTGTTGATAAAAAAGATGCCTTGCCAATATTGCGCACTCAGTTAAAGGAAAAGGGTTATGACATATTTGCAATTTCAGAAAGTCGTCCAAGCCTTGATGATGTTTACTTAAAGTCAACAGGGAAAACTCTCTTGGATGCTGAACTTGAAGTTGCTAACAAGAGAGATCTTAAAAAAGAGGCAAAACAGGCTATGAGATAAATATTATGAAAAAATTTTCTGTAACTTCAAATTTATGAGTAAATCTTTTCCCTCTCCATCATCAAGCTCTTCTTTGACAAATAAAGAAGAAACTTTTTCTCAAATTTATCAAGAGGTTTTTGCCTTAACTAAAAGACTTTTTTTACAGTTGTTTCGGAGACCTTCTACTTTGGTTGCAGGAATAATTCAGCCAATGATATGGCTTGTTTTGTTTGGAGCTCTTTTTGAAAATGCACCTATAAATCTTCTCCCTGGAGGGATAGCTTATGGGAAATTTCTAGGTGCTGGAATAATTGTATTTACAGCTTTTAGTGGTGCTCTTAACGCAGGACTCCCTGTCATGTTTGATCGCGAGTTTGGCTTTCTAAACCGTTTGTTGGTCGCTCCATTGAGGAGTAGAAGTTCTATTGTGATTTCCTCTGTAATTTATATAGCAACTATTAGTATTTTACAAAGTGTTGTCATCATGGGAGCAGCATTTTTGCTTGGCTATGGGTTACCTAGCTTCTTTGGAATTTTATTAGTACTTATAACGCTTTTAATATTGGTTTTTGGTGTTACAGCCTTAAGCCTTGGATTGGCTTTTATCTTGCCAGGACATATTGAACTGATAGCTGTAATTTTTGTTGCCAATCTTCCTTTGTTGTTCGCAAGTACTGCTTTAGTTCCAATTTCTTTCATGCCGACATGGTTGGGCTGGCTAGCTGCTTTAAATCCGCTTACCTTTGCTATAGAACCTATTCGGGCTGCTTATAGTGGCTCCCTAAACTTAGGAAGTGTTCTTGTTCACGCTCCTTATGGAGAAGTGAATGGATATGGATGTTTACTTCTTTTAACGATCCTAACTACAGGTTTGTTTATAGGTATTCGCCCTCTCTTAAATCGCAAACTCATTTAGCTATTGATTAAACAATGCCATCAAATTTAATTTCTTTGCGTAAAGATCAACTCCGTTATCAGATTTCTCAGGCAATAGAAGTTGGAGAAAAAGACCAACTATCTTGGTTGAGATCTCAATGGGTTCATAGGTATGGTATTGATACGCTCCAGGAAGCAGAAAAACAAGAGGAAGTAATTAAAGTCGTTCAAGATTTGCCTCAGGTGGTGGAATCTTCTGAGATCAGTATTGAAAAAGTTGAACCTATTATTTTGGATGATTTTATAAATAAAAATCAAGAAGAACCTGATGAAATAGAGGAGCAACCTTTTACATCATGGGATTTGATTCCCTTGAACGATAATCAACCTAATCAGTTTTCAGAGGAGGAAACAAAAGTTCTTTTGGATGAAGAAACAAAAAAATCATCTACAGATAAGAAGTGTATTGTTCTGGGATTGCCTCCAAGACCTTCTATAAATCATTTTCGAAGATGGTTGCCTTCATTAGATAAGGAATTACCTAAAGCTTCATAAGTAGACTTTAGGTATATGAATAAAAACTAATCTTGTATTGATTTGTTTGTTTTTCTTACATCATTCCAGGCATACCCATTCCACCCATTCCGCCCATTCCGCCCATTCCACCCATTCCACCCATTCCGCCCATAGGATCTCCACCACCTTCGCCAGCAGGGGCAGGTGGTTCTGGTTTGTCAGCGATAACTACTTCAGTTGTTATGAGCATTGAGGCAATTGATACGGCATCTTGGAGTGCCAGTCTAATTACCTTTACAGCATCAATTATTCCAGCAGACATTAAATCTTCGTATTTTCCAGTAGCTGCATTAAATCCTTTGCCTAGGCGCTGAATTTCAGAAACCACAACATCCCCATTCTCTCCTGCATTTATTGCTATTTGTTTTGCAGGGGCAGATAAAGCCTTTTTGACAATCTCTACTCCTGTAGCTTGATCACCATTTAATTGATTTGAAAGTGATTCAAGGCTTTCTCCTAATTTGATCAGTGTGGTTCCTCCTCCTGCAACAATTCCTTCTTCTACTGCTGCTCTTGTTGCGTTTAAAGCATCCTCTATTCTTAGTTTGCGATTCTTTAATTCAGTCTCAGTAGGAGCTCCCACTTTTATAACGGCTACACCTCCAGCAAGTTTTGCAATACGCTCATTTAATTTTTCTTTGTCGTAATCAGAATCTGTTTGATCTAATTCTCTTTTTATAGAAGCTACTCTTGCATTAACTTCTTTTTGAGTGTCATCGTTAGCTACTATTGTCGTTGAGTCTTTAGTAATAGTTACTTTTCTGGCTTTGCCTAAGTCGGAAAGAGTTACTTTCTCTAAATTCATAGCTTTATCTTCACTAATTAATGTTCCATTTGTGAGAACAGCTATATCGGCTAAGGCAGCTTTACGCCTTTCCCCAAAAGATGGCGCTCTTACTGCAGCAACTTGAATAACACCACGGTTTTTATTTACTACTAATGTTGCTAGAGCTTCCCCATCTACTTCTTCGGCTAATATTATTAAAGGAGAAGAGCTTTTTTGTATTGTCTCTAGTACAGGTACTAAATCATTTATAGAACTTATTTTTTTATCAGTTATTAAAAGTAAAGGGTTTTCGAATTCACAAATTTGTCTATCTGAATCAGTTACAAAGTAAGGAGAACTATAACCCCTATCAAATGCCATCCCCTCTGTGATTTCTAACTCTGTATTTAAAGATTTAGATTCTTCTACAGTAATTACACCATCAACACTAACTTTTTCCATTGCTTCTGCAACCATTTTTCCTATCTCTTCGTCACCCCCAGCACTAACAGTTGCAACTTGAAGAACTTTTTGCCCGCTAATTTCTTGGCTTTGCTCTTTTAAATTTTCGACAATATTAGTAACAGCTTTTTCCATGCCACGACGTATTTCTATAGGGCTTGCACCAGCGGCAGTATTCTTTAGCCCCTCATGTACCATTACTTGAGCAAGGACTGTTGCGGTTGTTGTTCCGTCTCCAGCTTTGTCCTTTGTCTTGGATGCAACTTGTTCGATTAATTTTGCACCTATATTTTCAAAAGGATTCTCAAGCTCTATATCTTTGGCAATAGTTACACCATCATTGACTATGTCTGGCGCACCAAATTTCTTTTCTAGAACAACATTTCTTCCCTTTGGACCAATAGTTACTTTTACAGCATCAGCAAGGGAATTAACACCATTTTCAAGAGATCCTCTTGATTCTTCTGAAGACTTAATGATTTTGGACATTTTTGTAGAAGCTTTTTCACATTTCCTTTAACACTCTTACGAAAAGTGGGATGTTAATAAGTGGGGAAAGCCGAATCCTTTTAATTTTTAGATTCAAATAATGCTTAATTTCACTTAGGCGTTTAAGGTTTCATATATGAATGATTCTGGATCACTGTTTTTCATATTAATGGCCGGACTTGCCGGAACAATGACTTTAATTTATTTTCCGTTAAGACTTTTCTTAACTGCTACCGCTAGAAGTAGAAGATTGAAACTACTACAACGAATTCGCAGGTTGCGTGATGAACTTGGTCAACCAATTGAATAAGCCTCAATTAACTCATAACCATTCCACCATCAACTTGTAACACTTGCCCTGTGATATATGACGCGGCAAATTCAGAAGCTAGAAATCTTACTGTGCCCGCAATATGCTCTGCTTCGCCAAAGTAGCCTAATGGAATTGCTGAAAGAATTGGATCTGCATCTAAATCTTTTGTCATGTCTGTTTTAATAAATCCTGGAGCAACAGCATTGACAGTAATACCTCTGCTAGCAAATTCTTTTGCAGCGCTTTTTGTTAGACCAATAACGCCTGCTTTGGCTGCAGCGTAATTGGCTTGTCCTGCATTGCCCATAAGACCCACAACAGAAGTAATGTTAATTATTCTTCCTTGTTTTCTCTTTAGCATTGCTCGTGATACTGCTTTGGTACATAGGAAAACACCTGATAAATTGAGATTTATAACTGAGTGCCAATCTTCTGTTTTCATCCTCATTAATAGACCATCCTTTGTTATACCAGCATTGTTTACCAAGATATCAATTTGACCACTTTTTTCTAAAACTGTATTTATTAATTTATTCACAGAGGATTCGTCTGAAACATTTGCTTGAACTGAATAGGCTTTACCTCCCAATTTTTCTATTAATGCAACTACTTCGGTTGCCTTTTCGGGGGAACTTGAATAGTTCACAACCACCTCTGCTCCAGCTTCTGCAAGGTTCAAAGCAATTGCCTTGCCGATACCTCTGCTAGCACCTGTGATAATGGCTGTTTGCCCTTTGAGAAGAAAAGATTCTGAAGTCATGCGACGATAATTTGTTGCTTTGATTAACTTTGATCAAAGTACTTTGTACTTAGCCTTACAAATTAAAGCAGTATTGTTTAAGTTGAAAGCTTTTAGTGACTTTCTTAAAAGGAGTAAGTTTTGCATTTATTAATTGCTGCTGCTGGTAGCGGAAAGCGCATGGGGGCTGATCGCAATAAATTGCTCCTTGAAGTTGCTGGACGTCCAGTTTTAGAATGGACTTTGGAAGCAATAAAGTTAGCAAAATCCATTGAATGGATTGGGATTATAGGACAACCTTGTGACAAGGAACTGATAAAGCCTATTGCTGAGAAATGTTCTATGAAGATCCATTGGATTAATGGTGGTAATACTCGACAAAAATCTGTTCAATTGGGTTTAGCCGGCTTGCCTAATGATGCTGAATTCGTTCTTATTCATGATGGTGCAAGATGTTTGGTGGAACCGAACTTGATCAATAGCTGCTCTAAATTAGTTAGGGAAGGGATGGCTGTTATTTCTGCAACACCAGTTACTGACACAATAAAGAAAGTCTCTAATGATGGGCAGATTCTTCATACCCCAGAGCGTTCTGAATTATGGGCTGCGCAAACACCTCAGGCTTTTTCTGTCTCTGAACTCAAGAAAGGACATGAGCAAGCTCTTTTAAATAATTGGAATGTTACAGATGACGCTTCACTTTTTGAAAAGCTTGGATGGCCGGTCAGGGTTGTTGAGTCCCCTCCTTCAAACATTAAGGTTACAACTCCATTTGATTTGATTGTTGCCGAGGCTTTGCTTTCTAAGCGGGATGCATGCTAAGGGTTCCTCTGTTGCTATCTATAGTGGCTTGCCAACCTAGAGGGAGTGCTGCGTTGCCAGAAGAATGACCAATTGGCAGGTTTGCAATTACAGGAATGTTTAGGTCCATACATCTATCTTGAAGAATTTCTTTAATGGTAAATATTTGCCCATGTTGCTTGTCTTCTTCTTCTTCTTCTTCGGGAGTAGAAAATTCTCCCAAACCTATTCCAGCAAGATTCTGAAGAAGTCCATTTAATCGCCATTGAGTCAGCATCCGATCGATTCGATAAGGAGGCTCGCCAATGTCTTCGAGTATTAAAATCGCACCCTTTAAATTTGGCATATGTCTACTCCCGAGTAGATGTGTCGCGACAGTAAGGTTTGATGCGATTAGAGGTCCTGTTGCTATCCCGTCAACCCAAGGCTCTCCAGAAAGATCAGGCGCTGACTTCTCAAATAAAATAGACTTTAGTCGCTCCTTGCTCCAATTTGGCTCTTGAGATAAAGAGCTTGCTAATGGTCCATGAATCCCACCATCAAATCCGGCAGCAAGTCTTGAGAGAAGTATCGAAGAGATGTCTGAGTAACCAAGAAGCCAACCTTCTTTCCATGGTTGATTACGCTCTAGTAATCGAGCTCCTCCCCAACCACCTCTTGCAAAAGCAAGTAAAGAATAGGATTCTTCCAGATGTAATTCGCTATGTCTAACAGCATCGGTGCCTGAAAAATAGCCCCAATGTCTTCCTGTTATTACTTTGTTTTTACAAGTTAGGCCCCAGCTTTGGAAAATTTTTAATCCTTCAACAATATTAGTTTGGTCATTTACAGGAGAGCTAACGGCAATTGTTATTACCTTATCGCCTTGTTTTAGTGGCTTTGTAGAAGTCTTATAATTAATCATTTGGATTTATTTAAGTGTTCCCGAGTATTAACCCCAACCAAATAAGACTTCCTAAAAGAACTTGATTCACAAAATGTCGGCTAAATTTTGTTTTTTCATCATTTAGCCTTTTTAATAAAAAAATTTCTCTCTGCATTCCAAAAAATGCAATTAGCCAGATGGGCCAAAATATAAGACTTATACCTTTAATAAATGCACTAGAGGCAATAAGTAGTGTTGATAAACCATAGCAAATAGAGACTACTTTATAAGCGTTGTCTCCAAGTGATAAAGCGCTGCTATGAAGACCTAATTTTTTGTCATCTTCTTTATCTGCCATTGCGTAGATGGTGTCAAAACCAAAAGTCCATATCATTACTGATAGCCAACAAGTTAGTAGTGAAAAACCTCCATTCAAATTTGATTCGCTTGCCGCCCAAGGAATTAGCACTGCAAATCCCCAGCAGATAGCAAGAAGTAATTGAGGATATTTAAACCATCGTTTCGACGATGGATATGTAACTATAGGAATCAGAGATATTCCGGCAAGACTTAGACAAATACTTCTACTGTTCAATGGAAGAAAGAATACAACTTGTAGACTTATTAGAAGTAAGAAGAAAAACAATATGAAAGCCGTTGATATTTTTATTTTCTTATTCGCAAGAGGTCTGCCTTGAGTTCTTTTAACTTTTAAATCTATCTCTTTGTCCCAAAGATCATTTGCGATACATCCTGCACCACTTACAAGAATGCCTCCAATCATTATTAATGCAAATAAGTTCAAGCTTGGTGCCCCTGAGGGGGCAAGCCAGAGTGACCATCCAGCTGGAATTAACAAGATCATTCTGCCGCTGGGCTTGTTCCAGCGAAGCAGCGTGAATAAATTAAAAAGTAAGGTTTTCACTTTTAAATTGCTTTTAGAAAGATTAATCAATTGCTGCTAGATTTTATTTGTTATTCTGAGGTTAGCTTTGCCAGAGAACCTTGCTGGAATTTCAGATAATCAATCATTTGTTACTAATTCAAAAGGAACTTTTAAAAGTAAGGATTCTAGGTTTAGAAATAATGAAAAAATTAGAAGAGTAGCAGCTGTTGACATTGGAACTAATTCGACACATTTAGTTATCGCCTCTGTAGATCCTTCTTTAAATACATTTAGCATTGAATTTTCTGAGAAATCTTCGACAAGACTTGGTAATAGAGATATAGAAACAGGATGTTTAACAGATTCTGCAAAAAATAGAGTAATTGAGACATTAAAAAGATTTAAAGATATAGCTATTAGTCAAAAAGTTAATGAGATAGTTTTAGCCGCTACGAGTGCAGTAAGAGAATCCCCCAATGGTCAAGAATTCTTGAATCAAATCAAGAATGATTTGGATCTTGAAGTGGAGTTGGTAAGTGGCTCAGAGGAGGCAAGGTTGATTTACCTAGGCGTTCTTTCTGGAATGACTTTTGGCAATCTTCCTCACTTTGTTCTGGATATTGGAGGTGGTTCTACAGAGTTAATCCTTGCTGATGAAAGTGATGCAAGAGCTTTAACTAGTTCGAGATTGGGGGCTGTAAGTATTCAAAGAGATTTTATAAAGAAGGAACCTATATCACAGGAAAGATTAGATTTTTTGAGGACTTTCATTCAGGGATCTTTGGAACCAGCTGTTAATAAGATTTTGTCGAGAATAAAAAAGGGAGAAAGAACAGTGCTTGTTTCAACTAGTGGAACAGCACTTGCTCTTGGGGCACTTGCATCTTCTGAAGAAGATAATTTGTTGTTAGGAATGCATGGTTATAAATTCTCGAAAGAAAAATTGGATAAATTGGTTGAGAAATTGTTGAAAATGTCACCAGAACAAAGAAGAAAGCTTTCTTCTTTAAGTGATCGTCGTGCAGAAATAATTGTCCCAGGAGCACTTATTTTGCAAGTTGCAATGAATATGTTGCAAGTAGAGGAAGTTGTCCTTAGTGAAAGGGCTTTAAGAGAAGGATTAGTGGTTGATTGGATGTTTCGCAAAGGGTTGTTGAAAGACAGATATAGTTTGCAGGGAAGTATTCGTGAAAGGACTGTTACTCATCAGGCAGAAAGGTTTTCTGTTAATAGGCAACGTTCTGAAAGAGTGGCACGTTTTGCACTTGATATTTATGACAACACTAAAGGAATTTTGCACAACGATAAAGGTATAGGAAGAAGTCTTCTATGGGCTGCTGCGATGTTGTATTCATGTGGTCAACATATAAATTTAGCTGCATATCATAAACATTCTTGGTATTTAATTAGACATGGCGAATTACTAGGTTATTCACATTCAGAACATCTAATGGTTGCTGCAATTGCTAGATATCACAGAAAAAGCTTGCCAAAAAAAAGACATGAGGCTTGGCAGGCTTTGGAAGATAAAGAACATAGAAAAATAGTTTCAGAAATGGCTTTAATTTTGAGAATGTCAGTTGCTTTAAATTGTCGTCCTGACCCAGTAATATCTTGTTTGAGGTTTATTGTTAGAGATTCGGAAATCAATATTAATCTTATTCCAGCATCAAATGTCCCAAACCTGGACCTTGAAAAATGGAGCTTGAGCAATTGTTTCTCTATTGTTAAAGATTTAACGGGAGCTAATTTAAAAGTATCAATAAATAATTCCTCTTTTTAAAATAATTTAAATATTTACTTATTATTTTTCTGAGTTTTAATTATATTTTCAGTTGGCTCGCTTTTAATTAATAACCATTGCACTCCAACTTTTACTGTTATTGCACCTAAGAATACAGCAGTAAATGCTAATAAAGGAATAATAATGAATGCTTTTTTTATAGTTAAAGTTTTGATTTCTTCTTTCCTGCTTAGATTATCTTTTTTTAGTCTTAAGTTTTTATTAAAAACATTTTGTATATCTAAATCTATTTGAAGTTTTTCAGAAATCCTTCTCATCATCGCTTTTACATAGATGATTTCTGGAAGTGACTTGCTATCACCATTCTCAATGGCTAATAGATATGATTTGTTGATTTTTAGATTCTCAGCTAATGAATCTATTGTGAGATTTTTCTGTTCTCTTGCATTCTTTATTAGCGTGCCAATATTATTTAAGCTTTTTTGAAAATCAGAGTAATCTTCATTGCTGCTTTTTTCTGAATGTGTTATTTCCACTTATTTTGGTCTAAACAAATGTTTATGTTCATCATAATAGAGTTTTGATCGTTTGCTATATGATTTCAATGCTGGGCTGATTATATAAAGAGTGGTTCGTATGAATCCTTTCTGTTTTGTTGTAGAAGCCATTTCGTTTAATGGAACTATTTGGAGCCATTGATCTTCCCACGTGACCCTGTATCCAATCGCTACAGGTGTATCTTTTGGGTAGTGTAGTAATAGTTTTTTTTGCACATCATCTACATGCCTTGCGCTTAGATATAAACATAAAGACCCTCCTATTTTTGAAATATTTTCAAGGCTTTCGTTTTCAGGAATGCCAGTTCTGCCACTTGTTCTACTTAAAACAATTGTTTGCACTATTCCAGGAATAGTCAATTCTTTTTTCAATTCAGATGCAGTTGCTTGGTAGGCACTTATTCCTGGAATGACTTCTACTTCTATATCTTGTTCAGCTAATCCACAAATTTGTTCAGCTATTGCCCCATAAAGACAAGGATCACCATCATGCAACCTAACGACTTTTTTCCCTTTTCTTGAGTGGCTTATAAGTAGTTCAAGGATCTCCTCAAGAGTTAAAGAACTTGTTTTGAATTTTTTACAATTCTTGGAAACAAGCTTTGTTATTTCTGGGGATATTAGTGAATCAGTCCAGACCAAAACTTCTGCTTCCTTTAGTCTATTTAATGCTCTTACAGTTAATAAATCAGGAGCGCCAGGACCTGCTCCGACAATTGATATTGGGGTCATAGCTTTTTCTTTTCGCTTATTCCAAGTGTTGGCATTTTTCTTTTCATTTGATAAATCCAAAAAAGTCCAAACATGCTAAGACTAATAAGAATAAAACTTGTTAATTGAGCTATCTTAATTCCACCTTCACATAATGGTGCTATTGATCCTAGGCAAAGAGGATCTATTCTTAAATTTTCAATCCAAATTCTGCCAATACTGTAGCCAACCAAATATAGGCAGCTTAATGCCCCACTGGGAAGTTTAATTAAACCACGAATATTAAACCTAAATAAGGTAATTAGCAGAGAGAAAACGCAAATATTCCAAATAGACTCGTATAAGAATGTAGGGTGGAAATAACTTTCATTTATAAAAAAATCTGGTCTATATTCAATAGGAATAAATAGTTTCCAAGGGTAATTGGTGGGTAGTCCAAAAGCTTCATTATTAAAAAAATTTCCCCAGCGTCCTATTGCCTGACCTAGAGCTAAGGAAGGCATTAGAATGTCTAAAATATCCCAAAAACTTTCTTTTTTAATTTTACAAAAAATAATAACTGAGATTGTTCCAAATATTAATGCACCATGAATAGCAATACCTCCATTCCAAATCTCTAAAGCTCTTGGAATTGGAATATATAAATTGTATATATTTATCTTGCTCCAAAAATTTTCACCACTATAATTTCTCCATTGAAAGATAACATAATAAAACCTTGCTCCTGCAATGGAACTTAGTACCAATATAGGCATTAAATCTGTTATTATTACATTATTTATATTCCGATAACTAGCAAGATGTGAAGAGATTATTAGCCCAATGAATACTGAAAGGGAAATTAGTATTCCATACCATCTAACTGATATCATTCCCAAGTTTATCCCTGCCCCTGGAGAGCTTAGAAATGCCAATAAGGCTTCCATCCTTCCTAAATTAGTTTCATTAAAGTTTTGATTTTATTTATATTCCTTTTGCAGCCTGAACTTTTTCTACTTGCTTTTTCTTCAAAACCAAAAGTATTTGGGTTAACGCAACACCAGCAAAAAATACAATCAATCCAATAACTCTTGCCGGACTTTGTAGGACTATTTCGGTATCTAATTGGCCAAATCCTCCGACATTAGGGTCAGTAGTTAAAAGAGCCCCAGCATCGATTTTGTCACCTTCTTGAACCAATATCTCTGGCCCTACTGGAATAGTCTCAATAAATGATTCTCCATCTTCAGTTTGAATAGTAATATTCTTGCCACTATCTTCATTATCTTCTATAGAAATAACATTTCCTGATTTGGTTGCGGTAAAAATAGAATTGTTGCTTTTCTCGCCAGTTGGATATACTTGGCCTCTTCCTCTATTTCCTCCAACGTTAATAGAGTACTTTCCAAAATGAATATTTTTGTTAGTTGATGGATCTGGGGAAAGTATGGGAAAAACAATTTCCTTATTTTGGTCTCCTGGTAATGGTCCTACAAGGATAATATTCTCTTTGTCTTCACTATATTGAGTGAAATAAACCCCTTGAGTTTCTTCTTTTATATTTTCATTCCAACGATCTTGAGGAGCAAGTTTAAAGCCATCAGGAAGCATAACGATTGCACCTACTTGAAGAGGGACTTTGCTTCCGTCTGCGCCTATTTCTTCAGTACCGGATTTATAAGGTATTTTTACAGCAGCTTTGAATACGCTGTCAGCTCCTACTGATTGAGGAACCTCAACTTGAGTAGTCATCTTGGCTAAATGACAATTTGCACATACTAATTTGCCAGTAGCTTCTCTTGGATTTTCATAATTCTGCTGCGCCCAAAATGGATATGCCCATGTTGAAGAGGGAGAAAGTATTAAAGCAAGTCCTATTAGTAAGGAACCTAGAAAAATAGAAAGTATGCGGCGCATGATTAGTTGTAAATGATGATTAGGATTGAAATAAGAAATATGGGAATTTATTTTATAACCACCAGGGCTTGTCTCCAGTCCTGAAATCTGTTTCAGTCCATTGGCTTACAAAAACATTATCGTCTTTTATATCTATATGAGTTAAAGCTAAGGAAAGAGGAGCGGGTCCTCTTACTACTTTACCGTTCGCATCATATTGGCTGCCATGGCAAGGACAAATATACTTATTTGCTCCACTGTTCCATGGGACTACACATCCAAGGTGTGTACAGATAGCATTTATTCCGAAATTTCCTATCGCTTCATCCCCATCAACAATTAAATATGTAGGATCTCCTTTCAATCCTTGTACAAGACTTCTATCACCAGAAGGGTGGCTAGAAAGCCAACCCGTAGCTGTAACTGCATTGCCTAATTCATCTTTGGCAGTTGTTCCACCAGTACCCCCACCTGCTCTTAATGGCATAAAGAAATTTGCTACAGGGTATAAAGCTCCTAGAGCAACTCCTGTTGCAGTACCAAATGTAAGAAGGTTCATGAACTGACGTCTGCCCATTGAAGGCACATCGCTAGGACTCATTTGTGTCATGCCAGATGTTCAAACAGCTCATAATAATCTCCATTATGACCTGAAGAGTGTCGCTACTGTTTGAAAATAGTAGGTTTCTAAATAAGATTTGTTTGATTTTGTGGTTAATTCAATCTTTAAATGACCTCTGTTAAACCATTAGAAGTTAGTGAAATAATGAGATTGATCAAAAATCGATGGGGTGTAACGTATGAATTGAAAATAATTGTCAAAGGTAAAAGCCTTTATATTCAAATGATGTGGGGTTTCCTTGAAAAGCAATCTTTGCACTTAACTGATCAAGAATATCGAATTAAGCTTGCAAAAGTTCTTGAAGTTGTTAATAGGTTGGGGCTCTCCTCGAAAGTAAGAAATTGGTTACTGAATATTGATGGAAGACCAAGTCTTGGGAGGGCGCTTAGCTTAAATTTGGAGGCCGATTCGAGGCTGGAGGAATTTGTTCTTTGAATTGATCTGTAATTGCAACTAATAGAACACCGAGTAAAAATAGAACAGATATTGAACTTGCTAGGAGAATCATTGTTACAGGGTCAGTAGAGGGGGTTATTACTGCTCCGGCTATAGCAGATGCGATTATGACCCATCTCCATGCAGAAAGCATTTCTTGCCATCTAATAAGACCTAAAAAACCTAGAAGAAGTTGAAGAATAGGAATTTGAAAAGATAAGCCAGTCCCTACCATTAGGAGTAAAACAAAATCCAAATACTTTTCAATAGACCAAATAGGTTCAACAACTTCAGCGCCATATCCTATAAGGAAATTTAATGCGGCAGGTAAAAGAATTTTCCAAGCAAAGAATAGTCCACCTAGGAATAAAATTGCAGAACCTGCGACAGCTGGAGCTATTAATTTTTTTTCTTTTTTTGTTAAACCAGGTAAAACAAAAGAAAGAATTTGAAAAACTATATAAGGTATAGAAATTATTAGCCCAGAATACCCTGCAACTTTTATTGAAACAAAGAGGAATTCACCTGGGGCAAGTTGTAGAAAATGTATAGAGCTTGCAGGAGCCTCTAGTATTTTTACCAAAGGCTTTACTAAAACAAGACTTACTAGGGCTCCCAATACTATCGCCAGTAAACTTTTTATAACTCTTTGACGTAGCTCTTCAAGGTGATCTAGCAAAGGCATTTGCTTTTCGTTATAAGGCTCTATCGACATCTTTGGAGCTCTTCAATTTAAGAGGAAGGCTTTTTGCTTCGTAATAATAATAAGTCTGATAGGCAAGCTTCCTTTTTTATAATCATAAATATCTAAGAACATTTTTCAGAAGGAGTAAAAGTAGTTCTGAATGTATGTATTTACCTGCCTAGATAGATTTTTTGAAAATCTAAAGCCTGTTGCTGTTCTAAAAATTACTATTAATTTAAGACTGAGGGTTTGTTGGGTCAGGGAGTATAAATGGAGGACAATTGTTCAAAGATGATTTGCCATAGGCTTCAAATTCCTTATATCCACCCATTTTTCCATTTGTTTTCATAAGAGGCGCTATGAAGCACAACAGAAGAAACACTGTTGGAGCACCAATTATTAAAGCAGCTCCAAAAATGTAACCTACTAAAAATTCAGCAAAACTATGGTTTCCTAAAAACTCATGAGAGCCAACAATAAATTCAAACATTCCAAAAACTTTTCACTTAATTCCAGATGATAAGTCATTTCATGCATTTTTAGTGGATTGATCCATATACTTTTCCCCCTTTGCAGGGTCTCCCCACAAGATTTTAATTTCTCGTGGGCTCACTACCCCAGGAGCTGTACCTTTTAGCTTTTTAAGCTTATGTGTAGGGACCATTAGAATTGAAACTTTTTTGTTTAGTTTTGCTTTGCTAAAGAATGCCGCCAAATCAGCACAAACCTGAATATCTGATTCTTCTGCTGTTCCATTTGAAGCTTTTACAACTATATGACTGCCAGGACATTCTTGAACATGAAACCATATATCTCCTTTGCGGGCTTTTTTGAGGCTAATAAATTCGTTCTGAAGGTGATTTCTTCCTATATAAATTATTAATCCGTTAGGGCTTTTTATCCTAAGAATATTACTAACATCAACTTCTTTATTAGAGGTTGTTTTAACTTTCTGTGTTTTAGTTAGTAGAAAACTTTCTAGATCATCTTTAAGTTGCATGATTTCAGTTAACTTTTCTGATTTGCTTGTTTTATTATTGGTAATTATATAATCAAGGAATAAATCTGTTTCATTTATAAAATTAATTTTATCTATGTGGTAATTAATTCTTTTTTGTATAATTTCTTTTGATCTCTTTAGTTTTTTTACTTTCGAATACATATCTTGTGCTTCTTTTATCTTCTCTTTGCTGGGTTTATTTACCGATAATATTTTATCAGCCCTTTCTTTTATTAAATTAATATCTAATGTCTTTGAATATAAGTAATTTTGCTTTTTCAGTAATACTTCTTCGCTCATTTTTCTCTTTATAAGATCATTTGAAATTTGATTAAAGGCTTTATGCAATTTGTTTTCATCTAATTTTTTGTGATAGTAAATACCAAGAGATAAGCTTATAGAGGTTTCTTCTTTTAAATAAGATAGATTAGGCAACCATACCTGATAATCAGTAGGCCCATTATAACTAAGCTGGAAACTTTCTTCTTCTAATATATTCAACCATTCTCTCCATCTGGAAAATAGATTTTCCCAAATTTTTTTAGTTATTTGATCTACGTTTTTGTTTAGTAGCTGTTCTGAAGAATTCTTTTCATCTCCTGCTAATTGAACTAGGAATGAAGGACTCATTCCTTTGAAGGTTTGTTTAAAGGCATCTTTAAGTGGTATAGGAATTAATGATAGATCTTTCTTCCACTCTGAAAATGGTTGACTTTTGTTAGGACTAATACCTTGAAGTGCAGGTGGCTGAGAATATTTATCGCCTGTACTAATTGGCCTTAAACGAGATTTGCTCTTGCGTATTTGTTTTGAGATTGTTATTACTTTGCGCTCATTATTTAAGAATAATAATTTACTATGACGTCCCATTAGCTCGATTAATAAAAACTTATAAGGGGTTTCATTTGGACGAAATGCAAATCCAAATTCAATTATGCGCTCAAACCCTTCTTGTTTTATTTCTATTAAAGCCATATCTCTAGAGCCAAACTTGATCTGCTTGCTTAAAGTGCTTTCACCTTTCACTCTTGGGACTTTTTCTAGCTCGACGATTCTCGCAGAATCTGCATGCCAACTAATTTCTATCCAATAAAGTTTTTTTAAGGTGCGAAATCCAATTTGCAGAGTACATAAGTCTGGTTGTTGTATCTTTTCTATTCGACTTGGGATTATTTTTCTACGTAAATCCGCAACGACTGCTTTCAGAGCGGTTATGTCCATTATCTGAATAGGACAGTGCTCCATTAGATTCTCTAATTGTTTTTCTTCTCTCACTTTATTCCTTTCGCTAATTGAATTAAATTAGTGGCATGACAAATAACAAAGGATTGATAGTTATTACTGGACCAAGCGGTGTCGGTAAAGGAACTATAGTTAAAAAATTGCTCGAAGGGAATCAAAATCTTTGGCTTTCTATCTCTGCAACTACTCGGTTACCAAGAAAAGGCGAGGTAAATGGAAAAGATTATTTCTTTTTAAATAAAGAAGAATTCCAAGATCTTGTGGCAGATAATGGATTTATTGAATGGGCTGAATTCGCAGATAATTGTTATGGCACTCCTAAAAAAGAAGTCCAAAATCAACTTTCCAGAGGGAAAAGCGTCATTCTTGAGATTGAACTAGAAGGAGCTAGGCAGGTAAGAGATTCTTTCCCCCAAGGATTCCAAATATTTATTGCTCCTCCTAGTTTAAAAGAGCTTGAGACTAGAATTAGGGAAAGAGGAACTGATACAGAAGAAGCTATTCTAAAAAGATTAACCAGAGCAAAACTTGAGCTAAAAGCACAATGCGAATTTAACGCGTCCGTAGTTAACGATGACTTAGATATTGCGGTATTAGAAATTAAAAGATTGATTCAAAGTTAAACAGAATTAAAACCTATTAATTTTATAATCCAGGGTGGAAAAGTAAGTCTGGTACAAATCTATTCCATTCAACTAGGATTCCCGCTGTAATAACAATCCAAAGGGTTGCAACAACAGGTGCAGATCTAAACCATTTTGTTTGGAAGATTTTGAACATTAGTAAATTAGTGATTAAGAATAATAGTTGTAAGAAGAAAATTTATTCCAAATTTACCGAGGTCCATTTAAAGAAATATTCTCATCTTTTTCACGAAGGTCTCCACTCCTTCCTTGCTTATTTGCCTCAAGAGGCCAAGCAGCACCTTTTATTAAGCATTGTCTTGCAAGAGCGAAATCAATGAATATTTCATTCTCTGCTGGGTTCTTAAGCTTTTTAGAAGCTCTTAGATACTCCCTCCCTGACCAACCAATTATCCCTGCTATATAAATGAATATATGACCAGGAATCAATATGTCTCCTTCATGATGTCTGTTTGCAAGAGCACCAAAAGGCTCAATAGTTGCACCTATAACAAGATGTGGCAAGCCATCATCACCGCAAGAAGCTTTGCTATATCTTTCGAATCTTGCGATATCTTTTGCAGTAGATGCACTACTGGCTCGATCTTGGAAACGAGCATTTTCAGAACATGGAGTTAGACCTGAGGCAGTAAATTCTGTACTGGCTCTGTCTGCATTAAGAGCTTCACCAGCTGCATTTACTGTTGGTGCTATTCCCAAAAGAAGGAAAGCAGATAGAAGAATTGAGAAGAGACGACGCATTAGTCGGAATCCTTATTTAACCTGTCTTAATAAAAACAGGATTCACTACACCTAAGTTAAATGAGATACGCATAAATGATGCAAACAGTACTCGCCCTCGAAACAAGTTGTGACGAGACAGCCGCAGCTGTTGTCCAATTTAAGGCAGGAAAATTCCAGATTTTGGCAAATTGCATAGCTTCTCAGGCAGCTGAACATGCGCAATGGGGAGGAGTTGTGCCTGAAATAGCATCAAGAAGACATCTTGAAAGCATGCCTTTTCTTGTAGATAAAGCTTTAAGGAATTCAGACATTGGGTTTAAACAAATTAATGCAATTGCGGCAACAGTTACGCCTGGATTGACAGGTGCCTTACTTGTGGGCTCAATCACAGCTAGAACGTTGGCTAAACTTCATGAAATTCCGTTTTTAGGAATTAATCACTTAGAGGGACATCTTTCATCTTCTTTTCTTTCAGAAAATCCTCCCATACCACCATATTTGGCCTTATTAGTAAGTGGGGGGCATACAGAATTAATTCATGTTGAGAGAAATTTAATTTATAGGAGAGTTGGTCAAAGTCATGATGATGCGGCTGGAGAGGCTTTTGACAAGGTTGCGAGATTATTGGGTCTTTCTTATCCAGGCGGACCTTCAATAGAGAGGATTGGTATAAATGGTGATCCAAAAAGATTTCCCTTCCCAAAAGGCAGAGTTTCTAGACCTGAAGGGGGATTTTATCCATATGACTTCTCTTTCAGCGGTCTCAAAACTGCAGTATTAAGAAAGATTCAAAAGCTTGAATTGTTAAAAGATAAACTACCATTGGCTGACCTTGCTGCAAGCTTTGAACAAGTTGTAGCAGAAGTGTTAGTTGAAAGAAGTCTTAAATATGCATTAGATAATGGTATTAAATCTTTAGTCATGGTTGGTGGTGTGGCTGCTAATAATCGTTTAAGAAAAATGATGTCAGAAGAAGCTTCGAAAAAATCTGTAGCAGTTCATATTGCTCCTAAAGCGTTTTGCACTGATAATGCTGCAATGATAGGCACTGCTGCTTTATTAAGACTAAACTCTGGTACAAGTCCTAGTTCAATTGAACTTGGTGTTTCTGCAAGGTTTCAGCTTGATCATTCTGATCTTCTATATCAAGTAGATGCCCCATTTTGAAATGCCATTTATAAAGTTTTCTTTTCTATATTTTTAAGTTATGAAGTCATCATCATCCAAACAAAAAAAGAATGACTTGGAACCTTCAATAAGTAAGCAAGAACTTAATTCATGGAAACGAGGTTTTACTCCTCAGGCAGAGATATGGAATGGCCGCATGGCTTCAGTTGGCTTGATTATTGGATTATTTGCATTGATTTTGGCAAATAATTTTCTTTCAAATCATTAGGTTACAACTTTGCTCTTATCTTAATAAGATTAATTTGGATGATGTTCCACACTATCCTCTTGATTAGAGCATATGTCTAAGCTAATAATTGGCTTGAACTTATTTTAGGAAAATCTACATTTTAAGTTTTGCAATTAGCAATTAAATATGAAATTTATTACTCAAAATCAAACTTTTGATTTAGATCTCTTGAATAGTATTTTCTATGACTCCTGAGCGGCTAGGACTGCTGTGGGGGGTCACTGTTTTTGCAGGTGCTGGAGCAAGACTTTTGTCCGCTCTTACTGGCTTTCCAGGAGTGGTTTTGCTTCTATTGTCAGGGTTGTTAATAGGTAGATCTGGATTGGGGCTTGTAGAACCTCTTGATTTAGGACAAGGGTTAGAGATCGTTGTGGGGTTACTAGTCAGTCTTGTCCTTTTTGATGGAGGCCTAAATCTTCGTTTGCCTGGAGACACTATAAAAACAACTGTCCTAAGAATTTCTGTAATAAGGTTTTTTGTTTCTTTGGCAGCAGTTTGGGTTACAGCTCATGTTCTTGCAGGATTAGCTTGGAATGTTGCTGCTGTCTATAGCGCAATTGTTCTGGCGACTGGTCCAACTGTCGTTACTCCATTGGTTCAACAGATTCGACTTGCGTCACCCCTGGGAGATGTTCTTGAAGCTGAAGGATTAGTCCTAGAACCAATAGGAGCTGTCTTGGCATTGCTGCTTTTGGAATTGTTGGTTGGGGACCTTCATGGATGGAAAGAATTGCTTCTGGGTTTATTGGCAAGGTTAGGTGGAGGTGTATTAATTGGATTATTTGCAGGTTGGATTCTTTCAGAAGGGCTTAAAAGACTAAAAGCTGATTCTGTAATAGGAATTAGGCTCCAAATAACTTTAGGGGTTTTATTTTTACTCTATGGAATTTGCGAGTGGATTTTACCTGAATCAGGCTTGCCTGCTTCAGTTGCCGCAGGTTTTATTGTTGGCAGAAGCCCTTCAATTGAGGTTAATCAATTAGACGAATTAATTCGCGAATTAGCACAATTGGCTATAACAATGCTTTTCCCTCTTCTTGCTGCTGACGTTTCATGGAGAGAGCTAAGCCCTCTTGGCTGGGGAGGAATTAGTTGTGTACTGGTCCTGATGTTAGTTGTTCGTCCTTTGGCTGTAAGTATTGCTACGACTGGCCTCCCATTAGATTTTAAGCAAAAACTTTTTTTAGGTTGGTTAGCACCTAGAGGAATTGTGACGGCTGCAGTTGCTTCTCTTTTTTCTATTAGGCTTGAGCAAGCAGGAGTACTAGGAGCAGGTCGGCTTCAAGGATTGGTGTTTTTAACTATTCTTATGACTGTTGGGATACAAGGCCTTACCGCAAAACCATTAGCAAAAAAATTAGGATTATTAGCAGAAGATTCAAATAATTAGCAATTAAATTTATATATATTTTTTCAATCTATTTATGTCTTTGCCAACTGAAGCGAGAAGACCCCACGATATAAGTAAGTCTGGACCTTTAGTGCTTCCCATTAAAGCCGCCCTAAGACTTTTCATGATTAACCCTTTTTTAAATCCTAATGATTTTGAGCAATTATATATAATTTCTTTTGCTACGGATATATCATTTCCATCCCAGGGTTTGTCTTCTAAAATTTTCAAAATTGAACCAAGGCATTCCTTTGCTCCTTCAGTTTCTAATTGTTCTGACCCATCATCTTTTAGAGAAGGATCATTAAAGAAAAACTCACATTGTTCTATTCCATCATTGATAATTGTGAGAGATGGAGAAATAAGTTCAGCTAGCTTTAATCCCAAGGTTTGATTCGGTATTTCCCACCCTTTTTTGTTCCATAAAGGAATTAGGTGATCAAGAAGTTTAGATGTAGACCAATTGCGAATTTCTTGTGCGTTTAGCCAATTTAATTTATCCCAATCAAATTTTGCGCCTGCCTTATTAACTCGTTCAAAATTAAAAACGCTTGATGATTCTTCTAAAGTAAATTTTTCATCCATAGTTTCTGGCGGTGACCATCCTAGTAGAGTCATATAGTTAGTCATTGCATTGGCTGTATAACCCATTTTTTTAAAATCAATAATTGAAGTTACTCCATCACGTTTAGAAAGTTTTTTACCTTCTGCATTGAGTATTAAGGGAGTATGAGCAAATATCGGAGGCTTTATACTTAAAGCCTTGTAAAGCAGTATTTGCTTGGCAGTATTAGCAATATGGTCTTCACCGCGAATTATGTGACTAATCTGCATTGCAGCATCATCTACCACTACTACTAAGTTGTATAGAGGGTCTCCTATTTTATTTGATGTTGCCCTTCTGGAAATAACAAAGTCTCCTCCAAGATCTTTGCTATTCCATTCCATTCTGCCCCTAACCATGTCATCCCAGATAATTGTGGCTTGATCTTCGACTTTGAAACGAATAACTGAAGTTCTTCCTTCGTGAATAAACTTTTTTTCTTGTTCCCTGCTTAAGTTTCTGTGACGATTGTCATAGTGAGGGGCTTTCCCTTCTTTGATTTGAGTCTCTCGAAGTAAATCGAGTTCTTCTTCAGTTGTGTAGCATCTATAGGCTAGTCCTGATTCTAATAATTTATTAATTGCTTTTTTATGCTCTTCTAATCTTTTGCTCTGAATAACAGGTTCTTCATCCCAATTTAAACCCAGCCATTTAAGTCCATCTAGAATATCTACAGTGAATTCACTTTTTGATCTTTCTTTATCTGTATCTTCTATTCTCAAAAGGAATAAACCATTATTCTTACGAGCAAATAACCAATTAAATAGTGCAGTTCTAGCGGTTCCTATATGAAAATAACCGGTGGGACTAGGTGCAAGCCTTACTCTTACTTTCAAGTTTTTGTTTCATTTGGGTACGGGACCGACGGGATTCGAACCCGCAACTTCCGCCGTGACAGGGCGGTGCTCTAACCAGTTGAACTACGGTCCCAAGTTTGGTCGAATGAGGGAAAGACCTTGTAGATGATCTGATGCCTTGATTTTGGCAAAAGAACTATCAACCTATCACCTCATTAACCTCAACCTTTAAAAAGATTGCTTTAAAGGTTGTTCTTCGTCAATTTAAACAATTTTCAAAAAAAAAAAATTGTTCAAATCATGGACGAAAACCAGCTGGTTCAATAAGTCGAACTTGGTTTCCTCGAGCTGTGAATTCTCGACCTTGGTCACTTTGTACAACAACTCGTCCACCAGATTTGACTCGTATTACACGTGCCCTAACCCAGCCAAGAGCTGCAGACTCAAGGGCTTTTACGACATCACCAGGTTGAAGGTCTAACTCCATTCTTAAAACAAAGAAAATGTTGAAAGGGTATCGAACGCGCCGTGGAGGACTTGAACCCCCGACATCAGGTTTTGGAGACCTGCGTTCTACCAACTGAACTAACGGCGCATTAAAGATGCCCTATTACCAATGCAGTGACAATGGTACTTGGATTGAACGAGGTCGAAACCTCAGCGATCGAAGCGCTGCTTGACACGAGTTGCTTTACCAACTCGATCACGCAGGTAAAAGAGCTTCGCTCTTCTTACTTTACCGCGACGCTCAACTTTAATAGAAGCAACCTGAGGACTGTGAACCATGAAGACCCTTTCAACACCGACCCCTTGAAAAATGCGACGAACGGTAATGGTTTCATTTAACCCTCCATGACGTTTAGCAATAATTACTCCTTCATACGGTTGAACACGCTCTTTATTGCCTTCGCTAATTCTTACCCCTACACGAACTGTGTCTCCCACATATACTTCTGGGACTTTATCCTTTTGTTGAGATCTCTCAAACTGATCAATAATTGCTTGAGCAGTGAGTTGTGATTTAGCTGCAGAATTTCCATTTGAAGCATCTTCTTTGCTTTTTTTCTCAAGAGTGGCTTCTGAGGTTTCTTTACCCATTTGTTTTTCAGCCTCTTTCTTTGAAGAGGCATTTTTTTTGTCTTCCGTCATCCCGAGTTGATTTTATTAGCCCAGAATTCATTGTAACTGTTAATTAATCATTTTTTGGCAATAGGTTGTCCTTTTCTTGGTAAATATTTTTCAACTTTAGAATGCATCCTTTACAAATCATCCAATGGAATAGAATTAATGGCCTTATAAGCTCAAAAAAGAGAGACTTAATTTAGGTCTAGCCGTTTTTAGCAATAGAGGGTAATAAGCTAATGAATTCCTAATGTATAAACATCAATTCGACTCTTTTGGTAGTTGTGAAACAGCTTATGATATCAATTAGGTGAAAATATGTATAAAAGCTTTTGCTCTCAAGTTATTCTTGATAAAGGTTTTCAATCAGTTTATTTCGAAGTTGATAGATCTAAAATAATTGATTAGCTTGTAGAAAGACTTGGTTGCAATTCATTTTTGTAAGAGCATTAAGACCAAGCTTTTCAATAATTTCACTGCATGAATAAGCTTTTTGCCGATCTTCTTAATTCTTCCTTAAAAGCAAGTGTTGATAATGGACCTCGTATCAAGCAAAGACGAGGTGTTGAAATAAAATCATCAAGAGAAGTTCAGATTATGAGAAAGTCAAGTCATATAGTTGCAACTGTTCTTAGTGAGATAAACCAAATGGTTGAGCCTGGGATGACAACAGGCGATTTAGATAAATATGCTGAGAGAAGGATTCGTGAGATGGGGGCATTGCCAAGCTTTAAAGGCTACCATGGTTTTCCTGGAAGTATTTGCGCAAGTATTAATAATGAGGTTGTACATGGCATTCCTAATGCTAAACGAAAAATTAAATCTGGGGATCTACTCAAGGTAGACACTGGTGCTTATTTTGATGGGTATCATGGAGATAGTTGCATAACTATTTGTGTTGGAGATATATCAGAGGAAGCAAAGAAATTAAGTCGTGTTGCACAAGAGTCTTTGATGGAGGGGCTATCTCAAGTAAAGGCAAATAATAGTCTCTTAGATATCGCTGGAGCTATTGAAGATCATGTGAAAAAAAATAATTATAGTGTTGTTGAAGATTTTACAGGTCACGGAGTTGGGAGAAATCTTCATGAAGAACCTTCAGTTTTTAACTTTCGTACAAATGAATTGCCAAATGTAAAGTTAAGAGAAGGAATGACTTTAGCTGTTGAACCTATCTTAAATGAAGGTGATAAATTCTGCCAAACCCTTAAGGATGGATGGACTGTTATAACTAAAGATGGGAGCCTATCTGCTCAGTGGGAACATACAATTCTTGTTACTAATAAAGGATGTGAAATACTAACAGCAAGAGAGTAATAGCATATTAATTTTTTGTTTTGAGGTTTCCTTTGAAAAGATAGAAATATAGCTCTCTTATATACTCAGTAAGAGGCATAAAAATGTAAGTTAAAGGATTAGGACTTACAATAATTATTCTTGAGAGATTTGTTGATTTGTTTATTATTTTATCTGCAACCAAGCTTGGATTCATTAAGCCAATAGGATTTAATTTGGAGCGGAATGGACCTAAAATAAGTTTTTTTAGTTTAAATTTTTTACGTTCAAAGATGGTTAATGAACTATATCTAAAACTTACTAATTGACCAATTAATCTTTTACTTATTTCATATGAAGGGCTAAATGCAGGTTGAATCTCTGCCTCTGATGTGTTTACCCAAAGTTCTTTAATAGAAGATTTATTCTTTTCATTCAATGAGACTCTTTCAAATATTTCAATTAAACGCCAATAACTTAATGCATTTATTTCAAGTGCCTTATTTAGACCTTCAGTTTCTAAATTTCCTCCTGGATTTATACCGTGATTAAGAACTAATAAGTCTAAGGTTTTAAAAATATCCTCTAATTCTTTTTCTTTTCCGCAATTCCATTTTATCCATTTATTAGGACTTTCTTCAGTGAGTTCAGATTCGTGAGGTATTTCACTATGAGTAAGACCAATTACATATGAACCTTTAGACCTAAAAGCTTTCGAAAGTTCTTTGCCTAGGCTTCCTGTTGCTCCAGTGATTCCAATCCGTCGGTTTACCCATATATCTTCCTTTTTAAGATTGTGAGATAAATTTAGATTTTGGAAAAGCATTTAGATGAAAAAAAGCAGAAACGATTTTTAAGATATTGTTTTTTTGATAATTAAATCCTTTGATCCCAACATTATATTGCCTAAATCCGATCACATGAAGGTATTCATGACTAAGATTGATTCATAGCTGATTCATGGAGTTCACTCATGGGTAAGACCTTAATGATTGGGTCTTGCGAGTCGTTTAGTGGAAAATCAGCCTTGGTATTAGGTATTGCAAGGTACTTAAAGGCTTTAAATGTAGAAGTACGTTTTGGTAAACCCCTTGCTACAAGCTTTGAAATAGAACATGAGGCTTTTGTCCCTGGAGGAGTATTAATAGATGACGATGTTCGTTTTGTTGGTTCAATTGTTGGCTTGAAGGAAGAAAATCTTCTTCCTTCGGTTGATTTGTTGGCAGCTGATACTGCAGAAAAACGTTTACATGATTCATTTCTTATTCCAGGAGAAGGGTTTCAAAAATTTAAAGATAAATTGAGAGATAATTTCTTAGGGCTGAACATTTTAGAAGCAGCTGGGAGTATCTATGAAGGAATGCTTTATGGATTAAGTCTTTCTCAGCTTGCTAAAGAATTTGAAGCAAAGGTTTTGTTGGTTCATTTATGGAAAGATAGTCGTAGCCTAGATGCATTGTTGGCTGCTAAGAAAGAGCTTGGGAATAATTTTTTAGGAGTTGTTTTAAATGCCGTTACTCCAGATGATGTTAAAGATTTAAATGAGAATATTGTCCCAGCCTTAAAAGTATTAGGAATTGATGTTTTTGGAGTGATGCCAAGATCTCCTCTTCTTAGAAGCGTTACTGTTGAAGAGTTGGTCAGAAGACTAAAGGCAAGGGTTATTTGTTGTTCGGAAAGATTGGAGCTAATGGTTGAAACTTTAAGTATTGGAGCAATGAGTGTTAATTCTGCAATGGAATTTTTCCGTAAGCGCAGAAATATGGCAGTTGTTACGGGTGCCGATAGAACTGATATACAATTGGCTGCTCTAGAAGCTTCTACACAATGCCTCATCTTAACGGGAGCTGGAGAACCCTTGCCTCAACTAATAAATCGAGCTGAAGAATTGGAAGTACCTTTACTTAAAGTAGATTCAGATACTCTTTCAACAGTTGAAGTCATTGAGCAAGCTTTTGGTCATGTGAGATTGCATGAAAATGTAAAGGCTACATATGCATTTAGATTGGTTGAAGAAAATTGTGAATTGAAAAGACTACTAGGATCTTTCGGTATCTTTTCTCAACCCTAAAATATTTGCTAGGTTCAAATAACAAAAGGAGAATTTCTTTGAGCGAAAATCAATCACTAGACCTGCCTCAGCTTGGTCGCATTGATACTTTGGCTCAGGAATTGGCTTTATTACAAGATAAAGGCAAAAGGAGAATTGCTTTCTTAGGTAGTCGTCATATTCCAGTTGTAACCGTTCATCTTGTTGAATTGGTTGTTCGTTCTCTTGCTCAAGAAGGACACTCCCTTATGACATCAGGATCGCAAGGGGTTAATGCTGCTGTAATAAGAGCAACTTTAGAAGTTAACCCTTCGTTGCTTACTGTTCTGCTCCCTCAAAGTCTTGATCGTCAGGCCACTGAGATTAGGGATTTATTGGATAAAGTACTTCACCTAGTGGAGAAGCCTGATAACGATGAGCTATCTCTGCCCATGGCCAGTAGTTTATGTAATCAAGAAATAATTAGTAGATGCGATCAGCTTATTTGCTTTGCATTTCATGACAGTGAAACTTTATTAAGTAGTTGCCATAGTGCAGAAAATATGGGAAAAGTCGTTAGTTTATTATTTTTTGATTAGCTTTAGTTTAGGAGACGTTGTTTTCATATCTAATCTCAATTTTTAATTCATATCTTCATATTTTTTCTATAATATAAATCCATTGGTGTTGTTGTTATGCCATCTTCTTATTCATTTGACGTGGTTTCAGACTTTGATCGTCAAGAATTAGTTAACGCGATTGATCAGGTTAAAAGGGATGTTTCGCAGAGATATGACCTTAAAGACTCTGAATCTGAAATCAGTCTTGAGGATGATGAAATTATTATTCTTACGACTAGTGATATGACTTTGAATGCAATTAGAGATATCCTTTTACAAAAGTCAATTAAAAGGAAATTATCTTTAAAGATTTTTGACTTCAAGGACCCTATTAATTCTTCTGGGAATAAGGTCAAGCAAAATATTTTATTAAAGAAAGGATTGTCTCAAGAAATAGCAAAGAAATTAAGCAAATCTATTAGAGATCAAATTAAGAAGGTAAATGTTTCAATTCAAGGCGATAGCTTAAGGGTTGCCGGAAAAAATAAAGATGAACTACAGATGGCGATAGAAATATTAAAGAAAAAAGAAGAAGAGCTTGAGATTCCATTGCAATTTGAAAATTACAGGTAATTAATTAACTTTCTAAGTCTTTTTAATATGGATTCCAATTTAATCAATGCATTAGCTGAAAAGGCTCTGAAGTTATTAGAAAAATCTGATAATTGCGATATAGAAAAGGCTTGCTGGATGATAACGCATGAATATCATCATGGAATAATGCCATTTGAATATGATATTCGAGAGATAGATGAGACAATTTATCTTTCAGTCCTTCAAAAAATAAAAGAGAAAACAGGAAATTGATTTTATTTTGATTACATAATTATCTCAATTAATTTAACTACAATATTTGCTATACAAGAACCATCCTATTAGGAATTTAAGAAAATCTATGACCAATCCAATGCGTAATGTCACACCAGGAGGCTCAGCAGGGGGAGGAACTGCAACTCTTGCACTAATAGTTTCTTTTACTGGGCTATTACTGCTTACTCAAGCTTTGTTTATTGTCCCTGCTGGTCAAGTTGCAGTTGTTACCACTTTGGGAAAAGTAAGTGGGGCAGCTCGTCTTCCTGGGCTTAACTTTAAAGTACCTTTTGTTCAATCAACTTATCCATTTAATGTGCAAACTCAAGTTAGGCCTGAAGAATTTGAGTCTTTAACTAAAGATTTACAAGTAATCTCAGCTACTGCAACAGTTAAATATGCCCTTAAGCCAAGTGAAGCCGGACGTGTCTTTAGAACTATTTCTTATAACGATAGAGAAATTTATAATCGTATAATTAAGCCATCATTACTCAAAGCCCTTAAATCAGTTTTCTCTAAATATGAATTAGTTACGATAGCTAGTTCTTGGAGTGACATCTCTTCCATCGTTGAGCAAACGGTTGCTGAAGAAATTAGTCAATTTGATTATGTTGATATTAAAGGTCTTGACTTAATCGGATTGAAGATTGCAGATGAATATAGAGCCGCTATTGAGCAGAAACAAATTGCAGAACAGCAACTCTTGAAGGCTCAAACTGAAGTTAAAATTGCTGAACAGGAAGCAAAAAGATATGAAACACTTAACCGTAGTCTTGATGACCAGGTTTTATTTAAACTATTCTTAGATAAATGGGATGGGCAGACACAAGTAGTGCCTGCTCTGCCTGGCTCAGCAGGAAATGGTACTCCTGTAATAGTTGGAGGAAGAAGAAACTAACATAAATAAAATATATTTTTTTTAGAGATTTTATAAAATTAAACCCATTCAAGCTTAGAACTTTAATGGGTTTAATTTTTTTAGTTACCTAGCTCGTTAAAGCATTCATTAAAAGCTTGTAAAGTTATATCTATATCATCTTCTGAATGAGCAAGTGATGTAAAACCTGCCTCAAAAGCACTTGGAGCTAGATAGATTCCTTTCTTTAGCATGGCTCTGTGAAGGCGCCCAAAATATTCTGCATTGGCTTTTTTTGCTTCTTCAAAGTTTCTGACAGGACCTTCGCATAGATAAAAACCAAACATTCCACTTATGCTGCTGCCTGTTATAGATAAACCTGCTTGTTTGGCTGAATCACAAATTCCATTAATTAGTTTTTTAGTAAGAGTGTCTAGCCTTTCATAGGAGCCTTCTTGCTTAAGTATTTCTAAAGTTTTTATGCCTGCTGTCATTGCAAGTGGATTTCCGCTGAGAGTTCCTGCCTGGTATACGGGGCCTGCAGGGGCAACCATTGACATAATTTCTTTTTTGCCTCCATAAGCCCCAACTGGGAGGCCACCGCCTATAACTTTCCCCATTGTAGTGAGATCTGGAATGACTCCAAAACGTTCTTGGGCTCCTCCATAGCTAATCCTGAAGCCAGTCATAACTTCATCAAAAACCAATAATGCTCCATTCTCCTTTGTTAACTCTCTAAGCCCTTCTAAGAATCCTGGCTCAGGAGTTATGAATCCAGCATTGCCAACAATTGGCTCAAGGATTACACCAGAAATTGCATCGGGGTTTTCTGCAAAGAGCTCTTTTACAGCTTCAAGATCATTGTATGGAGCTGTAAGAGTGTTGGAAGTAGTGCTTCTTGGTACACCAGGAGAATCAGGCAGCCCAAGAGTTGCTACTCCCGAGCCTGCTTTCACAAGAAACATATCTGCATGTCCGTGATAGCAACCTTCAAATTTAATGAGTTTGTCTCTACCGGTAAAAGCCCTCATAAGTCTTAGGACTGCCATACAAGCTTCTGTACCGCTATTAACAAATCGAACCATCTCAACACTTGGCACGGCTTCTATGACCATTTCTGCAAGTTTGTTCTCTAGTTCACAAGGTGCACCAAAGCTAGTGCCTTTTTCCAAGGCTTCTTGAAGAGATGCAATCACCTCTGGATGAGAATGCCCACATATTGCCGGCCCCCAGCTACCCACGTAGTCAATAAATCGATTGCCGTCTATATCCCAAGCGTAAGGACCTTTAACTCGATCAAAAACAATTGGATCTCCATTGACAGACTTAAAAGCGCGAACAGGAGAGCTAACCCCACCAGGCATTAGTTCTTGAGCAGCACTGAAAACTGTTTGAGAATTAGTTGTGTTGAAGGCGTTCGTCACGGCACCCAAATCAATTAGTTGATAACACAGTTGGTCATAATGGCCTAAAAGAGTCGAATAAGTCTAAAAGTTTCTGTTTTTTCTTTACCTCAATTGTATAGCTTAAGGTGTTTTTCGTTCAAAAAACACGTAAGTCTTACCCTGAGACTCATTGCAGAGACTGGTTTGACGAGTGGTTGGATACATGAGTAAAAGAGTTGCTAAAACAATTCCTAATACTGTGATGATTTGACAATAGACTCTCAAAAACAGCTCATTTATACAAAAAAAATTAAAAATTTTGCACTTTTTTTTTAAAAAAAACTTGAAATCGCCCCATAACCTTATGCAAGACAAGCAAAGGATAAGAAATACTTATCAAAAGAATGGTTCATCTTCCAGGAGTTCGTTGTCAGGTTCGCTTGGTGGCCAATTTATGTTGACTAATACGGGAGCATGATCACTTGGCTGGGGATTCCCTCGGATTTTTTTGCATATAATGCAGCTTCTAGAATTTTTTATTAATTCTTCGCTGAGATAGATGTGATCAATACGCCAGCCCTGGTCCCTTTGCCATGAGCCGCTTCTGTAGTCCCACCAACTCCAATGGCCGCTGTTTTGCTCAAAAAGTCTAAAAACATCCTCTAGTCTGTTTTTCAGAAGCTTAGTTAAAGATTCTCTTTCTTTTAAGCTTGCCATGATTCCATTGTTAAACCTATTTGGGTTATGGAGATCTTTTTCCTCTAATGCAATATTAAAGTCCCCTAGAAGACAAACTGGCTCTCCTCTTTTTGATTGATTTTCTAGATAATCGAATAATTTTGATAACCATTTGATTTTGTAATTGTACTTTTCTGAATCAATAGATGACCCATTTGGTACATATACATTGACTACCCTAATTCCATCAATCAGAGCGCTAATAATTCTTTTTTGGTTATCAAAATAATTAGAATCATTATCTTTAATAATTTCGCTACTAAATCCTTTCCTTATATCTTCTAATGGAATTTTACTTATAAGAGCAACACCGTTATATGCCTTTTGCCCGAAGATAGAAACCTGATATCCTTTTTTTATTAATGGATCTTTAGGAAATAAAGTGTCTTCTACTTTTGTTTCCTGCAAGCACAATAAATCTGGTTGGAATTCATCAATGAAATCTTCAACTTGATTAAGTCTAGTTCTAATGGAATTTACATTCCAAGTAGCAATTAACACGATTTGATAATGTAAGTTGTAGTTGGTTTAGAATTTGTAAGCTCCAGTTTTTAGCATATATGAATAATCAACGCTTATTCTTACTAAAACATACAATTTTTATTTTATTATTAGGAACTTGTTTTTTCTATTCTTTTGAAAAGAGTGGCTTTAGGAGGAATGGATTTTTTATATCTGGCTTGACTCAGCAAGAGTCAAAAGACATTCAGTCTACTTTTTACGAATCTGATGAAGACAGTTCTTTGCCCTCAACCCCAAATGATTTATTGAATATTCTGCAACGCATTGAAGCGATAAACAAGGGAACTGAACCTTATGATGCAATTGAAGATGCGCTAAAGGCTTTCGAAAGCGAAGATAAAGAAGAATCTGGTTTAGATTCAGATATTCCAATTAATAATTGAAGAAGAGAGTAAGGATGACCAAAAAGCCGCTAGATTTTAAATCTGCCTAGGCAATGTTTTTCTTAAATGAGAGATCACCCAATCGCCCCAGTAACTGAGTTATTTCAATACAGAGCAATAGGCTTGGTTAGAGGTACATATAAGCCTGAAGATATGAAAGGATTTTCGAGAGGATTGATCGAGGATCAGCATGGTTTAGAAATTGATGCAGTAGTTCTTGGCAGAACTCTTAGCCTTATAAAGAGGAAAATATCTATTGAGTCTCCTCATTTATGGGTTGTTTATCCAAGATGTAGAGAATCTGATCATTTACATTTACAGATAGCAGGTATATGGGAACCAAGTACCTTAGGACAATTTAATGATTCTAATGAATCCTTTAATTCTGAAAATAGATCAAATGGAGAAATTGATTCAGATCGAGTTGAAGAAGGCGATGATTATTTCTCTATCCGAGGAGAGTTGATATATACAAAGCCTGAGACTAAAGATCTAATTATAAAAATTAGACAGAAGCCTAATAAAAATAGGAGTAAAAGCTTTCCATTTAAACTTTATTTAAAAGGCGAAATACCAATTAATGAACTAAGGAACTTTGTGAATTTAGATGTTAGAAGGATGGGTAAAGAACTTCAAGTTGAGAAAAGCGAGATTATTGGACCTTTAAATAAAAATAAAAATAAAAATAAAATTTTATAATTTTGTGATAATTCAAAATGAAAAGTCTTTTTATTGATTGCTCTAATGGTGTTTCAGGAGATATGCTACTTGGTGGATTGATTGATTTGGGTGTTCCTCCTGAGATTATCAATGAACCTTTGAAATCTTTAGGACTCTCTAATGATTATGAGTTTATATATAAAGAATCTAAAACTTTTAATCTAAGAGGAATTAAAGTTTCTATTGAAGATAGGAATTTAAATTATAAATATAAAAACTGGATAGATATAAAGAATTTAATAAGTTCTTCTAATCTAAATATTTCTCTAAGGGATAAGATTTTAAAAGTGTTTGGAATACTTGCAGAAGCTGAGTCATTTGTTCATGGAATTGATGTTGAGCATGTTCATTTTCATGAAATTGGATGTATTGACTCATTAGTTGACATTGTTGGAGTATGTGCAGCAGTTGAATATCTAAACCTTAAATGTGTTTTATGTGACTACCCACCAGCTGGCAGTGGTTTTGTGCAAACTTCTCATGGGCGATTGCCAGTCCCTGTACCTGCAGTGGTTGAATTAGCTAAAAATCACAACATAAGGCTTATTGCAGATAAAAATTTAGAGGGTGAAGTCACTACCCCAACGGGCTTGGCACTTTTAATTGTTTTAGGTAATGCTTTTCAAAGGCCTTCATTTTTTGAGATTAACTCTATAGGCATTGGATTAGGTCAAAATAAATTTAATAGGCCAAATTTATTGAGAATATTTCTATTAGATGGTGATATATATAGTCCTATTGAAAAAAACTTAAAGGGAGCTCAATGGGAATCAATAGTAATTCAGCAAGCCTGGATTGATGATTCTTCACCAGAAGACCTCGCACTTCTTTCTAATCAGCTTAGAGAGCATGGAGCGATTGAAGTAATTTCCTATCCAGTACAAATGAAGAAAGGAAGATTAGGTGTTTCAATAACAGCTATAGCAAACGCCAATAATAAAGATAAAGTTCGTAGTGCTTGGTTTTCTTTTGGATCAACAATTGGATTAAGAGAACATGTTGAAGGACGTTGGGTTCTGCCACGTAGAACTGGAAAATGTTCTACTATTTTTGGAGAATTATCTGTAAAGCAAGTCTGCAGACCTGATGGAAAGTTAACTTTCAAGGTAGAGCATGATGAATTGACTCGAATCAGCCTTGAAAGATCAGTTTCAGTTAATTATGTAAGAGAAGAGATATACAAGTCCTTAGAAAAATTTTTGCCAGAAGAAGAATGGAATTATTAATTTATTGCTTTAGAAATTTGTATAAAAGTATAATATATATAATAAAAAATATAATTTCTTTCAAATATTTTAAAGCATTTTTAACATATTTAAGTATTGGATTTGTTGCAATTACAATCTATATTAATTTTGATAGTATTCTTAAGGAAGAATTAAATAAAGAGGTAATATATTTTTTATCTCTTGGCTGCATATTTAGCATTGTTAGTATAATAGTTAATGGGATTGCATGGAAAGAGTTAATTAAATGGTTGGGCAATGAGAAACATAATGTAAACATTATATATTTATTTCTTAGAACAAATTCGCTTAAGTATTTGCCTGGCGGCATATGGCACTTCCTGGAGAGGTTTCGTGTTTTAAGTTCTTCAATTACGCCTGAGCAAGCTTTTACATCTGTTTTGCTCGAGCCTTTTTTGATGATGTCAGCTGCATTATTTTTACTTCCTATCACCGATTTAAAAAACATTTCATTATTGATTTTTTTTATTCCCTCTATTTTATTGGCTAGGCGCTTTAGGGGAAGCTTATTACTCCAGTTAGGTGCAATTAAAATAATGCAATTTAAGAAGTTTGGAGAAAAGATTGATTTTGGTAAAGAATCTTTTAGGGCAATTAATCCATCTTCAGCCTTCCCTTTTAATTCATTTATATTAGAAATATTATTTATTCTATTGAGATTTGCAGCTTTTTGGTGTTGCTTAAATGCTTTTCTAATACATGATAATATTTCTATATCTCGTTGGATATTTCTATTTTCTTCCGCTTGGACTATAGGATTATTAGTTCCATCAGCTCCTGGAGGAATTGGGATATTTGAATCGTTTATATTGCTAACTCTAGGACAAAGTATACCAACGGAATCTTTATTGCTTGTTTTAATCTATTACAGATTATTGGCAAGCATTGCTGATTTGTTTATCCCTTTTATTTTGATTTTAAAAAGGACTTTTGAAAGGTTGATTAAATAGTTTAAGAATCTTATTTAATGATAAGAATAATTTTAATTGTTTTTAGAATCTATACTTGGCATTAGTGCTATTGATGCTAATAAACCTAAGCTAAGGACTATTAATCCAGGAATAATTGATTCAGCCATTCTTTCATCTCCTGCATATTGAAATATCCTTACCGAAAGAGTGTCAAAGTCAAATGGTCTTAGAATAAATGTAAGAGGTAATTCCTTAATAGTATCTACAAAAATCAAAAGAGCACCTACTATAATTGGTCCTTTTAGTAGAGGTATATGTATTTTTTTTAAAATACCAGTCCACTCTTCCCCAAGAATCATTGCGGCTTCCTCAATGTTTGGATTCAGTCTTTCTAGTCCAGCATCTAAACCACCTTTTGAAACCACCAGAAACCTAATTGAATATCCCCAAAGTAATAAAATTAGAGAGGGAATACTCCAATTAAAACTAGAAAAAGATAGAAGGGCTAGAGCTATAACAGCTCCTGGAATTGCATAGCCAATACCTGAAAGAAATGAAATAGCTCTCATCCATTTGCTTTTATTCCATCTTTTGCAAATGCTTAAAAATATTGCAAAAAATACTGTTAATGAGGCGGCTGAAATACCAAGAATGAAACTTCTAAGTGTTAATTGAATAATATCAAGATCAAACCCTTGGCTAATTTGATCGATGTTGATTATTACCCATAACAAAGGTATACCTAGTGTGAATAAAGTTGGAAGAATAGCTAAGAATTGAGCAAATATTGCTCTAACTCCTTTTAGTTCCCATTTGTCTCTTTCTATTAGATTTTTTCCTTCGCTCCATCGTCTACTATTTCTTCTTAATCTTTTCTCGAAGGCAAGAAGAACTAGGACAATTAGTAATGCAATAAATGCAAGTGATATAGCACCTGATGGATTGCCTTTGATAATCCAGTTTTCAATTATTCCAGCTGAGATGCTTGGTATGTTTAGAAGTTGCACTGCTCCAAGCTCATTAATTACTTCCATTGCTAATAGTGCAATCCCTGCGCCTATTGATGGTATTGCTAGAGGTAAAGATATTCGCTTAAAGCTGCTCCATGGTCCAATTCCTAAACTTCGACAAGCTTCAATTTGACTTTGACCACATTTAGCAAAGCTTTCTGCACTTAAAAGAAACACATAAGGATATGTAGTCATTGACATTACTAAAACACCCCAGATCATTCCATGAACTCTTATTCCATAAATGCTTCCAATATCAATTAAAATTGCGGATAGTAAATAAGCAGGAGTAGCTAGTGGTAAAAGCTGAGCAAGCCTTAGATATTTTTGGCCTTTAAAGGAGCAGTTTGTAAGCAACCATCCATTGGCTGTACCAATTACACCCCCACTTAATGAACAAAAAATCACAAGTAAAATAGTTCCCTTTATTTGCTTGATACCGTCTGCACCTAGGCTTATTTCTCTAGAGCTAATTACACTAAATCCTTCTGTGAATAAATTTAATACAGGCCAAAGAAGAATTATGGATAATAATATTGCAAAAGCATCTAGCAAAATTTTTTTTTGCACTAGATTTGAAAATAAAAAGTTTATTTTATTCAAAATCTTCAACTAAATCTTTATTAATGCAGGCTTCAAGTTGATTAATTAGCTTTTCATGTTCAAGATTTTTACCAATAAAAACAAGTTGATTGTTCTTTTCAGAATGCCATTCAGAATCATCAATTGAGAATCTTTTCCCTGCAAGGTGAAAAACATATCTTTTGTTACTTTCGTAAAACCACAATATGCCTTTAGCTCTGAACACTTCAGAGGGTAATTGATTGTCTAGGAAATTCTGAAACCTTCTAAGAGAAAGAGGTTCTTCGGATTTAAATGAAATTGATGTAAATCCTTCTATATCATTCTTTTCACTATTTTCATGATGGTGATGGTGATGGTGATGGTGATGGTGATGGTGATTATTTGAAACATCTTCTTTATGTTTATCTTTTCCTATATGAATATTGTCAGATTCAAAAAGTCCTACACTTAATAAAAGAGATAAAGCTACTTTACCATTGCAACATTTTAATATTCTTGGATCTGTTTTAAAATCTGATAATATTTCTTCTATTTCTAAAACTTTTTCATTATTAACTAGATCACATTTATTTATTAATAAGATATCTGCATGTATTAGCTGAGACTTGGCAACTTCACTTTCTAAAATACTATTGTTAAAATTCTCAGCATCTATAATAGTTATAATTGAATCAAGGCGTGTTTTTTCTCTAAGATCACTTCCTAAAAATGTCATTGCAACTGGCAGAGGATCTGCCAGCCCTGTTGTTTCAACGATTATATAATCTATTGTTTCTTTCTTCTCTATGATTTTCTCTACTGAATTAAGTAACTCTCCATTAATAGAACAACATATACAGCCATTACTTAGTTCAATCATATCTTCACCGGTGCTTACTATTAGATCATTATCGATACCTATTTCTCCGAATTCATTTACTATTACTGCTGTCTTTATCCCTTTTTGGTTCTCTAGAATATTATTAAGTAGTGTCGTTTTGCCAGCCCCAAGGAAACCTGTAAGGATAGTTACAGGTATTGATTTTGATTCTTCTACATTCTTATGGATTGATAGTTCAGTATTCATGTTATATGTGAAAGATTTTACAGTTTAGTTAATTAAAACACCTTAAAGTTCGTCAATAGATTTGGCAAGTTTGAAGTCAAGATTGCTTAGTCCACCTAAGTCATGAGTTGTTAAACTTATTTCTACATCAGCATAAACATTGCTCCATTCAGGATGATGGGACATTTTTTCAGCAATAATTGCAACCTTAGTCATAAAGGCAAAGGCTTGAATAAAATTTTTGAAATGGAATTTTCTTGAAAGGGATTTATTGTCTTTAAGTTTCCATAGAGGTATAGCTTCACAGTAATTGCTGATTTCAGCAGTAGATAAAATTCTTCTGTCCATAGACATATTGATTCAGTTATTGTGTAGGTTCTGTTAGATCATGAATCCGGTCAATCAAAAGATCTGTTTTTGTATCTGAGCCATTTTCATCAGATGAACTAACTGGGTTAATACTATCTAATACGATTTTATTTAGCTTCGCTGGGTCATCTGTTGACATGACTGTATTAAACCCTTCGTAAGATTCTTCTAGCTTAATTGCACCTGTTTCGCCTATTGCATGAAGATTGATTTTTCTTACATTACTAGAATATCTATGCTCCCATAGATAAATTGCCTGCCAAGTCCCTAGATCTAGCATTGATTCTCGTATGCTAATAGAAAGGTTGCTTGAAGTTAGAGTTGTTTTTATATGTGCAGGCATATCATCTAAACCTTCTTCTGAATGAAGATATTCTTTTATTTCTTCATTTCTAAGAATAGATTTAAATCCTATTTCTGGTACAATTGCTTTCATATATGCCGCAAGATCTTGAAGTACTCTTGGATCAGCATTTTCATTTATTATTAGGCTGCAGCTGGTATGTTGACATGTAATTACTAATATACCCTCTCTTATTTTTTTTACTTTAATCCAACGGTTAATGGCATCAGTTAAATTTATAAATCCTTCGCCTTTGCTATTAATAGAAAGTTGAGAAATAAATTGTTTCACCTTGATAGTAGATAAATATAAATTCTAGAGTTGACTTCATAAGTGCCAATCCAGTCTCATTAATAGTAGCTTTAAAAATAGCCATTATGAGTAAATTTTATAATAAAAAGGTTTAAGAAATTTTCTATTAATGTTGTCCGCAAAAAATTTCTCTTTAAAGAATGACAAAAATTTACTAGTCTTTAAAGACTTATGAATACTCATACAATATGTTTTTATTTCAAGTTGACATTAGTCTTAATTGATTGGCAAAAAATCATTGACTAGTACCTCTTGGCAAAAACTTGGTGGATATCTTCGAGAAACTCAGATCCTTGGATCTATTCACAGCACATTATATTGGGACCAGAATACATCCATGCCTTCAAATGGAGCTGCTTGGAGGGGAGAAGAATTAAGCTTTTTGGCAAAGTGGCTTCACGCCAGGCAAAGTAGTACAGAATTTGAGGACTTAATTAAAGAAGCTAGAGAAGAAATACAGATAGAAGCTCTTGAAGCAGATACTGACATTAAAAAGAAAATTACAAATTTAGATCTTTTAGAGTTAGAACTAAGCCGCCAAAAAAAACTTGATGCAAAACTAGTTGTTCATCTTGCTAAAGCACAAACAGAAGGATACTCTCTTTGGAAAGAAGCAAAAGAAAATAATGATTACAAGAGATTTGCTCCTGCACTTAAAAAATTAGTTCATTTACGGGTAGAGCAAGCAAATCAACTTAATGAATCTCGTAGTTGTTGGGAAACTTTGGCGCAACCTTTTGAACCTGATTTGACAATTAAACGATTAAATGAATTATTTGATCCTTTAAGAACTCGCTTGCCTGAATTAATAGCGAAGGCAAATGAGGTGTCTTCTAAAAAGCTTCCCAAATGGGATCTAGATCAAAAGTCTCAACAAAAACTTTGCGAGATTTTATTAAATCAATGGGGTCGTAATCAAAAAATCACATCTTTAGCAAAATCTCCTCATCCTTTTTCTATAACCCTAGGACCGCAAGATTTCCGATTGACGACAAGGATTGTTGAGGGGCAACCTTTCTCATGCTTTTTAGCTACTGCTCATGAGTGGGGGCATTCTCTTTATGAGCAGGGGTTACCTTTGGAGAATCATCAGTGGTTTGCATGGCCTTTAGGTCAAGCCACATCAATGGGAGTTCATGAGAGCCAATCTCTTTTTTGGGAGAATAGAGTTGCGAGAAGCAAAGATTTCTCAGAACGCTTCTGGACTTACTTTGCTAATGAAGGTGCACCTTTGAAAAATTCTTCAGATCTATGGCAAGCAATGAATCCATTGATTCCTGGACTGAATAGGGTCGAAGCGGATGAATTGAGTTATGGATTACATATTCTAATAAGAACTGATCTAGAGATTGCGTTACTTCAAGAAGGATTAGATGTTTGGGACCTTCCAAGAGAATGGAATAAAAGATATAAAGATCTTCTTGGGGTATCTCCTAAGAATGATTCTGAAGGCTGCTTGCAAGATGTTCATTGGAGTGAAGGTTCCTTTGGCTATTTTCCTTCTTATTTACTTGGCCATTTAATTAGTGCGCAATTATCAGAAGCTATGGCTTCATCACTTACTCAAAAAGGTTTTAAAGGCGAAGATCCAATAGGAGAATGTATAAAAGAAGGAAATGAGAAAGAGCTTCTCAAATGGTTAAGGAATGAAGTCCATCATTATGGACGTCAAGTAAATGCAGAGCAACTGGTAAAGAAAGTTTCTGGTAGCGATTTATCTAGTATTCCATTTTTGAATTATTTAGAGAATAAGTTGAAGATGCTTATGACCACTTAAGATGAAAGGATAGGTATTTTTTCATTTATGGCCAATTTAGACCAATCTCCTAGTCGCAGTATGCCAAATTTGCTTCATATTCTGCCTGCTTTTGCTGATGAAAGAAGTTTAAGGGTGAATACTATCGTTGAACTGAATTCAAATACCATTAATAAATACGAGTTAATAACTGAAACAGGTCATTTAAAGCTTGATCGAGTTGGGTATTCTTCTTTGGCTTACCCTTTTGCGTATGGATGTATTCCACGTACATGGGATGAGGATGGAGACCCTTTAGATATAGAAATCGTTGGAGTTACAGAGCCTTTAATTCCAGGCTCAGTTGTTGAGGCAAGAATTATTGGAATTATGACTTTTGATGATGGTGGAGAAGTAGATGACAAAGTTATTGCAGTTATTGCAGATGACAAACGTTTGGATCACTTAACTAGTTTTGAAATGCTTGGTCCACATTGGATAAAAGAAACGACTTATTATTGGGAACACTATAAAGATTTAAAAAAGCCAGGAACATGTACCGTTAATGGCTTTTTTGGAACGGAAAAAGCAGTTGAGATTATCAAAACATGCGAAAGTCGCTATTTATCCGAAATTGAACCGCGGCTGGTTGATTAGAAAGAATATTTTTAAGAGTTTTTGCCAACTCTTAAAAATTTATATTAAGGCCTAGCTTCTTTAAATATCTCTTCAAGAATTTCCATTGCCCCTTGAGACTTAAGTTTATTTGCAAGTTGTTTACCTATTTTTTCTGGATTAATAGAAGGCCCTGATTCTGAATCTTTTATAAGTTTCTTCCCATCAAGACTTGCAACCATTCCAGAAAGAGTTAATTCACCGTTTTCTATTTGAGTATGAACTCCAATAGGAACTTGGCAGCCCCCTTCGAGCTCCCTAAGGAATTCTCTCTCTGCAAGGCACCTTTGTGAAGTTTCATTATGTTCAAGGGCCTTAATTATTTGAAGAACTTCTTCTTTGTGTTGAACACATTCAATGCCTAAAGCACCTTGGCCAACAGCGTGAAGAGATATTTCACTAGGAATAAGTTGGTGGATTCTATTGCTAAATCCAAGTCTAGTTAAACCTGCCGCAGCTAATATAAGGCAGTCATAATTTCCTGCATCTAACTTTTCTAAACGAGTAATAACATTCCCTCTAACATCTTTGAAAACAAGTTCTGGGAAGTGGTATCTAAGTTGGGCCAATCTTCTTAAAGAACTTGTTCCAACAATTGACCCTGCAGGTAGGTTGCTTAATTGATAGTCTTTAAATTTTTTATTTACCACTAGTGCATCAGCAGGATTTTCTCTTTCGGTAATGCACCCAAGCATTAGTCCCTCAGGAAGATTGGTTGGAAGATCTTTTAATGAATGAACGGCTATATCGGCACGTCCTATAAGCATCTGGGCTTCAAGTTCTTTAGTGAAAAGGCCCTTGTCTCCAATTTTTGCAAGAGCAACATCAAGAATTTTATCTCCTTGAGTTGCCATGGCTTCTATTGAAATATCAATACTGGGATAGGCCTTTTTAAGCTCATCTTTTACCCAGTTTGTTTGCACCATGGCTAGCTGGCTGCGTCGTGAGGCAATACGCACTTGGTCTAGAGCCATTAGTAATTCTATTTACACATTCACCTTACTCATGAGAATGACATTATGTAATTGTTTCATTCAGACTTTATTAGTCTGATGCTTGGAGAAAATATTTTGCAATTTAAATTTTCCTCAGGCGCTTCTTGACTAGAGCTAAAAATGATTAGGTTAATTATTTTATGTACTCTTTTAAAACCCCGTTTCTATTGGGATGACGGAGCTTCCTAAGTGCTTTTGCCTCTATTTGTCTAATCCTTTCTCTGGTTACATCAAAAATCTGTCCGATTTCTTCGAGAGTTTTCATTCGGCCATCGTCTAGACCATAGCGCAATCTAAGAACATCTCTTTCTCTAGGACTTAAAGTCGCTAGAACTCCTTCTAAATCCTCTCTAAGTAGTGTTTTAGCAACATCTAATTCAGGGTTTTCCGAATCTGATTCAATAAAATCTCCTAGACGAGAATCTTCCTCTTTCCCAATAGGAGTTTCTAAAGATATTGGTAATTGAGCACTTTTGGCTATAAATCTAAGTTTTTCAATTGTCATCTCCATGCTTTCAGCAATCTCTTCTTCGCTTGGCTTCCTGCCAAACTCTTGACTTAATACTTTGGTGGTTTTTTTAATTCTTGAAATAGTTTCATATAAATGAACCGGAAGTCTTATCGTTCTACTTTGGTCTGCAATTGCTCTTGTGATAGCTTGACGAATCCACCAAGTTGCATAGGTTGAGAATTTATAGCCTTTTTCATGATCAAATTTTTCTGCAGCCCTAATAAGACCTAAACTTCCCTCTTGAATTAGATCTTGAAAAGAAAGCCCCCTATTCATATACTTTTTCGCTATTGAAACAACTAGTCGCAGGTTAGATTGCACCATTTTTTCTTTGGCTCGTCTTGCCAGCATTAGCCTTCGTCTAAATCTTGCCATTGGCATGTTGACCAACGCAGCCCATTCTTTTTTTGTTGGGAGCTGGCCATGTTCACTTTCAAATTGAATTGCAAGCTCTTCTAAGTGCAATAAATCAGCAATTTTTCTTGCAAGTTCAATTTCTTCATCAGGCCTCAATAGTCTTATGCGACCAATTTCTTGTAAATATACTCTTATAGAATCTTCTGTATAAACTCCTTTAGGACCAAGCTTGATGCTTGCAAGCGCTTTTTCTCTTGCTTCTTGGTCGCTAAATTCACCAATAAGAGAATCAGGTTGGATTTCTAATTTAGAATTAGGCTGTAGATCTTCTCCACTAGCAAGAAGAAGTTCATCCGCTGCAATTTCTAAATGCTTACTAGAAGTATCTAAGACTTCTTTATTTACTTTTGATGAAGTAATAGTTTTTTTCTTTGGGTTTATTTTTTTCTGGGAAACTGTTTGAGTTTTCTTACTGCTTTCTTTAATTACGGAAGCACCTTTCTTTGATTTTGTTGCTTTAGCCTTGGCTTTGGCAGATGGATCTTGTGAAGTTACAGTAGTCATTTGGAAAGATTTAAAAAGAACAAAAGATTCTCTTGAAATATCATTTGTTGTTGTGTATTCAGATTTCGTATGCAGCTAGGCTTAAAACTCATGAATGACTTTAAGAATAAAATAAAATCATTCTTTTTTGATAGACATAAAACTCTATTGAGGTTTATGAACGAAAGCCTTTAGGAAATTGTGAAATTAAAGAGGGTCTTTGTATGTTGCTACAGAATGGTCCGGGGCTTTCTCAGGCAGGCATGGGCTTATGGGAAATTACCCGCTAACCAGGCTTCTTGCCTTCCCACTGAACAGGATTCTGTATTGTTCAGAGAACAGCATTATGCTGTAACTCCCTAATTTTATGAAAATTTTCTAAAGTAGGCAACTATTTTTTATGGGCATTAAGGAAATAGATGTATGGCTTGATGTTGGAAGGACAGGACGTTGCTTTGCGTATCAAGATGGGAATGGATTGGGCGTTGGAGTTGGTGACATCGTTTTAGTCAGATTAAAAGGTAGAGCAATGCATGGCCTTGTTGCCGGATTTGGAAACCAAAGAAGAAAGATTGATTTAACAAATATCGAGGCGATTTTGCAGAAAGCAGCAGTTAAATCTGAATGGAAAGATTGGCTTGAGAGTGTGGCCTTTAAGTGTCATGTAAGTCCTTTTAAAATGCTTAAGGCTGCTTTGCCTTCAGGATGGCTAGGAAATGCAAAAAAAAAGGATATTAATTCAAAGAGTTTGTGGTGGATTTTTACGGAGGATGAAGATGATTCTTTTCTAAACCTTTCTAATAAGCAGAAAGCCTTATTAGATTTTCTTGTTGATAACGGAGGTGGTGCATGGCAGAAAGATCTTCTCTTAAATGGTTTTTCTGCAACTTTTTTAAAAGCTTGTTTAAACCATGGCTTTATAAATCGTCGTAAACGTATTGCCGCTGATTTAGGAGTTCCAATTGAGCAACCAGGTGTTTCGCTCATACCTAAAGTTGAGACTTCACGTTTGCTTACTGAAGAACAAGAAGCTGCGTTGAAGATTTTTGTTAATCAGCCACCAGGATCATCTTTGTTGATATGGGGGGTTACAGGTTCAGGAAAGACTGAAGTTTATTTGCAAATGGCAGCTAAAGAATTGCTCGAAGGTAGACATTGCTTGATACTTGCTCCTGAGATTGGTTTAATACCGCAACTAGTAGATCGATGTAAAAAACGATTTGGTTCACATGTTTATGAATTTCACAGTGCTTGCTCTGAAAAACAGAGAATCTCTGTTTGGCGTGAGGCTTTAAATACAGTTAGGCCTTTAGTCATAGTTGGTACACGATCAGCAGTTTTTCTTCCTTTGCATCCTTTAGGTTTAATTGTTTTAGATGAAGAACATGATAGTTCTTATAAACAAGAATCACCAATGCCTTGTTACCATGCCAGAGAGTTGGCGTTAGAGCGTGCAAAGAGAACTGGAGCAAAAGTTGTCCTTGGAAGTGCAACACCTTCATTATTTACCTGGAAGAATCTAACTCCTAAAGGGAATATTGCTTTAGCTAAACTTACACGTCGAATATCTGATAAGCCTTTGCCTTCTGTAATTGTTGTAGACATGCGACAAGAATTGGCTCAAGGTAATAGAAAACTTCTGAGTAGACCATTGCTTGATAGGCTTGCATTATTGCAAGATTCTGGTGAACAGGCAGTCATCCTTGTACCAAGAAGAGGCTATAGTAGCTTCTTGAGTTGTCGTAGTTGTGGAGACGTAGTCCAATGTCCAAATTGTGATGTTTCCTTGACAGTTCATCAAAGTAGCAAAGGACAAAGATGGTTGCGCTGTCATTGGTGTGATTATCAAACAAGCATTGGATTTAGATGTAATGAATGCAACTCTACTGCGTTTAAGCCATTTGGTGTAGGGACTCAGAGAGTAATGGAAGTTCTAGAAGAAGAACTTGAAGGGCTGAGACTTTTACGTTTTGATCGAGACTCTACTCGTGGCCGTGATGGACATCGACGTTTATTGGCAAAATTTGCTGATGGTGAGGCGGACGTTTTAATTGGTACTCAAATGTTAGCGAAAGGAATGGACTTGCCAAAAGTTACTCTCGCAGTGGTATTAGCGGCGGATGGTCTATTACATCGACCGGATTTACTTGCCGAAGAGCAAGCATTGCAATTGTTCATGCAATTGGCAGGTCGTGCTGGTAGAGGTGAAAGACCTGGTAAAGTACTTGTCCAAACATATTCTCCTGATCATCCTGTAATTCTCCATCTAGTTGATGGTAGTTACGAGGACTTTCTTGAGAAAGAATCTAAAGTGAGAAAGGAAGCTGGATTGGTACCATATAGTAGAACCTGTTTGTTAAGGTTATCTGGAGAATCTTCATCTTTGACGGCAACTTCTGCCACTGCTTTGGCTGAATATATACGACCAAATTGTAATACATCTGGCTGGATGATTTTAGGACCTTCCCCTGCATTAGTAGAGAGAGTGGCAGGTAAAAGTCGTTGGCAAATTTTGTTACATGGACCTGAGTCTACTGAGCTACCATTGCCGTATAACGAAAAGCTTTGGGAATGTCTACCTAAAGGCGTTAATTTGTCAATTGATCCTGATCCTATTAACCTATAAAAATATGAGTGTATTTTTTAAGGTGGTAATTCAGGAAAACCAAGCCCCATTTGACGCCTTAAATATTGTAGTACCATGCTAAATATCATTAGTAATAAAATAAGAATAGTTCCTATTCCAATACGACTCCATTGCCACTTATGTAGCGAAATACTATTTATATAACCTGTTTTTAGAGGCCACATAATCTTATTATTTAAAAAATTTGCTGAAAGAGGTGAACTTGTTCCGAACTCTTTTTGGGAAGTAGAATTTATCGATATCCCAAGTTTTAATCCTGGCACTTCAGGGATTTCTCTAAGGTCAATATTTAAATTTAATTTTTGCTGAATTCCTATCAACCAATTCTTTTCATCTAAGGTTAGTTCAGTATTAGGTGGTTTGAATCCTGCACTTTCAGCTGCAATTCCAATTATATTTTTTAGAATGCTATTTGCTTCTTTAGAATTTAGAGAAGGTGCTTTTATTCTTTGTCTTCCTTTGTCAGTATTGCTTTCTATAAGAATTTTAGGATAAATACTTGTTAATGAAGAGTTGATATTTTCTTGCCAAGGTATCAATTGATTTGAGTTGCTTTCAGTTTCTAAGTCTATTTTTATACGATCTGGTCCTTTAATATCTATTTGAGCATGTAAGTCTACACAACCGCTAAGAAGAATAGTTAAAAGACCAAGTACTAAGAAACATATTATTGTATAGCCTATACTTAGATATCTAGTAGAACCTGTTGGTGGAAGAGTAATTAACTTCTTATCTTTTTTTTTCTTGCGATTGAAATTAAAATTTGACTCATTATTATTAATGCTTAAATTAGGAATCTTAATTGACCAATTGTCAGGACGTTCAAGTGAAGGTGAGTTCAAAACAGATATATATTGCTTTGCTTGCTGACGAATAGAATCTCTTTTGTGCTTTGAGAGCTTTTCACATATAGCAATAGCATTTTCTGTATCTCCTTTTCCAATAAACGCTGTAATCATTACTATTCCAATATCTCCGCCTTTATCACTTTGCAAAGAGTCAGAGTTCAAAAGTAAATTCGATATCGACAAGCATTCTCCATATGCTCCTCTATCTAAAGCCTGCTTGGCTTCTTTTAGAGTCGTCTCACGACTCATTCATTAACCTCTGCTAACAATCATTGTACCAATACCTTTGTCAGTAAAAATTTCTAGAAGAAGTGAGTGCGGAATACGTCCATCGATTATATGTGCCGCCCCAACTCCTTGGGCGAGGGCTCTTATACAACACTGTGCTTTAGGTGTCATGCCACCATTGACTACTCCCTGCTCTATTAGCTTGCGAACGTCAGGTAGCCTTATGTGACGAATGAGAGAAGTTAAATCTTTTTGATCTTTTAATATGCCAATAGTGTCTGTTAATAGAATTAGCTTTTCAGCTCCTATAGCTGCTGCAATTTCTCCAGCTATAGTATCAGCGTTTATATTGTAAGTGATTCCATCTTCTGATGATGCAATGCTTGATATGACGGGTATATATCCTTTAGCTATAAGTGGTTCAAGGATATCTGCATTTACTTTTGAAACTTCGCCAACTAGTCCATGACTGCCATCCCCTAAGCAACGTGATTGAATTAATTTTCCGTCAATACCGCATATACCTATAGAGAGAGCTCCAACTTTATTTATACCTTTTACAATTTGCTTGTTTACTTTCCCAAGTAAAACCATTTGAACTACTTCCATGGTTTCAGGTGTTGTAACTCTCAACCCATCTCTAAATTCACTTTTTATATCGAGTTTAGTAAGCCATTGATTGATTTCAGGCCCACCTCCATGAACAACTATAGGGTGTGCTCCCACGCTTGAAAGTAATGCAATATCTCTAAATACAGCTTCTTGCAGGCTCTGTTTAGTCATTGCTGAGCCACCATATTTGATAACGATCCTTCGACCAGCAAACTTCTGAATATAAGGTAGAGCTTCACTAAGTACAGCAACTCTTATTGAGTCATCATTTTGTTGATAAAGAGAGGAGTTGTTAGTCATGTTTGAAGCTTAATTATTCTTTGCCATCTTTGTTGTTTTTGCTACTAGCGCTTTTTTTTGGAAGCAGCTCAAGTGTAATTTCTCCTGGGGAAGTTGATGTTATCTCTGCTATTAAATCCTTAGCAAAAAATCTTCCTAGGCGATCTTTTTTCTCTTGCCATTTTTCAATGGGAACTCCAGCAAATTCAAATTTCATGCGGACAATAAAACCGTAACTATCTTCTGTTAATTCAATTTCATTAAGTTGTGGAGGTTTTTTTTCATCCCAAAGTTTTAAAGATTGCAAAGATGTTTCAAGATGAGCTCTTTGACCATACTTAAATCTAGTCACGTCTCCAATTAAATCAAATAATTCCGTTGGCCCCTTAAGCTTGAGTTTATCTAGTTGAGAGTTTGAAATTTCACTTTTAACTGGACCTAATTCTGAATTTTTCATAGCTAAACCAATTAGAAGAATAGGAACTCCATAGAAAAAAGTAGGCACACTTAAATTTGTGGCATCGTTGAAGTAAGAAATAAGACCAGTAACAGCAAGGATGCTTCCTGCTATTGAAATTATGCTTGCTGGTGAAAATTGTTTCTTCATTTTGCAGTTTTGGCTTCTTAGGCCTTAAGTTTTGTGTATTCAGGAAGTTTCATGGCTTCAGCAGATAAACAATCTATCGATCTTCATGAGTTAATAGCTCTTTTAAATAAAGATAGAGCTTTGATATTAGAGAAGATTGACCAAGGATACTGGCCAGAATTAAGACATGATCTAGCTGCTTTGGAAAGAGAACTTGGACAGTTTCTTGCTTCAGCTTCAGAGAAGTTTGAAAACTAATCAATGAAAATGGTTTTAAAAAGGTATGTCATCAGTATCAGGAATTAAAGGAGAGCTATTCCAATTAACTGAACCTTCCTCTTTTTGAATGTTCTTGGTGTTTTGATTAATAGAAGATTTTGAGGAATTTCCAGGCTCTAAATTTATATCAGATTTAATCTGCAACTTCTTTTCATTAGCTATTGTGTGCAGTTTAGAAACAGTAAACTCTGCTCTTTTTTCTTTGCTTCCATCTTGTCTTGGAATCATATTCATTCTTAAGCGGCCTTCTAGTATAAGTTTTTGCCCTACTTCAATTCGATTTTGCAGTTCTTGTGCCATATTGCCCCATCCAATGGCTTTTATTGAACTTTCTGGGTCTTCAGCACGAAGTCCATCAAACGTTACTTCCATTTCTGCTATTGCAGTTTGGTTGTCTTGGGTATAACGGATTTTGGGTGCTAACTTTACTGTGACCTCAAGCATGCAGTGATTCATTGTCTAGCAGGCGTTGAGAGGTATCTTGATGCACATTAGAAGAAATTGCCACCTTAATGTATGGATTTTATCCGGAACTTGTGATGGTCCTTCCATTGTTAAGGGATTCATTGCAAAAGGTTATGAGGTTTCTGTGAGTGTTGTTTCGTTTCAGGCTTCATTGGCATATTCTGATATGCCTTTAAAAAACATGTGGATTGGGCCCTTAGATGGTGCTCGAGGTATTAGAAGAGTGCTTGAAAATGCTTATGCAACATATGGTGGATTTAATTGTGTTGTCGACGCTACTCATCCATTTGCTCAAGAGATAAGTTTTAATCTCAAAGAAGTTTGTCAAAAATATGGTCAGCCTTTAATTCGATTTGAAAGATGTTGTAAGACGATCTCAAAAGCAGTTTTGATTGAAAATTTAGATGATCTTTTGAGTTTTAATCTAAAAGATCAAAAAGTTCTCTTTGCGATTGGATCAAGGCTTTTGCCTAAGGCACTTGAGTTGGCTAGGAGATCAGAAGCAATAAGCTTTGCTAGGGTTTTACCTACAACTGAAGCTTTGCTGGCTGGGTTGTCTTCTGATTTGCCTGAGACAAATCTAGCTGTGGTTAGGCCTTCACAGGGGAATCACAGTGAGATTGAATCTGCTCTTTGTAGGAAATGGGGCATAACAGGGATAGTTGCCAGAGAATCTGGGGGACCTACACAGGCTTTATGGCAAGAAATTTCCCTAAGTCAAAATCTAGATTTGTGGCTTATTGCTAGGCCTATTGCTTCTAATTATGATCATATAGTTAATAGTAATTCAGAATTATTTGAATACTTTTAATAAATTATTGATTTAACCTAATAATATCTAAATAAGGTTTTTTACATGAATGCAAACCTAAAACATGGTGAGTTGTTATTAGTAATTACAACTGAGAGTAATTTGCATAATGCAAATAAAGTAGCTAAAACCCTTGTCGCTAATAATTTGGCTGCATGTGTTAGCTTTGAAGAGATTAATTCAATTTACCGTTGGAATAATGAGATAATACAAGAATCAGAGGTGCAAATAAGTATTAAGGTTAGGCCGGATTTGGTTGATAAACTTTACGATGCTTTAAAAGAAATCCACAGTTATAAATTACCTCAATTTATTTGTTTAAATACCTCAATTAGTTATGAATACTCTAAATGGTTTAGAGAAAATCTTTAAACTTTATAAAAATGAAAGATTTTCCTTTAAAAGTTTATTTAAATTTGTTGATGATCTTGATCCAAATTGAGTAACGATATGACCTGCACAAATTGACCCAATATGTCCACATTTTTCCAAGTCTTTTCCATTTGTATAGCCATATAGAAAACCGCTAGCATATAGATCACCCGCTCCAGTTGTATCTATTGCTTTCCCAAATAGATAAGGTTTTATTGGGAAATATTTGTCATTATTAATGATAACAGAACCTTTTTTTCCTTTTGTTAAAACACATACCTCGCACTTTTTCTTAATTATATCTACTGAGGATTCAAAATTAGAAGACTTATATAATGAAATTATTTCGTTTTCATTTGCAAAGATAATATCTACATACTTTTCAATTAAAAATTGAAAACTTTCTCTATGGCGCTCAATGCAAAAAGAATCAGATAATGAGAGTGCAACTTTACCTCCATTTGCTTTACATAGTTCTGCAGCAGTCATAAATGAACTTTTTGCTGATTCTAAGTCCCATAGATAACCTTCTAGGTAAAGTATTTTTGTATTGCTAACTATCGAAAAATCAATATCTTTTGGTTCAAGAAATATAGAAGCACCAAGGTAAGTGCACATAGTCCTTTCTGCATCAGGTGTTACATAAATAAAACACCTTGCAGTAGAAGGACCATCTTTTATTGGTGAGGTTTTAAATAAAGCTCCTGTAGAACAAAGGTCTTTTATAAAAGTTTCTCCTAATTGGTCTTCTTTTACTCTTCCTATAAACCCTGCTGAACTTCCTAGTGCAGATAGTCCAGCTATTGTATTAGCAGCGGAACCACCAGAAGTTTCTAATAACGATTTATTTTTAAAATAAAGATTTTCTGCTTTTTCTTGATCTATTAAACACATAGTACCTTTTGTAAGGTTATTTTCATTTAAGAAAAAATCTTCTGTTTTTATAAGTACATCAACTATTGCATTTCCTATGCCCACAACGTCTAGACTTTTCTTATAATCTTCCATATCTTCCTTAGGTAATAAAAAATTTATAATAACCTAAATATATAAATCAAGTAATTTTTAAGTGATAAGTAGTGCTCTTTTGGGACCATGAATTGGATCCTCAACAACAATTGTTTGTTCTCTACTTGCTCCTAAAGAAACAATAGCAATAGGTACTTCCATTAATTCAGCAAGGAATCTCAAATAGGACATTGCTGCTTTAGGAAGATCTTCTAGATTTCTGCAATTAGCAGTGGAAGTTTGCCAGCCAGGTAAGGTTTCAAATATTGGAGTACATCTGCTAAAGGCTTCAGCACTACTTGGAAAGAAATTGATAATTTCTCCATCAAGGTTGTATGCGGTACAAACTTTAATTTCTTTCATTTCATCTAAAACATCTAATTTTGTAATTGCCAGACAATCAAGGCCATTAACTTCTACGGCATATTTCCCAATTACACCATCAAACCATCCACATCTCCTCCTACGTCCAGTTGTTGTGCCAAACTCTCCACCTCTATTGCATAAGTGGTCGTTTAATTGCCCTTCTAGTTCGGTTGGGAAAGGACCTTCTCCTACTCTAGTTGTATAAGCTTTTGCAACTCCTATAACTCTATCTATAAGTGTTGGCCCGACACCTGCTCCAATGCAAGCACCTCCCGAAACTGGATTAGAAGAGGTTACAAATGGATAAGTACCATGATCAAGATCTAAAAGAGTTCCTTGAGCTCCTTCAAAAAGTATATTTTTCTTGTTTCTAGATGCTTGATGGATAATCCTTGTGCAATCAACAACATGAGGCTTAAGAAGTTTTCCAAATTCAAGATACTCTTCAATTATTTCTTCTTCATTAATAGTTTGTTTGTTATAAATTTTTTCTAAAAGCTCATTTTTCTCCGCAAGAGGTATTTTGATAGATTCCCTTAATTTTCTTTCATCTAATAAATCTATAACCCTAATACCGCTTCTTTGAGCTTTGTCTGCATAAGTTGGCCCAATTCCTCTGCCTGTAGTGCCTATTTTCTTTATGCCACGTCTTTCTTCCATCGCAGTATCAATTAATCGATGGTAAGGCATTGTTACATGAGCAGTAGATGCAAGTTGAAGCCCAGAAATATCTATTCCATTCTCCTTTAACATTTTTATCTCAGTTAACATGACCTTAGGATCAATAACTGTTCCAGAACCAATGAGGCAAGTTGTATCTGGATAAAGTATCCCTGAAGGAATCAAGTGTAATTTTAGAACTTTTTCTCCTACAACTATCGTATGGCCAGCATTTACTCCGCCTTGATATCTGACTACAACATCTGCTGAGCGACTAAGTAGATCAGTGATCTTACCTTTCCCCTCATCTCCCCATTGAGCACCTATGACGACAACGTTTGCCAATTAAAATTCGGTACGAAACCGATAAAACTCAGAAGTTACAACATTCTCAGATTTCTTAGGCTAAGTCAAACAAATAAATCAAAAGTTATATTTAGATTTCTTTTACAACAGTTTTCTCTGCTCTTGTTAGTTCTTTATTTAGTCTCTCCTTTAACTTTTCAGGCAATGGTCTGTTGGAGAAGGTTTTGTAGTGACCCGCCATTGCATTAAGCGCTGTTTGCATTGTCGTAAATGAAGAAGAGCCGTTAACTTGGGGTCGATTTCTGTACCTTGATATATATGCAGTTATTAGACCTAGAGCTTCATCTTTTGTGTCTGATAAATTTTCTTCATCTTCGGATAAAGCAATCGTGTCTTTAAGACTTTGAGCAACTGAAACAGTATCTTTTACAAAATCGCCAGACATAGATGGTTTTTGTGACGCAGCATCTATGGTTAAACCAAAAGGATGAAAAATGAAAATAATTCCAAGAACAACTGAAAAACATGCTTTGAGTAGCATTCTCACTAATTGATTTAAGTCCCAGGCCATTTTTTACAAGATATTTGCTTTACTCTATAAGGACTGATGACAAATTGATTACCTGCTCTTAGATATTTCAGATATTAGTTCCTTTCTTGCTTCCTTGTATGGAAGCAATTTTGAATTTTTGGTTTGTCGGTTGATTAGTTCTATTTTTCCTTCTGCTGAATCTCTACCTGCAATTAATTTCCATGGAATGCCTATTAGATCAGCATCTTTAAACTTTACTCCTGCTCTCTCTTCTCTGTCATCAATTAGTACATCAATTTTTTCTTTTAATAGATCTTCGTAAATTTCCTCACCTAACGCTCTTTGGTTTTGATCTTTCATATTTGCTATTACAACTACAACTTCAAAAGGTGCAATTGCTAATGGCCAGATAATTCCATCTTTGTCATGGTTTTGTTCAATTGCAGCTTGAGCTAGACGGGAAATACCGATTCCATAACATCCCATCCAAAAAGGCTCTTGCAACCCAGATTCATTTGTAAATAGTGCATTAAGTGATTTTGAGTATTTACGCCCCAATTGAAAAATATGCCCTATTTCAATCCCTCGTTTTTCCACAAGCTTTGCATTTTTGTTGTGCTGGGCCGTATCTCCTGCAACTGCTTTTCTAATGTCAACTATTTTAGGTAAGCCTCCAACTGATTGCCAATTCGTATAAATCTTATGGTAATTAATTTTATTAGCCCCACATGCGAATGACTCTAAAGTTGCGGCAGTATGATCAACAAATCTAAGAAAAGACTTATTCCAATGATTATTAGATTTTTCTAAGAAAGAATCATTAAGATCAGGACCTATGTAACCAAAAGGTAATTGATTAACTCCTGATTCTTCATTGGATAATGTTTTTAAATCTATAACATTCTTTTTTAAGTGAATTGCAATTTCATTAGTAAGCTTAACTTCATTAAGTTCTTGGTCACCTCTAATACTTATCAGTATTGGTTGATAACTATTATCTTCTAATAAGGCAAGAAAAAGAATAACTTTAACTACTTGTGTTGGATCTAAATCCTGTTTATCACAAAGTTTATTTATTGTTGATTGGCCTTGTGTTTCTATCATTTTTGATGTTTCTTTAGGAAGAGATTTTCCTTTGCAAGCGATTGAAACAGCTTTTTCTTGGTTCGCGGCATAATTGTTATCAGTACTTATCAAAATAAGATCTTCTCCTGCATCAGCAGTAACCATAAATTCTTTCGATTCCGCTCCTCCTATGGCACCACTGTCTGCATCGACTGAGACTGTTGTAAGGCCACACCTCTTGAATATATTTGTATAAGCTTCATTCATTTCTAAATATTTACTCTTCAGATCTTCTTCGTTTGAATGAAATGAATAAGCATCTTTCATGATAAATTCTCTGCTTCTCATTAACCCAAATCGTGGTCTTATTTCATCCCTAAATTTTGTTTGAATTTGATATATGGTTACTGGTAGTTGTTTATAAGATTGTAAAGTTTCACCTGCTATTTTTGTAATTACTTCTTCATGTGTAGGACCTAAGCCCAGTTCTCTTCCTTGTCTATCTTTTAAATGAAACATGATTCCCTCACCTGCGGTGTAACCATTCCACCTACCACTTTGTTCCCAAATCTCTGCTGGATGAAGTTGAGGCAGAAGAGTTTCAAGACAACCTTTAGCATCTAATTCTTCCTGAACAATGGAAGTTATCTTTTTTAAAACTCTCCACATCAAAGGCATATAGGCATAGATGCCTGATGTGACTCTTTTGATAAAACCTCCTCTTACAAGCAGTTGGTGAGATGTTATTTCGGCATCAGCGGGTATATCCCGCAGCGTGACAAGCATCAGGCGGGAGACCTGCATCGAAGATTCTCCTATTAATTCAAAAACATACAATAATATCTGTCATAAATTGCCAATTGCAAAAGTGTCCTGACATACTCTTTCTATATAGAACTCTTTTGATTGATCTGCTATTTTCTGACAAGTTTTCGCCTGCAGTAAAAACATGTTAGATGCTCAGGCGCTTAGTTCTTCTTTAATTGGTTTTTCTTCTGAGAAAATGTTAGAAATAGATCCAACTTCTTTTGATAATCAGTCTGATTCAATAGTAGGAATAGATGAAGTACAAAAGTCTTTGAATAGATCTAGAGCTTCTGTTTATAGGTATACCAACACTGATACACGAAATTTAAACCCTCCTTTTAATCCTAGGAAATTAAACCCTGAATTTCGTCAAGATCAGAAAGACCCTCTTTTATTTCATACTAATGAAGTCGCAAGATTTGCAAAAGATATCCTACGAATCAAAGAAGTAACAGTTGAGGTCTTAAATTCACCATCAACTGCTACACAGAATGTTTTGGTCGCAATTCTTGAAGAATTAAAGGTTATAAGTTCGAGGCTGGAGGCTTTGTCTGAAAATGAGAAAAACCTATCTAATGAATAAGAATGATAGCGAAAAGTCTTTAATTTTATTGACGTTAACAGTCAGATTTATGAGAATAGACTTATTCGCTTTTTAAATTAAATGCCTCTTAGTGAATGATCAATTACACCTATTTTTATAAGCACTAATGTAATGGATTTAAATTTTCTTAAGCCCTCTCCTTCTTTGGGCCTAGTAAACCTAGTTGTTGAGATACCTGCTGGGAGCAGAAATAAATATGAGTATTTTTCGGAAGCCGGTACCATGGCTCTGGATAGAGTGCTTCATTCTTCTGTTAGATATCCCTTTGATTATGGATTTATTCCAAATACCCTTGCAGAGGACGGTGCTCCCTTAGATGCAATGGTAATTATGGAAGAACCTACTTTTGCAGGATGTCTTATTACAGCAAGACCAATAGGGTTATTAGATATGCATGATTCAGGTGCTTATGATGGAAAATTACTTTGTGTTCCTGTTGCAGATCCTAGACAAAAAGATATTACAAGTATCCGTCAAATTGCCCCAAACCAGCTTGAAGATGTTGCTGAGTTTTTTAGAACTTATAAAAGTTTAGAAGGAAGGGTTGTTGAAATTGATGGTTGGCGAGATCATGATTGCGTTGAGCAATTATTGCAGGATTGTATTGAAGCTCATAGAAAAAATATAGAAATTTTATAATGAAGAATTAATACTTTACTTTAACAATCTTTATCATGACAATTTCTCTTAAAATCTATAGTTATAATAGATGTGCAACTTGTAGAAAAGCTATTGCTTGGTTGATTGAAAATAATATTAAATATCAGTTGATAGATATAATTAGTAGCCCTCCTAGTAAAAAAGAAATAAATAATGCTGTAAAACAATTAGGAGCTACAAAGTACTTACTCAATACTAGTGGAAAGAGTTATAGAAGCATAGGTGCAAATACAATTAAGTCCATGAGCCAAGATAAAGTTATTGAATTAATATCCTCAGATGCTAAGTTAGTAAAAAGACCTTTTGTCATAAAAAATAATGGTGATATTATTGTAGGTTTTAATGAACTCAAATGGAATGAAAGTATTCTTAGTTGAAATTTAAATTATCTAATTCATTTGTTATCTCATTATAGTTTGATTGAGTTTTTAATTCATTTAAACTAGATGCCTTTAGCTCTTCTAAAATTGATATCAGAAGTACTTGGCTATTTTTTAAAGTAATATCATTTTCAAGAGCAAGTGCCAATTCTTCCCAAAATTTATCTATTGCTTTTGTAGTTAATATTTCTAATTCCAGATCTTTTTTTTCTAATTTTTCACCGGCATTTTTAGAGATGCCTAGCATTGAATCAACCATTCCAGATGCAAGTTGAAAACTTATTGCTGATTCTGTATTCTCAACTAAAATATTTCTTTTTATTTTGGATGAAATAGGAATTATATTAATATTTTTTTGAAGAGAGTACTCAAAGATTTCTATAAGCTGAGTGCGCATATTAGGTCCTATTCTTTTAAGAAGTAATGGTATCCAAATCCTTATAAATTCTGAAATGCTAGATTGTTCACTTTTAGAAATGGATTGATAGCTACATAACTTCCTTATTTTTTTAGGAAGAAGTGGAGATAAAATAATATTTTCTATAGAATTAATTGCTCTTATAGTCAATACTTCGAATATCTCTATAGCCAGTAAAGTTACAATCCATTGGCTTATTACTGCACGAATAGGTTCTATATTGATAAACTTTGCTTTTATTATTCTTTCTATTAAAGGTAAAGGCTTTAGAAAATTTAAGTATGGGAAAAATAAAGGTATATCAATCCACCTTCTCATGAGATAATCTATTGCTCTTGTTTTAGGAAAACGTCTTTTAAATAAATTTACCTTTATAAATATATCTACTAAAAATATTAATTTTAAGGGTAAATCTATTTTTAATCTTTCGATAGAAGCTCTTTTATTATTTATTGAATAGCTTGTATTAAGTATGGGAATTATATTATTTAACCAAAATAGCCTTTCGCTCTCCCATTCATTGCTATTTATGAAATCAGAACTTAAAATTTCAGGATAGTAATATTCAGAACTATTTATTCCGGCTCTTGTATTTATATTAAGTCTAATATTTTCTAGTTTATTGAAATCTCTTGGGGGAATTAAAGCTTTTTTGCCAAGTATACTTTCTAGTGTTGATTGATAATCATTGAGTAGTTGCTTAAAGGCTGGATCCTTTGTCCCATTAACTAATATTGCGTTATCTAGTTTGTTAAAGTTTATTTTAAGTTCTTCTATATCGTCTTTCTTTTTTATGCCCTTAACTTTATCATAAATTCTAGTAATATCAGGTAACCAGTTTATATAAATTACTTTTGTGGGTGAATTTAGAAATGATATTTGTCTATTAATCCAAAACCCTCTAAGTGGAATATAGCTAATATCAAAAACCATCCAACTTAAGTTAGCTATAGCAATAATTGCTATAAGCTTGTCCCACATATTCTCAAATTCAAATTGGGGATCTTTCTTTGATTGTTGCCATCGTGGAATGCTCATGATTATTTATAATGCTCTTGGACTTGCTTATCTATAATTTGTGTGACTATTGTAAGTATTCAAATTCATTGAAGAAATTTGTGACTAATTACCCTAATCATGATTCTAAGAGTACGAATGTGAAATCTGACAAGAACTCTACTTATAGTTCAAAATTTCAAGAGATCTTGGAATTTTGGGGGCCTTTAATTCTTGCCTTTTCGGTCATAACAGGTATTAGGAATTTTATTGCCGAAGCAAGATATATTCCATCAGGGTCGATGCTGCCAACCCTTCAGATTAATGATCGCTTGATAGTAGAAAAGGTTTCACTCAAAAAAAGATCTCCAAGAAGAGGGGAGGTAGTGGTTTTTAATTCTCCCTATTCTTTCGATAAAGTTCTAATTTCGAATCGAGATGAATCTCTCCCATCAGAGATTGAATGTGCATTTACAAGTTTGCCTTTAATTAATTTATTTCCTTGGTCAATTGATAAAGCATGTCATGCATATATTAAGCGAGTAGTAGCAATTGAAGGAGATAGTGTAATTGTAAATTCTGAAGGAAAACTTTTTGTTAATACTAAATTGGTTGACGAACCATATGTAGATAATTTCTGCAGTATTTCAAAAGAAAATATTTCTAATTGCATTTCCAAAGAAGTGAAGATACCACCTAGACATGTTTTTGTTCTAGGAGATAACCGAGCAAATAGTTGGGATGGAAGATATTGGCCTGGAAATGGATTGTTGCCTGAGGAGGAAATTTTAGGAAGAGCTGTATGGAGGTTTTGGCCATTTAATCGGTTAGGAAATATTAATTCTCTTGATTATTAAGACCACATGAAATTACTTTGCCGGTAATTTTATTCCCTTCCCAGGGTTGATTTGAAGAAGATTTATAAACTCCTTCTTTCTTGTGAACAGTTTGGATCCACCGTTTATGTGGATCAAATAAAAGCCATCGATTGCTATCAATATTTAATTCTTCCGGTGCTAATTTAAGTATTTTAGAAGGACCAAAACTAATTGCTTCCCATAATTGTTCAATTGACCAATGTGACTTCTCAATTAACTCTTGCCACAATGAAGGTAATACTAAATGGTAAGCACTTAGACCAGGAATTCTTTCCATAAGAGGTTTTTTAGTTTCAGCTTCATCCAATGCCCTCGAATGCACTGAAACTCCAGTGATTACTTTTTTTAGTAGGGCCTCTATTAATTTCTTCCTATCGTAAGGGGTGCCAAGAGATGGAGAAACTTTTATACCTACGTCAGTCGCGCCTATTTTTGAAAGATCTGATATTAGGTGCCACCAACATACGGTTGCCATTGGTTTTAGGGAACTGTTTGAAAGTATCGATACACCTGCGGCTGTTGATAGGTTCATTAATCTAATATTGGCATTTGGATTCTGCCTTTGAATTTCTAAAATGATTGCTAATGGAACTGTTTCGCTGGCAACAGGATCCGGGTGCCAACCAGATCTTAGTGCTTCAACACCTTCTCTAGCTATTCCGTGCCCTTGAATATAAGTATCCCTTGGTGCGATAAGTATAGGTCTTTCTTCCGACTCCCCTAGCAAAATTCCTTTGTGTAGTAATTCAGGCGTTATCATCGACTCATTCTCTGCTAAGCCAATAGCACCATGTTTAATTAAATCTTTATGAGAACTAAGCTCTTTGCCTTGACCTCCTTGACTAAACCCTCCCCACAGATGAATTAAAACATCTCTGGGGACTGCCTTAATTAAAGGAAGTAGATGCTCTGGTTTATCTCTCCAAAGACAGGCTTTAGGTAAAATGGCTATTTGGCCATAGCCAGCACATGCAGCTTTATAGCTAAGGCTATCAAGAGTTTCTATTTTGCCATTTAGATGGTCTGTAAGAAATGAATGGGGATCAACTAGGCATGGTGCAAAAACAAGTTCTTTAGAGGGTGTTGAAGGTATACCTAATTCTTTTGCCTTGTCTTTTGCTTCCTTCCCAAATGCTTTTATTAGGTTGTTAACAACCAAGACAGCGGAAGTGCTGGCTTTCTTGTTAGGCCCCTTAAGAATACGAATCGGATCCAGGAGGAAATTCTTCATGTTTTTCAAAGTGCTCCTTGGGCAGTATTGTCAATTACCCCTCCAAGATGTGAGGTATAGTTAAGGCACATGACTATATCTGGTTGGTCAATGTCATCTATTATGTCTATAATTGTAATCCCTCCATTCCCTTGCTTGACTTTCCAGATATCAGCTGTGGAAAGTCCAAGGAGGTCACAAAGTATTGTCTTGTTCACTGCATCATGCGCTACTACAAGTGCTGTTTCTTGAGAGGAAAGGCTTTGGCAGATTTTCTTCCAACATTTTTTTGCACGAATAGATACTTCGTTTATATTCTCACCTTCTGGCATTTGCACTTTTTCTGGTGTCTTTTGCCAAGCATTAAGTAACTCCGGCCAACTTGACCTTATCTCTGATTCTAGCTTCCCTTCCCAAAGTCCATGCCCTATTTCTATAAGGTCATTTTGTTGTTCAATTTTAATATCTGGACGATTATCTAAAATTATCTTCGCAGTTTCCATGGGTCTAGACATTGGACTACTAAATGCTTTTTGAAAATTAATTTTTTCTAAAAGTTTTCCAGCATAAAAGGCTTGCTTTTTGCCTGCTTCGTTAAGTGGAATGTCTATTTGGCCTTGAAACCTTCCTTCTTTATTCCAATTTGTTTCTCCATGACGCACAAGAAAAATACGAGCATTGCTGCCTTTTAGGGGAAATTGATTTTCCAAATGAGCTGTGCTATTTAAAGATTCAATTTGAACTTCTAAATGATTATATTTTGCAGCATTGATGTTTAATATTGATATAGAAGAATTGTCCAATTTAATTCTTCTGAAGCCTTCTTGAGGTTTATTCAGTAATTTTAAAATAATACATCGCAGAATTGCATTATGCCCAACGCACAAAACAGTTTCATTTTTTTCAGGCTTATGAGTGGCTATTATTTTTGTTAATAATCTTTCTGCTTGAGAAAATAAATCCTTGATGGGTTGGTAGCTGCTTCCATCTTCTCTTACTATTTTTAAAGCCTCAGGATTTTTTGCCCATATTCTATAAGAATCAGGGTATTTCTCTTTGACTTCATTAATAGTTAGTCCACTCCATGGGGACAAGTCGACTTCTAACAGATCATTTTCTAGAATTGGTTCTATGTTTTTAATTCGAGTTTTTGCTATTTCGCAAGCCGTGTCAGATGCTCTTTGAAGTGGTGATGTGTAAATAGCTTGAAGTTCAATATTTTTAAGAGATTCCCCAGCTTTTTTTGCTTGAAGCAATCCCTCTTCAGTAAGAGTGGATAAATCATTGCGACCTTGTATTCGGTTCTCACGGTTGAAGCTGCTTAAACCATGGCGTATTAGTAGAAGGCGTAGGGGCATTGGCAGAAGTTTCTTACGAATTCATCTTATTGATACTCTCTCAACCTAGGCTTGATTAGGAAATGAGGGTTGCTTTTTGCTCATTTCGTTTCTTTGAGTTTATCTCTTATGCAGAAAACCAACTCAGGATGGAAAGTTCTTTTAGCTATTTTCTCCCTTTTATTAACTGTATTGATTTGGCAACGCGGTCTTCAAGAAAGTTTTGATAGACCCTCTGTGAGCCCTAAACTTGCACTTAATCAGAGAGAAATGGCAATTCTCGCAGCCCCTTCTTTGCCTCAGTCTGTGAGTACATTTTTTATTGGGGAAGATCCGAAATTAGAGCTTAAAGGAATTTTGGAAAAGTTGGAATTTGAAGAGATTTCGAATAGAGAAAAACTTTTACTTGTTTTATTACAATCGCCAGAATTCAAAGAAAACTCTTTTCTTGAAAATAGTTTTCAAGAGACTGAATTTGAAAACCTTAGAAAGAGTATCTTAAAAGGAATTAATCAACAAGAAGATAAAAAGGCTTTACTTGCAAAAATTGATAGAACAAAATTAGACCCTCTATTATATCGACTATATTGTGTCTCTGCTGTTGGCAATTCAGAAATTTGTTTTGACGAAAGCGTTTCAAGAAATAATGCTCTCAGATTGGTTCTTAGTCAACTAATACCCTTGCTTGCAACCTTAATAGGAATAATAATTTTTCTGTGGCAATCTTGGACTTATTTCAGGAAAAAATCACTACCTTGGCCGGATATATCTGCTCTACCTCTTCCATTGATTGATATGATTATTCTTATTTCTGGTGGATTTGTTGTACTTGGAGAACTTGTCACACCCTTAATTGCATATCCTATTAGTGATTTGCTTACTAGAGAAATAGAGAGTCCTATAAAAGAATCGTTAAAAGTATTTATTGGTTACTTGGCTATGACCATTCCTCCATTGGTAATTCTTAGACAGCAGGTCAAGAGTATAAAAAGTAATTTATTAACGGGGGACTTGTTTCAGTGGGGATTTAATTTTATACCTAGATCTTTTTTAGAAGCTCTAAAAGGATGGCTGATGGTTATGCCTTTTGTATTGCTAGTAAGCTGGTTAACAACTTTTTTCTTTGGAGACCCTGGTGGCAGCAATCCTTTGCTTGAAATGGTTCTAAGTAGCAGGAATTTCTATGCCTTAGCAGTGCTACTTGTTACAACGGTTTTTGTGGCACCTGTTTTTGAAGAGTTTATTTTTCGAGGTGTACTTCTTCCTGTCTTAGATAAGGAACAAAACCGTTTTTTAGCTATAATTTTTAGTGCTTTGATTTTTGCATTGGCTCATTTAAGCGTAGGAGAAACACCTCCTCTTTTTGTTTTAGGTATTGGACTTGCTCTACTACGCTTAAGCACTGGTCGTTTATTACCTTGTGTAATCATGCATTCTTTATGGAACGGAGTTACATTTGCTAATTTATTGATATTGAGTGGTTGACTTTGATCATTACTATATAGAAGTAGCTATTTATAGATTGACTTCATTAATAAACGTGGCTATAACAAGCTTGCTTAGATAATTGAAAATTACAATTGATTACTAACAGTAAATTTTCTAAAAAGACATATTCTTTTTTTAAAGATTATTTCCCTAATTCAAAAACTCTTAGAAAATATCCATTAATTTCGGCATTACATAAGAGTGTTGATGGTGCTCTTGTAGGAGTACTTTTTTCGGGCGCTGTAATGACAGCATTTGCTTTGCATTCACAACATTTATGGACATTAAACTTTTCTAGGTTGCAACTTACTAGAGACCTTTCTAATAGACTTGAGGAGTCTACAGCAATTTTAGAAAGATATTTTCTTAAGAGTGCATCTTATCCTCAATCTATGGTTATAACTAAGTCATCTCATTTGATTTACTTGGACAAACCAAAATATATAGAAAAAAGACCAATTCAAGACTTCATCGAATATATTAGAGAGAATTTCTCTTCTGCCTTCTACCCAATTGCAAATGGCTACTAATGCCCATTAGAAGAAAAAATAGATCTGATATCCCTTTAAATAAAAGATTCAGTGTTGCCCCGCTTTCCCCAATACCTCCTTATAGACTAAAACTTGCATTTTCTATTCTATTTTTGGCTCTTATAGGATTGATGACTAGAGTTGCTTACTTACAATTAATTCAAGGGTATGTGCTTGAAAGTAAGGCTCGTGAAAATCAAACAAAAAAGGTTGAACCTCTTGGAAAGAGACGTTCTATCGTTGATCGTCGAGGTAGGTTACTTGCCTTTGATGAAAAAAGGTTTACTTTATACGTTGACCCTGGAAGATTCAGGTTCCCTGGAGATACTAAAGGTGTTATTAGAAGTCCTGAAGAGGTAGCAAATAAGCTTGAAGGATTACTGCCTATAACAAATAAGAATCTGATTAGATTTTTATATCGTCAAGAAGCAGGACTGAGTGTGAAGTTGATTGAAGGATTGAAATCGGATATTGCATCAAAAATACTTAATCTTCGTATTGATGGGTTGGATCTAGAAGCATATCCGCAAAGAATTTATCCGCAAGATGACTTGGTTTCTAATTTAGTGGGGTTTTTAGATTACGATCGCGTACCTCAGGCTGGACTTGAGCTAAGTTTTGATACTGATTTATCTTTTAGTGAAAAGTCCAGAAGCTATAGATTCGGAAGAGATGGAACTCCTTTGCCTAATGATATAGAACCTGGTGTTTTTGCAGTAGATAATATTCAATTACAACTAACTCTTGATGCAAGACTCCAAGAAGTAGCTCTAAATGCATTAAGAAATCAGTTGAAAGAGTGGAAAGCGAAGAAAGGTGTAGCAATAGTAATGAATGTCGAAAATGGAGAGCTATTAGCACTAGCTTCTGCTCCTACCTATGATCCAAATAAGTATTGGGAGTATGAGCCTGTTCGATATAAAGAGTGGTCCATTCAAGAATTGTTTGAACCTGGGTCAACATTTAAGCCTATAAATCTAGCTTTGGCATTACAAGAAGGAGTTATTCAACCAACAGGAACGGTCTATGACTCAGGCATTGTAAATGTAGGTGGATGGCCCTTAACTAATTGGAATAAGGAACCGAATGGACTTTTAGATTTCGCTGAGGTCCTTCAGGTGTCAAGTAATGTAGCGATGGTAAACACTATGCAAAAACTAGACCCATTAAAATATTGGGAATGGTTAAATTTGTTAGGAATAAATGAAACATTGGATACAGATTTGCCTGGAGCTGTCCCTGGTTATTTGAAAGAGAAAGATTTGTTTGTAAAACAACCTATTCACCCAGCAGTTGCTTCATATGGGCAGGGCTTTTCTGTGACACCTCTAAAATTAGCTCAATTGCATGCTGTGATTGCAAATGGTGGATATTTAGTTAACCCTCATATTAAAAAGAGTCTTAATGATGAATCAATTGATCCCTCCGAACGATCAGAAATGAATATTTTAGATCCGAAAGTTACAAAAACAGTTTTGAGTTGGATGGAATCTGTTGTTGAAGAAGGTAGCGGGAAAGGTCTTAAAATCGATAATTACCGAATAGGAGGGAAGACAGGGACTTCTGATCAGGCTGAAGATGGAAGAACATATACTTCAAAGATTTGTAGTTTTGTCGCTATCTTGCCCATAGAAAATCCAAAGTTTGTTGTTCTAGTAGCTGTTGACGGCCCTCGAAAACCCTATGCTTATGGTTCTACAGTAGCTGTCCCGGTAGCTAAAAAAATCATTGAAAGTTTGATAGTGATAGAAAAACTATTGCCTGTAGACTCTTCATTTAATTCCTATCCAGAAAAAACTAAGCCTGTGGAAAGGAATATATAAGGATGAAATATTAATGGAATATCGCTAAATTTAATAAAAAGAGAAAGGTTGGATTATGGCAAATCTTCTTGAACAACTTTCAGAAATGACAGTTGTAGTTGCTGATACAGGTGATCTTGAGGCCATAAGAACTTTTAAGCCAATAGATGCAACTACAAATCCTTCTTTAATACTTGCTGCAGCTCAAATACCTGCTTATCAGAATTTAATTGATCAATCTCTACTCTCTTCAAGAAAAAGGGTTGGATCTTTTGCTTCAACACAAGAAGTTATTGATGAAGCTCTAGATGAAATATGTGTTACTTTTGGGAAGGAAATTCTGCAGCTTATACCTGGAAGAGTTTCAACTGAAGTTGACGCTCGTCTTAGCTTTGATAAGGAAGCTACTATTAAAAAGGCTAGAAAGATAATCCAACTTTATGAAGAAATTGGGATTGATAAGGAAAGAATATTAATTAAGATTGCATCTACTTGGGAAGGAATTAAGGCTGCAGAGGTTCTTGAAAAAGAAGGAATTCATTGCAACTTAACTCTTCTATTTGGATTTTCGCAGGCCATAGCATGTGCTGAAGCAAATGTTACTCTTATTTCTCCATTTGTAGGTAGAATTCTTGACTGGTATAAGAGTAAAACAGGAAAAGATTCATATACTGGAGCTGAAGATCCAGGTGTGATATCTGTTACTAAAATATTTAATTATTATAAGTTTCATAATTATAAGACAGAAGTAATGGGAGCAAGCTTTAGAAATATTGATGAAATAATTGAACTTGCAGGTTGCGATTTACTTACGATTTCGCCTAAATTGCTTAAACAATTAGAGAATACAAACGAAGATTTAAATAGAAGACTAGATGCAAGTGAGCCATTTGCTGCACAGGATAAAGTTTATTTAAATGAAGTTGAGTTTAAGAGGATGCTTGAGCTTGATCAAATGGCCGATGAAAAACTTAAAGAAGGAATTGTTAATTTTGCTAAGGCAATTGAACAGTTGGAAATGCAGTTAAAGGATAGACTTTGTTTGATTGAAAAGAATACAAATGTTCCAGTTAGTGCTTAATAAATTACTGTAATTAATACGATTGATATTAAATTTAAATTTAATTATTTAATATAATTTACATTTATTTTTGAAGAAGAAGTCTTTTTATTACGCGTTGTGCAATATCTCCATAGCCCATTTCTCCTGAAAGTATTTGAGCAATTCGTTGAGGAGCAGTTGGTCTTTTAATTCCAAGTTGATAGCCAACTTTTGGGAACCTATAGAAAACCTGAGAGATCCTTCTTCCCCATGCCATTGAGTTTCCCCATTTTATTCGCATTGATTCACTGTATTTACTCAAGTCTTTTGAATTGCCTTTTAGTAAGTCTTTTATATGTATAGCTGCTTCATAGCCGCTCATAATCGAAGGTCTTAGTCCTTCGGCTAGGAATGGATCACATAACGATGCTGCATCGCCAACTGCTACTACAGCCTCTCCATGAAGCTTGCTATGACCATTCCATACTCTTAAGTTTGAATTTTGCTTTAACCCTCCATTTGGATCAAACCCCAGGTGAGGTAGAAGTTTAGTTAGGATTTTTTCACTTTCTACAGAATGACTTCCAATAAAGCTACCAACACCAACATTAACTGAATCTTTTAGTGGAAAAGCCCAAGCAAATCCGTATTTGACCAAGCCGAAGTCGAATATTGAGGTCCCTTTTTTAAGAAATCCATTCCCTTCTAATCTAACTGAAGTTGTAGATGCATAATGCAGTCTTTGGGGCCCAAGGTTGAATTTTTTGGACCAACTAGAACTTGATCCATTAGCAATAACAATGCACTTTGATGCGATTTGCCTATCATCTTTTGATTTAACAAACCACAGATTGTTCTTTCTATAGATCTCTTTTACCTCAAAAGAAGTCAGTAGTTTTGCTCCTTGCTCAGCAGCACGATTTGAAATATAGGCATCAAGTTTCTCCCTTTTGACTATCCAAAATGGAGAGTCGCCTGGAAGTTCTGCGATAACTTGGTCAGAAAGACACCAAGTGAAATTAACTTTTGTAATTACTTCGTCTATTACTGGATCAAGAGAAAACGGAAAGAATTTCTGCACTGAAGCAGCCATGCCGCCAGCACAAGGCTTTAAAAAGAAATCAGAGGATTTATCAACGATCTTTACTTGAAAACCTTCTTTTGCCAAGTGAAAAGCTGCAGTAGATCCAGAAGCTCCAGCTCCAATAATTAGGACATCATCAGGGTTCAAACTTTAAGAATCTCAGTTTCCTTTTTAGCTAAATTATTTTCTATTTCATTGATAAATCTATCAGTTATTTTCTGGATAGAAGCCTGTTCATCTCGACTTTGATCTTCTGAAAACTCTCCTTCTTTTTCGGCTACTTTTATCTTTTCAATTGCATCTCTTCTAATATTGCGAAGGGCTATCTTTGCTTCTTCTGCATATTTGGAAGCTAATTTGCAGAATTGCTTTCTTCTTTCTTCTGTTAAAGGTGGAATATTAATACGAATAATTTTCCCATCATTATTAGGAGTAAAACCAAGATCGCTCATTGCGATAGCTTTTTCTATTAAGCCTATTGAACCTAAGTCAAAAGGTTGTATAGAAATTGTTTGTGAATCTGGGGTTGCAATAGTTGCTAGTGATTTAAGAGGTGTATCCGCTCCATAATATTCAACGGTTAAACGATCTAAAAGTGACGTATTAGCTCTACCAGTTCTTATAGTGTTAAAGTTTCTTTGAGATGCTTCAACCGATTTTTGCATGTTTAATTCGACTTCTTTGATAGTCATTAGATTTATATAAGGTGTTTGGTAAGGAGTGAAAAATTATAAATACAAGCTTATCCTGAATTAGAAATACGCGAGCCTATATTCTCTCCTCCAACTGCTTTGTTAATATTTCCAGGCTCAAAAATGTTAAAGACAACAATAGGAATATTGTTGTCTTTGCAAAGTGCAATTGCTGTGCTATCCATCACAGCAATTTCATGACTTAATACATCTTGAAAAGATAAAGATTCATGCTTCACGGCATCAGGATATTTCTTTGGATCTTTGTTATATACACCATCAACTTTTGTAGCTTTAAAGATTACATCGGCATTTATTTCAGCTGCACGCAATGCTGATGTTGTGTCTGTAGTGAAGAATGGATTTCCACAACCTCCTCCAAAAACAACAACTCTACCTTTCTCAAGATGTCTAATTGCCCTTCGTCTTATATAGGGCTCAGCTATCTGTTGCATTTCAATAGCTGTTTGAACTCTTGTTGGAACTCCGGCTCTTTCTAATCCATCTTGAAGAGTAATTGCATTCATTACTGTTGCTAACATTCCTACATAATCAGCAGTAGCTCTATCCATCCCTGCCGCAGAACCTTTTAGCCCTCGAAATATATTTCCTCCTCCAACTACAATTGCCAATTGGGTTCCATTGTGAACTACCTTAGATACATCTTCAGCAATTGCTTGGACTATTTCTGGGTCTATTCCATAAGGCTTTTGTCCCATTAGGGCCTCACCACTAAGTTTTATCAGGACACGTGAGTAAGCCATAAGTATTAATATCTCAATGACAGTAGCAAGAGATTTTTGGTTCGCATGAAATTTATTTAGGTTTATTAGTGAGAACGAACACTTATTTTTAAATCTTAACTGGTGTTATTTTTATTAAGCGCTTGTTTGAAATTCAAAGATGATTTTGAGAAGGAAATTATTTCTTAGAAAGATTTAAAATTCGACACCTCTCTGGGCCTTAACACCCTGCTCTCGAAAAGGATGCTTCATTAAATTCATTTCCGTTACTAGATCGGATATATCTATAAGCTCTTTCTTTGCTCCTCTGCCAGTTAAAACAACATGTGTTAAGGCAGGTCTGGTTTTAATTGAACTGAGAACCTCAGCTAATGAAATGTATCCTAGTTTAATAGCTATGTTGATCTCATCAAGTATAACTAGTTTATAATCAGGATTAGAAAGATATAAAATTGATTTCTCCCAAGCTTTGTGTGTAAGTTCTTGATCTCTTTCTCTGTTTTGAGTTTCCCAGGTAAAACCTTCGCCAAAAGAATGCCATTTTAAAGCATTTCCATAAACCTTGAGAGCCTTGGATTCCCCTGGATCCCACCCTCCTTTTATAAATTGAACAATGGCTACATTTTCCCCGTGACCCAAGGTCCTTAATGCCATTCCTAGAGCAGCCGTTGTCTTGCCTTTACCTTGTCCCGTGAAAACAATTATCAGGCCCTTTTCTAAATCTCTTTCTTTAACTCTTTTGCTTTGTACCTCTTTCCTTCGCTTCATACGTTCCTTATATTTTATTTCATCACTCTCAGTAACTGAAAATCCACCCATGCCTAGAGCTTTTGATTCTTGATCTAAGTCATCTAATGATGTTTCTTCTTCAATCAATTTGATTTCCATGGCTTATTTTACTAGGTATTAATTCAATTCTAGGTTAATAAAATTATTCTTTATTTAATGCTTTGTCAACAGCTTCCTGTTGGTCCCTTCTAGTGATCCAATGATGATAAGTTTGAGTATGAATAGCAACTGAATGCCCCATCATCCTAGCGGAAATTGTATCAGGAAGACCTATATGTATGGTTCTGACTGCCCATGCATGCCTTAGATCATATGGTGTAATTGGGAGATTGTATCTTCTAAATTGTTCTGATACTCTCCTACCTATATTCTGAAGGGTTGTTGAACTTAGATCAGTATTTATATTTGGCAGAGGATTTGAATTGGTTTGAAGTTTATTTAGCTTAAATAGATTTATCCATTCAGGATGAAAAGGCCATACTTGATGCTCGCCAGTTTTTGTATTTGGAAATACTCTTATAATTTTATCTTCATTGTCATTTAAGCATGACAGATCACAGAAAAATACTTCATGATTTCTTAGACCATATGTTGCCATTAGTCCATAGACTAATTGCCATTTAGGATTAGGTATTAGGCTATATGTATTAATAATACTACTATCGCTAGGTAACTTCCTAAACTGTGCTTTATGCAATCCATAACCGTCCGATATCTCTTTCCAATTATCAGGTAATTTCAAATTAATATAATTTGCTAATGCTTTAAGTGTTGTTCCACATTGCTTCCTGCTTCTACTATTCTCTGAATAACTAGACAAAGTCTTAAGAAATAAACCTTTAGTTAGAATATTATTATTTTCTTTTGCAATATATTCCATTCTTCGAAAATAAGGAAGATAAGCCGAATTCCAATTAGTTTTTGCTCCAGCTTTGGAATTGCTTTTAGCGGGATCATTGAAGAAATATAATTTAAATTCTTTTATTGCTTTTTGGATATTAGCTTGATTATCTTTATAAGAATTCTGCTTTTTCTTGACAGACCAGTTTTTCCAATCGAATTGGTCATGCTCAATTTGCAAAAAAAGAAAATTTATTGTTTTTTCTGCTTGTTTAAGTCCTTCTATGGTTGTATTTAAACCTAAACTTATACGTTGGTTCTTAATTTGCTTGGGATTATTTTGACAAGGTAATGGTCCTCTTAAGTTGAGTTTGTTGCCTCGTTGCTCTATACGAAGCTTGACTCCTCTAGCAGCAAGATTTTGATTGATATCCAATAGTTCATTTTTAAAATTCATTGGTTTCAATAGTTACAGGTACATTGACGTCGATAAGCGTTAAACTCAACCCCTTATTAGGACTTTTTCTTAATGACTCGTGTCGGCATCCTTTTAATGAATCTTGGAGGGCCAGAAAGAATTAAGGATGTAGGACCATTTCTATACAATCTTTTCTCAGATCCAGAGATAATTCGACTGCCCATACCCATATTTCAAAAGCCTTTGGCATGGTTTATAAGTACTCTTAGAAGTTCGAAATCCCAAAAGGCTTATCAAGCAATTGGAGGGGGTTCTCCTCTTAGAAGGATTACTGAACAACAGGCTAGAGAATTGCAAAGTGAACTTAGAAAAAGAGGCATTAATGCAACAAGTTATGTTGCCATGAGATATTGGCATCCCTTCACTGAATCAGCTGTAGAAGATCTCAAGGCAGATAATATTAATGAGGTTGTAGCTCTTCCTCTATATCCACATTTTTCAATAAGTACAAGTGGATCAAGTTTTAGAGAACTTAGAAGATTAATTGAAGCAGATGATTCTTTTGAAAAAATATCTATAAAGTGCATTCGAAGTTGGTTTGATAATGATGGATATATAAGGTCTATGGCTGAGTTAATTCAAGATGAAATTTTGGCTTGTTCTTCACCAAAAAATGCTCACATTTGTTTTACAGCGCATGGTGTTCCAAAAAGTTATGTGGAAGAAGCTGGAGATCCCTATAGAGATGAAATACAGGATTGTTCTATTTTGATTATTGATAGAATAGAGAGAGACTTAGGATTTAGCATTTCTTATACTCTTTCTTATCAAAGTCGAGTCGGTCCAGAGGAATGGCTTCAGCCATATACAGAGAATGTATTAGAAGATTTAGGAAAAAAAGGCATAAAAGAATTGGTTGTTGTTCCAATTAGTTTTGTTAGTGAACATATAGAAACTCTTCAGGAAATTGATATTGAATATAAACAGATTGCTATAAAGAATGGAATATCTAATTTTAGAAGAGTGAAGGCTTTAGATACAAATCCGTTATTTATTAAAGGTCTTGCTGATTTAGTGATTTCATGTCTTAACGGCTCTGAAATAAGTCTTGATGTTGCTTCAAGGCTTCCCGACAAGGTTAAGCTTTATCCACAGGAGAAATGGCAATGGGGTTGGAATAATAGTGCTGAAGTCTGGAATGGGAGAGTAGCAATGTTTGTATTTTTTATTTGTTTTATAGAGTTGATTATTGGTAATGGTCCTTTGCATTACCTCGGATTATTATGAAATTTTTCATTCTGACTTAGTAATTAAAAAATCGTGTTTAGGAATAACATCATTTTTTTATTCTAAATAAGTATTTTTCATCCAAAACAACCATTGTCCATATAGCATTCGTAAAAGATTAAATGTTTCTCTGCTGTGAACCTGTCGTCTTTACCTTTAGGTCTAGGTGATTCAGTGAATCAAGAGCAAAATCATATTCTAGGGGCTGATGCTCTTATGGATTCCCTCCGAAGTCACGGAGTTGATACTGTTTTTGGTTATCCTGGAGGGGCAATCCTCCCTATTTATGATGCTGTTTACAAAGCAGAAAAAGAAGGTTGGTTAAAACATATTTTAGTTAGGCATGAGCAAGGTGGAGCTCATGCAGCTGATGGCTATGCAAGAGCCACAGGAAAGGTGGGTGTATGCTTTGGAACTTCTGGCCCAGGAGCAACAAATTTAGTTACCGGAATTGCTACTGCTCAAATGGATTCAGTTCCTCTAGTGGTCATTACCGGCCAAGTGCCGCGACCAGCTATTGGAACTGATGCGTTTCAAGAAACAGATATTTTTGGGATTACTTTGCCTATTGTCAAACATTCTTGGGTAGTTAGGGACCCTTCAGAGATTGCTTCAGTTATTGCTCAGGCATTTTTAATAGCTTCTTCTGGAAGACCAGGACCTGTATTGGTAGATATTCCTAAAGATGTTGGTCAAGAATTATTTGAATATATACCTGTTGAACCAAGTTCGGTTATTCCTGCTGGTTTCAAACCTCCGTGTTCTTCTGATTCGATATCTATTTCTAATGCATTGGATTTAATTGAAACAGCTAAGCGACCTTTGCTTTATGTCGGAGGAGGAGTTATCTCTTCTAGTGCGCACGGAAGTCTTTCTGCTCTTGCTAATCGTTATAGATTGCCTGTCACCACAACGTTGATGGGAAAAGGAGCCTTTGATGAAAGGGATGCTCTTTCAGTGGGCATGTTGGGAATGCATGGAACTGCATATGCAAATTTTGCGGTTATGGGATGCGATTTACTAGTGGCTATAGGGGCTCGTTTTGATGACAGGGTAACTGGAAAATTAGATTCCTTCGCTCCAGGTGCAAAAGTTGTTCATTTTGAAGTCGATCCTGCTGAAATAGATAAAAACAGGAAAGCTGATGTAGCAGTGCTTGGCGATCTATCAGTAAGCCTTGAGAAATTACTTGAACTTAGTGACAAAAGAGAAGTAAAGCCAATTACAGATGCATGGTTAAAGCAAATAGAAGAATGGAAGGTTAAATATCCTCTTTCAATTCCTCCTAAACAGGGTGAGATATATCCTCAAGAAGTTTTATTAGAGGTTAGAGAATTAGCTTCTAACGCATATATAACAACTGATGTTGGACAGCATCAAATGTGGGCTGCTCAGTATTTAAGAAATGGACCACGGCAATGGATAAGTAGCGCGGGATTGGGAACTATGGGTTTTGGGGTACCTGCTGCCTTAGGCGTTCAAATAGCATTGCCAGATCAGCAAGTTATTTGTATTGCTGGAGATGCCAGTATTCTTATGAATATTCAAGAGCTTGGGACTATCTCTCAATATCAACTAAACACAAAAATAATTATTATAAATAATCATTGGCAAGGGATGGTTAGACAATGGCAGCAGAGATTTTATGATGAACGATATTCAGCAACTAATATGCTTAAAGGAGAACCAGATTTTGTTTCTTTGGCTAATTCTTTTGGAGTATCAGGTTATTTGATTGATGATCGTAGTTTATTAAAAAATAAATTAAAAGAAGCTTTAAATGCTAAAGGACCCGCTTTGATAGATATACATGTTAGAAGAGATGAAAATTGTTACCCCATGGTTCCCCCTGGTAAAAGCAATGCTGAAATGGTAGGGTTGCCAAATAATTCTTGAAAATATTATTTATTTAAGAATATTGAAATATTTAATATTATTAATATGAAATACTTGCTATGTATTATTCTCCTTATTGCTTTGCTTCCAGTTAGAGTCTTATCCGCAGAAGTTCTTCAAATCAATAATTCTTCAATAGTTCAAATTGGTGATCAAAATAGAAATTATAAAGTTAAACTTGCTTGCATAAATGTTGATCCATCTAAAGAAGAAGAGGCTGCTAATTGGTTAAGGTCAGAATTGCCTAGACATTCAAAGATTAATCTTCTTCCAAGAGGCTCCGAAAATGGAATATTAGTAGCAAAAATAATTAGCTTAAGTTCCGAGAATGATATATCAGAATCAATGGTAAGTGTAGGCTTAGCAGATCTTATCTGCAACTAAAAACAAACAATAAAAGCTAATATTTATTTGTATTAATGGTTATATCTTTCTTTGTTATTTAACTTTGTCTCTATAAAACTCCACTGTCTTCCCTTTCCTTTGTCTCTTCGCCAAGAATTAAAAAATTTGTATTCTGAAAATGTGCAGCTTGAATTTATGCTTATCTGACTTTCGTTAAACCCCTCAATTATTAAATTGACTTTTGCTATTTGCCTGAGGTCCATCATTAATTCTTGATTTTCTTTAACTTCAAGGCATCCTAGTTGAGACATCCAACTTGTTACATGTTGATTATCTGAGTAGTTTTTCTGCGCCAAAGTTTTATATATTGAATTTACTACTTCTTGCCCAACAATATATCTTACCCTGCTTATTGCAGGACCTAATGCTGCTATTAAATTTTTTCTTTTAGATCCATTTTTTTCTAATTCTATAATAGTGCTTTTAATGTTATTTTTTGCCAAGCCTTTCCATCCTGAATGAATAGCTGCTACATTCCCCGTCTTTCTATCTCCTAATAATATTGGTATACAATCCGCTGTATATACCCAGAGCCCTTGATTCTTTGTATCGCTTATAAGGCTATCTCCCTTTTGAATTGAAAGACTATGTGATTCAGATGCATTTATCACTTTGTTGCCATGAATCTGATTCAAAAGATGAATACTTGATGTGTTGCCTAATAATTTATTCAAAAACTCAGGATTATTTTCTCCGGCTTTACTTGTAAAGAAAGCATGATTAAAATGATTTTCTAGCAAAAGTTTTGATTGAAGATATATTGTTCCCATGGTTTTTTTTAACAACCATCCTTCTTGATTTAAAGATTCTATCCTCATGTAAATACTTTGGTTTATTATTAGATTGAACTTGTTGTTATACCTGATATATATTATTAATTTAATCGATATCTTTAAGCATCCAGAAGCCTGTAAGTATTTCTACATCAGGAGAACTTTGAATTGCAATAAATTGAAGTCCATCGGCATTTCTCTTTGCATTATTTAGGTTGCTTTTCATTTCTTCTGCGTAATCTTTGCCCAAATCAGTTACTAGCCATCTATCTTCTTGACCTGCTTCTAAAATCAGTTGGTTGTTTTCTACTACCAACCTTACTGGCTCTAAACCACTTAGCCATGCAGAAAGAGCAAGTGCTCTTGACTTGCTAAATAAACGTAACCCGTGGATAAAGATCTCATCTTCTATCGAATTATTAATTGGCAATAAGGAATTGAATTCCATAGGCCATTCTTTAGCTTCTCTTACCATGCCGACCTGAAGAGAAGAAAAAGACCAGGCATCTCCTCTTAGTGCTTCAGGTAGAGGTTCTGGTTGGTTGACTAGCGAAGGGGAATTTGGTGGCAATGGTCCTGAAATGTATCCTGGTTCATTTGGGTATATCTCACGTTCTCTTTGTGATAACCATTCGAAAAGTGAAAAAGTTCTGCGACTTTCTATTACTTGTATCCCGACTTTCTCAGATGCTTTTTTGACCATTGTTTTCATAGATGGCCTAGAGCATCTAATCCTTTTCGGAGGATCCCATCCTTGATCGTTAGCCTTATTCAAGGCTTCTTCTAATGATTTGCTTAGCCAAATTGAATTGACTTCATTTGCGGGACATCTTTTCTCATATTTAAAAGTTTGTTCTTCTGAGAAGTCTTGAGTGCTTGTTATAAGCAATTCCCATCTTTTTTTTCCATCACTTTCTAAAATTGGACGTGAATAAAAGTCCAACTCCCAATCAGCAATTTTTCGACCTTCGTTTGTATGCGGTTTAGATGAATTAATCATTTATTTTTCTTGCTCTTCTTTATCTTCTTTTGCTTTTAATAAACCTTGAGCTTTTTTAGCTCTATCTTCTGCTTCAGCTAATATTTTCTCCTTATCAACGAGTATCTCTCCTGGTATTCCTTCTAAAAGTGCAGTATTCAAACCTATTCTTCCTCTGCCACAGTCAAGATCAGTTATAAGCGCTTTCACATTGTCTCCTTGATTGAAGACTTCTCTAAGTGATCTGAGGCTACCATTGGTGACCACTGATTGATGAAGTAGACCACTTATTCCACCTAGATCTATAAAGAATCCGTAAGGTTTAACTGAAATAACCTTGCCTTCTACTAATTGGCCTATTTCTAGTTGAGCAAATATTGCTGCAGTAACTGCTTTTTTTTCGGAAAGTATTAATTTTCTGCTATCAGGGTTTACTTCTATAAATGCGACAGTAAGTGTTTTCCCTACTAGGGATTCATGATTTTCACCTTCCTTTAGTTGTGACCGAGGAATGAAACCTCTTAAGCCTTCAAGATCACATGTTAGTCCTCCTCTATTGAATCCATTTGCCTTTACCTCAACTACACTTGATTTGTTGGCAAGTTCAAGAACTTTTTCCCAGCTTTTGCGAAGAGCTAATGCTCTGCAGCTGATGGTTACCATACCGTCAGCATTTTGCTCCCTTGTAACGAGCACTTCCACCTCTAGCCCTTTTGGGAATCTTTCCTTGAGATTAGTAATTACTCCTAAGCCGCATTCATTTTTAGGCATGAAGCCTGGAGCTTTACCTCCAATATCAACGTAAACTCCATCACTTTCAATCCCGATAACACTTCCCTTTGCAATTTCACCAGTATTACCAATAGGTTCGTTTTCCTCTAACGCAGCAAGAAAAGCACCTTCATCAAAGTCAAAATCATCAACACTTCTTTCTACAAAACTCTTAGAGTTGAAATTATTAGAAATTTCTTTGTGACTTTGTTTAATAATTTCTTCTTTATCAAGAAGATCGCCCATCGATAGTTCCGCTTCTTCTCCTGAAATAAAAGACTCTTCCAATTTATTCTCTACCAATTTCGAAGGTCTTGAAGGGTTGATTAAATTGTCTTTTGTTTTTGGCGAGATAATACTTTCTTGGCTTGGCGCTTCTGTTTTTACTGTCTCGTTTGTTTTTCCGTTAGGATTCTTTTGGTTTTCTTTTCTACTAATATGCATTACCTGAATAGGCTTTCGCAGATAATTCTGCTGTTGCCTAGGAGGGTTAGGTTTTTTGGGTTGTGGGCTTCCTGATCCGGCCATTTGGGCCTTTAGTAGGTTTCAATAAGCCATTCTTGCAGGAAAAGTTAATTTATTTCATTTTTGGAGGTCAGTTCTATTAGTTCTAATTTAAGAAAATATGCCTTTCTTAATTGGCAAGAAGCCTCTGAAGCAGCATTGACAAAGGGTTCTACCTTGGTCTGGCCATTTGGTGCATGCGAACAACATGGACCACATTTACCTTTAATTACAGATACTTTGTTTTCTGAAAAAATATTAAGTGATGTATTTGAACGTTTACCCAATGATTTGCCTATATGGACTTTACCTACTCAGTCCATAGGTTTTTCTCCTGAGCACTTGGGCTTTTCAGGGACTCTTTCGCTCTCAGGAGAATTAATGTTGAAAATGGTTACTGAAGTTGGAACCCAGTTGGCAAAAATGGGATTCCAAAGACTTGTTTTTTTTAATGCACACGGAGGCCAGATAGGCCTTTTACAAGCTATTGCAAGAGAGCTTCGGGTTAAATGTCCCTCTATGGCAGTTTTGCCATGTTTTTTGTGGAGTGGAGTGGATTCTTTGCGTGATTTGTTGCCTGATAGTGAAGTAGAACAAGGCCTTCATGCAGCTTTGGCTGAAACAAGTTTGATGCTTTCTTTAAAACCAGATTTAGTTGGAAAAGAAAGACCTGCTGATGGTGGTTTAAATACAGCTTGTGGAGAAAATAAAATATGTGTACCTGATGGATGGAGTCTCGAAGGTGCTGCTCCATGCGCATGGCTTACTCATGACCTCAGCGATTCAGGGGTGATTGGAGATAGCAAAGGCTCTAATTCAGCTTTGGGGAATGATTTAAGAAAGGCTTTGGTCGATCATTGGACTGCACTTTTCATAAATTTAATGGCAAGTAAATGGCCTGACGTGGAATAAAAAAACTATCAATAACCAATAATGATTTAAATAGTTTCCCATTTATGCAATTAGTTCTGTAATATGCGCCATATTGTGAATTTCTAATTGTTATGCCGACCCTGGAATCTACTGAGGTAGCCGGTACTATTAAGACAGATAGCTTGCCAGACTTTACATCTGCTGAATATAAAGATGCTTACAGCAGGATAAATGCAATTGTTATCGAAGGAGAAAAGGAAGCTTTCGATAATTATAATTCTATAGGTAAACTTATTCCTGAAAAAGCAGAAGAATTAAAAAAATTAGCGATTATGGAAATGAAGCATATGAAAGGATTTACGGCCTGTGGGAAAAATCTAGGTGTCAAAGCTGATATGGAGTTTGCTAAGGAATTCTTTTCTCCTTTGCATGGTAATTTTCATAAGGCTTTTGAAGAAGGAAATATCACTACCTGTTTTTTAATTCAGGCAATTCTTATTGAGGCTTTTGCTATATCTGCTTATCATGTATATATAAAAGTTGCTGATCCTTTTGCAAGAAAAATAACCGAAAATGTTGTAAAGGATGAGTACCTACATCTCAATTACGGTCAGGAATGGTTGAAGGCAAATTTATCACATTGTAAGGATGAACTAATGAAGGCGAATAAGCAAAACCTGCCACTTATCAAATCTATGCTTGATCAGGTTGCTGATGATGCTCACTCTCTTGATATGGATAAAGAAGAATTGATGGAAGAGTTTATGATTGCTTATCAGGATTCTCTTATGGAAATAGGCCTAGACTCTAGAGAAATAGCACGTATGGCAATGGCTGCAATCATTTAGTAATAGCAAGTAGAGCTGTAATTAGATTCCTAAATCATATCTTTTTTGAGTTAAAAAACTTCTATTAGCAAATTGATATGCTCTCTATGGTTTAGTCTGTTGAATTCAATTGAAGATTACTTCTGAAAATGAAGTTTTTTTTTAGACAATGTTTGGTTTGATCGGGCACTCAACAAGTTTTAATGATGCCAGAAAAAAGGCAATGGATTTGGGATATAATCATATTGCTGAGGGAGACTTGGATGTTTGGTGTAGTGCCCCACCTCAGCTTGTTGAACATGTAAAAATTGTTAGCGCAATAGGTAAGACTATTGAAGGAGCTTATATAGATTCTTGCTTTGTACCAGAAATGTTGAGTCGATTTAAAACAGCAAGAAGAAAGGTCTTAAATGCAATGGAACTTGCTCAGAAGAAAGGAATAAGCATTACTGCGTTAGGAGGATTTACTTCGATTATTTTTGAAAACTTTAATCTTCTTCAGAACAAGCAAGTAAGAAATACAACTCTTGATTGGGCGAAGTTTACTACTGGAAACACTCATACTGCTTGGGTTATATGCCGTCAGCTGGAATTAAATGCACCAAAACTCGGAATAGACCTTAAAAAAGCAAAAGTTGCTGTTGTAGGTGCTACTGGAGATATTGGAAGCGCAGTTTGCAGATGGCTTTCTAACAGAACAGGTGTTGAAGAGCTTTTCTTGGTTGCTCGTCAAAAACAACCCCTTCAAGAACTTCAGCAAACTTTGCAAGGAGGACAGATTCTAAGCCTGGAGGAAGCTCTCCCTAAGTCAGATGCGGTGATTTGGGTTGCTAGCTTACCTAAAAAGCTTGAAATAGATAAATCTTTGCTTCGCGACCCCTGTTTAATGATTGATGGTGGATATCCAAAAAATCTTGATTCGAAATTTGGCGGGTCTGGAATTCATGTACTTAAGGGAGGAATTGTGGAATTTTTTACTGATATAGGCTGGAATATGATGGAGATTGCTGAGATGGATATACCACAAAGACAAATGTTTGCTTGTTTTGCAGAGGCGATGCTTCTTGAATTTGAAGATTGCCATACTAATTTTAGCTGGGGAAGAAATAACATTACTTTGGAAAAAATGGACTTTATTGGTGAAGCTTCTCTTAGGCATGGCTTCTCTGTATTAGGACTGCAACCTAATATTGAGGTATCCATTGCCTAATCTAGAAAATTTACTTTTAAACTTATGGCACGTCGTTATCTATTGGAATTTGAGAAGCCATTAGTGGAGCTTGAAAAGCAAATCGAACAAATAAGAGAGTTGGCTAGAGATTCTGAGGTTGATGTTAGTCAACAATTGCTCCAGCTTGAGACACTTGCTGCTAGGAGAAGAGAAGAAATTTTTAAGGCATTAACTCCTTCGGAAAAGATCCAAGTTGCTAGGCATCCTCAAAGACCTAGCACTCTTGACTTTATACAAATGTTCTGTGATGACTGGATTGAGCTTCATGGTGATAGGAACTCCAGTGATGACAGTGCTTTGGTTGGAGGTATAGCAAGCATTGAAGACATACCTGTAATGTTGATTGGTCAGCAAAAGGGAAGAGATACTAAAGAGAATGTTGCTAGAAATTTTGGCATGGCCAAGCCAGGAGGATACCGAAAAGCTCTGAGATTAATGAATCATGCCGATAGGTTTAAACTTCCTATAATTTCATTTATTGATACTCCTGGTGCTTATGCAGGACTTTTAGCTGAGGAACAAGGACAAGGTGAAGCGATAGCAGTTAATTTGAGAGAAATGTTCAGGTTAAAAGTACCTATTATTGCCACTGTTATTGGAGAAGGTGGATCTGGGGGAGCACTTGGTATTGGTGTTGCAGACCGACTTTTAATGTTTGAGCACAGTGTTTACACAGTTGCCAGTCCAGAAGCATGTGCCTCAATACTTTGGCGCGATGCAGGGAAAGCTCCTGAAGCAGCTTCAGCACTAAAAATAACTGGCTCAGATTTGTTGAGTTTGGGTATTGTGGACGAGGTGATTAAGGAGCCTGCAGGAGGTAATAATTGGGCACCTCTTCAATCTGGCGAAGCTCTGAAAAATACTATTCTTAAGCATTTAGATGAGTTGTCTAAGTTGGATTTCAATAGCCTTAGAGATAACCGATATAAAAAATTCAGGGAAATAGGAAGCTTTCTTGAGACAAGTTCACATGAAGGCAATCTAATTAAATAGAATATTATTAATTAATAGAAACTTAATTGGCAACTGTTCTTATTACTGGAGCTTCTAAGGGAATTGGTAAAGCAGCAGCAAAGAAATTTGCTTCAGCTGGTTGGGATTTACTGCTAGTTTCTCGATCCACAAAAAAACTTAAAATTCTGTCTGAAGAATTGAAGAGCAAAGGAGCTAGGGTGTTTTTTCAGGGCATAGATTTAGCTGATTCATCGCAGATAGAATCTGGAATGGATGATCTTCTGAGCCAAGGACTTATCCCTTCAGTTCTTATTAATAATGCTGGTGCAGCCTGGACTGGTGAACTTTCATCAATGCCTTTAGATAAATGGCAATGGTTATTTCAACTTAATCTAACGAGCGTTTTTCAGGTTACATCAAGTGTTATCCCAATTATGCGTGAACGAGGTGGCTTAATTATCAATGTAAGTAGTCATGCAGCTCGGAACTCATTCCCTCAATGGGGTGCTTATTGCATAAGCAAATCAGCATTGGAACGATTTACCAAATGTTTAGCTGAAGAAGAGAGGAGTTTTGGCATAAGAGCTTGTACCCTTACTCTTGGTTCGGTTAATAGTGAACTTTGGGATTCTGATGATGTTCAAAGTGATTTTGATCGAGGAGCGATGCTTGCTGTTGATCAAGTTGCCTCTGAACTTTTTTACTTGGCTAATCAACCAACTTCACAAGTGATTGAAGATATTACATTGATGCCTACTTCTGGTGCATTTTGATTTTGCTAGGGAAGCCTATAAGGACTAGTTTGAATTTTGAGGATAAAAAGAATTATTTTTTTATATCAAGGCTCTTATAGGTTTTCACTTCCTCTATAAGGGTTTTTACTTTTAATAAATCTTTTACTCCTGGTTTTATTTCCAATTTGCTTGATGCATCTACCCCAAAAGGTTTTATTTCTAATAACACCTTCTTAATCCAATCAGCAGAAACTCCGCCAGCTAACCACCAAGGAATATCGAATTTTATCTTGGCTAGTAGTTCTATAGGGATTCTTTTCCCAGTTCCTCCAAGATGTTTACTACTCCAAGTATCTATAAGTAAAGCGTCTACAGAGTCTTGATAAGTTTGAGCAAAACTTAAATCTTTAGCTTGACGAATTTGAAATGATTTCCACCATTTGATGTGCGGGTAAAGCTCTTTTAACTCTTTGCATTTTTCTTTGGATTCTGTCCCATGGAGTTGAATGACTGATGGAGCTCCCATTCCTTTTAAACCCTCCAAAATTAAATTTGAATCTATATTTGCAACCACCCAAACCCTTTCGACTGTTGGAGCATTTTTAATTAGACTTTCAAAAATTACTCTTCTTTTTGCATTTGATAAAAATCTAGGATGCTATCCCCAGTGCCTGCTCCGCTGTTTTAATGCCACAGATTTTGACGGCAGTTGATTCTTGAGCTCCCATAATTAAACTCAATGATCTATTCCCTTTATAGGATTAGAAAAGATTTTCTTCATTTTTGCAGCTATTTAGGAGGATAAGTTTGGAGGATTTTGGGTTGTTCAAAATAAAAGGAATTCCTTTTAAGGTTCATCCAAGTTGGTGGCTAATATTAATCCTTTTTTCGTTGTCCTCACAAGGTCAATATGCCAGAGAATTTGGAGAGCAATTACCCACTTGGCAGAGCTGGTGCGTTGGTATTTTGACATCCTCCCTTTTGTTCTTTTCAGTACTTCTTTGTGAGTTGGGTCGTTATTTTATGGCCTTTAGTGAAGGGGTTGAAGTCAATTATATTAAACTTTTTTTGTTGAGTGGCTTGGCTAAAATTGATGATCAATGTTCTAACCCTATATCTAATTTTAGAATAGCAATTTCTGGTCCATTATTAAGCTTTTGTATAGCCATTATATGCTTTTCATTTATTTATATCTTATCTGATTTAGATACTATGACTTTTTATCTATTTCGTCAGATAGGAAGAATTAATTTGATTTTAGGATTTTTCAACTTATTACCCATACTTCCTTTGAATGGAGGCGTAATAGTTAAATCTTTAGTATGGTACTTTACTAATGATCAGAGAAAAGGTCATATTTCTGCAAATAAAATTGGACGTTATTTATCTTTCTTTGCTCTTTTTATTGGAGGTTTAATTATTTTTACTTCTGGTGGTTTTAATGGAGTGTTATTGATAGTTATGAGTTGGTTTGGTTTGACATCTTATAAATCTCAAGAGCAAACAATTGCTTTGCAAGACACTTTATCAAAAGTATTTATAAAAGATGTTGCAAAAAGGAATTTTAGAGTTCTTGATGAAAACAAATCATTAAGGTTGCTTAGTGAACTTAATATATCCTCTTCAGAGGATAAATATTCTTCAGAATGGGTACTTTTATCTAATTCTGGAAGATGGGTGGGTTATATAACAGATGAGAACTTAAAAGAAATTCCAGCCAAATACTGGGATAATTATTCTATGGCAAGTTATAAAAAGCCTCTTGAAGACTTGCCTTCTATTATAGATAATAAACCAATTTGGCATGCGGTATTGAAATTAGAAAAGATAAAAGAAGGAAGACTTTTAGTAATAAATAGTGCTGGGTTGCCTTCAGGAACTATTGATAAGGCTGATTTAGGAGAGGAAGCGTTGAAGAAACTTGGAATTATTCTGCCAAAAACTTTTATCGATTTAGCAAGAAAAAGTAATTCTTATCCGTTAGGCATTTCCTTACCAAAAATTGTTTATGGGATGATTAATTCTGGTTTGATTCAAAAATCTGAATTAGATAAATTGACTAAGTAATTCTTTGAAGTGGTCAGAATTTTTTGCAACTCATTAGATGTAAAATCCTTATGACCCCAATTTAATTGTGGCCAATGTCGAACGACCTGGCGAGATAATAAATGTTCTAACTTTTCACTTGAAATATTTGTTGAAAATTGCGAAGGAGGGTTTTGCTTGAACAATTCTACCCAAAGTTTTTTAGGTGGAGCTAAAAGTATTTCACCATGTTGAAGTAAATTTCCTTTTCTCCAAAACTGAGCACTTCCTATGCGTTTAGTACCATCGTTGTCAACTAAATCAGCAATAGTTGAAGTGTTAAAGCAGTTCCCAGATGGAAATGTAGAGGATTGATTTCCAAGCCTTAATTTTATGCCTAAGTCCTTAAAGCAATCTATTAGCCATTTTGTTGTTTCTATATACGCAAGATGTTTTTTCTTTGGAGGTGAATTCCATGCAAGTGAATAAGTTAGACCTCCTGAGTGAAGAACAGAACTTCCACCAGTTGGTCTGCGAACGATTCTAAGTTTTTTCTTTCTTGCTAAAGCTATCCAGTGTTGAGGTAATTCTCTTTGGTTATGCCCAATCGAGAGCCAAGCTCCATCCCACTTGTAAAAACGAATTGCCATTGAAGTATCGGGCTCGGTTTCAATTTTTTCAAGCATCACAACATCACATGCCATCTGACTTAATCCTTGTAATGGAGGCGATCTGAATATTTGACCTTTTTTCTTCTTTTTATTTTCTTCTGAAGCAAAGTATTTTTTATGATCCATTTATTAAGCTCCAATTAAGGTTTTTTCTTTGAAATTGATGTTGGAATTTATTTCGAAGTGCATTAATCCATGACAGGGTTTTGCAAATATCCCCATTTTTGACAATTTAAGCTGAGAATAGTAGAAGTTCTAATATTTTTCATGGAGACCTCAACCACTATTGATCTTGCTGGCCTTTGTTTAGTGGTGGTTATGCATGCTGGGATTTTAGCCTTGAGATTGGGAATTAGCCTTGGTAGAGCTTGAATACCTTTCAATACTGGCATTAATTAATCCTTTGCGTTAAAAGCAAGTAAATAGTATTTAGTTTTTTGGCACAACCACTGGTTCAGCCAAAGGAGAATATTCCTTTAAAAAGCAGAAAAAACAGAAATAGTAATCTGCATAGGAGATCTTCTCAAAGAGTTGATGCTGCAACATTGGCTTCAAGGTTGCAGTTGCAAGAAGAAAAGAGAGAACTTACTTGCAATTTAATTTATTTATTTGTAAAAACCGGACTACTTGTTATTGCTTTAGCCAGTTCATTGAAATTAGGTCTTGCTTCACACCAAAGAATTAGCCGAAACAATGAGATTGCTTCAGTTCTTAAGATTGAATCTGCGAAATTGAAAAGATTAAATTCAAGGTTTGATAGTCTTTTCTCTATAGGGGGTAAACAGCGCTTGTTGGAAGAACAAGATCAATTGATTTTACCGAAAAGTAGAAGAATAATTTGGCGTTAAAAACTAAATAATAAAGTTTCTTTTATTTTGAAGGTATACATAGTTGACTAATTAATAATCAAAAGATTAGGAATGTCTTCATTTCAATCAGCCCCAGGTACTGTCCTTATAACTGGAACCACTTCTGGAGTTGGCTTGTATGCAACCAAGGCTTTGATAGATCTTGGCTGGAAAGTTATCACAGCTAATAGATCCCCTTTAAGAGCTGAGGAGGCAGCCTTGCAGTTGGGATTGCCTATTAGGAGTCCTAATCAACTCCAACATATACATATGGATCTTTCTGATTTAGATAGTGTTCGTGTTTCAGTTGAAAAACTATTGCAATCCTTGGAAGAACCTTTAGATGCTTTAGTTTGCAATGCTGCTGTCTATATGCCGCGTCTGGTAAGGCCAAAATGGTCGCCTCAAGGTTATGAGCTTTCAATGGCTACAAATCATTTTGGACATTTTCTCTTGATACAACTTCTTTTGGAAAATCTTAGTAATTCAAAACGTCCTGTTTGGAAAGGTAGATCTTGGGGAGTGGAACCATCAAGATTAGTTATGCTTGGAACAGTTACAGCTAATTACGAGGAACTTGGAGGAAAGATTCCTATTCCTGCACCAGCTGATTTAGGAGATTTATTAGGGTTTAAGAAGGGGTTTTCTAAACCAATCTGTATGGCGAATGGGAAACGCTTTAAGCCTGGCAAGGCATATAAAGACAGCAAGCTCTGTAACATGATAACTATTCAAGAGCTTCATAGAAGATTCAAAGACTCTTCTATAGTATTCAGTTCTCTTTATCCTGGATGCGTTGCAAAAACAAAGTTATTTAGAAATACTCCTAAGATTTTTCAATGGCTATTCCCTTTATTCCAGCGTTTTATAACAGGTGGATTTGTTAGTGAAACTTTAGCTGGTAAAAGAGTTGCTCAAGTGGTTTCTTTCCCTGAATTCGGAAGATCAGGCGTCCATTGGAGTTGGGGTAATCGTCAAAAGAAGAATCGTGAGCAATTTTCTCAACAACTATCTACTAGGATTACAGACCCTGAAACTGCCAAGGGTGTTTGGGATTTAACGACGAAACTTATTGAGAAGTCAAAGTAGAGAAAAATTAATTTCTAATCAAAACCTAGTAAGTCAAAAATCTCTCTATCTTTAAGAGGCTCTGCCTCTAGGGGCTCAACGTTGTTTAGCATTTTGTTTGCGAGAGATAAATATTCGTTCTGCACTTCCAAAACTCCTTCCTCTTTATCATCCATCTCGAAAATGGTGCACTTTTTCAATCTGGATCGACGAATTGCATCCACATTACGAAAATGGGCCATGGTTTTTAAGCCTGTTCGTTCATTAAACTTTTCTATTTGATCTAAATCAGCAGATCGGTTTGCAATAACACCACCAAGACGAACCTTATAATTCTTTGCCTTGGCATTGATTGCTGCAACTATGCGATTCATTGCAAAAATAGAATCAAAATCATTTGCTGTAACTATCAAGCAATAATTTGCATGTTGTAAAGGTGCTGCAAATCCGCCACATACCACATCCCCAAGGACATCAAATATGACTACATCTGTATCTTCAAGTAAATGATGTTCTTTTAATAATTTAACGGTTTGTCCAGTGACATATCCTCCACAACCTGTTCCTGCTGGAGGGCCTCCGCTTTCAACACATTGAACACCATTAAAGCCTTCAAACATAAAGTCTGTTGGACGTAGCTCTTCGCTATGAAAATCGACTTCTTCAAGAATATCAATAACTGTAGGCACCATTTTATGAGTGAGAGTAAAGGTGCTGTCATGCTTTGGATCACATCCTATTTGCAAGACTTTTTTACCTAGCTTTGAAAATGCTGCAGATAGATTCGAGGATGTCGTGGATTTACCAATGCCACCTTTGCCGTAAACGGCAATAACTAGAGCACCTTCTTCAATATTTACTTTGGGGTCTAGTTTTACCTGAACACTGCCTTCGCCATCCGGCCGATTAGTTAAAGTTGCAGTCATTAGGTCTCTTATAAATTCAAATAGTTATTTCTATATTCAAGCAGGAATATCATTACTTAGTAAACGTTTAGTTAATTAGATATAGGTAGATTTCAAAACAGTTTTGATTCCTACACATTTAAAACAAAATTTAGGTAAATAGGACTAAATACTCATACCAGGCTTGGTTTTAATAGGGATAATTTACGCACTAAAATAAGCCTTTGCGTCCAATAAAGTTTCTCCATCAATTTGTCTACATCCAGCTTGTCTTGCATATTTTTCAGTATTTCTTCTAACTTTCCCTCTAACAAAAAATGGAATTTTTGCTAATTCCGTTTCGCCTTCTGAAGTCCAAATCAGACCACTTTCAGATTCTGATGGTTCTATTTGTTTTGCATTAAATCCTTGTTCATGGTCTTCAGAGTTATCTGTTTTGCCTCCTAGATGGCCTAAATGACTTTGATGACCATCATCTGTAAATTCAAAGTCATGTTTAAACATGCCTATTAAATGTTCCTCTAGGCCCATCATTAGAGGATGAACCCAATCATCGAAAATAACATTTGCGCCTTCCCATCCCATCTGAGGACTGTATCTAGCCGGAACGTCTTGAACGTGCATCGGTGTACTTATTACTGTGCAAGGTATGCCTAGCCTTTTAGCGCTATGTCTTTCCATTTGTGTTCCAAGCACTAGCTCTGGAGCTGACTCCTTAATAGCTTCTTCAACTTCCAAATAATCATTTGTAATTAAAGCTTCTAATCCCAAATCTTTCGCGGTTGCTCTAACTTTCCTAGCCATTTCCCGGCTGTAAGTTCCTATACCTACTACTTCAAATCCTAGTTCTTCATTTGCAATCCTTGCAGCAGCTATTACATGAGTGCCGTCACCAAAAATGAAGACTCTTTTTCCAGTTAGATAGTTGGAATCTACAGATTTTGAATACCATGGCAGCTTAGATTTGTCGTTCTCATTAATAGAGCTGGATATTTCCATTCCTAATAAAGAATAAAGCTCTTTAAGAAAATCCTTCGTTGCTCTTACGCCTATAGGTACTGTTTGCGTAAATGGAATGTTGAAATTGCGTTCAATCCAGATACATGCTGATTCTGCAATCTCGGGATAAAGGCAAACATTCGCATCTGCGTTTGGAAGTCTTTTTAAATCATTAGGAGTTGCGCCTAAAGGAGCTATTACATTTACATCAATTCCATTCTCCCCAAGAATTTTTTGTATTTCTAATACGTCATCTCTGCATCTGAATCCCAATAAGGATGGACCTAGTAAATTTACCCTTGGTCTTCGACCTTCTTCTTTCCAAGATCGAAGAGGTTTGCGAGAAGTATCCTGGGAAGTTTCTTTTAGGAGTCCTCGAATTAATTGATAAAAAGTCTCCGCAGCTCCCCAGTTTTCTTTTTTGCTGTATGCAGGGAGTTCTAAGCTGACAATAGGAATATTTAATCCCATTCCCTTAGCTAGAGATCCTGGTTGATCTTGAATTAATTCTGCAGTACAGCTTTCTCCAACAAGAAGAGCTTCAGGTTTAAAGCGTTCTACGGCCTCACTAATATGACCTTTAACTAGTTCAGCAGTATCTCCCCCAAGGTCTCTTGCTTGAAAAGTTGTATAAGTAACAGGAGGTCTAGATCCTCTTCTCTCAATCATCGTGAATAGAAGATCTGCATATGTATCCCCTTGAGGTGCATGTAAGACATAATGAAGCCCTTTCATCGAAGAGGCGATCCTCATTGCTCCTATATGAGGTGGTCCTTCATATGTCCAAAGTGTTAATTCCATAATTCAAACAGTTTTGAGGGCTTGAGGAGTAATGAGATTCTTGCGATGCAATGGTCTAGCAAAGAGCTCAGCAAGGTCTGAAGCTTGGTCAATTCCATGAATAGGGCTAAATACCATTTCAATAGACCATTTTGTGGAAATACCTTCTGCTTCTAGAGGGTTGGCTAGTCCCATCCCACATACAACCAAATCTGGCTTTTCGCCTCTTACTCGGTCTAATTGCTTCTCTACATGTTGGCCTTCAACGATCCTAGTATTTGGGGGAAGAAGATCTAGTTCAGATTCCATCATTTCCCTGTTCAAATAAGGTATGCCCACTTCTATTAGTTCCATTCCACATTCGTTATTTAGAAAACGGGCAAGAGGAATTTCTAATTGTGATTCAGGTAAAAGAAATAGCTTCTTCCCTGATAATTTCTCCCTGTATGGTTTCAAAGCTTTCCGCGCTCTTATTATTAAAGGCTCCAACGTCGAATTAAGAAGCTCTTTATTGACGTTAAAAGAATTCGCAGCAGCTTCTATCCAGTGCTTGCTTCCTTCAACCCCGAGAGGGAAAGGGGCCTTAAGTATTTCCGCACCCCTATCTTTGAGAACCCTTGCAGTGTCTGTCAAGTAGGGCTGTACTAATAAAACTTTTGTTCCAGTGCCAATAGAAGGTAGCTCTGTCGATTGCCTAGGAGGGAAGCTGTCAATATTTTGTATTCCTAATCTTTTAAAGATAGTTTTAAGTCTGTCTTCTACAGGGTTTGCAAGGGTTCCAACCAGTAATAATTGTTCCTTTTTCGTTTTAGGCATTAAAGGGACTAATGCTTTGAGAGCACCATCTTCACCCTGAGTAAATGTTGTCTCGATTCCACTCCCAGAGTAGTTGAGAACTCTTACCTGACCTTGAAATTGGCTAGAAAGTCTTTCTGCAGCTCTAGACAAATCAATCTTTATTACTTCACTTGGACATGAGCCAACAAGGAAAAGTGTACGAATCTCAGGCCTTCTCTTTAAAAGATTCTTTACGACTCTGTCTAGTTCTTCATGAGCATCTGCGAGACCAGCTAAATCTCTTTCTTCTAAAATCGCTGTACCAAATCTTGGCTCAGCAAAGATCATTACGCCTGCGGCACTTTGTATGAGATGAGCGCAAGTTCTTGATCCGACAACAAGGAAAAATGCATCAGGCATACGCCTATGCAGCCAAACAATAGAGGTAAGACCACAAAAAACTTCCCTTGGGCCAGTTTCTTTTAGCAGCGTCGAGCCGCTCATATGTAAATTTAAGTTCTATCTTTAAGTTGCATCTTTTACAAGAAAAATGCAATTATTCAATTAAAAAAATTCGGAATTCAATATATATATTGTTGTTTTTTATTTAGTATCCATGAATCTTTCCCCTGATTTGTATAGGGAATAAAAATAACTGTTTAATTTCTCCAGTAAGAGGACTGTTTCTCTTCGCTTCGATAAATTTTCCAAACGTTCCTGCTTATTCTTTGAGCTGTCAAACCGCCTCGGGTTGTTTTTGATGAACCGGGGCGGGCTCCTAGTAGATATGTTGCCTCACTTGTACTTAAAGGTGCGCCAGTTTCTATTGCTAAGGCAACTAATTCGAGGCGTTGCCTTAGAGCAGCAAGATCATATTTCCCTTCACTCTCTTCAACTAATCTTAACCTTGAAGTTCCATCTTTAGATATTTTTTGCATCATTCGAAGTCCTACCAAGCCAAGAGCTTGCTGTGGGTTTAAATCGCTTGGTATCGCTTCAGAGTCGTGATCTCTTTTTTGGGAAACAGACATCTTTTCTTGCTGTATTTCTTTGAAGATATCGGTTCAAATTTAACTTGCAAGAGTTTTTATTAGCTAAAAAGACAATCTTTCAAGTAGTATCCCCCACATGAAAGGTCTCACTAGTTTTAATAATGGTGAGCGACGTCTCTCGGGGAGTTCGCTTGTAACAGGTTCTGAGGTTGCTCCTCAGGCTGGAGCGAGCTGTGTAATTACAACTGATTCAGAAAAATCACTTGTTTCTCGCCAGGCCAGTCATGTTCAACAAATTGAATTACGAAGTTACGTATTTTTAGATTCACTACAACCCCAGCTGGCTGCCTACATGGGAACAGTTAGTCAGGGGTTTCTTCCTATCCCTGGAGATGCTTGTCTCTGGATGGAAGTTTCACCAGGGATGGCGGTGCATAGAGTTACAGATATTGCATTGAAAGCGAGTAATGTAAGACTTGGTCAGATGGTGGTTGAGAGGGCGTTTGGATCTTTGGCCCTTTATCATCGAGATCAAAGTACAGTTCTTCATTCTGGAGATGTCGTACTAGATGCAATTGGGAGTAGCGTAAGTAGGCGTACTAAGCCCCAGGTCAGTTGGACTGAAGTGATCAGAGCAATTACTCCTGATCATGCAGTTTTAATTAATCGCCAAAACCGTAGGGGTTCAATGATTCAATCTGGTATGAGTATGTTTATTCTGGAAACAGAACCAGCTGGATATGTATTAATGGCAGCAAATGAAGCCGAAAAAGCATCTAATATTACCGTTGTTGATGTTAAAGGTGTAGGTGCTTTTGGACGGTTAACCCTTGCTGGTAAAGAAGGAGATGTTGAAGAGGCAGCAGCAGCTGCAATGAGGGCTATTGATCAAATTAATCGTCAATAATTTTTTTAAATTTAATTAAAACCTAGTTCTTTTAGAAATCTGGGAGCTAAAGATCTAGCAGCTTTTCCTCTACTTCCCAACTTGATCAATTGTTGTGCAGTAAGTTCTCCATAAGTGCAATTTGCTTCTCTTACCCAAAATATGGATTCAAATTCTCCTTTAGGATATGCCGGCTTCTTCAAAAGCTCTCCCCAGCATATCCCTTCCGCATCATGAATATGCTCAGCATTGGGGTTACATAAAACCATAACGCTGCAAAACCTAGCGCTGCGGTATGGATTGCCTTCTAATTTTTGAAGTATTTTCTTGATCTTTTCTTCGTTTGTCTCTGCAAAACGAGCGGAGTAAATTCCTGGTGCACCATCTAGTGCATCAACTTCTAGACCAGAATCGTCAGCAATAGTCCAAGTATTAGTAATTTTTGCTATATATGAGGCCTTTAATAAGGCATTTTCTAAATAAGTTGATCCAGTTTCTTCTATGTCTAACCCCTTGGGTTTTTGATGAAGTTCAATAGGGAGAGGCCCGAGCATCGCTTCAATCTCAGCGACTTTTTTGGGATTTCCACTAGCAATAGTTAGTAGTGGTTTGTTCAAGGTTTAAAAGTCTCACGCTAGAGACTTAGCTAAATTGTTTTATAGAGTAACTGATCAATCAAAATTTTAAAGAGACAGGGTTGGGTGAACATTCCATTCCATCAGCAAAGCCTTAGGATCCTGCCTCGAAAAATAAGATAACCAATTTATTCTGACTAAATGTAGGATTGTTTTGGCCCCCTAACTGTTTTCCCACAAGCTTGTCATATCAGTTGTCGCAATGGTCATAAGCTTAGCTTATCTATGAGTACAAATAAGGTGATCGAGTTTTTAGTGAATTCCTCTTGACTTATTAGTATTTGAGACGTCATTGTCCTTGTTGAACATTCCATTCCTTTATTTTTCGCAAGGCATATGGCTAACGAAACTATGGGCATCGCACTCGGCATGATCGAGACACGCGGCCTTGTACCAGCTATTGAAGCTGCTGACGCAATGACTAAGGCTGCTGAAGTGCGCCTTATAGGTCGTGAATTTGTTGGTGGCGGTTATGTAACAGTTTTAGTTCGTGGAGAAACTGGTGCAGTTAATGCTGCAGTTCGTGCTGGAGCTGACGCTTGTGAACGCGTTGGTGACGGACTTGTTGCTGCTCATATAATTGCTCGTCCTCATAGAGAAGTTGAGCCTGCATTGGGCAATGGCAACTTCCTTGGTCAGAAGGACTGAAGTCTAATGCGCTCTTTTTAATTAAAGCGCGATTTCAAATACCTACATCGACCTAAAGGAGTTATCCCATGAGTAAGAAGTATGACGCTGGGGTTAAGGAGTACAGAGACACCTACTGGACTCCCGACTATGTCCCACTAGATACAGACCTTTTGGCTTGCTTTAAATGCACAGGCCAAGAAGGTGTTCCAAGAGAGGAAGTTGCTGCTGCTGTGGCTGCTGAATCATCAACAGGTACCTGGTCAACGGTTTGGTCCGAATTGTTAACTGACCTTGAATTTTATAAGGGTCGTTGCTATCGAATCGAAGATGTTCCAGGAGATAAAGAATCTTTTTATGCATTTATTGCATACCCATTAGATCTCTTTGAAGAAGGTTCAATTACTAACGTTCTGACTTCATTGGTCGGTAATGTTTTTGGATTTAAAGCTTTACGCCACTTGCGTTTAGAAGACATCCGTTTTCCAATGGCCTTCATTAAGACTTGTGGTGGCCCTCCTAATGGAATTGTTGTAGAGCGTGACCGCTTAAATAAGTATGGTCGTCCTCTTCTTGGTTGTACCATTAAGCCTAAGCTTGGTCTTTCTGGTAAAAACTACGGACGTGTTGTTTATGAATGCCTTCGTGGTGGATTAGACCTAACCAAAGATGATGAGAATATCAACTCACAACCCTTCCAGCGTTGGAGAGAGCGTTTTGAGTTTGTTGCAGAAGCGGTAAAGCTTGCTCAACAGGAAACTGGTGAAGTTAAGGGACATTACCTTAACTGTACAGCTACTACTCCTGAAGAGATGTATGAGCGTGCCGAGTTCGCTAAAGAGCTTGATATGCCTATCATCATGCATGACTACATTACTGGTGGTTTTACTGCAAATACAGGTTTAGCTAATTGGTGTCGTAAAAATGGCATGC